>CAWUVW010000036.1:0-64268 GCA_963926105.1 uncultured Luminiphilus sp. | reverse complement strand
CGCATGCGCTGCCTGCAGATCAGGATCGGTGCGATACAAGCCATAGCG
Organism: uncultured Luminiphilus sp.; assembly: GCA_963926105.1. GTDB lineage: Bacteria > Pseudomonadota > Gammaproteobacteria > Pseudomonadales > Halieaceae > Luminiphilus. Next base: position 64,220 of record CAWUVW010000036.1, on the reverse strand, counting down.
CATGCGATAGTCCTCGACACGCAACAACTCGTTATCAGGTACAACATGGCGTCCTAAAGACGCTAACGCAAAAGCATTACTGTAATAGCCGTCTGGATACTCATAGATATAGTCGCCTAGGTGTAAAACGACATCGAGCTGAGCATGGGCTATATCTTGATAGGCGTTAAAGTAGCCCTGAGGGTAATTTGAGCAGGAGCAAACGCCCATACGAAAGCGCTCAACCTGCCCCACGGGTAATGTCAGGGTACGACCTACGGGTGAGACAACACCATTGGCTATGAAGCGATAAAAATAGTGCTCGGCGGGTTTGAGTCCTGTGGCGTCAACCTTAACGGTGAAGTCATGATCGGCGGTAGCTTGGTAACTACCGGCCGAAACCACGCGACCAAATGCCTCATCTTCAGAAACCTGCCACTGACAGTCAATAGCGGTTGCCGAACCATCTCCGGGCAATACGCGCGTCCATACAATGACCCGATCAGCGAGCGGATCACCGCTTGCAATGCCATGGGTGAAATGGGCATCCGCAGCGGCGTGTACGGTAAATCCACGTAATGCCAAGACACCTAAAGTAGCGCCCAAACCTTGAATCATTTGCCGACGATTAACGCCTATATCCGCTTTCATTTATGCACGCCTGTGTGATCCCAATCCCTGACAATAGCACCCAGCATAGGTCTTTACAGCTATGGATTACTGACCCTCAACACGCCTCAAAACGTCGAATCCGGGCGCAGGGTCAAATTGATATTGAAATAGGGACTACGCGTCACATCAAACGACGGTAACTCGATTTCGTCCTCATCAATAGCTTAGGCTAAAAAGGCTGACGCAGTAGGTAAGGAGGACGAATACCTCGCACTCATAATCGGATATCATACAGCGCATGACTGATGACAACACTTCTCCCTGGCGCTTTTGTACTGCCCCTTGCATGGATTGGAGCGACCGGCACTGTCGCTACTTTTGGCGCCAGCTGACCCAGCACGCCCGTCTCTATACCGAAATGGTCACTACTGGGGCACTTTTGCATGGCGATGTAGAACGGCACTTGCGTTTTGATACCGCCGAACACCCCATCGCATTACAACTGGGCGGATCCTCACCTGCCGACCTCGCAAGCAGCGCCAAACTTGGGGAGAGCTGGGGTTATGATGAAATCAATTTAAACTGTGGATGCCCTTCGGATCGAGTACAAAATGGGCGCTTCGGTGCATGCTTAATGGCAGAACCAATTGTGGTACGCGATTGCATTGACGCCATGCGGCAGTCCGTCGACATTCCTGTCACCGTCAAGCAACGCATCGGTATCGATCACCAAGAGACTTATACGCTACTCCGAGATTTTGTCGGTACCGTGGCTGAGGGTGGATGTGAGGTGTTTATTGTCCATGCCCGCAAAGCATGGCTGTCGGGACTCTCTCCCAAAGAAAATCGTGAAATTCCACCACTCAATTATCCATGGGTTTATCAACTCAAACAGGATTTCCCCGAGCTGACCATTGTACTCAATGGTGGAATTACCGATTTCGCGCAGAGTGAAGCGCACCTCAAACACATCGACGGTGTCATGCTAGGCCGCGCCGCTTATCAGAATCCTTGGCTACTCAGCGATGTCGACAGTGCCTTCTTTGATACGGTCGATCTAGCACTGAAACGCGAAGACATTATTCACAATTTGCGCGCTTATATTGAACAATCGCTTAAGGAAGGTAGTCGGCTAAACCACATCAGTAGACATTTACTAGGACTCTATCAGGGGCAGTTTGGTGGTCGCGCCTTCAGACGTCATCTCAGCGAAAACGCGCACACCGATAGCGCGAACTTCGACACCCTCACAGATGCAATGGCGCTTACTGTGAGAAGCAACTCGCCTGTCAGTTGTTAACATCAAATTCCTGATCGGGATTTCTGGTTAGACAGCGCGGTTTGTTGTAGTACCAATAAGCGGCGCGATTGCAGATATCTTTTAACGCCCCGACAGTCCGCCTATACCGATACAGGGTTGCCCTAGATATATGCAAGTGCTCAGAGCGCAGATTAATGCCCAGCTCTGAGTGTTTTAATAGACCTGTCGACAAACCCCATAATGACGAGCACTCGATATAGGCTTTCAAAGAATGTCGACTTATCGCCGCTGATTACAAAGCCGCCACATATCGACTCAATTGTTTAAATCAATATATGAGCCAGAAGTTCATCTCCCGTCGCGCCTAAAACTGAATAACGATGAATCCTGTTAAAGTTCCCATCTAATGCTTAATCAAAATATCCGCCAACACCGTGGTTAATGTGCAACAAGAGCGAGCAATCATATGCGATAAGCTCTATTTACGTTTGGTTTCACCCCAATTGCTCGTTATGCTTGTTCCTTCAACTACTTCAAGGCCGTCTATGAATAAGTTAGATCAACTGCGCTCAATGACCGACGTCGTGGCAGATACCGGCGATATTGAAGCCATTGCGCGGCTCAAACCCACCGACGCAACGACTAACCCTTCACTACTACTGAAGGCCGCCGCCATGCCGCGTTTTACACAGCAGCTGCGTGAAACCAAGGCTGCTGAGCATAATATCGCCGCTGCCTGCGACCATTTTGCTGTCAGTGTGGGGCGAGAAATTCTACAGATCATTCCCGGCCGTATTAGTACTGAGGTGGATGCGCGCTTATCCTTCGATACAGACGCTACGGTGTCCAAGGCACACGACCTGATCGCACGCTATCAGCAACAGGGTATCGGTACTGAGCGGGTGCTGATTAAAATTGCCGCAACTTGGGAAGGTATTCGCGCCGCAGAAATACTTGAGCGCGAGGGCATTCAATGCAATCTAACGCTGCTATTCGGCTTTGCTCAGGCGCAGGCCTGCGCAGATGCCGGGGTTTTTCTTATTTCACCCTTTGTCGGTCGTATTCTTGATTGGCATGTCGCCAACACCGATTTGAAAATGAATTCGGCCGACGACGATCCCGGGGTCCAGTCTGTGACACACATTTACCATCATTACAAAAATCACGGTTACAACACGGTAGTCATGGGTGCTAGCTTCAGAAACGTCGGCGAGATTGAGTCATTGGCCGGTTGCGACAGGCTGACCATTAGCCCGATCTTACTCGATGCACTGAGCAACGATACAGGAGCATTACCCAGAAGACTCAATGCCAGTAGTCGTGGAGCTGACAAGCCCGAAGCGCTAATCGAAAGTGCTTTTAGATACCACTTAAATGACGATGCAATGGCCACTGAAAAATTGGCCGACGGCATTCGCAAATTCGCAGAAGATCAAATCGCTCTAGAAACACTGATCAAGAAAGCCGGTTAATGCACACCTGAGGCCATGATTTTGTAGAGTGGCTCGTATTTCACTTATTCTGCGCGCGTAATGACACGTGAGAAAGGGATTCAAAGTGCGGCGCCAGCGCACATCGAGTCGACCCATTGCGGGTTTATGGCTCGCCGGCAACGTGTATTTAATCCGTCTCTAACGTTTTAACCAAGTCTTGAAATGCAGCACGGTTCGCAGCGTTCAGGGACATCAAAGTCTTGTGAGCTGCTAACACCTTAGCCCGGACTTGGCCTTCGGTGCTCTCAATCGCAGGGATATCCAAATCAGATCCCGAGTCGCTACAGTGATCGCTGCGCAAATCGAATAGCTGTTCAAATCCCATGGACTGCAATAATCGATTGATACCTGGATCGCAGCTAAAAATAGCGGGTTTGAAATGGAACTGCTCCTGAGTCTTGAGCGCTAACTGAGCCAACATACCCAAGGTGGTGCTATCGATGCCAATGGCTTGTGTTAAATCGACCCATACGCTGACGAAGTTGGGGTCTTTGAAAATCTTTTGGAAATATTCATCCAGTGCTGTACACATCGTCAAGCGCACGTCGCCCTCAAGCCTTAAAACATAGGCGCCTTGATCAGTTCCTACACGAATCCGACCGCCTCTCATGATAGTCCCCGACTGATAAACAAAGCGGCGATATCATCTGACACTGCCGTCTGCGAAAGATCCTCCAGCCCTAGACGTCTTGCCAACTCAGTCGGATTGGCTACTGGCCCGGTCAAACTCGCTAGTAAATGCTTTTCTTTCTCAATTAAATTGATATCTGTCATGGTCTCTAGAACGCCATCAGATAGAACAGACAAAATAAAACGATCGGGTAAAGCGACCACCTGCTCCTTGTATCTTGGCTCAGGCAATAAACCCACGGGTGAGCCTTCGCCTGGCAAATAATAGGTAGCGGCATCTGTGATCATTATTGGCTGTGGTAAGTGTCCCGCAATACTGTAGCGTAGTACTTCTGCGTCAAGATCAAGCACACCAACCACCATCGTCGCGTATTTATTAACGGCTAACTCAAGCAGTTCACTATTGGCTAACTTCAGCATTTTCAGCGGATCAATAATATCGTGATCATCTTGCCGGAGATAAGCTGAGCGCTTTCGGGCAAATAAATTTTTCAGCAGTACGGTCGCAAACGCAGACGAGCTGCCATGTCCCGATACGTCGGCAAGAAAAAACGCTACTTGATTGGGCCCCACCCGAAAGTAATCGGTAAAGTCTCCACTAAGATAAAGCGATGGGTATATTTTATGGCTGAACCAATAATCTGCAATTTTTAATGGACCAGCCGGCAACATAGCGCGCTGCACCTGACGACCCGCCTTTTGGTCCTGCTCCAATATCCGTAGCGAGTGGCGCAGTTTTGTATTGGCCTGTTCGAGATTTTCTTTACTTATCTTGAGTTCGCGCTGTAACTGTCGGTGATATACACAGCGCTCAACCGAGCGTCTTAACAGACCAGGTTTCTCTGTTGGTCTAACGAAAAAGTCGGCGGCACCGAGCCCCAAAGCCGTCGACATGCTGTCCAGATCTCTTTCGTCACTGAAAGTGATCACCGGTACCTGCACATCAAAAGCCCGCATAGCGCGCCGCACTGAAGCCCAAGAGACATTCATCAGGTCGACCGTACAAATAATACAATCCCAAGGACTATCAGGACCAAGCGTTCCTTCAAGGTCTTGTACATCTGGTTGGATATCAATCGAGAATCCCGCATCGACCAGCATACTCAATAATTCAGCAGCTCGGTCGGCACGATCATCGACAATTAATACCTTACCGTCGCCCATTAATTCACCCTAACGCTTGGCTGTAGGGGCGGAGTTTAAAGATCATCCTCTTCCCAGTCGTCATCAAATTCTGAGAAGTCATCAACCGCCTGACCATCGTTGACTAACGCCGCCCTGCGCTGCAGATACGCGTCGCGCACGAAAATATAAGCGTCACCTGAAATCAAATTCTCACTCCCCAATAGACTTGCCCGCAAATCCACAAGGTTCAAGGCCCGAAGTCCCCATTCAGCTTCATTTTGACGGATTTGCCCAGTCGGCGAGGCATAAGCATCAAATGCTGTACCAAAGCTTCGTCGAACGGTGCTGGGGCCTAATAAAGGCAGCATCACATAGGGACCCCTAGGCGCACCCCAGGTAGCCAAGGTATGTCCGAAGTCAGTTTGATATTGGGGTATCCCCAAATCACTCGCCACGTCGAACATCCCGAAAAATCCCAATGTTGAATTGATTACAACGCGCTCAGTATTGTCTAACGCGAAGTGAAGTCGACCCTGCAGCAACGCATTAAGTGCGCCGTTAACATCGAGCAGATTATTAAAGAAGTTATTAACGCCAGCCTGTGCAACATCCGGCGTAATCGCATCATAAACTTTCGCTGTGGGACGTAAAACATACCTATCTGCATTGTCATTAAAAACAAATATTGAGCGATTTATCGACTCGAACGGATCGTCATCATTTGCAATAGACGATTGAGATGAAGTCACTAGGACTCCGAATAATACAAAGCACTTGGCAAATCGAGATGGCGTGATTAGCATAGTTAACGACATAAATAGGGTGACGTATGGTTAATTTCAACCACTAGAACACTAGCAGAGGTCACCACTTGCAGATATACATATTTAGTTATCAAAGTACAAACTCCTCGCTGACAATTTCACCACAAATTCAGTGTCATTTGGTGTTGTCAGAACTAACAATTCACTTCACGCTTTAACGCGGGTTAGCGGCAAGCCAAGTCATGATGTTCTGCCATTGCCGATCTAACCGTTTTGCAGATATCGGGATTTTAGCCCCCAGTTGCTGTGAAAACAACGACACACGATATTCCTCAATCATCCAACGAAACTGACAGGCATCGCTCGAAAGCACCAGCAAACCAGGATATCGATCGATCGCCACCGTCAAATTGTGCAGATAGGGCGCAATCTCCGCCATGATCCGCTGGTCTTTCGCATACTGGCCGCTCAAGCGCTCGGCGCGATGACGTATAGATTTAGCATATCTTGGGTATTGTGCAAGCCACTCAGCCGGGCTGTTTTGGACGGAATCTGGACCCAGCAGCGCGTCTAATTGCCGGTTGATATCGGCTCGGCTGTCAGGATATTCGTTGTCGCTATATCGATTGAGTTGGCTGTAGGCGTCAGTCAGCGTAACCAATGTCGTCATCAGCAAGCTTTCAAGGTCATTGGCATCGGGGACCCAAGAAGCACGTGCAGCTTCGATCGCGTCAAAAAAGGCACGCTCAGTGCGCGGCATAGCATCATGGGCAAGCCCTTGGAGCAATGCGGCAGCGATGATTTCTTGAACCAACCGGCCTCTATCCAAGCCACAAGCGGCCAATGCTAATGCGGCTTGGTTACTCGCAAGCAGCTGTTTACGTAAGTACTTGACGGTCTGCGCACTGCGCTTGAGCGCCAGTGAAACAAAACCTTGCCGATGTGCAAGCACAGCATCTCCCGCGTAATCAAAAAGGCGAATATCAACTTTATCGCTGCGAGCAACCAATGCTGGGTAGGACACGACCTCCATCCCCGCTGCCTTCGATCGCCACTGGGCCGGCAGATCGCCAAAATCCCAGCGGCTAATATCCTCACGCGCAGGAGAGTTCACTAGCGTTTTAGCGAGGCTGGAGGTATCACTCCTAAATTGATCAACGTGGGCCGCCATATCGCGTCCCTGCGCAAGGAGTTTGCCCCGCTCATCCACTAACCGGATATTCATTCGATAAAAATCTTCGAGTTTGTCGAGCTGCCAATCAGCAGGTTGAATGTTCACATTCCGCTGAACTTTGAGTACGCCTGCGAGCGCTGCGCACAAATCTACATCGCTAGCTGCTAGCGATGCTAAAGCGCCATCGACAACATCGGGCACAGGTACCAGTTGCTTGCGCAGTGACTTTGGCAGACCTTTGATCAAAGCAATACATTTATCACGCAGTAACCCCGGTACTAGCCAATCAAATTGATAGCGAGGAGCACGATTCAGGAGTGCTAAAGGGACTGTCACCGAGACACCATCGCTGTCTTTCCCAGGCTCAAACTGATACGAGAGCCGGTATTCGGTACCGACACAGGTCAGCGTCGCAGGAAACTGCGCCGCCATTTCTGCTCCCGGATCTTTAGTAAGAATTTGATCTCTAATCAGCCGTAAGCGCGCATCGTTGTCGGAATTGTTGCGCAGGTATTGATCCAGTGCTACCGCGCTCACAACGTTGTCGGGTAGCCGTTCATCATAAAACTGAAACAACCGCTCTTCATCCACCAATAAGTCTCGTCGTCGTGCTCGAGACTCCAACTCCTGTACGCTCCGAATCAGCGCCAAGTTAGCTTTTAGGAATGCAGGGGGCGATTTGTAATGACCCGGTACTAATCCATTGCGAATCATGAGCTCACGAGAAGTCTTTGGATCAATCTCACCAAAATGCACCCGTTTACCATCGCTAATGACCAATCCGTATAAGGTGACCCGTTCAATCGCCATCACCCTACCCGCACTTAGTTGCCAAGCGGGCTCATAATATTGTCGCTTAAGTAACTGGGGGTTAATACGCAGTAACCACTCCGGCTCGATGGCCGCGCATTGGCGCGCAAATACTTGCGTAGTTTCGACTATCTCTGCAGCCATCAACCATTTCGGCGGCTTGCGATATTGGCTGGAGCCTGGAAATACTTGAATTTTTCGCTGCCGGGCGGCGTTAAACACACGCCCTTCATCCTGCTGTGCCACGTTGCCGAGCAAGCCTGCGAGCAGCGCTTTGTGCACCGATTCATAATGCTCGTCTTCCGCCAAATCCACTTTGGGCTTTAAGCCAAGCTGACGACATGCGATGACCAACTGACCATGAATGTCGCGCCATTCCCGCATACGTATAAACGACAAAAAGTCTTTTTTGCACAGCTTGCGTAACTGACTTTGCGTTTCGCTCTGACGCTGCGTTTCGTAATATCGCCACAAATTAACCCACACCAAAAAATCCGATTGGGGGTGTTTGAAGATGGCATGTGCCTGGTCCGCCTGTGCCTGTTTGTCAGCGGGGCGCTCACGAGGATCTTGAATCGACATCGCGCTAACAATGACAAGCACTTCATCTAAGCAATGACGTTCGGATGCCGCCAACAGCATTCGCGCCAACTTAGGATCAATAGGCAAGTGCGCCATTTTACGACCCAGCGCCGTCAATTTACCACTTGCCGAAACCGCACCTAGCTCTTCAAGCAACTGATATCCGTCACGTACCATCTTGGGTTCAGGTCGATCAATAAAGGGAAAGTCAGTCACTTTACCCAAGCCGAGTTCAAGCATTCTCAAAATAACTGCCGCTAAATTGGTGCGTAGAATCTCGGGATCGGTAAAGTCAGGCCGACCTAAAAAATCTTGCTCACTGTATAGCCGAAAACAAACACCCGCAGCGACACGCCCACAACGACCCATACGTTGGTTCGCACTGGCCTGCGCAATGGCCTCTATCGGCAGTCTTTGTAGGCGCGTTCTATGGCTGTAGCGAGACATTCGCGCCTCACCAGGATCAATCACATAGCGAATACCAGGAACAGTAAGCGATGTTTCCGCGACGTTCGTCGCGATCACCACGCGCATGCCGCGACCCGAGGGATTAAATACTTTATCTTGCTCTGCCTTACTTAAACGCGCGTAGAGCGGCAAAATCTGTACCCTCTCACGCCCCTTTAGGTTCTTAACCAGCTCGCGGATCTCTCGCTCACCAGGTAGAAATACCAGCACATCACCTCTAGGTCCAAATTGCCCAGCTTCAATATCATCGATCAACGTGACTATTTGCTGCTGGACGCCTTCGTCACGATCCTCGATATCACCCAAATAATGTAACTCGACGGGATATGTACGACCGGAAACTTCAATTACAGGGGCGTTATTGAAGTGCGCAGAGAACCGCGCAACATCGATGGTTGCCGAGGTAATAATCACTTTTAAGTCTGGACGTCGCAGTAATAGCTGCTTCAAATAACCGAGGATGAAGTCGATATTGAGACTGCGCTCATGAGCTTCATCGATGATCAGTGTGTCGTATTGCCGCAGCTCTCGGTCGCGCTGTAACTCGCTTAACAAAATGCCATCGGTCATCAGTTTGATTGCAGTCGCATCGGAGACTTTGTCATTGAAGCGAATTTGATAACCTACTAGCCCGCCCAGAGGACTATTGAGCTCTTCGGCGATCCGCTGAGCCACTGTCCGCGCCGCCAAACGGCGGGGCTGAGTATGCCCTATCCGGGCCTGACGTCCGCGGCCGAGCTCAAGGCAAATTTTGGGGATCTGAGTTGTCTTACCCGAACCTGTTTCACCGGCGATGACCACAACCTGATGCGCACTAATGGCAGCCGCAATTTCCGCTCTACGCTCGGAGACTGGCAGCATTTCAGGATAGACAATTGTGCTGGGGATTGGGCGCAAAAATACGCCCTCATCAGACTGAATCATAATCAACAACAGGCGGCTGCAGCCGCATTAAAATATTAACTGGCTTGCGTTTCAGCGTCTCGTAATTCACGCCGAAGAATTTTTCCGACGTTGGTTTTCGGTAGCTCATCTCTGAAAGCCACCAACTTCGGTACCTTGTAGGCGGTGAGATGTTGGCGACAAAAGTCGCGCACCTCCGCTTCGGTAAGCGCCGGATCCTGTCGCACTACAAACATTTTAATCACCTCCCCTGAGGTTGGATCTGGCATGCCCACAGCGGCACATTCAAGTACGCCTGGATGTTTGCTGAGCACATCTTCCAGCTCGTTAGGATAGACATTAAAACCCGACACTAGGATCATATCTTTCTTACGATCAACAATACGGGTATATCCATCAGACTGTATGACGGCCACATCACCGGTTGCAAACCAGCCATCTTCAGACAGTACTTCCGCTGTCGCTTCGGGCCGTTGCCAATAACCGAGCATGACTTGGGGGCCACGTATACACAATTCTCCAGCTTCGTCGGTACCCAGCGCATTGCCCTCGTCGTCAATCACTTTGAGTTCGGTCAACGGCATGGGTAAGCCGATCGTCCCCAACTGATTACCATTACCCGGATTACTAGTAGCAACAGGCGAGGTTTCTGTTAGTCCGTAACCCTCAAAAACACTACAACCCGTAACATCTTCCCAGCGTTTGGCTGCCGCCTCGGTTAACGCCATACCGCCCGACAAGGTGACCCTTAACTGGCTGAAATCCAATGCCCGAAAGTCCGCATCGTTACTTAGGGCCACAAATAATGTAGTTAGGCCGCAAAACAAAGCGGGCCGATATTGCGCCATCGCATCAACTACCGACTTGAGATCACGCGGATTGGGCAGATACACGGTATGCGCACCAGTGTGTACCCCATACATCGACGCGGTAAAGGCGTAGATGTGATAAACCGGTAACGGCTGCATACAAGTATTGCCCGGGCCATTCATTGCATGGGTCGCAAACGCCGCATCGCACTGCAATACATTGGCTACCAAATTGGCATGCGACAACATCGCTCCTTTGGCAAGCCCTGTGGTACCGCCCGTATATTGCAACATAGCCAGCGCATCACGGGGGACACTGATGGGTCGGTACTGGCGCTGTCGCCCCGCAGCCAACACGCTACGCAGACGCTTAGACCCGGGAATATGGAATTCAGGCACCATCTTTTTAAGATACTTTGCTCCCCAATTGATCAGCAATCGTTTGGGCAAACTGTGTAGATCAGCAAGTTCGGTTACGATCACTTGTCGGACCTGAGTATTGGGTAGGATTTTTGCCACCGTCGCGGCGACGTTGGCCTGAACGACCAGCAGCTGAACACCTGCATCATTGAATTGATGCGTTAGTTCGCGCTCGGTATAAAGGGGGTTGGTATTCACCACGACCATGCCAGCACGAAGCGTTCCCAAACAAACCACCAGATATTGAATGAGATTAGGCATCTGAATCGCGACTCGGTCGCCTTGCTCTAACCCTGAATCATGCTGCAACCAGGCCGCGAAATCGGCAGATAATTGATCGAGCTCGGCGTAACTCAAGGCATGACCCAAGCTCGAACACGCCGGCAGATGCGCATGCTTTTTAAACGCGGCCTCGAATAATTGCACAATAGTGTCAAACTCATGGATATCGATATCTGTAGTGATACCCAATGCCGATAATTTTTCATTAAACAATTCAGTAAAATCTGTCGTCATGGCAGGTCATCTCTCCGCTTTTGGGTATGATGTTAGCTAAATTGATCGTCTTCAATAGCGATCGAACGTCACCCTCGTATTTTATCAGGAGTCGCAGCTATGCCAGTACCGCAACAAATTACTAATCGTACATTTGACGAGATCAATATCGGCGATACCGCTACCTATAGCCGACTGGTTACCGATCGAGAAGTACAGCTTTTTGCTGCAGTCTCGGGCGATTGTAACCCGGTTCATCTCGACCCCGATTACGCCGCAAAAACGCAGTTCGGCGAGTGTATCGCGCACGGTATGTTAACAGGTGCATTTATTTCCGCGGCATTAGCGATGGAGCTGCCAGGGCCTGGGGTGATCTATCTCGGCCAGAGCATCCAATTTCGCGCACCTGTCACATTGGGCGACACGGTCACTGTACATCTAGAAGTGGCTGCTAAGCACGCGTCCAAGCCTTGGGTGACCATCAACTGTAAAGCCACTAATCAGGATGGCAAAATGGTCGCCAAGGGCGAAGCCAGTGTCATAGCGCCGACAGTCAAAGAAACCGTAACTGTAATACCGGCGCCACAGGTTCAGCTGGTCGAGACTGACGAGTCAGACTGAAACTGCGCTGCATCCACGTAAAACAACTGCAAAGTCACAATGGGTCGCTGGGTTTCGGGACGAACTCCCAGCATCAAAACGTTAGCTATACCCTCGTTTACAGTAATGCCACCGGCGGCAAATACTCGCGTAGCATCATCTTCGCGGGCGCCGGCCTCGTCGATGGCGTGTAATACATTCACTGGCTTACCTGCGCGCAAAGGCTCACTTAACTGCCCGATTAGCGCTAACACGCCATCGCGGAACATTGAAAAATTCAAGTCTCCATCAAATGCTGTGGCGTCGAGGGTGAGATCCATACGCACCATACCGCCATCTTCCATTTTCAATTTAGTCAGTGTCACCGTGCGTCCTTCGTCAAGCTCACGAAACACACGCTTTGCCGTTGTGCGCGCTACTTCAATCAACCCTCGGTGCAATAAATTGACTGCAATCGTAGCAAACTGTTCTGTGCCAATACTGGCGACTTTATTGGTCATGTCTGTCCTCCAAAAGAATCTTTGCAGTTTACTAGTTCTTTGTACCTAGACTCCAGCACTGCGGGTGTCATCGCTCTGTTAAGATAGATAGTCTCATATTTAATTCAGGCGTTTAGCGTGATCTCACGGAACAATCAGCCTTGGTCTCTCATGCCTCAGCCAACACTCGAGTGGCAGGGCGGCGTACCCAAAGCTGAGGCTTTTGACGATTTTTATTTCTCTTCCACCGACGGCATAGCTGAAAGTCGATATCTCTTCATCGAGGGCAATAATCTCGAAAACCGTTTTACACAGAAGCACAAGCCTAACTTTTGTATCACAGAACTGGGTTTTGGTACTGGACTTAATTTTTTACTCACCTGGCAAGCCTGGCTGGAGCACCGTCATCCTGATGTTCAGCTGCACTACGTCGCCATCGATGCGTTTCCTTTGCGTAAAGCCGATTTTGCCCGAGCTGCAGCCCATTGGCCAACACTAGAACCTCTTGCTACTGCACTGATGAACGAATGGCCTGCGGCCACAGCTGGCTGTCACCGACTGCGCTGGCCTGATCAGGCCCTTACACTTGATTTATGGTGGGAAGATGCCGATACGGCACTTAAAGATCTCGCCAGCCGTCAGCGGCACTGGGTCAATGCTTGGTTTTTTGATGGTTTTGCACCCGCCAAAAATCCCGAAATCTGGTGCGATTCAATCTATCATTCAGCCGCACTGCTCAGCCGCCCTGACGCCACACTGGCGAGCTTTAGTGCCGCGGGGAACGTGCGTCGCGGTCTAGACGCCGCCGGATTTTCGGTCACTAAGCGACCGGGCTTTGGCCTCAAGCGCGAGGCCATTAACGGATATTTAAAACAACCTCCTGCCAAACAGCTAGTCGCTACCCCTTGGGACCTATCCCCTTGCGAAACTACAGCCCGAGACGCGCTGGTCATCGGCGCCGGGCTTGCTGGGGCACATGTGGCGCGCAGCCTAGCCGAGCGTGGTTTTAATGTACATGTCGTCGAGCAGTCCGAGATCGCATCTGGGGGCTCCAGTAATTTACAGGGTATTACCTACACGCGATTGTCGCGAAAAACCAGCGCCCTCACTGACTTTGCGCTCAGCAGTTACCAGTATGCAGTGCATCGCTACAAACAGCTATTTGCCAACAGTCAATTAACGTCCGGTGTCGATGGCGCTCAAACCGGCTATCTACAATTGAGTCAGGATGTGCAAACGCTAGCTTATTTAAGCACCGTGCTTGAAGATGATAGCGAACTGGCACAAATATTAGACGCAACAGCGGCAAGTGAGTGTCTAGGAATGGCGGTCGATAGCCCAGGTATTTATTATCCCGGTGCCTATTGGCTCAACCCACCGGCCATATGCCGCGCACTCCTGGACCACCCACAAATCAAAGTCACCAGTGGCACGGGAATCCTCACGCTTAAACGGGCTGGACCGGCTTCTTCAGAGCAGAGCCCGGCACCACAAATCCACAATACGACATCGCAATGGCTGGCGCTCGACCCGTGCGATCAAGTCGTCGGCACCGCGCGAGTAACGGTCATCGCGACCGCGCTCGACAGCTTAAACATACAGGGACTCGACTGGCTGCCATTACAGGGGATTCGAGGACAAACCACGCACATTACCACCCGTGAGCCGCTCAGCCAGATGCGCACAGCGCTGTGTCACGAGGGCTATATAGCCCCGGCACGTTTGGGTATCCACTGTATTGGCGCAACCTACAATCCCAATGACATCGCACTCGATGAGCGCCATGCCGATCACTTGCTCAACTTCACAACATTGCAGCGGGCACTTCCCAGCTTGAATCTTGCTGATGATAACAATCCAATTGACGGTCACGTCGCGCTGCGCTGTACCAGCAGTGACTATTTGCCCCTTATAGGTGCCGTGCCCGATTCTGCAGCTTTTACTGAAGCTTATGGGATACTGGCCAAGCGGAGTAAAAAAGTACTCAATATAGCCGCGCCTTTATTGCCTAATCTCTACTTGAGCACAGGTTTTGGGTCTCGAGGACTAACCGCAGCGCCGCTCGCTGCGGAATTGATCGCCAGTGAAATATGCGCAGAGCCGACGCCAATGCCACGTTACCTTCAGCGCGCGCTCTCACCGGCGCGTTTTTTGATCCGCGACATTATTCGAGGACAACGATGATAATGCGCTTGCTAACATTTTTTTGCTTGGGCTTAAGTGCGGCAAACAGTCTGGGCCAACCGATGAAAGAAACAAATAACCCCGTCTCGGTTCCCGTTTATCACGCCGTTGTACAGGCAAAGAAACCTCTCAACCGTGAGCACTTTACCCAAGGCCTGGAAATTCAAGGAAACACGCTTTGGCTGAGCAGTGGTCAATATGGCGAATCCACACTCAATCGCTACGATTTTGATAGCATGAGCCTGCGACAATCAGTCAGCATGCCCAAAAAGTATTTTGCTGAAGGAGTGACTCAGATCGGCGAGTTTATTTTTCAGCTCACTTGGCGGGCACGCGAACTACTCATTTATGATGCCCAAACGCTGATGCAAGTGGGCATCCGCCGCATCCCCACCGAAGGCTGGGGCTTGACACATAATGGCGATCAAATTTGGTATGGCGATGGTACTGATCGGTTATTCTCATTCTCCGCCAGCTCAATTGGCAGTATAGAATCGATCAATGTTCGCCTAAATGGAAAACCCGTTTATCGCCTCAATGAGCTGGAATGGATCAACGGTGAGATCTGGGCGAATGTTTGGCAAAGCAATCAGATCATCAAAATCGACCCAAGCACAGGTAATGTCACCGGCATCATCGATTTGACAGGACTATTACCCTCCGAAGCCCGTCAACAAGGTACCGATGTTTTAAATGGCATTGCACAGGATCCTCGTAACGGTGACATCTGGGTGACCGGTAAGCGTTGGCCATGGATTTATCAGATTACGCTTGAAGCGCGGCATTAACACCCACAAGTCGTTACAATCACGACTCAAGCGAGAGGAGCACTCATGACAGCACAATTTAGCACCAATCCAAGCAGTGAAAATGCCAGTCTCAATACGTTCGAACTCAAACGTAGGGTCGACAACAAGGCGCTTAAGCTCACTGTTGAGCAGTATCAGCACGCTGGTACAGGCGCGGTGCATTTACATCTCGCCAGCGAATCCGCTGAAAACGTATTCATGGTGGCACTTCGTACCGTGCCTCACGACTCTACGGGCGTCGCACATATCCTCGAGCACACTGTGCTCTGTGGTAGCGAGCGATTCCCTGTACGCGACCCATTTTTTATGATGCTACGCCGCTCACTCAATACCTTCATGAACGCCTTTACCAGCTCCGACTGGACCGCATACCCTTTCGCAACCCAAAATCG
Source organism: uncultured Luminiphilus sp. (assembly GCA_963926105.1). Classification (GTDB taxonomy): domain Bacteria; phylum Pseudomonadota; class Gammaproteobacteria; order Pseudomonadales; family Halieaceae; genus Luminiphilus. The sequence continues at coordinate 48,231 of CAWUVW010000036.1, read as the reverse complement.
TAAAGATTTCGATAATCTTCTAGACGTCTATCTCGATGCGGTCTTTTTCTCTCGGCTCGATCCTTTAGACTTCGCGCAAGAAGGCCATCGCGTTGAGTTCTCAGAAGCCGACTCCTCAAATTCCGATCTGGTATATAAAGGCGTCGTATTCAATGAGATGAAAGGCGCCATGTCATCGGTCTCATCGACGCTATGGGATCAGCTCTGCTTTGAGCTATTTCCTACTAACACTTATCACTTCAATAGTGGCGGCGATCCTGAAGTTATTCCGGACCTCAGCTACCAGCAGCTTCGAGATTTTTATCAGTCCCACTACCACCCCAGCAATGCGATATTTCTCACCTTTGGCGACATATCAGCGGCTGAGCATCAGCACAAATTTGAACGGCATGTGTTGTCGCGTTTTGAACGCAGCGACCATCGCATTGAAGTGGCATTAGAAGCACCCTTTAGTGAACCCAAGCGGGCGGCGCATAGCTATGCGATTGACGCCGGCGATGACACTGCGGACAAAACGCACCTCATTATGGGCTGGAAGCTCGGCGAAAGTGCGGATTTAACGGCCATGTTAGAAGCTCAGCTGTTATCTGCTGTGCTCATGGAAAACAGTGCTTCGCCATTGATGAAATACTTAGAAACCAGTGCCCTGGGCTCATCACCATCGCCATTATGTGGCGTTGAGGAGTCCATGCGTGAAATGGTCTTTTGTTGTGGTATCGAAGGTAGCGAAGACAAGCATACTGATGTTTTCGAAGCGCAGGTATTGGCAGTCATTGCGTCGGTGGCCGAAACAGGCATTAGCGAAGACCGTCTCAATGCAATTTTACATCAGATAGAACTCCATCAGCGCGAGATTAGTGGCGACGGCATGCCCTATGGGCTAAACCTTATGCTGCGCGCGCTAAGTGCCGCCACTCATTACGGAGATGCGGTTGCGACGCTTGATTTAGATCCAGTATTAGCCACTATACGTTCGCGAATCGCTGAAGCTGACTACATTCCCAGCCTGATTCAACGTTTGCTGATCGACAACCCACATCGGGTTACCTTGACCGTCAGTCCGGATACAACACTATCTGAACGTCGCTTAGCTGACGAGAAGACCCGTTTAGCAAAGCTCAAATCAAGCCTCAACAAGACACAGCAGGCCGAGATCATTCACCTGACTAAGGCTTTGGAGGCGCGGCAGACCCAAGTCGATGATCCAACGATCCTGCCGCGGGTAGAACTGAGCGATATTCCCGCCGATATCAAAGAACCGATTTCAACAGCTGTTCCGCTGGATAAATGCACCTTGCATCGCTATACAACCGGCACTAATGGATTAGTCTATCAGCAACTTGTCGCTCGACTTCCCGCGCTTAATGCGCTGCAGCTAGAGCGACTTCCGATGCTTACCGGCTTAATGCCCGAGCTCGGTCTCGGTGACCAAGATTATCTCGCCGTACAAGATCGACACTCTGCTACCGTAGGCTCAATCAGCGCAGGTGTATTATCACGCAGTGCTATCGATGATGAGCAAAACTGTCAGGCATATTTTATTTTGTCGTCAAAAGCACTGGCTAATCGCGGCGAGGCGCAAGTGCAATTGATGCACGATACACTCACTCAGGGTCGTTTTGATGAACTGCCTCGTCTACGCGAACTGGTGAGCCAAATACGTTCTCGGCGGGACCAGTCGATCACTGGCAACGGCCACAGTCTAGCGATGAATGCTGCTACTGCCGGTATGAGTCCCCTAGCACTGCGTAGCCACGAGCAGTCGGGACTTGAGGGAATTCGACGCCTACGATTGCTCGATGATTCACTGGATACTCATGCTGAGCTCCGGGACTTTGGCGCAAGCTTGGCCGACACTTATCAAGTATTACTCAGCGCACCCAGTTTGACGCTGGCAACGATTGCGGACGAAGACACCGTAGCAGATGCCGAAGCCTTTGCCAGCAAGTTCCTAGCGCCATTGGCAAACGAACACTCGCAGCCCGACTGGAAACCGAAGCCTATTCGCGAAAAGCGTCGTGAGTGCTGGGTAACTAACACACAGGTCAACTTCTGCGCACGCGCCTACCCTACCGTCGCCGCAGGCCACGCCGATGCCGCACCACTGACCGTACTCGCAGCCTTCCTCCGCAACGGATATCTGCATCGCGTTATTCGTGAACAAGGAGGTGCCTATGGAGGCGGTGCTAGCCATGATGCGAATATTGCCGCATTCCGCTTCTTCTCTTATCGGGACCCACGTCTCACCGAAACTCTCGATGATTTCGATGCGTCTATCCGGTGGCTGCTCGACACAAATCATGAACAGCTGGCGCTAGAAGAAGCTATTTTAGGCATTGTCGGCAGCCTCGATAAACCCGCATCCCCCGCTGGCGAAGCCAAGACGCACTTTCACGCGCTGTTGTTCGACCGCAATATCGCACAACGTCGACAGTTCAGGCAGCGGGTTATCGACACACAGATCGAAGATCTACGACGTGTGACACAGACCTACTTGCTAGCCGAACATGCCAGCACAGCGGTAATCACTAATCATCATACCGCCGAAGCGAATCGAACCCAGCTTGAGGCCATGAGTCTAGCGTGGCGAGAGTTAAACTGAAACCCGATCCCTCACGACTATCGCTCACCAAACGACGGTCCTCATTGACTCAGATATTGCCCCTGTTTTATGAGATGGGGCGCTGATGTATCACAGCAAGACCAAGGGGTGAGATGCGCTTGCGCGCCTATATCAGTCTTGCCGTCGGAGGCCGATCGATTGCAGCGCATTGGCCAATCAATATCCTGCTCCTGTTTTTTCTTGATCGCAGATAGCCCGCTGAGCAATCGTTTTGACAGTGGCGCACTTCATCGACAATCATCATTTCGTCGACCGGGGAATTAACGCGAATACCAACCCGGTTTCAGCTTGCGCGATCGCCGCTTTGGGGGAGCCTGTTGCGGTTTCCCTGTTAATGGGTGAACGCCTGAAAGGTTCATTTTTCGGGTCTGCTACGATCGCCGGATCGAGCCATAAATCGAGAAACTGGTGGGGTAGCATGCGTCTGTTCCCCCAGCTGGAATCGGCCAATCTGAAAGTCGATTCAGTATCGCGCTGCGCTTTGATTAACACGCTAAAATGACTGCCCGTATCCAAGTGTAATTGTACAATAACCGGTATCTTAAGACTGCGTAACTGCGCGGCGGTCAGACGCAAAGCGAACGAGCTAACACCATAGGAAGCCGCTAACCCTGACAAATCAGCGAGGCTGTAGCCTGACGCTAAGCGCGTATCGACCCTCGCCACAGGTGTCTGATCAACCAACCCTGCCAAACGCTCAATCAGCTGCCGTTCAGTGGGACTTGCTATCTGTTGCAAATGAAGCAAGGTCGCCAGTGATGCGATACCGCAGCTGTAATCCAACTGTTGTTTGATCACCCCTTCGTCTCGTCGCTCGGCCCACGACATAAATCTATCAAGTGGAGCCGCCGAACTTGCCAGCGTGCTGCCAGACAGCGTTAAGCTCAAGAATAGTGCCATAGCAAGACCACAGGAAAATCGCTTTAGGCTAATGGTTCTCGCTGTCAGCCTGTCGCTGGGCGCGTCGGTAGGTCCACCATGAGAGACAGGAAATTCCAAAGAAAAATACGATAAAGCCCCACACATAAGCGACTTCTCCAATGATAAAAACGGGGAGCACAACGAGAGCCGCCCAAACACATATGGCGATGAAAAAATGTCGCACCCAAAGTTGCGAGATTTTTTGCCGCCGTTGCTCAGCAGCGAGTTTCCGCTTTAATTCCTCGACAGCATTCATAGTTGCAACTCCCTAAATCGGTTACTTACTTAAGGTATTTGATAGCTAAAGCTAGGGCTCATTTTTGCGTAGTACGGCACATAAACGCCCCAGTAAAAGCCTGCCAAGGTGAGATCGAGGGCCGCGACACCCATCACGAAGCCCAACATCGGCGCCAATTTGCCACGTGTTTCACCAAGTTGAGTTTCATCCAGTATTGTCACACCGCGACTATCTAAGGTGTCGATGTTAAAAACTGAGGAGAGCATCTCTTGATCCAATTGTGATGCCGACCATTGATCCGCGGCTTGAGCGCTTACGCTGACATTCAAGGTCAGCATTGCGCACGCCATTGTCGCAACAATCCATTTCTTCATAATTGACTCCTGTCATTGTTTCTCACTCGTCCTGAGCGAGATAGGTTGATGGGCTAACGCCCTTAAGTTGCCGATGCACAACACCGTGCCTAAATAGCCTAATAGCGCCTAATTAACGAAGCCGATATCTGAATTTAAGGTCAAATCGACTGCCGCCTATTGCACCACTTTCGAGCTCATGTTCGATAAATATCTGCAGATTGGTTGCCACGGCCCATGCCAAACCCCAGCTTGCACTCTGACGACTTTGATTGCCGCGCTGAAATCGCCAGCCAGAAACCAGAGTAATATCGGGATTAACCGCGAAATTTATTCGCGGCGAAATCTCCCAGCTCCGCGCTGATACTTGCTCCTGATCACCCGTCCAATCAAACCCGCTGATCTTCAATGACAACACGACGGGATCGATAGAGCGCCATAGCGTGGCGCCGAGTCCCATCTGCCATTGCTCAACCGCACCATCGATACGCGTTGCGCTAGCCGAAAGCAGTACCGCGGGTAAACGACCCTCACGAACTGTTTGCCAGCTAAGATCGAAGCCGCTATGGCGTATTTCTGCCGTCGGCAGTGCACCCCAAAAGCTGGCGCCATAGCTGGCAGTGATATTGACGTCTGGGTGTGCGCCCCATTGGCTACGCGCCGTGAAGCTATGACCTGAGATACCCGCAAGATTGAATTGACTGAAACCCATCACAACATCAACATGATTTGGATCGACCATGAGATTATCAATAGTGAGCGGCTGTCCCTCTCTAGCGTAAAGCGGGCCGCTTGATGTTATAGCCGCCAGCAAGATCGCTGCGGTTACCATATAACGAGGCCAACACCCAACAAGACCCCTGAGCCAATTCAGGGGTTGCCATAAAAAATATAGTGCCATTGGCTGATTCCTTCTGCCTAATTCATCGTTATATTGGCAATAGATTCCTTGCTTGGGTTCACCAATTAAGGTCAAAATCTAGCGCTGGTCGCTAAGGACTCAAAATGAGAAGGAACGAGACATGTACGTAACACGTATTGCCGGCGCATTGGGCGCTGAAATCCACGGTGTCGACCTGACAAAGCCCCTTGACGACGATTTAAAGTCAGGTATTCGCCAGCTACTCAATACGCATGAAGTTATTTTCTTTCGCGACCAGGCGATCGATCCGTTACAGCAAAGAGATTTAGCGCGTATTTTTGGACCGCTGCAGACACATCCGGCCTACGGTACCGTCGATGGCTTACCGGAAGTCATGATTTTAGAAAGTACGCGCGAAAAGCCCTCTAAAATTGAGATGTGGCACTCGGATATGACCTTTCGGCCACATCCACCGTCGGTGACAGTACTGCGCGGCATGATCATCCCTGAGGTTGGGGGTGACACACTCTGGGCTAGTATGACGTCAGCCTACGATACGCTATCCCCTGGGATGCAGCGGTACTTAGAAGGTCTTTATGCGGTGCATGATTTCAGTGCAGGCTTTAAAGAGAGTCTTGCGGAGCCCGGTGGTCGAGAGCGTCTGGCCGATGCAGTTAACGCCAACCCGCCGGTTCGTCATCCAGTCATTCAGGTGCACCCAGAAACAGGCAAGAAAGTACTCTTCGTCAACTCGCTGTTTACCACGCATATCGAAGGCTTACCGCGCCTGGAGTCAGAGGACATCTTAAGATTCTTATACCGGCACGCGGCGACCACGGAGCTGACATGTCGTTTTGCATGGCAACCCGACAGTATTGCTATCTGGGATAACCGGAGCACACAGCACAAGCCAATCAATGACTTCTTCCCGGCCACTAGGCGCCTACATCGCGTCGTTAGCGAAGGGGATATCCCCTACTAAGCGCGAATAAGCGCTAATAAGACAATCGGCCACTTTGGTGCGGTAAGTATCTCACCGCCGTCCTTGTAGCTCGGCGTAATAGCTTTGCACGTCGTGTTTAACCTCAGGGGCAAAAAGATACAGCGCGATAATGTTGGGCACGGAAATCAGGAAAACCATGGCGTCGGAGAAATCGAGCACAGCTCCGAGCTGCAACATACAACCCAATGTAATAAACATGCAGAACACTAACTGAAAAGCGAGGGTACGTAGTCGCCCCTCTCCCACTAAATAAGTCCAGCCTTTCAGCCCGTAATAAGACCATGCTAGCGCGGTTGAAAACGCAAATAACAATGCCGCAACGGCTATCACATAGGGCGCCCAGCTAAAGTGGTAGGCAAACGCTGCCGAGGTAAGCTCAATCCCTTCCAGTCCATCACCCCCCAAACCGTGTGGAATCGCGGTTGTGAGGATCACAAGTGAGCTCAGGGTACAGATCACTACAGTGTCGATAAAAGGCTCCAGCAACGCCACAATACCCTCAGAGGCTGGACGTTCAGTACGAACCGCGGCGTGTGCAATAGACGCAGATCCAAGCCCCGCCTCATTTGAAAATAGGGCCCGTTGAAAACCAATAATGACAGCGCCGAGCATTCCACCTGCTGCCGCTTCCCGGCTAAATGCAGAGGACACGGCAAGATTGATCGCTCCCGGCAAGTAATCAATGCTTAGGCCTATGACAATCAGTGCGCTTACTGCATAAAGTCCGGCCATAAACGGCACTAATACACCGGCGACGCGCGCGATAGACTTGATGCCGCCGATGATCACCGCGGCCACAATAGCAGCAAGTACTAACCCAAATAGCCAGCCGCGTTCTGCTAAGAAGCCCGTATCGCCACCGGTGATGACCAACATCTGTGCGTAAGCCTGATTGGATTGGAACATATTACCAATACCAAAACAGCCGATGACCAACGCCAATGCATAAAACCCACCCATTGTACGTCCTGCCCGATGCCAACCACGCTGACTAAACCAAGCTTCAAGGTAATACATCGGGCCACCTGAAACTGAGCCATCGGCATTATGTCGGCGGTACTTAACCCCTAGCGTGCACTCAACTAACTTCGTTGACATGGCCAACAGTCCGGCGACAAACAACCAAAATGCCGCCCCTGGGCCACCCAAAGAGATCGCCACTGCAACACCACCGATGTTACCCACGCCAACCGTACCGGAAATAGCCGTTGCCACCGCTTTAAAGTGATTGATTTCACCCGGCGCTGAGGCATCACTATAGTCGCCGCGGACATGGCGCAAGGCCAATCCAATCGCGCGCAAGTTTATAAATCCAAGATAAAAGGTAAAAAAGACAGCGGCGACAGCAAGCCAAAGAACGATTAAAGGGACTTGGCTTCCGAGCATGGGGACAGCGTAAAAGACAGTATCGGAGAAGGCCTCCGCAATGGGCCCAAAATGTTGTTCAACCCACGCATCGGGTGACCATGCCATCAGGACGTCACCGCGGCACGCAAGACTTGGGCATAACTTGTGTATTCGGTCACGTGATCAAGACACCCCCGCGCTTTGAGTAATGTACGTAAATGCTTCAATCTATAACAGGGTACGCCCGACATATAGTGATGCTCCATATGGTAATTAACATAGCATGGCGCCAGCAGAAAATGCTGCCACACAGGTGCTACAACAGTTCGCGTATTCTGCCGAGGATCGAGATCAAATAGGTCAGGCACCGCCGCGTGCTCGGCAACTTGACGCAAGCGAATAACCAACATAAAAGTGGTGAGAAAAGTGGCCAACCAAAGCCAGTAAGTCCAGCCGATGCCAAATAGCGACAGCAACACAAACAAAGCCAGTTGAGTGGATAGTTGCTTGACTAACAGACTGCGATTTTGTCGCTGTCCTTGACTGACAATACCGGTAGCGCCGCCGATCACTGCAACTAGCAACTTAAGACCCGTCTGCCCTGTCAAATCACGTATTATTTTTCTATGCAAGCTCGCGCGGCTTATCGGATAGGCGTGATAGTTAGCTAAATCCGGATCTGCGTCGGTACCTGCCTGACGATGGTGTTCGAGATGTCCTCGGGCATAGCTGTCAAGATCGGCCAGGGTCGGCAGTGCACAGAGCCACTGACCGACCCAGCGATTGGTTGAGTTACGCTCAAACAAACTTCCGTGACCTGCCTCATGCATCAATACTGCAAGACTCAGCTGCCGGCCTGGTAAAAGTAATAGCACCAACAGCGTGGTTAATATGCCAGGATATAAACCGGCTATACCAAGCAGCATCAGGACCAACACCCAAGTACCCGCCACAAGCCCCCAAGCATGAATATCGCTGCGCCGAGAAAGCGCCGCACGTTCCTCCCGAGTCAATAGTTCTGATGGTCGCTTAATCATGTCTTATCTATACATTCTCATTGGTAATACGCACTTTACACAAGGTGATTCAGCGATGACAGCCACGATCCGATCGCACTTTCCTGCGTTGTCGGAAACAAAGACGCGACACAGATCTTTTCCCAGCCCAGCTGGCTTCAAAAATAGGACGCAGCCTTCTGTCTACATGCTAGCGTGGTTGCGCCGTTTATTTTTCCGATAACTTACCACAATTCTATCAGCGGCAATGTGGCGTTTAAGTACTCAGAAAATACGCTCAGAAATGGCTTATAAAAAACCTCATTAAAAAAAAACGAAATAATAACCTGCACTCACACCTATCCTGAACTGACGGCGGCTTATACGGTCGGCGCCGATCGTTATATTGTCACGATCTCATTGGCACCATCACCCATCCAGTTTGCCCTCGCACAACTTCGGTATCTAACGCGGATACACCATGGGCAGTCTTGTCAGCACCGCCGCTAAATATCCCAACGAGACTGGCGCACCTAGTTTTAAATGGTCGATACGAGGATAACCACCGAGATTTTGTCCCATTAAATTAGTGGTGTCACCAAAAGGTGTCAAAAAAGAGGCGCTGGCACCAAAAGCGACCGCCATCACAAGGGGCATAGTCACTGAGCCTGTGCCAATAGCCAAGAGGCGGAGATCAAGGCCGCTGCCGCATTATTCGTCATCAGCTCGGCCATAAATAGTGTCAGTAAACAGATCGCAACGACGGCTAAATATGGCGGTACGTCACGTAATCAAGGCGCGGGCCAGCGGCTGAAGGTCAACGTCAGTCACCGCCCGATAAAAGTGGTGACAGCGAGAATCTGATCCAGATATACATTCACCTAGAGTTTAACGGTGGAATCTAAAATGACGGCAAAAGGCCGTCAACCGCTGGCCAATAGTGCTGCTGTACATAGATCGGCGCACCGATGGCGATCAATTTCAGGTCGCACATCACCACGCAAGCGAATACACTTTAGTATTTTAACGGAGAGCAAAAATGATTGGATACGTCACCCTCGGTGTTTCAGACATGATCAAAGCCAAAGCATTCTACGGCGAACTGCTGGCCGAGCTCGGCGCAACTTCGCTGATCGATATGGATCGCATTGCTTTCTTTGGCAAAGACATGGCTAATCCGATGCTCGCAGTTTGTGTGCCCCACAATGAAGAACCCAACCATCCGGGCAACGGTAATATGGTTGCATTCAATCCCGGTAGCAAAGAGGCTTGTGACGCGCTTTATCACAAAGCGATAGCGTTAGGTGCCAGCTGCGACGGCGAGCCTGGACAGCGTATCCCAGACATGTTCTATGGTGCTTATGTCCGCGATACCGATGGCAATAAACTGTGTTTCTTCCAATTTGGATGAATCGAGTCACGCCATCAGCCGCCCTTGCGGTTGATGGTACGTCCATTCACCAACAAAGACCGTCGAATAAATAGGCAAAGCTTAAGTACATCTATTAAGACAACATTCATTAAGTGCATTGTTGCAGCGCTATTTGTGATGATCACTTCATCAACATGAGCGGGGCATGACAAAACCGATGTTATAGATCTGTACAACGGCGATCGAATTAGCGGAGAAATTATGGGCATGTCCGCGGGCAAACCGGAAATAAATCCGAGTTATGGCGATTCCATATTTCTGTATTGGCAGGATATTGCGCAGGTGGATAGTCGTTACAACTTTGATTTACGTTTGGACTCGGGCGAACGTTTATTCGGCAATATTTCAAAGCCGGACCGCAAAGGCTACTTACAATTTACCCGTATCGATAACCTTCGTGAGATCGCGTTACTTAAGGTGGTGGATCTTCGGCCGATAGAAGATAGCCTTGAGGACCGACTAGATCTACGCTTTGATACTACGTTTTATGCAGACCCAACCACACGCACGACGTCTCTGACCGCAGAGATCGCCTATGAGTCCGCCCTCAGGCGTTCCTCGATAAAGGCCATTACTCGCAATAACTTTCGCGAAACCAACGAAAGACGGGGTCACTGCCACAAAAACAGAAACCAGTGCCAACATCGATCTACAACACCAGCGCTGGACCAATCGCGCTGAAACATACTGACTCTTTACGGCCAACTACAGCACCAACGACACACTGGGCAATGAAGGTCGTGTCACTCTTGGAGGTGGGTTTGGTCGGTGCTTCATAGATCGGGCCGGATCTCAGCTCAGCAGTGCACTCGGTGCACAAGTCGTGAACGAAAAAAGACCCTCTGAACAAGCCGGCGGTGAATCAATCACCCGCAGCAAAGAAGTCGAAGCCTTTATTACCGGATGATGGCATCTGTATCGCTTTAGCGATCTCGATATGGGCATCCTAATGGCGGCCAATGTATACCGATCCCTGTCTGATATCGGTCGCAACCGAGGCAACTTCCAGATCAATCTTGACTGGGAACTATTGGACGATCTTTACCGGACTGTGCCGCTGTGGACCGAATTAGACTCGGGTGCCGATAGCGATGCAGACAATATCGAACGACGGCTCGACTACACCGCCACTACCGGGGTGAGTTGGCGCCCCCAACGCATCAGCTGGCACACGGCCTAGGTGGTCGACACTGAAAACAAATGTACGTCACGTTGTGGGAACGGTATTGAAATGCCCTCCGCATCAAAGCGCAGTTTAACCGCGCGCATTAGAGCCCAGTAAGCCTCCCAATAATCCTCTGTACGCACCCAAGGTCGAACAATAAAATCAACCGATGACTCGCCGAGACGGTGTAGGTGGATCATTGGCTCAGGCGTGGCCAACACCATAGATTCCTGACTCAGTACGTCGTGCAAGATCCGTTCAACATGTTCGATGTCATCGTTGTAACTGACGCCAAATTCTAAATCGATTCTGCGAACTCGCTGACCTGTGTAGTTGCGGATAACATCGCCCCAGATTTTGCTATTAGGAACAATCAGTGTTTTGTTGTCGACCGTCGTGATGGTAGTTGACACCAGCGTCATATGCTTGACCGAACCTTCTATGCCCGCCACTTCAATATAGTCGCCCATATCAAAGGGACGATACGTCAAGATCATCGCACCTGCAGCAAAATTACCCAGCGTATCCTGTAGCGCGAAACCAACAATAAATCCAGCCACACCCAAACCGGCCAGCATTGGCGCGAGTGAAATACCAACCTGCGAAAAAGCGATCAGCACACCCATGACAAGCACCGCACCGCCTATCAATGAGACAATTACATCACGTAGCAATAAATTCATACGTCCAGACTTTGAAGTCATTGCCCGTGTCGCAGCTCGCTTGGCAAACCGTGAGAGCCCTCGAGCAAGAACCACTATTGCGATAAATAGTGCCAACTGAAGTATAAAGTTAAGCGCGCTCGTCTCCAGCCACACTATGGCCGCATCACGCAATTCCTGGAGCAACGTAGAGACCAAATCGGCATCAACACTGGCCACCGACAAGCTATCAGCCTGACTCAATAAAGCTTTTCGAAAATTCACCGTATCGATCTCTAAGCGATTCAATTGCGCTACCACCTGATCGAGATGACGCGCCGTCAGCGATAAATTTTGTTTCTGCGTCTGCAGCGCCGCTTCAAGATCGACATTGTCGGGCGAGCTCGATAATTGCGCTAACATCGCGGCGCTGACGCTGCGACCAAGCTCTAGTGCACCTAACAACTCTTCCGCATGACGGATAAGCGATGAAGTCGCCATCGCCACCAAAATATCGATGGGCATATTCAGTTTCGACCGGATTTTTATCTGATCAATCATCGCTTCCAAATAACGCAAGCGCTGATTATCTAAACTCGATGCCAGTGCCTTGCCTTGTATCTGATCGACGCCGGAGCTCGCTGCAACAATCCGTAATTGCACCTGCAAACGCTGCTCTAGGCTTTGTAGCCGATTTCTAAATAACGTATTGATAGGTGATTGTGCTTCAATCAATAACGCTGCAAATTGAATGCGATCCGATGACTCGCTCGGCAGGGAAAGCACACTATCGGCAAGATCGGAAAACACACCTAAGCTTTTAAGTATTCGTTCGTCTTGGCGAAACTGCAGGGCAACACTCCAGGTGTCTTCGGGCAGAAATTCGAAATGACTGCCATCAGAAAGCAACGCTAGTTCTGCATTGAGTTGTGCAAAGTTAATTTCAATCCGCGTCGGTCCATTTGCTTCTTCCGCCGACCCCGCCGAGAAGCTGAGCAAGGTAAGCAGCAGCGTCAGACATCCTGCAACAATAATTTTAGATGACATGTTCAGTTCTCCCTAGACAAGAAACCGCGATTGCGCTCATCTCAAATAGCTCAGCATAGCGGCATTGAATAGCACGCGCTCAGGCCAGCCGTCTGGCCGCAACTGCAGCTGCGAGTTCTTCCAAAACAAGCTCTGTTGTATCCCAGGCCATACAGGCATCAGTAATACTTTGCCCGTAGGTTAGCGGCTCTCCAGACACCACATCTTGCCGGCCTTCCACAAGAAAACTTTCCAGCATGACACCAATGATGGCGCGACTACCACGACGCACTTGAATGGCAATGTCTCGCGCTACTTCGACTTGCCGTTCAGGTATTTTACGGCTATTGGCATGACTGGCATCAATCATCAAATGCGTGGGTAAATTCGCCTTTGCAAGCAGCGCGGAGGCGTCATCCACTGAAAACATGTCGTAGTTAGGTTTGTGACCGCCGCGTAAAATAATGTGGCAGTCTTCATTGCCCGTCGTTTCAAAAATGGCAGATTGACCCTGTTTCGTCACCGATAGGAAATGGTGAGAACACTTAGCCGCACCAATAGCGTCAACCGCCACTTGAACATCGCCATCAGTCGCATTTTTAAATCCAACGGGACATGACAGCCCCGAGGCTAACTCCCGATGGGTTTGGCTTTCCGTCGTGCGCGCGCCGATGGCCCCCCAAGACACCAAATCGGCAAGATATTGAGGCGAGATCAGGTCGAGATACTCAGTGCCTGTCGGCAGACCGAGTCGATTCAAATCAACCAAAAGCTTGCGAGCCAAATGCAGCCCTTTGTTGATCTGAAAAGAATCGTCTAAATCGGGATCATTAATCAAACCCTTCCAACCGACTGTTGTGCGTGGTTTTTCGAAATAAACCCGCATAACAACTAACAGATCATTTGATAATCGACTCGCCAAGGGCAGCAGGCGCTCAGCGTATTCCAGTGCCGCTTCGGGATCGTGAATGGAACAAGGCCCTACTATCACCACTAGGCGATCGTCCTGTCCTTGAAGCACATGATGGATAGCCTGACGTGAGGCGGCTACGTGCTCGGCCAACGCTTCGTCAATCGGCAGATCGTTAAGCAACTGCTCAGGGGAGATTAACTCATGTAAAGTGTGAATACGGGTATCGTCCGTCAATATAGGCATAGCGATGATGCTCCGTGTGAAGGTGTAGTAAATCTTAACGCGTCACCGCGTATCATAGAGGTTCGGCTTGCCAGTGGGCATCCAACAGTTGCCCAATCGTATTGGGCGTGACCAGATGCGCAGCATACCAAGTATGTAGGCAACGGATACGCGTAGGTTCGGCAATACCACCAATGCCACGCTGATCCAGTGCAGCCATCATCCCCCAGCCTGATAATATCCGCCGTTCATCAGCACTCAAAAAACGCGTGCGATGCAGTTTATGTGCGGCGTGGTCTGCCGACATTTTAGTCTGCAGAGCCGCGGATGCATCGACCTGCTTCTGCATTTGCGCAATTAATCCACCTGCCTCAACACGATCAATACGCAACGAGAGCTCAGGGTCGACCAACCAGTACAACGTCGGAAATGGTTTACCATCGACCAATGACGCCACCCGGATTACACAGGGCAGCCCTTCGTTATTGAACACTGCGATGTCGCGCAGTCCTCTCGGTGCACGACCCAGCAAATTTGCAACGTGATCACGCCATTGCGCAACGCGCAGCGCAGCTACCTGTGAATGAGTATTGTTTTGCATAAACACTATCTTAACCTGATTCTGTTTGACCAACACGCAGCAAACTCGTAGAGTATATCGCGTCAGGTGCCTGCCGATCGGAGATTTGGGTAGGTTAAAAGGGAAGTCTGGTGAGATAACTCAAACCCAGCGCTGCCCCCGCAACGGTAATCAGCCTAGCTGTAGTCCGACACCTGCCTGACACGATGTTGTACCGCAGAGCGGAGGGCTCTGTCAGGTTTTGTTCGGTATTACGCCGACCCTCGCCTGTGCCGTTCGTGCGGCTGTCCTCTGCTTGGCATCTACTATTCCTTTAGGAGATCGACCTTGCCAAGCGCTATTTTGTACCCTGTTAGAGCCGTGAGTGTGTTGTTAACTGCAGCCACTACATTTGCGATTGCTCACCCATCCTTCGCAGAGAGCACGAGCACCGCGTTAGAAGAAACTGTTGTTGTCGCGTCTAGGGTTGCCACTCGTTTCGACCAGACCGGTGTCAGTGTCAGCCTGATCGACGCCGATGATATTCGTCTACTAGGCTATGCTGATCTCGCCACGCTACTTGACAACCAACCCGGTATTGCGGTGACTGAAAATGGTGGCTACGGCAAAGCCGCGAATGTACGCATCCGCGGTGAAGAGGGTTACCGCACACGTATTTTGTTTGATGGCATTGATATCGCAGACCCTTCATCGCCACAAATAAGTCCTCGTATCGAACATCTCATGACCCAAGGTTTATCCCGCATCGAAATTCTTCGTGGACCGCAAGGATTGCTCTATGGTGCCGATGCAGGGGGTGTTATCAGCATCCAGTCGCAGCAGCCTGAGTCAGGCTTTGCGGGTGCACTACGTGCTGAATATGGTGACGATGACTTTAGACAATATGGTATTAATCTAGCCGGTGGTAACGATGTTATCTCCGCCGCTTTCAGTGCTTCAGATCTCGCCACAGACGGCATCAATGCACGGGTACATGACGATATCAATCCGGATCTAGACGGCTATGAGAATACAACAATTCACAGCACATTGGCCGCCCAACTCAGTGACGCACTTGCCGTGACGGCGACTTTTCACGATATCGATGGTCGAAATGATTACGATAACTGCTTTGACACCGTCACTTTCGCACCACTCAATGATTGCGAGGACAACTACGCGCAGCGAGCCTGGCGTGTTGCAGCTAGTTGGACGACCATTCAGACGCTGCATGAGCTGGCCTACAGTGAAAGCCAGACAGATAGGCAGTTTATGAGTGCCGGTCAAGAGAGCTACCGCACCCAAGGTGACAACAAAACACTCTCGTTTCTCGGCAACTGGAAAGCGACACAACAGCAACGTCTAACCTACGGTATCGATATCAGCACGCAAAGCCTTGATGACGGCAACCAGAAGTCGCGCGATAATATCGGCCTCTACGGCGAATGGTTGCAAACACTCGGTATTACTACGCTGACCGCTGGAATACGGTATGACGACAATGAAGATTTTGGCAACAACACCGCCTGGCGGCTGAGCGCAGTACATCCGATCGTCATCGATCAGGGCCAACTCATCTTGCGTGCCGCTGCCGGGACGGGATTTAGGGCGCCCAGTCTCTATGAAATAGCGTACAACAGCGGCCCATTTGCTTACGCGCCCGCCCAAGGCATCGCTCTAGCACAGGAAAAAACGGGAGGCTGGGAAGTCGCCGCACGTTTTGAGCAATCAAACCATAGCGGTGAAATTATCTATTTTGAGCAATGGATTGATGATGAAATTTATTTCGACTTGCTGGGCTATTCGGGTTATCTGCAAAGATCGGGGAAAGCACGCTCAACAGGTGTTGAACTGATCTCCGAAGTGGCTTTAACAGCGCAGTTTAACTTAATTGCCAATGGCGCCTGGACCGACACAGAAACACCGTCGGGCGCAAAACGACCGTACCGGCCTACTTGGCTTTTACGCGTAAGTTTGCAATGGCAAGGTGAACAAAGCTCTGTCGCGCTTACTGGTCGCTCTGCTGCCGACGCGGTCGATATCAATGATGCGCCTGCAGATGATTACACTGTCGTCGATCTGTCGGCCACCTATCAATTAGGCCCACATCTAGTACTCAATACACGTTTCGAAAATCTATTCGATACTGACTACCAGCAAGTCCCAGGCTACAACAGTCAGGGACGCGCTTGGTATGCAGGTATGCAGTACCAATTTTAATACTGCAATAAAATATGAGGACCTGCTAATGACCAATGACACACAGAGTGATAAAAAAACTGCGCGCCACAACAAGGCTATGGCCAAACAAAAAATCGCCGTCGACGCGAGTATTGCAGCAGCCAGTAATGAACGCGGTGTTGCTATTTTACTAACTGGCGACGGCAAAGGTAAAACAAGTTCTGCCTTCGGTATGATCATGCGGGCACTCGGTTATGGGCATACGGTAGGCGTGGTGCAGTTCATCAAAGGTGAGCAACTATCCGGCGAAGAGATTTTCCTAAAAGAGCAGCGCCCTGATGTGGCGTTTTACCAAATGGGTACAGGCTTCACTTGGGATACCCAAGATCGCAGTGGTGATATTGCCGCTGCAAAACGTACTTGGGTGGTCGCCAAAACCATGTTGGCCGATCCCAGCTTTGACTTGGTTGTACTCGACGAAATCACTTATATGCTGGCGTTCGACTATTTGCCTGAGTCGGACATCATCGCCGCGATCACACAGCGACCGGCAGCGCAAAGTGTTGTAGTCACGGGTCGTGGCGGCGGTAACGCCCTGCGAGAAGCGATGGACACGGTCTCAGAAGTCAAAGAGATTAAGCATGCTTTTCGCGATGGCATTAGTGCACGTCGCGGCGTTGATTTTTAGATCGTGCCTACAGCAACTAGCAATAACGCGATCGCACGCCCTATCAGGTTGCCATTTTATATTAGTTACAAATTTTTCAACTCGCTATTTTTAGGTTTGTCGGTCGGGGCCATATTCGTACTTTATACACCGTTATCCCCCAGCGTTTTTTCTGCCGGCGGCATTGGGCTCGCGATAGGTACGTTACTGGTCGCCATGCAATACCAACGCATTCTCAATGCCAACTGGTTTTACCGAATTTCCATGCTAGTGGAATGGGTCGTCTTAGCCGGTGTCATTGGCGTATTGGCTTTCGATCTAAATCCCAGTCTGGCGCTATTTATCTATCTTGGTTATCAGTTTACTTTTTTATTCGGCAGCTATTTGGTGCGCTGCGAAACCCTACTGATACCAGAACAACATCGACTAACCCAATTGGATGTCGCAAAGCAATTGGGTTATCTCGGCGGCATGGCGATATCCTGGGCAACCTACCAAGGCCTAGCATACGGGTATGGCATCACCGATAAAGAACTACAAGTCGTCCTGGTGCACTATCCGATGCTCGGCATTGAGCTAGCCGTTTTATTGTTACTATGGCTGGCATTTCGCCGCTCACCAACAACAATCACTCAAGATTCATCCAATTATTGCTAACAACAGCCAACTCGCAGCCCCTAAAAGCTCCGCAGCGGATGATGGTGAGACCTCAGTTAAGTAGATCGGGTTGTTCAGCGAGAATGACATCGAACATCGGCTGTGCGCTGAACCAACCTGCCAGATGTGAGCCCACCTGACCCGCCGTATGGCGCGCCACTTCTTCGGGTATGAGCTGTGGTGTCCCTGCTGCCTCAGCCATCAATTGCGCCTGGAAGCTACGCTCCATGGTGACATACCACCATACTGCCTCATCAACCGATTGGCCGACGGTTAAATGCCCATGATTGCGCAAGATAATCGCTTTGTTGTCGCCGAGAGTTTTCGCGAGTTGCGCACCCTCCGACATATCAATAACCACACCCGTATAAGTATCGAGCACGACATGATCTTCGAAAAATGCGCACGCATCTTGAGTGATCGGATCTAAGAGCCTAGCCAAAGACGACCACGTTTTACCGTATAACGAATGTGCGTGCGCCGCAGCAATGACGTCTGGGCGAGCCATATGCACCTGCCCATGAATAGTGAATGCGGCGCCGTTAAGCAATCCCGCACCTTCGACAATATCGCCTTCATGATTAACCCGAATCAGGTCAGACACACAAATTTGTTTAAACGAACGCCCCATGGGATTGACCCAAAATGTTTCAGGATCGATAGGATCGCGCATAGTGATATGTCCGGCTACCCCCTCGTCAAATCCGAACTTTCCGAAGATGCGATATGCCGCGGCCAGACGTTCTTTGCGAAATCGTTGCTCCTGCTCGAGGGTCCGTGTTTCCGCATTCTGTTTATCGTCCATGTTGCCATTCATGACTAAATTATTGGACGCTGTGTTCATTCGACTGTCTCCTTAAAATGCGTGTTAAATAGAATTGCGTCTCGCGCTAACTCACTATCCGTGGGCACAGGCTCTCCCGCCTCTCGACAGGACTGGACAAAGGCCGTCAATACATTGCCTAACTGCGGGGATACCTCATCAGGCTTAATCGGATCGCCACAGTGGTCGCAGGCCAGCGCAGGCTGAAACTGATGTCCACAACGACTATGCCAATAATGCAGTGGCGGACCCGCACCGTCGTCCATCCAGACATCACCCCAGTGACTCAACGATATTAAAATAGGATACAACGCCAAGCCTTTCCGAGTGAGACGGTATTCATAACGAACAGGGCGGTCGCTGTAGGGTACTTTAGTTAGCACCCCCTCTTCCACCAGCCCGTTGAGACGTTCCGCAAGGCGATGTCGCGTGACACCCAAACTCCGCTGAAACTCTTCAAAACGTCGGGTACCTTTAAATGCATCGCGGACGATGAGTAGCGTCCACCGTTCACCCACAACCGATAGCGCTCGGGCAACCGAACAAACTTGTTTATCTATATCATCCCATTTCATAATGTTGAGAGTGCGCTATCTATCCGTCAAAAAAAAGCCCCATCAGTACACCTGATAGGGCTTTTTTAGTTCGATGGTTGATCGCTAAATTCCCCCGCCCGCTAACATTTAGCCAAACTGATTCATCGTATTGTCTTCGCCAGCGGCTTTCAGTGCTGCGTCGCCCGAGAAGTACCCTTTGTGGTCATCGCCTATATCAGAGCCCGCCATGTTTTGGTGACGGACACATGCGATACCCTGACGGATTTCTTTGCGCTGAACCCCTGCAACATAACCTAGCATGCCAGCATCACCGAAGTACTCTTTAGCCAGGTTGTCGGTCGATAACGCAGCTGTATGATAAGTCGGCAACGTAATGAGGTGATGGAAAATACCCGCTTCACGAGACGCATCCGCTTGGAAAGTGCGGATTTTCTCATCCGCAACCGCAGCCAGTTCGCTGTCATCGTATTGCGCACTCATCAAGTTCGCTCGCTCAAATGCTGAGACGTCTTTACCGCTCTCACTCCACGTATCAAAGACCTGCTGGCGGAAACTCAATGTCCAGTTAAACGACGGGCTATTGTTGTAGACCAGCTTGGCGTTAGGTACCGCTTCGCGAATCTGATTAACCATATCCGCGATCTGACCTACATGCGGCTTCTCGGTTTCGATCCACAAAAGATCGGCGCCATTTTGAAGTGAGGTGATGCAATCTAATACAACACGTTCCACCCCTGATCCCGCTTTAAACTGGAACAGACCAGACGCTAAGCGCTTGGGCTTGAGTAGTTTACCGTTGGCCTTAACCACAACATCACCGTTTGCGATTTCTTCAGCGCTGTCGATGTAATCTCCATCCAAGAAACTGTTGTACTTATCGCCCAAGTCGCCAGGCGCACTGGTCACAGCGATCTGCTTGGTCAGGCCTGCGCCGAGTGAATCGGTACGTGCCACAATCACGCCATTAGGCACACCGAGTTCAAGGAATGCGTACCGGATGGCGCGAATTTTTGCCAAGAAATCTGCGTGCGGTACGGTTACTTTACCGTCCTGGTGGCCGCATTGTTTTTCATCTGAGACTTGATTCTCAATTTGGATAGCGCAGGCACCCGCCTCAATCATGCGTTTCGCCAATAGATAAGTCGCCTCTTCGTTGCCAAAGCCAGCGTCTATGTCTGCAATAATCGGTACTACATGCGTTTGAAAGTGGTCGATCTGCTGCTCAAGCGCGCGAATTTCAGCGCTATCGCCCGCTTTGCGAGCATTATCTAAAGCGCGGAACAAACCACCCATTTCACGCGCGTCTGCTTGACGCAAAAACGTGTATAACTCTTCGATCAGAGCGGGCACCGAGGTTTTTTCGTGCATAGATTGATCGGGCAGTGGACCAAACTCACTGCGTAATGCTGCGATCATCCAGCCTGAAAGATAGAGGTAACGCTTGCTCGTTGTACCGAAATGCTTTTTGATCGCAATCAGCTTTTGCTGGCCGATAAAGCCGTGCCAGCAACCCAATGACTGTGTGTACTGGGCGCTGTCAGCGTCGTATTCGGCCATGTCCTCACGCATGAGGTCTGCGGTGTAACGGGCAATATCAAGACCGGTCTGGAAACGATTCTGCAGCTTCATGCGTGCGGCATGCTCTGGATTGATTTCGCTCCAGGTGCTGCCCTGCTCTGCATGCAGCCCTTCGAATTCTTTGATGGTGTCTAGATAGATACCCATGAGATGTCCTCAATAGTGTTTGAATCGGTGTGGTTGACGCCATGTAACTGGGCGCCGGAGGCATCATACGACTAAGAGGTACTATTTTTGAAATAAATGATTACGATTACAGTCATTCGCCAAATGAATTTTGGTGAGTGACTGCCGAGAGTTAGATCATCTGGGCGCGCAACACTAGCGAGTGCTCTTTTGCTTGCGCTTTTTCTCGGACTTTTTGATATGGGTAACCAGTCGTTTTCGACGCTGCACCTGACGCTGTGTCAGCTTGTTACGATTGCCAGCATAGGGGTTATCACCCGTACGCAATTCGATCCGGATCGGTGTGCCATGTAGTTCAAGTTGTTTGCGAAATACCTTTTCAAGATATCGACTATAACTTTTGGGTAACGCGTCGGTCTGATTACCATGAATCACAATTAGGGGAGGGTTCTGACCACCCGCATGGGCGTAACGCAATTTAGGTCTGCGACCATTAACCATGGGCGGTGGATGACTGGCAACAGCATCCTCCAGGATCCGTGTCAGTTTATTAGTGTTAAGGCTCTTAGTCGCCGAAGCGTGAGCGCGATGCACGGATTCATATAAATGTCCCACTCCGGTGCCATGCATCGCGGAAATAAAATGGATATCCGCATAATCGGCAAAAATGAGACGCCGCTTGAGTTCCGTTTTGATCCAATCACGCTCGTCAGCATCAATACCATCCCACTTGTTGATACCAACAACGAGACCTCGACCTGCCTCAATACACTGACCCAGCAAATGTAGATCTTGCTCGACGACACCGTCGTGGGCGTCCATCAACAAAATAACGACATGCGCATCCGAGATGGCTTTTAACGTTTTAACAATGGAAAACTTCTCGACCACTTCATGTACACTTCTACGACGACGCACGCCCGCGGTATCGATTAACGTGTAAGCCCGTCCATGTCGCTCGTAATCAATATAAATACTGTCGCGGGTCGTACCTGGCTCATCGAAGACCACCACGCGATCGTCACCCAGCATACGATTTACTAGGGTCGACTTGCCAACATTAGGACGTCCAACGACGGCCATTCTCACAGCATCTGGATTGAAGGTATCTTCAGCTACAGTAGGCGCCAGCGGCTCAAGCACATCCGCAATTAGTTTTCCTACCCCACGATTATGCGAAGCCGCAATCGTGTGAACGGCATCAACTCCAAGGCGATAGAAGTCTGCTGCGGCAATATCCTCGCCAACACCATCGATTTTATTGACAACTAAACGAAACACCTTACCGCGCTGACGTAAATACGTCACCAAGGCTTCGTCACCCGGCTGTAGTCCAGCGCGGCCATCGACGAGTAGCAAGACGACATCCGACTCATCGATCGCCGTCATACTTTGGCTGGCCATAGCCGCATCAATACCCTGCTCATCGCCAGTGATACCACCGGTATCGATAACGATATAAGGAATATCACCAAGCTTACCTTGGCCATACTTCCGGTCACGTGTTAAGCCGGACAAATCCGCAACCAGTGCGTCGCGAGTACGCGTTAGTTGGTTGAAAAGTGTCGATTTACCCACATTTGGGCGCCCGACCAGAGCGATGACGGGCGGCATACTTTGTTACTCCTTGACGCGAATATCATAGGCGATGAGATCACCGCTATTACCGTAAACATACAATGTATTGCCGCTTGCAATTATATCGGCGCGTGCGCCTGCTGAATCAGTTCGTTCGCGACCGACGATTTCCCCATCCACTTGCGAAAAAAGATGTAAATATCCTTCGAAATCGACGACCGCTACATAACTGCTAATCGGTGTTGGCCGTGACAACTCGCGATAGCCGAGCACTATGTTCTGCCAGCGAATGCCCTGACCATTACGTAGAAATGCGCTCAATGTGCCATCTTCATCGGCAACATAGGCATTGCCAAAGCCGATTGATACGCCAGAAACTGCCGACACATTGCGCTGCCATATTTTTCGACCAGCACGAGTATCAATAGCCACTATACGTCCCTGATAACTGGCGACGAACAGTTCATTACCCTGAAGTGCCATAGTGCCATCGATATCGATGATGCGCTCAATTTCCGAACGTCCTTGAGCAACGGCCACCCGAGCTTCCCAGACAACACTGCCACTCTCGGTTGATATACCAACAACTTTGCCGTCGGCAAATGCAGCAACCGCGACATCACCAATCAATATGGGTGTTGAGGTACCCCGCAATGTCAGCACTGGCACATCGCTCATGTAGCTCCACAGCTTTTCACCCGTATCGAAATCAAATCCGATCAACTTCCCGTCATACGACTGAGCTACCACAACCTCCCCATTACTCTGCGGTGCTGACAACACTTCGCTTGATACCGCTGTGCGCCAAACCTCACTGCCGTCACTAGCGTTTAATCGGAGCACTAAACCATCGGCACCGCCAACAAATAAGCTTTCACGATATTTACCCACACCACCCGAAATGGGCAGCTCTAGATCAGTATCCCACTGCTTACGGCCTGACTCAGCGTCGACTGCGAGCACCTCACCATCGGCCGAGGCAACGTAAATGACGCCACTCTCCAGCAATGGGTTAATGCGATAAAGGCCATCGCCTTGACCATCACCTACGGAGGTTGACCAACGTCGATTGAGTTCAACCTTTTCGTCGATATCAGTAAGTTCAACTGGCGCCGTCGCATCGTAGTCATCGTCGTCGAACCAGCCACCTACAGTTTCGCAGCCTACGAGTGAAAAGGCAGCGGCAACTAAGACAAGTCGTTTAAAGATCATGATGAAGTACCGCCGACTGTCATATCCGCTTCATCAGCTACGATATTTGGCACCGTTAAGCGTGACTCAAGACTCGTAATCTTAGCTTCCAAAAGTCCCGGTGGCGCACCTAGCGACAGCGCAAATTCACGGGCCTGGATATACGCAGTAAGCGCCTCAGACTCACGCTCAGCAGCGAGATGGATGTCACCAAGAGCCGTGGCAAATGCGGCCGGATAGGCGTCGCTACCCGCGTTGAGAATAGCGAGCGCAGCGTCATTTTCACCTTTCGCCGCAAGCACTCGCGCCAATCGCAGCTGAATCAACTGGCCTATTTCTGATTGACTATCGCCATGCGCCAAAGCCCATCGTAATTCGGACTCGGCAGCATCGAAATCTTGCTCCTCAACCGCCTGCGCAGCCAAGGTCATCGCTGCAAAGCGTGCATAACTACTGCCTTCGTAGTTATTCTTAAGTCCATTTGCTAAATCCATTGCTTGCGCTTGTGCCGCAGGACTTTGGCTATCTAATTGTAGGAGCATTATCGAATATGCTTCTGAGGCATCCGCAGCGCGACCAGCATCCCAGCTCTGATATTGCTGCCACCCAAAGGTACCACCTACTGCCAAAACAACAGCGACAACGGTGCTCTTGCCATTTTCTGCCCACCAGCGCTTGAGAGCCTCTACCTGCTCTTCGTCGTGTAAATGTTCACTCACGATAATTCCTCATTCTGTCTCGCCATTCGCATGGCTATAGCTTCATTCAATGAATCGTCTTCAATACTCACTTGACCATCGTCACCACGTAAAGCTTTCAGCATGACGGTACCACTGGCGAGTTCAGATTCACCATAAATCAATGCCCATTTAGCACCACTTTTATCCGCCCGCTTAAACTGGCTTTTAAAACTGCCACCCCCAAGATGCTGCACGACCGTCAAGCTGGGTATTGCAGCGCGCAGCGCTTCAATCCTCGGCAAAGCGTGTAAGGCAGCGGTAACATCGGCCGTCACAACATAGACATCAGCAGCAGCGATAGGTTGCTCCACTAGTGCTAGCAGCAATAAAGTAAGTCGTTCGAGGCCGATGGCAAACCCTGCGGCTGGCGTCGATTTACCGCCAAACTGTTGCACCATTGCGTCATAACGACCACCACCACACACAGCACCCTGTGCACCTAGTTGATCTGTGGTCCATTCAAAGACTGTCTTGTTATAGTAATCCAAACCGCGCACTAATTTATGATTTAGGGTGTACGGCATACCCGCGACATCCAGCATAGCGAGCAGCGACTGAAAATCCGCTTTGGATTCGTCATCTAAATAATCACCCATCACCGGGGCATTGGCGAGTAATGCTTGGGTTTCAGGGATTTTACTATCGAGAATACGCAAAGGATTAGTATTGAGCCGGCGCTGACTGTCTTCATCCAGCGCGTCGTAGTGGCTCTGTAGATATTCAACCAACGCCCGACGATAGCTCGCTCGAGACTCACCACTACCGATCGAATTGATTTCTAAGGTCAGCGCTTCTGAGACACCCAGACGCTGCCAAAGCTGTCGGCATAGCAGTAGCAATTCTGCGTCTTGATCTGGCGTTGACACACCGAAGGCTTCGACCCCAAGCTGATGAAATTGCCGCTGGCGACCTTTTTGTGGCCGCTCATAACGAAACATAGGGCCTGTGTACCAGAGGCGCTGAGTCGTAGCGATAAGATTATGCTGTACCGCTGCGCGCACGCAGCCCGCCGTACCCTCGGGCCGCAATGACAAACTATTATCACTACGATCAGTGAAGGTATACATCTCTTTTTCAACAATATCCGTCACTTCACCGATTGAGCGGGCAAACAATTCAGTACTCTCGATAATCGGCAGACGAATTTCTTGATAGCCATAGCCACTCAAGACCTGTCTTGCAACGGTTTCCACCCACTGCCATAAGGCAGTTTCTTGCGGCAAGATGTCCACCATGCCGCGGACTGCGCGATATTGTGTCATATTAAATTCCGTTATTTCGCTCGGACGATCAGATCGTCTGCATCTTTAGCACGCTGTGCATCGAGTTCGGCGGCGCGTTTGCGGATCACCTGTTCAAGATGATCAACAAAATTTTCGTTGCTCACTTTGTGGTCGGGCTCACCGCCGAGATAGATCAAGTTATTAGGCGACGCTCCAGTGAGGCCAACATCGGCTTCCCGCGCCTCACCTGGCCCATTCACAATACACCCAATCACCGCCACATCCATTGGTGTACGAATATCATCCAACCGTGTCTCAAGCATATTCATCGTGCTGATAACATCAAAATTCTGACGAGAACAGCTGGGGCAAGCGATGAAGTTGATGCCATTTGCGCGCAGCTTAAGACTCTTAAGAATTTCAAAACCTACCTTTACTTCTTCAACGGGATCTGCAGCCAGCGATACGCGAATCGTGTCTCCAATTCCATCCATAAGTAACAAACCCAAACCTACGGCCGACTTCACTGTACCACCGCGCAACGCCCCCGCCTCGGTAATACCCAAATGCAAGGGTTGTTCAATCTGCTCGGCCAGCATGCGATAAGCCGCGACGGCCATAAATACTTCGGAGGCTTTAACACTCACTTTAAAGTCATGGAAATTATGTCGTTCAAGAACTTCCACATTGCGCATCGCCGATTCCACCAATGCCTCCGCGGTAGGTTCGGGATACTTGCGCAGTAGTTCTTTTCCTAGAGACCCTGCGTTGACACCGATACGAATCGGAATGCCTCGATCACGACAAGCGGCGATCACTTCCCGCACTTTCTTTTCATTGCCGATATTGCCAGGATTAATGCGCAAACAATCGACGCCATACTCAGCAACTTTAAGCGCTATTTGATGGTCGAAGTGGATATCGGCAACTAACGGCACCTGTACTTGTGCTCGAATCGCTCTGAATGCCTCTGCAGCATCCATACTCGGCACTGATATACGGACGATATCGGCGCCGGCATCAGCGATTGCGTTGACCTGTGCAACAGTTGCCGCCACATCACAGGTTTCGGTATTGGTCATACTCTGCACCGAGATTGGCGCATCACCACCAACCGGCACGTTACCGATCATTATTTTACGGCTTTGTCGACGTTTAATCGGCGATGGTTGTTTCATAAAATATCTCCATATGCATGCGCAAGATCAATTGCTGCGGCAATGGTGTAATCCTCACTGAGATTGTTGAGCCCGATAATTACGATACTCGGGTGAATCGGGATATAGGTTTCTTAATGCCAGTTCGTAACTGCTTAAGGCATCCGCATCATCACTAGCAGCCGCAATGCCTATGCCTAACAACAAGCCACGGGGAGACTGTCGCGACACGATCGTGCGATAAACACCATAATAAAGCTCAGCCTGATCCGGCGCACCATCTAGCAAGCGCAAATACCCCATTTCAAGCAGCGCGATGGTATTACGACGATCCATTGATAACGATCGTGCAAAGGCCTGCTCGGCGCCGGCATTATCGCCTAGGCGAAGTCGAGTCAAACCTAAATTAACAAATGCTAGTGGACGAGCCCTGTACAGCGTGTCAGTCGTAACGCGCTCAAATTCTTTCTCAGCCTCTTCATATCGACCCACCGACGAGAGGAACGCGGCATAGTTATTTCTGGCCCGTGATAACTTCGGATCGACGTCGAGGGCACGTAAAAAATTCATTTCTGCCAATTCAAATTCACCGGTACTCTGATAAACCAGACCAAAAGCCTCATACACCTCGGCATTATTCGGATCGATATCAGCGGCTAGCTGTAAATTGCGCTTGGCATTTTCCCAGTTACCTTCACCTATGTATTGACGCGCCAATCCGACACGCCGATTCAAGGCTTCTTCAGGGGAGGGATTTGAGCTGAAGCCGCCCGTCGTTTCAGTAATGCAACCCGTGCAGAACAAAAGCATTGGCATACATATCAGCCAGCCCAGCATACCTTTAGGCAAAGTCATTGCTGCACCCCTGAGGCCCTATAGGCCTGTTCATCCGTCGTTATCATATTGACCTCTTCTCGCTGGGTCTCGTACTGCGCCTGATATCGCTCGGCTCGCCGAGTCCGGTCGACCACATCACCCACCAGCTGACCACACGCGGCATCAATATCGTCGCCTCGCGTCGTGCGTACAGTAACAATAAACCCTGCGTCAACTAACACTTGCCAAAATCGTGATACGGCATTACCGCTGGGACGTTTAAAGCCAGAGTTGGGAAAGTCATTAAAGGGGATCAAATTGATCTTGCACGGGTAGCCATTAAGTAATTGCGTCAGCTCACGCGCATGCTCAACCTGATCATTAACACCCGCCATCATAGTGTATTCAATGGTGACCACCCGCTTGCGATCTGATTGCGCGTCAATATAGGCCTTGGCGCTACTCAATAGTTGCGCAATGGGATATCGCTTGTTGATCGGGACAATTTCGCTGCGAATTTTATCGTTGGGTGCATGCAATGAAATAGCCAAACTGACATCACTAAACTCTGCCAGGCGATCAAGGGCTGGCACCACCCCTGAAGTGCTCAGGGTGACGCGGCGTTTCGACAAGCCATAGGCGATATCATCGGTCATCAAACTCATCGCGGCGACGACGTTATCGAAGTTGAGTAGCGGCTCGCCCATACCCATCATAACGACGTTGGTTACAACGCGAGGCGTGCCGGGCTTAAACGCCTTGAAAGAATCGATAGCAAGCCAGACCTGGCCGATGATTTCCGCTGCGGTGAGATCGCGCTGAAAACCCTGTTTGCCAGTAGCGCAAAATTTGCAATCGAGGCTGCAGCCAACTTGCGATGAAACACACAACGTAGCGCGATCACCTTCGGGGATTAAAACTGCCTCAACAAGGGCGCCTCCCTCGACACGAATTGCCCATTTGCGCGTGCCATCAATGGAGTCTTTTTGCTCGGCAATTTCCGGGGGACGCACCTCAGCAATGGCACCCAGCTTTTCTCTCAACGCCTTGCCAAGATTAGTCATTTCAGCAATATCGCACTGACCATGATGATGAATCCATTTCATCACCTGCTCAGCACGGAAACGTTTTTCGCCGATATCGGCAAAAAACGTTTCCATTTGGACACGACTCAAACCCAGCAAATTAACTTTGCTGGCCGGGGTGGTGCTGGCAATCAGCGTATCCGGCGTTGTCATAGCGAGGTTATCGTGTCGATTGGCTCAGCGGTCGCAGAGCTCAGTGGCTGCGAAGAAATAAGTAATTTCGCGTGCAGCTGATTCGGCGGAATCTGAACCGTGGACTGCGTTGGCATCAATCGACTGTGCGAAATCCGCTCGAATCGTTCCTGCTGCCGCTTCCTGCGGGTTGGTGGCGCCCATCAGTTCGCGATTTTTGGCAACAGCGTCTTCGCCTTCAAGCACCTGCACCATAACAGGAGCAGAGGTCATAAAGCCGACCAAATCAGCAAAGAAGCCACGCTCTTTATGTTCAGCGTAAAAGCCACCTGCCGTGGTATCACTCAACTGGACCATTTTTGCTGCAACGATGCTCAAGCCCGCCTGCTCAAAGCGGCTATAAATTTGACCGATCACGTTCTTGCCAACTGCATCGGGCTTAATGATCGATAGAGTGCGTTCAACTGCCATGAAAATCTCCTAATATCACGCTAACCTGGAAATAAAACCATTTA
Source organism: uncultured Luminiphilus sp. (assembly GCA_963926105.1). Classification (GTDB taxonomy): domain Bacteria; phylum Pseudomonadota; class Gammaproteobacteria; order Pseudomonadales; family Halieaceae; genus Luminiphilus. The sequence continues at coordinate 18,905 of CAWUVW010000036.1, read as the reverse complement.
AAAAAAGCGGCTTTTTGGCCGGATTCAAGGGCGCGAAGTATAGGGTGTTTCCGCTATACTGTCATGGTGAAAGTTGGTGAAAAAGGTACGCCGTCCTTTATCGCCCCCCCTGCAAGGCTCGCGCCCCTGAATATTAATGACGCTCGGATATCTGGTTAATCGTGTATCGAGGGATCTCAATAACCAAAGGCTTATCAGCGACTACAGCCTGACAGGATAATCGGGACTCCGGCTCTAGTCCCCAGGCCTTATCCAAAAAGTCCTCCTCTAGCTCATCGGCCTCATCAAGACTTGCATAGCCTTCACGCACAACAACATGACAGGTGGTGCAGGCACAAGATTTTTCACAGGCATGCTCTATTTCAATATGGTTTCGCAACAGCGCATCACAGACGGTTTCACCCGGCTCAGCCTCTATCGCGACACCTTCAGGGCACAGCTCGTGATGGGGCAATACAACAATTTGGGTCATTCCCTGGCATCCTCATCTGAAACAGACATAGATTGATCAATAGTCGAGAGCGAAACACCGCTCAAGGCACGCTTAATACTGCGATCCATACGACGGGCGGCAAATGTCTCAGACACACCGCCGGCATCAGCCACGGCATCTCGAATAGCCCCAGGCTTATCACCCTCAGCGGCAACCGCCAAGGCAGACATCGCTTGCTCAAGCAAGGTACGCTCTTTGCTATCGAGGAGGTCAGCATCGACGGCTAAGGCTGCTGTCACACCAGCAATTAACTGCTCCGCCTCTACTCGCGCCTCCGTTAGCTGTCTCGCCTTCATATCCTCAGCGGCGTACTCGTAGCTGGCGCGTAACATGGTTGCCACTTCGTCATCAGCCAATCCAAAAGAAGGTTTAACGACGACACTCGTGCTCGTGCCAGTCGTTTCTTCTGAAGCTGACACCTCAAGCAGACCATCAGCATCAACACGAAAAGTAACTTTTAACCGCGCAGCGCCAGCCACCATAGGCGGTATGCCTTTAAGCTCAAACTGCGCCAGTGCGCGACAATCTTCAACGCGCTCTCGCTCACCTTGGAGCACATGCACTAATAGACCTGTTTGGCCATCGCGCGCCGTCGTGAATTCCTGCGCCATAGCGACTGGAATCGTAGTATTACGAGGAATGATTCGCTCGACCAAGCCGCCATAGGTTTCAATACCCAGCGACAAAGGCGTGACGTCGAGCAACAAAACATCGCTCTCACTGCGATTTCCAACAAGCACATCGGCTTGACGAGCCGCGCCCATGGCAACAACCTGATCAGGATCAATCGAGCACAGTGGCTGCCGCCCAAATAATCGCCCAACGGACTGAGATACTAGTGGCATGCGGGTTGATCCACCGACTAAAACAGCGCGATCGACTGAACTGACCCCCGCATCTTGTAAACACTGCTTACAGGCTTCTAGGGTCTTTTCTATTAACGGGATACAAAGCGTATTCAACTGCTCAATCGTCATTTCAATATCTGCAACTCCGGTCTGAATACCCGACAGATTCACGGATACAACATCGCAAGCTGACAAAGCCTCTTTCACTGCTCTAGCCTTGGTTAAAAGCCGTTTTCTAGCAGGTGGTGCCAGCGACTCAAGAGCCGTTATATGCTGCCAGTAATCGGCGATGGCGCGATCAAAATCGTCACCACCTAAGGCGCTGTTACCGCCGGTAGCTAACACTTCAAAGACACCACGCTGCAGACGCAATATAGAAATATCGAATGTACCGCCGCCCAAGTCATAGACCGCGATAACTCCCTCGTCCTGTTCATCAAGACCATAGGCGACAGCCGCAGCGGTAGGCTCATTGAGTAAACGCAATACCTGAAGGCCAGCCAACTCGGCCGCCTGACGGGTAGCCTGACGCTGCGCATCATCAAAATATGCAGGCACTGTCAACACGACACCATCGACAACCTCATGCAGGGCATTGACCGCTCGCGTCTTCAATGTGCGCAGAATATCGGCCGATATTTCTACAGGGGTGCGCGCACCGGTTGAGGTGGCGAATGCCAAGGTGTCGGAATCGGCAAACAACACATGTCCATCATCTATGACATCGGCTCGAGCACGACCCATATAGCGCTTTGCCGAAGCAATCGTATCGCCGTGCACCGCCTCTACGCCGGCAAGCGCCTGCACACCAACGCGTGGTATCACGCCACTATAATTGACGACAGATGGGACCATCTCGCCACCATCGTCACCCTTAAAGACAGTGAGCGCCGTGCCATCATAATGCGCAACCAGGCTGTTAGTGGTACCAAGATCAATACCCAAACCCACTTTGCGACGCACGGGCTGAGCATTGGAAACACCCGCCTCGGCAATCTGCATTAAGGCCATGCTAATTCCTTCCTTGTATTCTGTGCGCTCAGAGCCTGCTGTATGCGCATCGACCTAATCGATGACGCTGCCCCTGAGTGCTCACTCTCGCCATTTTTGATTGGCTGTTCAGCGACCGGCGGCCGCCAGTGATACCTCACTCCGAAACTTAGACAAATACTGCATTCGTACCCAACAAACACCAGCACCTGTGGCGTCTTCTTCGCCAATGGCTTCCGAAAATTTCTGAGCTTCCACTGCAAACAGCGCAGCGGCCTCTTCGTAGAGCGCTGTGCGAGCCCCGTTATCCCCTGCATTAAGTTCGGCAAGCTGCTCGCGCAGTTCAATCTGCTGCATCATAAATGCGGCATCCATCGGCGCTCGCTCGTATAATGACAAATCCTGCCCGCTACTCGATAGCAGATAACCCGCTCGCGTTACAGGATCCGACAAAATACTGAAGGCCGCATTGATATCAGCCGACAAAGATGCTGCCAGCTTGCGTTCGTTTGCAGGACGATCGGTAAAGCGATCTGGATGAAACTCAAGTTGCAGCGCCCTAAAGCGAACCCCCAGCTGATCCAAATCAATATTAAATTCTGACTTTATTTGAAATAGGGTGAAGTAATTCTTTTCCGTAGCGGGCGACAGCATCATAGTCCTTTACGTTAAACGGTGAAGCTCTCACCGCAACCACATTCAGCGCTCACGTTGGGATTTTTAAACTCCAAGCCCTCGTTCAAACCATCGCGTGTAAAATCGACTACGGTGCCATCAAGATATATCAGGCTCTTCGGGTCGATGAACACACGCACACCATGCTCCTCAAATACCGTGTCTTCGGGTTCGGGAATGTCGACGAACTCAAGCACATAAGCCAAGCCAGAGCAGCCAGAGGTTCGCACACCGATACGAATACCGTCGCCCTTCCCTCGCGCCTCAAGCTGACCAAGCACGTGCTTTGCCGCGGAAGCTGTCACGCCAATCGTCATGATCAGTCTCGCTTATCGCGATAGTTTTTTACCGCTGCCTTAATGGCATCTTCCGCCAGTACCGAACAGTGAATCTTGACTGGAGGTAGCGATAACTCTTGGGCAATTTGAGTATTCTTAATCGCCGCCGCTTCATCTAAGTTTTTACCCTTAACCCATTCAGTGAGCAGCGAACTAGACGCGATCGCAGAACCACATCCATAAGTTTTGAATTTAGCATCCTCGATGATGCCAGCGTCGTTCACCTTGATCTGCAGCCGCATAACATCTCCACATGCTGGTGCACCGACCATCCCGGTACCGACATGCTCGTCATTATCGTCAAGCTTACCGACGTTGCGGGGGTTTTCGTAATGATCAAGAACTTTGTCACTGTATGCCATGCTTACCTCTCTATACGTGCGTTAAGGCACGAGAATTATCTGTAAATTTAATGCGCAGCCCATTCGATGGTACTGAGATCAATGCCGTCTTGATGCATATCCCACAACGGTGAAATCTCACGCAATTTATTGACCGCACGTTCAACTTGTTCAACGGCATAATCCACCTCTGCCTCAGTCGTAAAACGGCCAAAACTAAACCGCAATGAGCTGTGGGCCATCTCGTCATTCAAACCCAGTGCTCGCAAGACATAAGAGGGTTCAAGACTCGCGGACGTGCAGGCTGAGCCACTTGAAATAGCCAGATCCTTTAACGACATGAGCAATGATTCGCCTTCCACATAAGCAAAGCTTACGTTCAACGCACCCGGCAAACGCTGCTCGGCATCGCCATTAATAAACACCTCTGGCATGCCACTCACGCCCGCCCAAAAACGCTCGCGTAAGGCCGTTAAGCGGGACGCTTCTTCGACCATTTCTTCTTTAGCAATGCGCGCAGCCTCACCCATCCCAGCGATTTGGTGAGTCGGTAATGTACCCGAGCGCATACCGCGCTCATGGCCACCACCATGTACCTGCGCTTCTATGCGTACACGCGGTTTCCGACGTACGTATAAAGCACCAATACCCTTAGGGCCGTACATCTTGTGAGCCGACATCGACAGCAAATCGACCTTCATAGCATCGACATCAATTTCTACTTTACCCGCACTCTGCGCCGCATCGACATGAAAAATGACACCTGCAGCTCGGGTTATCTCACCGATCGCAGCGATATCATTGACCGTACCAATCTCGTTGTTAGCGTGCATGATACTGACCAAGATGGTGTCATCTCGCAGCGCCGACGCAATCATCTCGGGCGTGGTTACACCGTGGGTATTTGGCTCTAAGTAGGTGACTTCATAACCTTCTCGTTCAAGCTGCCGACAAGCATCCAACACAGCCTTGTGTTCAATTTTAGAGGTGACAATATGCTTGCCTTTCTTCTGATAGAAATGCGCAACGCCTTTGATAGCCAAATTATCTGATTCGGTGGCACCAGAGGTCCAAACAATCTCCCGGGGATCTGCACTGATCAGGTCGGCCAGCTGCATTCTAGCGTTCTCCACCGCTTCTTCTGCCTTCCAACCAAACACATGCGATCGAGATGCTGGATTGCCAAAATTACCGTCCATAGACAGACAGCGCGTCATGACCTCCACAACACGAAGATCAACAGGTGTCGTCGACAAGTAATCCAAATAGATAGGCGTATTTACCGCTACGTTCATTTTCAATACCTCTTAGGGCCGAAAAACCGACCGTTACAACTGCTGCACGATCAAATGCTGCAAAGATCCACTGTCGCGGCCGCTCTGACGACTCGCTACGGATTGTACCTCTTGGCGATTAACCAGTTCCGCCAAGCTAATCTGACTCAAGAAATCATGTATTTGCTCGCTCAAGTCCTGCCACAAGTGGTGCGTCAAGCAAACTTCCCCATGATGACAATTTCCCTTGCCGTTACAATTAGTGGCGTCTACTGACTCATCGACGGCATCGATAATTTCCGCAATAAAAATTTGCGGCCGCGTTCGCGCTAGTTGATAACCGCCGCCAGGACCACGGACACTTTTTACTAAGTCGCCACGACGCAGCTTCGCAAAGAGCTGCTCGAGGTAGGACAACGAAATTTCCTGGCGACCCGAAATATCCGCTAAAGAAACAGGCTTATCATCTCCGTGCATGGCTAAATCGAGCATCGCAGTAACAGCGTAACGGCCACGTGTTGTCAATTTCATGACAGGGTCCTCTCTTAGAGACACTCATTGTGATAAACCCGACTAAAACAGTCAACTATAAAACCAAGTAAATTAGTCGGTTATTAACAGGGCGCATGGACAATATCGTGACATTAATTAATTGTCTCGCTTACGCGCTGACTTCTGCGTCTGAGTCAGCATGCCTCGCAACATGCCTAATTCCATTTCATCTAATCTAACGCGATTAAATAATCGCATAAAGCGCGGCATCAACTGACGCGGTGCGACTGGATCAAGAAATTCAATTTCCGTCAGTGTAGATTCTAAATGCTGATAGAAATGCTCCATGTCGTCAGCACAGGCGAAGGGTGTATCCCAATGTGCATCCTCGGCAACTGGATAACTACCCGCCACCTCAAACATACGCAGCTCATAGGCGACGATTTGTACTGCCATCGCCAGGTTCAAAGAGGTATAACTCTCATGTGTTGGAATATGGCAATGCAAGTTACATAACTGAAGCTCTTCATTAAGCAAGCCGCGATCTTCGCGTCCAAATAGAATAGCGACTTGCTGATCATCTGAATAACTTGCCAATCTCTCTGCACAGTGGCGAGCGTCTTGTACGGGCCAGGGAATTCGTCGCTCACGGGCGCTGGTGCCAACTACAAACTGACAGTCCGCAATGGCCTCTTGCACTGTCGTCACCACGCGAGCTTCTGCCAGCACATCTGCCGCAGAAGCCGCTCGCCAAAGGGCCTCAGGCGTCGGAAACTCCTTGGGAGCGACCAAAGTAAGCCTGCGCAAGCCCATATTTTTCATCGCTCGAGCCACGCCACCGATGTTACCGGCGTGCGTGGTATGGACTAATATAATTTGGATATTGTCAGAATTCATAAGGTTTCGTTATGTTGAGGGGCCTGTAGTGTAACAAAACCAGACAAAAGCCCGTTAATTGCTGGCGCCTTGCCTGTTATGATGCGCGGCCTTCACCTATGACCAGTTTGGAGTAACCAATGGAACCGATGACCACCATAGCACTGCGCGCCGCCCGTAAAGCTGGCGATTTGATTGTGCGCGCCTCGGACGAGCTGGATCGAGTAGGGTATCAAGCCAAAGGTGCCGCCGACTTCGTCTCCGAAGTCGATATCGCGTCGGAAAAAGAAATTCTTTACCACTTGACTAAAGCCTATCCTGATCATGCGTTTTTGTGTGAGGAAAGCGGGCTAACCGGTAACACCGATGCGGAATATACATGGGTCATAGATCCGCTTGATGGCACATCAAACTTTCTACGTGGCATACCGCATTACTGCATCTCTATCGGCTGCATGAAAAATGGACGTTTAGAGCATGCCGTCGTCCTCGACCCCGTGCGTCGCGAAGAATTCACCGCAGCCCGGGGATGTGGCGCGCAACTCAATGGTCATCGACTACGGGTTAGCAATCGTACCGAACTCAAACATTCGCTATTGGGTACCGGTGTTCCCTACCTTGGGAATCATGCCGATAAAGCGGAAGCCTATGCGACTTCCATGGCTGCACTCTCGGCCCAATCAATGGGTATTCGCCGGATGGGGGCTGCGGCACTCGATCTGGCCTACGTGGCAGCCGGAAGACTCGACGTTTTCTGGGAAATCGGCCTCAAGCCCTGGGACATGGCTGCCGGCGCACTGTTGATTCGTGAAGCCGGTGGGCTCATTGCTGACTTCCAGGGCGGCGAACAATATATGGAGTCAGGTAATATCGTTTGCGGCGCACCCAAGTTGTTTAAACAGGTCCTGCAGGCTGTAGCGCCGGTAGTCAAAAGCACGCATTAGGATAACTGGCGATCCGAGCAAGGTTGTTATCTGTCGCTGAAATTCGGCGGGCGTTTTTCCAAAAATGCCCGCTGTGCCTCGCCGGCATCAGCGGTGAGTGATAGCAAAGCCTGCTGTCGATCTTCAATCGCCATAGCCGCTTCCATCGATGGTGCATCAACAGACAGATTCAGCGCATCTTTACTCATGCGTAAGCCCAGCGGCGCAGTACTCAACATATCTTCAATATAACTCTGAGCAGCCGCCTCTAGCTGCTCGTCAGGCACGACCTCCGATACAAGATTCACGGCGAGTGCTCGCGGCGCGCGGATAAAGCGCCCCGTCAGCAATAGCTCGGAAGCAACAGACAAGCCCACCAATCGCGGTAACAAATAGCTTGAGGCCATGTCGCAACCCCCGAGCCCGATTTTGATATACGCCGCATTCATTTTTGCTGACTCACCAGCAATACGAATATCAGCCGCCAGTGCCAAACTAAATCCGCCACCACATGCAGCGCCTTGAACTAACGCGATGATTGGCTGTGGGCAACGACGCATTGCTCGGTAAATATCACCAATGCGTTTTTGTGTGCCCTCGTAAAGTAACTGCGGGCTAATACCTTCGGTCAAGTTAAAGCCACCATTAGCCAAATCAAGACCCGCACAAAACGCACGCCCATTGGCTTTTAAGACCACGATACGAACGTCAGTGCGATGGCGAAGCCGTGTAAAATAATCAGCTAATGCGTCAACTAACGCAGCATTCATTGCGTTGAGTGCCTCTGGCCGATTGAGTGTCACCCACTCCACTGCGCCATCGCGGGCCACCAATAAATCATCAGTCACATCAACACCTCACTTTTGTTAAATGGTGATTACTGGCATTAGCCATCAAAGCCAATAAAGATTTTGCGTGTCAGAGACTCTCGCAGACCTACCGTTGGAACATCAAGCGCAGACGCTTCATTCCACGACTTATTGCAGCACTCGTTAAAGCCATCAGGGCATCATCTCGTCTTGCTCACCACACGCTTTTATAGGGACTCGTCTTGCTCACCACCCTCTTTTATAGGGACTGCCAAGTCCTCCTTACTAATGCCCAGCGCGAGCAAAGTCGTCGCGGAAATATAAATTGATGAGTAGGTGCCGACAGCAACTCCCACCAATAGTGCAATTGCGAAGCCGAAAATCATCTCCCCGCCGAATAACACCAATGCCAGTAGAACGAGCATGGTAGTCAATGAAGTTACCAAGGTGCGACCAAAGGTTTCTGATAACGAAATGTCGATAATCTCAACAGGATCGGCGCGGCGGACACGACGAAAGTTCTCACGAATTCTATCGGCAACCACGATTGTATCGTTCAACGAGTAGCCAATGACCGCCAATACGGCGGCCAAAACGGTGAGATCAAACTCCAAGCCTGTCAGTGAGAAAAAACCCAAGACAAAAATAACATCATGAGCCAGCGCCACCACAGCGGCCACAGCAAATTTAAATTGGAAGCGAAATGCCACATAGAGCATAACCAAGCCCAAGGCCAGCAGCATCGCTAGGCCACCCTGCTCACGAAGCTCATCACCTACCTGGGGCCCTACAAATTCGATTCGACGCAGATCTACACTGCTCTGCGCTGTACGGCGTAACAACTCGACCATCGTGATGCCTTCGGCATCTGAATAGCCCTGAGGAAGCCGAACTAATACATCTCGATCAGTACCAAAACTAACCACCACAGCGCCGGCATAGCCCTGGGTCGCCAATATATTTCGAATCTCACCCAAATCAACACTGTCGCCGTATTCGACCTCAACCAAGGTGCCACCGGTAAAGTCTAGTCCCCAGTTAAGTTGCTGAATCGCCAGCGACCCAAAAGCTACCAATATTGAAATGAGGGAAAGTGCCGTGGTCGCCTTGCGCCACTTCATAAACGGCATCGTTTTCATACATTCTCTCCGTCAGACTCGATGTATGGAATGGGACCAATCGATAAAGTATCCACTCTTCGGTTGCCGTAGATGAGATTAATCAATGCTCGAGTACCCAAAATAGCGGTAAACATCGAAGTCAAAATGCCCACCGACAGCGTCACGGCAAAACCTTTAATAGGCCCAGTACCTACGGCGTACAGAATCACTGCCACAATTAAAGTGGTGATATTGGCATCAAAGATGGTCGCTACTGCGCGTTCGAAGCCTGAATGAATGGCCATTTGCGGGGACATCCTCGCCGCAAGCTCCTCGCGAATACGCGAGAAAATAAGCACGTTTGCGTCAACTGCCATACCGACTGTTAACACAATACCTGCGATACCCGGTAACGTCAGTGTCGCGCCAAGCAAAGACATTACCGACACTAGCAGAACTAAATTGATGGCTAATGCTACCACTGCAATCACACCAAAGACGCGATAATACAGGACCATAAAGAGCATGACTAAAGCGAGTCCCATTTGAACCGACTTAACACCCAGCGCTATATTTTCGGCACCCAGAGACGGTCCAACAGTGCGTTCTTCGACAAAGGTAATCGGCGCAGCGAGTGCGCCGGCTCGCAACATCAGCGCCAATTCAGAGGCTTCAGCTGGGCTGTCTAAGCCGGTGATCTGGAACTGCGCACCTAGCGCTGACTGAATGACTGGCGCGGTTAATAGCTTTTTTTCATCGTAAGGCACACGAATCATGACCTCTTGGCCCGATTCATCGGTTTCGTAGCGGGTACGATATTTGCGCTCAATGAAAAGTACGCCCATGCGCCGCTTAATATTACTGCGAGTTGCGCGCGACATTAGCATTCCACCCTCGCTATCGAGGTTTATTTGAACATTGGGCTGCCCATTTTGGTCAAAACTCGCATTGGCACCCGACACTCGCTCACCCGAAATAATGAGTTCACGCTCCAGCCACTCGGTAGCACCGCCGCGGTCAGCGCTGCGGTAGTCAAATCGTTGCTTATCCGTCACAGGGGCATTCGTATCAGCGACCAACCTAAATTCGAGATTGGCGACGGTACCCAAAATACGTTTAGCTTCTGCCGTATCTTGAATACCCGGCAATTCGACCACGATGCGATTGCTACCCTGACGTTGGACCAAGGGTTCAGAGACACCCAGTTCGTTAACACGATTGCGGAGTGTTGTAAGGTTCTGCGTCACAGCATAGTCAATGACTTCTGCGATCGTTTGCTGCGTCACTTCTGCAAATAAGTTCCAGCTGTCCGCCTCTTCGGCGCGGTTTAACAGCAGCTCTGGGTATAATTCATCGACCAAACCTCTCGCCTCTTCTCGTGAATTTTCATCGCGAAACCGCAGCGCTATTTTATTGCCATCGCGACTCACCAAACCGCGAACCCGTGCGTCTCGCAAAGCACGCTTAATACCGTTTTCGTACATTTCTAATTTGCGATCGGTGGCAGCCTTAGCGTCAACTTCAAGCTTGAAATGTACGCCACCACTCAAATCAAGCCCGAGTTTCATCGGCTCTGCGCCACCACGTGCAAGCCACTCTGGCGTCGTTGGCGCAAGATTAAGCGCGACAATAAAATTATCGCCCAAAGCGCGATTCAGTAGTGCTTGTGCGCGTAATTGCGAATCACGATCAGCAAGGCGTATCAGTGCTGATTTACCCTCACCCTGAAGCTCTTCGCCAAAATAGACAATGTCCGCATCATCGAGTGCTTGCTCTGCACGCTGAAGGATGGCCTCGTCGATTTTCTGAGTACTGCTGGTGCCCGCTATTTGTAACGCAGCATCGGGGGTATACATATTAGGTGCTGCATAGTAAAAGCCGAACAAAACGGCGCCTAAAATGAGCAGATATTTCCATAGAGGATAGCGATTGAGCATAACGGACTCGTTAAATTGGACAGGCGCAGAGTTTACCGCCTGCGGCGCTGAGTTTACAGCGGCCCGCAGAACAAGCCGCCACTAACAAAGAAATGTGTGCTGCAATCATGAAATTCAAGTCGGTTAGCCCAGCCAAATCCGCCCATTGCGGAAAATACGCATCCAACCCGAATCCTGTTGCCATTCTGCAGGCGCCCAAGAGAGCTGACTAGCCCTGAAGACACGCTCGGGATGGGGCATCATGATGGTTACGCGACCATCTTCACTGCACAAACCACTAATACCATTAGGAGAACCATTGGGATTGGCCGGGTAGCGCTGCGTTACCGCAAGCTGGTTATCGATATAACGCATTGCAATAGTGCCCGAATTCTCTGCAGCGCCGAGCTTTGTATCGCCCTCAAATTGCACTCTGCCCTCACCGTGCGCAACCACGATGGGCAGATGTGAACCCGCCATACCCGCCAATAAAATAGAGGGCGATGACTCAACACGGACAAGCGCTAAACGCGCTTCGTACTGCTCGGATTCATTGCGTGCAAACCTTGGCCAATGCTCGGCTCCGGGAATCAAGATATTTAATGCCGATAGCATCTGACAGCCATTACAGACGCCCAGTGTGAACGTATCTGGGCGATGAAAGTACTGACTGAACTCATCGCGAACCCTGTCATTGAACAAAATACTCTTAGCCCAACCCTCTCCCGCACCCAATACATCGCCGTATGAGAAACCACCGCAGGCCGCAAGGCCATGGAAATCAGCCAGAGACACAGTTCCCGACAGCAGATCACTCATATGCACGTCGACCGCATCAAATCCTGCCCTGTCAAATGCCGCCGCCATTTCGAACTGCCCATTGACGCCCTGCTCTCGTAAAACAGCAAGTTTTGGCTTAATCCCTTTGTTGATGAACGGCGCGGCGACATCGGCATTGACGTCATAAGTCAGAGATACAGACAAGCCAGGGTCTGGCGCGGTTATTGCCGCAAATTCTTGATCCGCACAGGCCTCATTATCTCGCAGACGCGCAATCGCATGGCTCGTTTGAGACCACAGGCTTTGCAGCGCGCCTCGCTGGCTATCGATCAACTCGAACTGAAGCGTATTGACGACAATTCGCTCATCGGCACGCGGCGTCGCCACCTCGGTGAGTAAAGCGCTTAATCCATATTCGGTCGCAAGCGTTTCAACCGTATGCAGTTCGCTTACTGCAACCTGAAGAACCGCCCCAATCTCCTCCGAAAAGAGTGCAGCTACGGCATCATCAGTACTGACGTTCAGCTCAATATTAAGCCCGCAGCGACTCGCAAAAGCCATTTCTAAGAGACTCACCAACATACCACCATCTGAGCGATCGTGATAAGCAAGCAGCAAATTTCGGCTCTTTAGGGCGCTGATAAAGCCAAACATTGACTTGAGGTCTGCAGCGCTCACATCTGGCGGTGTGTCGCCGAGGCATCCAAACACCTGTGCGATTACCGAGCCCCCTAAACGATTAGCACCACGACCCAAATCGAGTAGCAACAGCTTGCTGTCAACATCAAGTCTCAATGCGGGGGTCAATGTATCGCGCACATCCCCTACAGGGGCAAACGCAGAGACGATCAGCGACACTGGAGATGTCACTGACTTTTCTTCACCCGAATCCTGCCACGTCGTGCGCATCGACATTGAGTCTTTGCCCACCGGTACCGTAATACCTAATTGCGGACAAAATTCCATCCCAACCGCGTGTACCGTGTCATAGAGAATGGCATCATCATAGCCGTGCCCAGCAGCACACATCCAGTTAGCCGACAAACGAATATCGCGCATTTGCGCGACTGGCGCCGCCAACAAATTGGTGATGGACTCAGCAATGGACATTCGCGCTGAGGCCGGGCCATCAAGTAGCGCAATCGGTGTGCGCTCCCCCATGCTCATCGCTTCGCCAAGATGCGAGTCGAGAGAGACGGTTGTCACGGCGCAATCCGCTACCGGCACCTGCCACGGACCAACCATTTGATCCCGTGCAACCATACCGGTCACTGAGCGGTCGCCAATCGTGATCAAAAAACTCTTACTACCCACTGCGGGGAACAAAAGCACTCTACGCAGGCATTCAGCGATGGGCAGTTTTGTATCAAAGTGATCTACAGGTGCGGGGCCATGGGTTGCATCGCGATGCATTTTAGGCGGCTTCCCAAAAAGTAGTGACATCGGCAAGTCGACCGGTGCGTTATCAAACTGACTGTCACCCAAATAGAGGTGCTGCTCCTTCGTTGCCTCGCCAACCACTGCATATGGACAGCGTTCGCGACGACAAATCGCCTCAAAAGTTGCCAGGTCGGCGGGCTCAATCGCCATCACATAGCGCTCTTGCGACTCGTTACACCAAATTTCGCGAGGACTCATACTCGGCTCGTCACTCGGTACATCACGCAGTGCAAATCGACCGCCACGGCCACCGTCTTTTACCAGCTCCGGCAATGCATTACTCAAACCTCCCGCGCCCACATCGTGGATGAACGCGATAGGATTTTGCGCTCCCAGCGCCCAACAACGGTCAATGACCTCTTGGCAACGATGCTCCATTTCCGGGTTTTGACGCTGAACCGATGCGAAGTCTAGATCTTCATCGCTCTGACCACTGGCCATCGATGAGGCTGCACCACCCCCTAAACCAATTAACATGGCAGGACCACCCAAGACCACCAGCTTGGCGCCTGGGTGAAACTCGCCCTTCTCCACATGCTCTGTGCGAATATTGCCAAAACCACCAGCGATCATGATTGGCTTGTGATAGCCCTTCACACCTTGATTGGTCGCCAGCTCAAAGGTCCGGAAATAACCCGTGATATTTGGCCGTCCAAATTCGTTGTTAAACGCAGCAGCGCCAATCGGGCCATCAATCATAATCTGCAGCGGCGTTACAATACGCTCAGGCTTGCCATAATTGATTTCCCAAGGCTGCTCCAAGCCGGGAATATTTAAATGCGACACCGAGAAACCCACCAAACCGGCCTTGGGGCGCGATCCTCGCCCAACCGCACCCTCATCGCGAATTTCACCACCAGAACCAGTACCCGCACCGGCAAAAGGCGCGATCGCTGTTGGGTGATTATGGGTTTCGACCTTCATCAATAAATGGATGTCTTCGTCGTGATACCCGTAACTATGGGTCTTTGGGTCAGGATAGAGTCGACCCGCGCGATGACCCGCAACGACAGCGGCATTATCGGAATATGCCGATAAAACACCCTCGCCACCGCAACGATAAGTATTGCGAATCATGGCGAATAATGAATGCTCGAGTTCGACGCCATCAATAGACCAACTGGCATTAAAAATTTTGTGCCGGCAATGTTCTGAATTCGCTTGCGCAAACATCATCAATTCAACATCGGTCGGATTTCGGCCCAGCGCAGTAAACGCCTCGGTCAAATAATCAACCTCATCCTCCGCCAGAGCCAGACCCAAATTTCTGTTAGCCGTATCTAGCGCAGCACTTCCCCCTGCGAGCACATCGATCCTGTCATAGGTAACCGGCGCAATATGGGCAAAAATGGCATCACAGTCGGCCACTTTTTTGAGTACAGACTCGACCATCCGGTCGTGCAAATAACGCTCTGCGACCCTCAACTCCTCCGCGGAAAGGGCGTCTAGACCATCAATCGCGTAAATCACACCACGTTCTATACGCGCAACTGAGCCGAACCCACAATTGTGCGCGATATCGGTTGCTTTACTGGACCAGGGTGAAATGGTTCCTAAGCGAGGCACAACGACTCGGCATTGATCTACATTTAGAGAATCCGGATCAGCAAGCGGTGCGGTGCCCGGCTGTAATAAATCCGCCAAACGTTGGAGATCCACGCGATCCGTGGTATCTACAGCGTAAAACCAAGTAGCGCACCGCAGTTCTAGTGCAAAGTTAAGCTGCTTTAGTGTTGTTGCGAGCTGTTCAAAACGCGGCGCACTAAGCGCATCGGTGCCAGGGAGCAAGAGCATGACTAAGGTCCTTCAAAGTAGGCGAGCATTATACCCTGTCAGATGGTGCCCACGGGTACCCCAGAGGCGCTAGAATCGACGTTATGCGAATTTTCTCCATTTTGTTCACCGCTGTCGCCACGCTGATACTGGCAGGCTGTAGTTCCGACAGGATTTTCGACCTTCTCAACACCGAGAAGACGCTGATTGTGCTCACGCGAAATAGCCCGACCACGTATTACTTCGACAATGATGAAGAAACTGGCTTCGAGTATGAATTGACCAAAGCTTTTGCCGATGCAGAGGGTTTAAAGCTGAGAATATCAGTGGCGTTTACACTGGATGATCTAATGAAGTCACTCGCGCAAGGCGAGGCGCACGTCGCTGCGGCTGGCCTAACAAAAACTATCGATCGCGATAATCAATTTAAAGCTACCATTCCTTATCTAAGACAAAAGCCCTTGGTTGTATACAAGTCTGGCGCCTCAAGACCCCGAGATCTGAGTCAATTGGCCAATCGAGACATTGTAGTACTCGCCGGCAGCAGCCATATCGAGTCACTCAAAATACTCAATCGCACAGTCGGTAATATTAGCTGGCGAGAAATTCACGCCGCAGACAGCCTAGAGATCATGCAGCTGGTAGCTGAAGAGAAAGCAGAACTTGCGATCGTAGATTCTATTGAGTTTCGTATGCAGCAAGGCCTCTTTCCCAGACTCGTCGCTGCACTGAGTTTAGAGGATGAGGAAGATATTGTTTGGTATTTACCGCCTTTGCCCGGCAGCGATGAATTACTCACACGATTTAATCGCTTTTTAGATGACTATAGAGACAGCGGCGCACTTCAGCGACTACAAGAACGTCATTTTGGCAGCACTAAAAACGCATCGAGAATTGGCTCGTTTACATTTCAGCGGAATGTCCAAACCACACTACCCAAGTGGCAACCGCTCATTGAAGCTGTTGCACACGAATACCAGCTGGACTGGCGATTACTGGCCGCAGTGGCGTATCAGGAATCGCACTGGAATCCAAAGGCCGTGTCCCCGACAGGTGTACGCGGCATGATGATGATCACCCACGCCACGGCAAAAGATCTCGGGGTGACCAAACGCACTGATGCCAATCAAAGTCTCCGCGGTGGCGCACGGTTTATGAATAGTTTATCGAGGCGACTGCCCAGCGACATCGCAGAGCCAGACAGAACTTGGATGGCACTCGCGGCCTACAATGTAGGCATGGGACACTTAGAAGACGCCCGCGTCCTAGCGCAGAAAGCGGGGCATAACCCAGACCACTGGGAGGACGTGAGAGCGCATCTGCCAAAACTACAAAACCCAGATTACTATCCAAGCACCCGCTTTGGATTTGCTCGTGGCCAAGAGGCCGTGACCTACGTCGATAACATCCGTCACTACTACAGTGTCTTAAAGCTACAAGAAGTTCCCAGCAACCTGCTAACGCCACCGATTGCGACTACCCAACTTTTGCCAGAGGCCTGGCAGCAAGCAGTGCCTACAGCACTTTAAGTCGTCGCAACACTTCTTTTAGAGATCGCGTAACTACTTACGCCGGGCTTTGAAAAAATTCGTAAGCAAACCCGCACTGTCAGTTTGAAAAATACCCTCTTCCCAAGACACGCGATGATTCAATGCAGGATTATCTAGTGATTGTCCCGTACTCATGACAGCACCCGATTTCGGCTCCCGCGTAGCAAATACCAACCGTGCTACCCGCGCATGAATGATCGCACCGCAGCACATGGTACAAGGCTCCAGGGTGACATAGAGGGTAGTGTTAGGCAGGCGGTAATTTGCTTCGTACTTAGCCGCTTCGCGCAGCGCTTGAATTTCGGCGTGTGCGCTCGGATCGCATTCGCCAACCTGCCCATTTCGACCTTCACCGATAATCTTATTATCGCGCACCAAAACTGCACCCACTGGCACCTCGCCACCGGCGGCGGCCTCCTCGGCCAAGACGAGCGCTCTACGCATAAATTCCCGATCATTTGCATCGGTCATCACAAAAATACCTCTCTAGTATCCAGACAAGCATCGGTATCGGTATCGCTATCGGCTAATACTAATGTGCACAGTAGAAAAATACATTTCATCCGGCGCACTACAGCGGCGCCTCGCTGTAGTACTTCCAACACAGCAACGCCAGTGCACTGCGGTGAGGACTGTAAACCGCACCTGCTTCAGCCACCTGCCTTTCAGTTAAGGGGTTTGCCTCACCGATGATTCGCGCGAAGCCACCGCGAACCGCCAGATCGCCTACAGGCCAAATATCGAGTCTACCGAGCGAAAACATTAAATACATGTGCGCCGACCATATGCCAAAACCTTTGACTGCGGTAATGGCAGCGATGGCCTCTGCATCAGAGAGATCATAAAGAGACGAGAGATCTAGCTCACCCGAGCGTACAGCTTCTGACAGTGCGCGGATGTAAACGACCTTCTGGCGCGACAAACCCGCACCTCGCAGGACACTGTCGTCGCATCGCATCACTTGCTCGGCGGATAGCGTGCCCGATAATGCGCTTTCTAATTGTGCGGCGATCGAGGTGGCCGCTTTCACCGAAACCTGCTGCCCAACAATAATGCGCGCTAAGGTGCCGAAACCCGCATCTCGATGCCGCGCCTGAGGATAGCCCACCAGGGCCACAGCCAGCGCGATAACCTCATACTCTGCCGCCAAACTATTCAGGCTGCTTATTATTTGCTGGTCGCTAAGCAGGTATTGATTCATAGGTAATCCCGAGCAGTTGCTTCATTCGCCAATCTTCGTCATTACATTTTCGTTGCAGGTGTAACCCTCCGCTCGCATCTAAAGCGCGCCGGATTGCCTTTCTCAAGACATAAGCAAACTGTGAGTATTAGCCCTTCTCAATGAGGGTCAATCATTTTATCCATAAATAGGCTTATTAATGTCTATCGAAAAACATGATCTCTATCATGCGTTTCCAGTACACGGAGAAGTAATTTCTGAACTTAACCATAAAGAACCGACACCTGAGTGACTATTTGACGGATATCCTGAGATTGACCAGTAGACTTACCCTCTGATCTGGACACGACTAACGCAGGTTGTCTTCCGCCCTTTCAGGCGCAGAGACTATCATCTGCACCACCCCGATTTTGTCGGGGAGGGGCACTTAGTCTGCTACTCGCCGGGTGGAGCTATCGGGGCTGGCAATGTCTCGCTTAAATCGGTACTCGACAAAGCGGTGGCCATCATCGCGGCTGTGTCGTCAAAAATTTCAAAAGCGGCGTAGCGACCGTCAAGAATGGTGATTTTATGAATGGTTTCACTGACCTGGCCGCCAGCGGTAATTTGTGCTTGTACAAATACTATATCTCCGGACGGATAGAAGGCTTGCGGCTCTACTTTAAAATCGGGCCAAAGCACTGCAATAGGGCCAAGAACCTTCTCTAAGACGTTCTGAGGACCCTGGTAGGTACCACCATAAGGCAGCCCCACAGGCACGCTCCAAATTACATCTGCGTGCTGGATCTGGGCCCAAGCTTCCATATCATGATTGGCAAAAGCGGTGTAACCAGCGCGCGCGGCTTCTACCACAAAGTCCTCATGACTATTGGGGTTACAAGCGCCGAGCAGGACGAATAGTGGCAGCACAGTGAGGCTTACTAGAATGGTACGAATTGATGTCATGACGCTTTACCTTATTTTGTTTTGAGTTTTTAAGTTTGAATGACCTTTGCCATATGCAGGTCAACCGATGCGCGGTCCTGCCAAAGCCGTAAAAAGGCAGCGGCTAGGGCTTTCTCTTATTCTGCGAAGCTCCAATATTAGCATGGCGCTTTCACTTTCTAG
>CAWUVW010000035.1:0-22306 GCA_963926105.1 uncultured Luminiphilus sp. | reverse complement strand
CAACAAGACAAAGACATGAAGGCCAAGAACATCACCATGAAATTCCCACTTCTTGAGTTAGCATCAGGTGAGTTCGTCTTCGAGAGTTCCGCCATTGCATGTACTTTAGCTAGAGCCGGACCATCATCAGCTGGTCTCTTCGGACAAAATGCATTCTAGACTGCTCAAGTTGATCAATGGATTGCTTACGTACAGTCCACAGTCTGGAAAGCTGTTTTCCCAATCTACATGCCTGTTACTGGTAAAGGTATCGTCACCAAGGAAGAATTCGCGACTGCCAATTCAAACATGAAGTGTCACAAATACGATCGAAATCACTGAACAAATAGCCGGTCTACAAATGACCAGTTTCTCGCCTAATCTTGTGGCTTTTAATATTCGCGGCGTCTCGCAGAACAACTTTACTGACAATAACGAAGCCCCTGTAGCCGTCTACATTGATGATGCCTATGTCGCCAGCATGAACGCGATTAGTGGCCAACTGTTTGATATTGACCGAGTGGAAGTGCTTCGTGGCCCCCAAGGTACATTATTTGGCCGAAACGCAACCGGCGGCGTGATTCATTATGTCACCCGCGGCGCTGATGATGATGAGTTCAATGGTTATGTTGAAGGCACTTACTCCGACTATGCTAAGTACAGTATCGAAACCGCGTTCGGTGGCGCGCTTTCCCCTAGCGCGCGCTACCGGATTGCGATGCGTCAAGAGGAGTCCGATGGTTATATTGAGGCAGCCACTTATCCCCAAGCGCTAACCGTCGTGCCGGTGGAGGCGCTGCCACCATCTAGCGGGCGGGACTTAGGCGGCTCAGATGGCTACGCACTTCGCGCAGCCTTTCAGTTTGACCTGTCAGAGACAGCCACTTTGGCCCTCACCGCTAAGTATTCAGAGGATACTGATGTCCCAACAGGGGGATATAGCTTCCTGCCCTATGGTGATGCCAGTATTCCGCCGACTGACCCAGCGGACCCTAACGCCTACGTCCCCCCTGAGTTTACCGAATTTGTTACCGACGTTATTGGCGCGCCTGCTGAGTTCACTGCCCCAATCTTTTTCTGTAATGACCAGATTGCTTGCTTCACGCCAGTCGATGAGGCGGGTCGAACAACGTTCAGGGGAGATTCTCCAGAGCCCTTTAAGAACTATTCCGACTATGCAGGATACATGAACCGCGATACGACGGACTTAACAGCCCGGCTCGATTGGGAATTAAATAACGGTCTGCAGTTGGTATCGATCACTAATCACTCTGAAACAAACAAGTTTTATACCGAGGATGGTGACGGTATTCCGGCACCCATTATTGAATTCACAACGGTTGCTGACTTCTCTCAGTTTTCGCAGGAAATTAGACTGTCCAGCGATAGTGAAAATATGCGTTGGACTGCAGGCGTTTACTTCCTTGATATGGAAACCGACGCCGATGTCATAACAAAGGGAGCCCCTGTTGGCGGTGTTGCTGCAGACCTAGGATTTTTCGACGGTGCCGGTAACAATCTCGCCGTTAATGCGCGGGTGGTCCAAGATTACTTACTGGAATCTCGAAACTGGTCCGTGTTTGGCCAGGTGGAATTTGATCTCAGCGATGCGTTGACGTTAATTGCCGGTTACCGCTACTCGCAAGATGACAAAGATCTTGATTTAACGACGACATTCGAAGCGGATGCGTTGACCACTGATGTTGATACGGGTGCAACTGACAGCACATCCGTTTCAATAGAAACATTAAATCTAGACAATGCGGTGGCGACTGCTGGCGGTGATCCACAGAATAAAGTCGACTACGGCGATTATGCTGCGCGACTGCAACTCGATTACCGTGTAGGCGAGAGTACGTTACTTTTCGCCTCCTACAATCGTGGCATCAAAGGTGGCAATTTCGCACCATCTGCCAACGTGACACTCGATCAAATACGCCATGAAGAAGAAGTCCTGGACGCCTTTGAGGTGGGTATAAAAACCGAGTTTTTTGATGGTCGTGCGCGTTTAAATGCAACGGCATTTTATTATGACTATGAAGACTACCAAGCCTTCACTTTCTCAGGCGGCACGCCGAGCGTGAGCAATGCGCAAGCTGAAAACCAGGGTGCCGAAATTGAACTCACCTTACTACCCAACGACAACTGGGATATCTTGCTGGGTCTTTCTCTGCAAGATTCTTCTGTAGATGACGTCGAGACGCCGCAAATTCAGGGTACGCCCGTAGGTTTCGAGGTTGACTGGCCCATTGATTACCTCAATGGTGTGGAGTTACCCAACACCCCTGACCTCAGCTTCAACTACCTGTTCCGCTACAACTTCGACGTTGCACAGGGCAATGTGGCATTGCAGCTCGATGGCGTCTATTACGGCGACCAGTATTTGGAAGTATCCAATGGAGGCGCCGCATTCCAGGATGCCTATAACGTCACTAACATCAGCGCCACCTATGCCACTGATGTGTGGAGCGTTCGTGCTTGGGTTAAAAACATAGGCGATGAAGAGTACAAGCAATACGCGCTTGACCTTGGCATCCTCGGTGGCACCGCCGTCTATGGACCGCCACAATGGTTGGGTGTAACTGGCACCTATAACTTCTAATAAACACACAATGAAGTGTGCGCCAATTAATGGAGGGCCGTGCGCCCTCCATTTTTATTTTCGGTCAGTCGTTGTAGCGGCCGTGTGTATCGCTACGATGGTTCTCCTTTCAAGTTGCCAGCCCAGAGTCACCAGCGAGTACCCTGAGGCGCTATCAGCTGAAGCGCAAAACATCGACAAACCCAATGTATTAATCATTGTGGTCGATGATGCGGGTTTTTCTGACTTAGGCTTCATGGGCGGAGAGATACCCACCCCGCGTATTGATGCATTGGCGCATAAAGGTGTCGTGCTCACTAATTTCCATGCAGCACCTACTTGCTCTCCTACCCGCTCCATGCTGCTGTCTGGCGTTGATAGCCACATTGCAGGCTTAGGTAATATGTTTGAGGAGCTGGCCCCTAATCAACAAGGTAAGCTGGGCTATGAAGGCTACTTGCATGAGCGTGTGGCGCCACTACCCGCTGTATTTCAAGATGCCGGCTACCAAACGTTTATGACCGGCAAATGGCATTTAGGACTCGCTGATGATCAAGCACCGTCAGCGCGTGGTTTTGACCGTGCCTTTGCACTTTTACAGGGCGGTGCTGGACACTTTTCAGATATGCAATCCCTGTGGGAAACCGAAGTAGGCGTTCGCGGAAAAGCCAAGTATCGCGAGAACGCAAAATTGCTGGATGAATTGCCCGACAATTTTGAGTATTCAAGTCAATTCTATGTCGACAAAATGCTTGAATATATTGAAACAAATAACGTATCTGTAGCCGGGGCGAGAAAACCCTTTTTTGCCTATCTCGCATTCAGTGCCCCGCATTGGCCTCTGCAGGCACCGGCAGAAGCCATTGCTCGACATAAGGGAAAGTACGACGAGGGCTACGAGGTGCTTGCAAAGCAACGTTTGCAACGACAAATTGAACTTGGAATCCTGCCCCCAAACACGCCACTAAGCCCAAGACCCAGTGACGCCCCTGCCTGGCAAGATTTATCCGCGACAGAAAAAGCATTATCTGCGCGGCGTATGGAAGTCTATGCCGCGATGGTCGAGGAAGTGGACCGCCACACGGGACGTCTAATTGACGCTTTAGACGCACAAGGCGTCCTGGATAATACCATCGTGGTCTTTATGTCTGACAACGGCGCAGAAGGCCACAGCCTTGACGCGTTATTTCCCGAGCGTGTTTTCCCGAAAGCACGCGAGTGGGTATTAGGGACATTTAAGTACGACCTCGAATCACTGGGTACCGCCGACTCCTATGTATTATATGGCCCAGGCTGGGGTTGGGCTGGAACACCCGCTTTCAGAGGTTATAAAGCGTATGTGACACAAGGCGGTACACGCGTGCCTGCGTTTATATCACTGCCCAACAAGCTCCCCAGTGGTACAAAACGCAACGAGCTGCTAAGCGTGAAAGATATTGCGCCGACCTTACTCGAGCTCGCGGGGGTCAAAAGGCCGAAGAGCACTTTCCGCGGCGTTCAGGTGAGTACGATAAGTGGGTCTTCAATGCTCCCTCTACTGAGTAAGTCTCACGAGGCGAAGGAAGCAAAGGCGGACCAGCGCGTCCTAGGCTTCGAGTTATTTGGAAAACGCAGTATTCGTCAAGGACCATGGAATCTGGTGGAAATGTATCCGCCCCAAGGAACCGGTGCGTGGCAGTTATATGATGGGCGTACTGACCTAGCAGAGCAAAATGATCTTGCGCAATCTCAGCCCGATAAACTGCAAGAGTTAATCGGGTTATGGCATCAATACGCCACAGAAAACGCAGTAGTGATACCCGATTGGAACAGTGGCTACTGAATCAGCGCACAAGTTTACTGCGCGCTGATTGAAATAAGTAGAACAGCCAATGCAATAGATGGACTAGCCCTTTGTATCGTCGCAACGTCACAGCCTTCTGCGGCCTTGGTCGGATACGTGGTTTTTCTTTTTCGGGGCGGGTGTGCGGATCATTACCGCGAGTTTGCGCTGTAGTTCATCAGGTTCTCCTCATACCCATTCGGATGAGTCGACTTCATGCAGACTTCCGCTACCTAAGGACCGAATCCTTAGCCGTATTTAGCCGTGCTGGCTCTGCCTTCGTGATTTGCACCCTGCATCCACTGCATAGCGTCGACCGCGGGCTGGGTGGCTATAGATACAGGGTCAGTGAGCGCTGAGGCGCTGCTGGATTGATTAGATCAACACGCTTACTCGCGATCAAAAAACTATCTCCGGTAGGGATTAACTCATGTGTGCCCCGATAGGCATAGACGCGCTGCTCATCCCGATACCACACAATGACATGTTGATTGGACGTCACCACAACAGCTTCGCTCTCACTAACAGTGGCCTTGACGCGAATATTGCCAATAATATGAGAGCACCGTATTTCCCACTCTTTCGAGCTCGCTCGCGGATGCACAAAGTTGCGCCGCCGAATTTCCATCATCACTCGATCATCAAAAATATGAGAAATGTGATTAATCGGATCATCCTGATTCTCAATGGCGGGCATCCAGTAATAGCCATCCTCAGTAAATAGCGTCATCCATGTATCGAGATCCGGTTGATCAAGCAAGCTGGCTTCAAGATAAAGAAAATCTTCAATCTGTTGTCGGTCACTCATTGGCCAGTCCCATCAAAAATATTTCCTTCCATATAGGCCTTCCAAGCCTTGTACTGCGTCCGCATATCCAAGTCCGAGGTCCCACCACCGATGATACGATCAGACAATTGTGTGTCGCGTCCAAATTGCCGATGAAAATCCACCCATTCATTCGCCGGAGACGCCAACCCTTCTTGCGTTCGCCGATAGACTTCAAGGTCATCGGGACCCACCATCCCCATCGAAGAGTTAATTAATCGCGAATAGAGTAATGTCTGTTGCAACATACTCTCAGGCGCCCCTTTTAGTCGGAATGACCAGGTTTCAACGATAAACCGATCGACGCTGATAGGTCGAATAACGCGAATATTTTGTATCGCACACTTGATGGTAAGCGAAGGATAGAAGCAAACATTATGCGTATTAAATGCGTAAATCTCTCGAGTTCGCGCCTCACCATAGGAGGCGATCATCGCTGCGTGGTACTCAGGGTCGACAGAATAGTCTGAATGAATACTGGTCTTGCCACCATCATAGTGATGGCCGTAATTGAAGCCGGTGATACCTGAATCCTCGTACTTCTCGTAGCTGGCGCCAAAGGGTAGGATAATTTCCGCTTCGCGTCGCTTTTTTACTGCTTCAGGGGGGAGCGTTGCAATATATTGTTCAGCAGCCTTGACGATCGACGCATGGACGACCATTGGATGCATGGTGTCATTAAGATTTTCTAGAATAAACTTCCAGTTACACTCGTGCTCGTAACGTAACACGCCGCCAGCAATTTCAACTTCACCTTCAGGCGAGCGGTCACACAAGTTATCGAAGCAATCTTTTGCTCCGCCCATCCAATCCGTCAGTGGCGGTGCATTGGGCGAAAGCGTGGCAAAAACGAAGCCCCGATAGCTATCAACCTGTGCCAATGATTGCATGCTATAGCAAGGGTCTTGGGCGTCGAAGCCCGTCCCATCATAGCCTTGCTCATTCGGTATTTTAAGCAGCGAGCCGTCGAAACGATAGCTCCAGCCATGATAGTAACACCGCAGGGCTCCGCGAGCGGTTCCAGAACGTGCTTCAACGACTTTTGCACCCTTATGACCACAGCGATTGTGCAAAACATTGACGCGATTCTCTTTGTCTCTAATCAGTACCACGGGGATCTTATGATTGATATTGGTGGTAAAAAAATCGCCGGGATTGGGTATTTGGGATTCATGGCCGATAAAGATCCATGCCTGGCCCCAAATACGCGCCATTTCCAGTTCAAAGTACTCGGGATCGGTGTAGACACTACGATGAATTTTCGTTGGCTTAACTACAGCATCAAAATTACGGTCAGGGATATTTTTCATATATTCTCCAACGACGCCTATAACGCCAGTGAACCAAGACTAGCGCCACCACATACCATCAACGTTTGCCCTGTAATAAAGCCTGCGCCATCGCTCGCGAGAAAGCTAACGGCATTTGCCACGTCAATAGATTTGCCAAGTCGTTTCACCGGAATGCTGGCGACCATTGCCGCTATTTTTTCACTTCCAGAAGGAATGACTGATGAGAACATTTCTGTATCTTGTATCGGTCCCGGAGCGACGGTGTTGACGGTAATGCCGTACTCTCCCAGTTCCAGTGCCCACGTTCGAGCCATACCGATCATGCCGGCCTTAGTGGCGGTATAGCTAGTGCGTGTCTGCAGACCCAAGGCGGCCCGCGAAGTAATTAAAATAATTCGACCAAACTGCCGCGCTTTCATTGTTGGGATAAATGCCTGACTGAGACTGATGGCCGCGCCAACATGTACTTGGCTTAAATAATCAAAATCATCGAGTTTTACTCCCTCAATGCGGTCGGCGCGAATTAAGCCTGCATTGTGGATAAACCCTGTGACTTCATGCCTTGCCGCCACATCTTTTGCCACTCTCTGAGTGGCTTGACGGTCGCTGAGGTCAATCTCAACATTTGTCAGCAGAGGATGATTAACATCGAGGGGGCGTCGCGCTAAATTGACTACCGCAATACCTTGATCGAGAAATTGTTGGCAAATTGATGCGCCGATGCCAGTGCTCCCACCCGTAACGATAATGGTTTGGTGCTCGCTCATATGCCACCCTCTTTAAGTTCGGGCTGATCAAGCCCTAGTGAAGAAATTATATTGAGGCGCGCCGCTGCCCCAGTCAGATCAAGTTCTGGCGGTGCTGCGACCAAGACAACTTCCTGTGAGACATCCGTGTGGCTAAATACTTGGACGGCGTCTCCCGCATTTATCGTGTCACAGCTAATATGCACGATGACGACCGGACCTGCGTCTAATTTCACTGAGCCTATGAGCCAAGGTGCGGACCGTAAACGCCGCTTAAAAAACTCCCACAGACTATGATGAAGCGCGGAGCGGGCTAAAAGTATGCCATGTCCGCTCGTTTCTCTATAAGTAAGGGCATCATCAAGGCAACATGAGCAGAGCTCAGTCGGCGGATATTGGACATGCGCACAAGATCGACAGTGTTGAAGTGCCAGAGATACCGGTAAGTTCACCACGCTAAATTGATGCCCAACCGAAGAGCGCTGTTTGGGTGGCCGAGCCCGCGCTCGCAAAGATGGTCGATTAAGCTTTAAACGCCTCTGCATCTTTTCGACAAGATTCATATGTTAGCTCCAGCGAGGACTGCCGCGGCGGTGCAGATACCGCGGTCGTAATTAACCATGCCATAACCGCTGATTAATCCGTATTGCGCTTTAGTAATTTGATTGTCTTTCGCGGTGCCTGTTAGTTGTCTTAGCGTTTCTGTTACGCCCAAATAACCGGCCGCAGATCCCGCTTGGCCACAGGAGAGCTGACCGCCGCAGGTGTTATGAGGAAGCTTATTATTTGAATTGCCAGAGTGGTCAAAACGCATGTCGGTGTTTTGTACAAATTGCGCGCCCTCTCCTTTTACACAGAATCCAAGATCTTCCATTTGCATCATGCTGATAACCGGGTAGTCATCATAGGTTTGTAGGCAGCTCATATCTTTTGGGCCAACGCCCGCACGCTGATAGAGATCATCAATGTAATGGGTCCAGCCACTGCGATACTGGACGGGATCATCGCTATGCGCATTGTGTAATTCATCAGCTGCAAGTAATCGAGCGTAGGGAAGTCCTAATTGCCGCGCTCGATCTTCTGTCATGATGAGGAAGCCTTCTCCTCCTGCACACGGCATCACACAGTCGAATAAATGCAGCGGTCCCGCAATGGATCGAGCGTTCAAATAGTTATCGAGGGTTAGCGTCTTGTGACCCAGCAAAGCGGGTTCATAATGATTCGCGTTATAACGTTGGTCTAAGCAAATGCGTGCGAAATCCTCTCGGGCCGCACCATATTTTTCCATGTAGTGCTGTGTGATAAGACTGAATGCTGCATTCGGACCACCGGCACCATAGGGAAATGATGCGTCAATGCTCCAGCTTGAGAAATTAGCGGCCATCGCTTCAAAGGCGCGATGGCCGGCGCCATCACCGCCAACACACGCAACGATATTAGCCTCGCCACACTGTACAGCTCGCGCGGCTCGCCGCAGGGCGATGATGCCGGAGACACCACCCATATTCGCTTGTTCTATCCACCGAGGTGTGAGGCCAAGGTGTTGTGTCAGGGAGACCGCAGAATCAACACCTAGAGAAAAGCTCGAAACAGCAAATCCGTCAATTTCATTTTTTTTAATGCCCGCAGATTTAATCAGTTCACGCAATGTCGAACCAATAAACCAAGCCGCACCATGCGCACTTTGTTTGGCATAAGCGATACTGACTGGGCACACCAATGCTATGCCCTCATAACCTTTCATGACACGGTGTTCCTTTTTTTTCCATCGCGTATATCAAAGGCCAAACCTTCGCTCACGCATTGACGTGCGAGGACTTTAATATCAGCTCTGCGCGGTTTGTTCGAAGCCGTCACGGGTAACTCGTCGCAGAAAGCTACCCAGCCGGGCACTTTAAAGTAAGCGAGTTGTTTAAGCGCGTGATCCTGAAGATCACGCGCTGTTATCTCAGTGGCGCCCCAACCTGCTTGTAGAATGACACACAACGCTACTTCGTCGCCGCGCATTTCATCAGGCACCGGTGTCGCGATGGCTGCCTGTATAGCGGGGTGGTGACTCATAACCGCCTCAATTTCGAGGGCAGATATATTTTCTCCTGAGCGACGAATAATGTTTTTCCGCCGATCCACAAAAGCTAAGCTTGCGTCTTCTAGCTGAATGACGACATCACCGGTATTTAGCCAGCCATCTGTCCATATCTCTGCTGTAGCCTCGGCATTCTTTAAATACCCAGAGAAAAAACCCTTCTGGGGGTCATTGCCCTTTGCGCGAACGCGAAGCTCTCCGGGTTCGCCGAACGCGACTGCTTGTCCTTGTTCATCGACGAGTTGCCAATCAACCGTTTCCAGTGGTTTGCCAAAGCAGCACCGCCCCACATGTCGTGGTTCGCGATTGGCAATGATAGCGCCTCCCGCGCCGCATTCGGTCATAGCCCAAGCTTCTATGAGCGGAAAACCAAATCGCGCTTCAAAGCGTGCATGATGGGCTGGATTAACGCCCGCTCCAAATGCAAACCGAATTTGATGAGAAAAATCGTCGTCGGATTGCTCCGGGAGCGCCAATAAAATTGCGGGTAAAACGCCAAGATAGTGGATCGACGTTGCACGACTCTCTCTGACACTTTGCCACCAAGTTGACGGATGGAATCGATCGAGTTGTATCAGGCATCCGCCGGTCATAAACATAGCCATTGAAGATACTGACATGGCATTCATGTGGCTCAAGGGTAGCGGCGTAAGCAATCGGTCTTGACCTTCTTTAAGACTGACGTGGCCATCCAGGCTTCGATACCAAACGCCCTGCTGAATAAAATAATCATTACTCAATATGCAGGCCTTGGGTTTGCCAGTACTACCTGAAGTGTATAAGAGCGCACATTCCCTGTCGGGGCTGGGCGTGCCAGTAGTCACCAGCGAGTCAAACTTCAGCTTCTGCACATCCGCACACGAAGTGACAGGGATAGTGCTAGCCAGTGTTGTGCTGATCCCTTGCATGCGAGTGAGATGATCTTCGAGGCAACAAATGGCCGTCGCCTCGCCATGCGCTAAGTAATACTGGATCTCTTCGTCAGACATCTCGTGGTTGATCGGGATTACGCTAACGCCTAGCGCATTGAGAGCAAGCCATTGAATAAAGAATTCCGCTCGATTTTCGAGCACTAGCGCTATACGACCACCGACACCCGTTTGGCGCCAGCAATCTGTCGCTAGGGTTACGGCGGTATCGAGCTCGCTATAGGTATAGGTAATCCCTTTGCTGGCATAGTGCTTACAGGCTTGTGCCGGTATGTGTAGCGCATCATGATCGACAAAGCGCACGGCACTACTCCTGAGCACCGCCCGGGGCGAATGTGTCTCAGTTGACGGCTCAATCATGTCGAAAATCTGCGAGTGTCGATGCCCCTTGAGCTAAATCATCCAGCACCTTAGATAGCTGCCAATTGTCGGCACTCAATGTGTCATGCAAGGATTGAATGCGTTCTACTGCGCGCGCAATACCTGTCGCTTCCAAGTTATGCATGGGACCACCTTTGAAGCGCGGGAAGCCATAGCCGTAGCAATAGACAACGTCGATATCGCTTGCACGCTGTGCAATACCTTCCTCGAGTATTTTTGCCCCCTCATTAGCAAGCGCTAATGTAAGTCGGTCAATAATTTCCTCATCGGAGATAGAACGGCGCTCAATACCTAATTCTTTACACGCTTGCTCGACCATCTCCATGACCAAGGGGTCATCCATTCGACTGCGCGTCTCAGGATCATATTGGTAATAACCCGAACCCGACTTTTGTCCTAGCCGTCCAGCCTCGACCAAGCGATCAGCGACAAGATAATTGGCAGGACTGCCCTTCTGGGCGTCGGTCAACTGCTCCCTTGCTTTATAGCCAATGTCGAGACCCGCAAGATCGCCAACAGCCAAGGGTCCCATGGCCATGCCCCACCGTTCCATGGCCCCATCGATCTGCGCTGGAGTGGCGCCCTCCATCAAACACAGCGTGGCCTCACGACCGTAGGGGCGCAACATACGATTACCAATAAAGCCGTAGCACATACCCGATAGCACCGGTACTTTTGCAATCTTTTTCCCAATAGCCATCGCCGTTGCGATAATAGACGGGCTGCTCTTAGCGCCTTTGACCACCTCTAGTAGTTTCATGACATTCGCGGGACTAAAAAAGTGCATCCCGAGCACCCATTCAGGACGCTTTGTGGCCGACGCAATGTCATCAATACTTTGGTACGAGGTGTTGCTCGCTAAAATGGCGCCGGCCTTACAAATACCATCGAGTGCCTTGAAAACATTTTGTTTAATCGCGAGGTTTTCAAAAACCGCCTCGATGACGAGATCGGCCTCTGCCAAATCTTCGTAATGGGTCGATGGCGTAATATTCGCCATCACAGCGTCCACTTGAGCTTGGGTAAAGCGACCTCGGTTAACACTCATCGCGAAGTTCTTGGCGATTTTATCGATACCCGCCCCGACAGCCTCATCGCTCATATCCACCAAGGTGACCGTGAACCCCGCCTGAGCAAAACACATGGCGATACCACCTCCCATGGTGCCAGCGCCGATGATGCCAACGTGCTGAACATCAATCAGCGGCGTATTTTTATCTACGCCGTCAATTTTCGCTGCCGCACGCTCTGCGAAGAACATGTGACGCATTGCTGCAGATTGTGGATCAGCCATGCACTCCATGAACAGCTCTCGCTCACGCATTATGCCCGCATCAAAATCTAATTCCCCTGCGGCTTCTATACAGCTGAGTATGCGTTGCGGTGCGCTTTCACCGCGAGTTTTTTTGATAAGTTGTGCACTACTCTTCTTCAACAGATCCCGATCGTCCTGTGTCAGGACGAGAGTGGCCTCTCGCGCCTGTTTTTGGCTGGCCTGATTGGCCACCAATGTCTTGGCATAGAGCACGGCTTCGGCAAGCAAATCGCCATCGATCACACGGTCTACCAATGCCCATGTTAGCGCGAGTTGAGCGGGGATAGGGTTGCCCGTAGTCATCATATTGATCGAGGCTTCTACACCCGCGAGTCTCGGAACACGTTGGGTGCCGCCCGCGCCGGGAAGTAGCCCCAGCTTCACTTCAGGCAGACCGACTTTGGCACTATTGAGTGCGATCCGATAATTACAGCTAAGCGCTGTTTCCAAGCCACCACCCAGGGCCGTGCCATGTAATGCCGCTACGGTCAGCTTGGGATGACCATCTAATTGGTCTAGCAATTCGGGCAGTGTTGGACACTGAGGAGGTTTTCCAAACTCGGTAATATCGGCACCCGCAATAAATGTACGGCCAGCACACGCGATCACAATCGCGATAGATTCATCATGCTCTGCCGTTTTCAGCGCCGCTGAAATACCGGCACGAACATTTAAAGAAAGTGCATTTACCGGCGCATTATCGATGGTAATAACGCCGACGGAATCGTGAATAGCGTAGCTAACAACTGGTGACATGAAACAATCCTTGTGATGAGAGTGATCGACTACGAGGGGCGCGATACCCAAAGCGTAGCGCGTTACCTCACAGTAATCTGGTGAGGTCGTTATCGTACCAAAAAAGGTTAAAAAAAAGCTTAAGATCTGCAAAACCGGTCATCAATGTTGCGCCTGTTGCTCTCCCTCACCACACTTTTTCACAGTTACGGGCGATGCATTTTTGATTTTATTTAACGCGTTACCATTGTTAGCAAATATTGAGCAACCCGTCCAGTAAACCCCCCCGTCTCAGTAAAAAACATGGCGCATCATCCCGTGCGTCTAAAAGGCTGCCGGCTCATATCCATCGAAACTTTAAACCGCATCTCAATAGCGGTCGCCTCAAATACAAATTCTGTCGCGTGCGTTGCGATAAGTGCCACCTCCCTTTGCGGGCCGGTGTTTCTGCAGACAAATACCCTGTTGAGTCTATCTGGGCCACAGCAATTAGGGTGTTTTCGCGCCGAACACTTCTGATATAACGTCTCCGATAGGTCTTCGGTACCAGAAATACCACACATAAAAAAACCGCAGTGCAAAAGCGCTGCGGTTTTTTTGTGGGCTATCAATCTTACTCGGCAGACAATTCCTCATCAGCCACGGGTTCGGGTGCATCGAAGTCATCGCCTTCAGCCGCCGCATCCGCTGCATCGGCATTGGCTTCTTTGATCGATAGCTTGATACGACCACGCTGATCAACATCTAAAACCTTAACCCGGACTTCTTCGCCTTCTTTCAAGTAGTCTGAAACATTCTCAACACGCTGATCAGCGATTTGTGAGATGTGTACCAGACCGTCTTTACCGGGCAGGATAGTCACAAACGCGCCAAAATCGACAATACGTGCCACTATACCGGTATAGATGGCGCCAACTTCAGCTTCAGCTGTAATCGCCATAATCGCCTCTACAGCAGCGTCACGAGATTGCTGGTTCTGACCAAACACCTTAACGGTACCATCGTCTTGAATATCAACGCTTGCACCTGACTGTTCGGTAATCTGACGGATGGTTGCACCACCCTTACCGATAATGTCACGGATCTTGTCAGCGTCGATCTTCAGCGACACCATGCTAGGTGCATTTTCTGAAGTAATCTCGCGACCGCTTGCCAGCACGGCGTTCATCTGACCGAGGATGTGCAGACGAGCGTGCAATGCCTGCTCAAGCGCGATCTCCATGATCTGCTCGTTGATACCCTCAATTTTGATATCCATTTGCAGGGCAGTAACACCTGCCGCAGTACCAGCGACTTTAAAGTCCATGTCGCCAAGGTGATCTTCATCACCCAGGATATCGGTCAAAACAGCAAACTGGTTGCCCTCTTTAACCAGACCCATTGCAATACCTGCAACCGGCGCTTTAAGAGGAACGCCTGCAGCCATCATTGCCAGTGAGCCAACACAAACCGATGCCATAGAGCTCGAACCATTCGATTCTGTAATCTCTGAAACCACGCGGATGGTATAGGGAAACTGGTCTTCGGTCGGCAATACTGCCGCCAAACTGCGTCGTGCCAAACGACCATGACCCACTTCACGTCGACTCGTAAAGCCCAAGCGGCCGGCCTCACCCACTGAATAGGGCGGGAAGTTGTAGTGCAACATGAACGGATCGCGTCGCTCGCCTTCGAGGGCATCGATAATCTGCGCATCACGGCTAGAACCGAGTGTTACCGCGCCAATTGCTTGAGTTTCGCCGC
The DNA here is from genome assembly GCA_963926105.1 of uncultured Luminiphilus sp. Lineage (GTDB taxonomy): Bacteria > Pseudomonadota > Gammaproteobacteria > Pseudomonadales > Halieaceae > Luminiphilus. The sequence continues at coordinate 7,871 of CAWUVW010000035.1, read as the reverse complement.
GTGTGAAAAGCGCCGAGCCGTGCGCGCGAGGCAACACGTCAACCTCAACAGCTATCGCGCGTACCGTGCGACCATCACGACCATCGATACGTGGCTCACCCGAGATAATACGCTGACGCACGATGCTCTTTTCTAACGCCTTAAAATAGTCTTTGACGTCGTCGGCACTGGGGCCACCATCAACAGCCAGCTTTTCAATCACTGCATCACGCAGTTTACCAACGGCTTCGTAACGCGTCGCTTTTTCTGTGATGCGGTAAGCTTCTCCCAAACCAGTCTTAGCTTCAGCTTCGACGGCCGCCTTAAGCGCTTCATCAATAGCAGGTGCCTGCCAGTCCCAACGGGGCTTGCCAGCTTCGGTAACTAATTCGTTAATTGCATGAATCACCGTCTGCATTTCTTGATGCGCAAACAGCACAGCACCAAGCATTTGATCTTCAGAAAGCTCTTTAGCTTCTGATTCAACCATCAATACAGCGTCTTTAGTACCCGCCACGACCATGTCGAGTTTGCTTTCTTTAAGTGCGGCATAGCTCGGGTTCAACATATAACCGTTCGCCTCGTTAAAGCCGACGCGCGCGCCACCGATTGGCCCATTGAAAGGGCAACCCGAAATCGCTAATGCTGCCGAAGTACCAATCATGGCTGGGATATCGGGATCGATATCCGACTGCGCCGACATTACAGTACACACGACTTGCACTTCATTCATAAAGCCGTTGGCAAACAGCGGACGGATAGGGCGGTCAATTAAGCGCGAAGTGAGCGTTTCTTTTTCACTTGGGCGAGCTTCACGTTTGAAAAATCCACCGGGGATTTTACCCACCGAATAGGTCTTTTCAATGTAATGCACTGACAGCGGAAAAAAGTCCTGACCGGGGCGAGATTTTTGCTCAGCAACAACGGTACACAAGACTGATGTATCACCCATAGTAACCATAACGGCACCTGAGGCTTGACGGGCGATTCGCCCAGTTTCCAGCGTGACTTCATGGTCACCATACTGGAACGTTTTTCTGACTACGTTCACTTATTTTCTCCAATAAATAAAAGAGCCGGCAAAAGCCGGCCTTGAGACGTTCCTCAGCGACGAAGACCGAGGCGCTTGATGAGATCAGCGTATCGAGCAGTATCCTTGCGCTTGAGGTAATCCAGCAATTTACGGCGCTGGTTAACCATACGGATCAAACCGCGACGCGAGTGGTGGTCATGCGTATGCTCTTTGAAGTGCTTCTGTAGCTCTTCAATATTAGCAGTGAGCAGAGCTACCTGAACTTCGGGAGAACCAGTGTCACCTTCCGCTTGCTGGTAATCCTTAACGATCTGAGCCTTTACTGCAGCTTCTAAAGCCATTTCCTTTCTCCAATCTGCGGTTTTAAAGCGAGCCCGTCCACGCAGATTTATAGACGGGTTCGACCAGTCGGCACCTGCCGATGGCAATTAATTCGCGATGATCCGACGTGGCGCTACTCGCCCATCATCCATCATTTCGCCAACACCTAAAAACTGACCACTGGCATTAGCCAGGCGCACCATACCACTTTGAGGCGCGTTTGGCACCAATACTGCCTGCCCCTGAAGTAGGTAATATCCCGCAGATTCACCTAAGACCAGCCGCGGCAAATGCGCCAACACCAGCTCAATTGAGCAAAGACGTCCATCTAATACCGAACTTTCACCCTGCTCAGCATCCGCGATCAATATTTCAAGCGTGACCGCGTCAGCGAGTAGAAAAGGTCCCGCCTGGGTGCGGCGCAAGACGCTCACATGGGCGGGCACACCGAGTGCCGCTCCTAAATCTTCAGCGAGCGAACGGATATAGGTACCCTTGCTGCACAGTATATCTACCGTCAGTTGTGCCTCATCGCCTGGCTCAAAGCTCAGCAGATCAAAACTATTAATACTGACACGACGCGCCTTCCGCTCGACCTCAATACCCTGCCGAGCCAGTTTATAAAGTGGCTGTCCATCACGCTTTAAAGCGGAGTACATGGGCGGTACCTGATCAATTCCACCCGTCAGATTAACCATAGCAGCGCGGACTTCAGCTTCGGTGATCCCAGCGGCAGAGCGCCGTGAGTTCTCCTTTCCCTCAGCGTCAGCGGTCTCTGTCCCCACGCCGAGCACAAAGGTACTACGATATCCTTTGTCTGCGTCGAGAAGATATTGGGAGAATTTAGTCGCTTCGCCAAAACACAATGGCAAGACACCTGTCGCCAATGGATCTAGGCTACCCGTATGGCCGGCTTTCGCAGCGTCAAATAAGCGCTTAGCCCGCTGCAACGCGTGGTTCGAGCTCAAACCCTGCGGCTTATCAAGCACGAGTACACCGTCTACCGCACGGCCACGACGTCTACGTGCCATATTTACTGTGCCGCTGTATCTGTATCGCTATCGTTTTGACCGCGATCTTCAATATCAGGAGCATCATCGGATTGAAAAGCACCATCGGCGGCACGCGCGTCGCGTAGTAGCATTTCCATCGTACGTCCGTAGCCAACACTCTCGTCAAAACGAAACGATAATTTAGGCACGGTGCGCATCGAAGAACTACTAGCAATTTTTGAACGCAAAAAACCAGCGGCTTTATTCAAGACTGTCATGGTCTCCTTTGCCTGCTCTGCGTCGTCGATACCCAGCTTAGTGAAAAATACTCGCGCATAAGACATGTCGCGACTCACCTCAACACCGGTCACACTCACCATGGCGGCACGCGGATCGCGCACCTCCAATTGAATCAAGCGAGCAAGCTCTTGCTGCAGATGATCACCGACCCGTTGCGAACGACTGAATTCCTTTGCCATCGATAGCTCGCTACAGCGTCCGCGCGATTTCGTTGACGTCGTAGACTTCGATCATATCTCCGACTTTTACGTCATTGTAGTTCTTCACGCCAATACCACACTCCATACCGTTGCGCACTTCGCTAGCCTCATCTTTAAAGCGGCGTAAAGATTCCAATTGACCCTGATATATGACTACATTATCGCGGAGTACACGAATCGGCTTGGCGCGATAAACGCTACCCTCGACCACCATACATCCCGCAATCTGGCCAAATTTCGGTGACCCGAAGACATCGCGAACTTCCGCGACCCCAATAATCTCTTCGCGCAACTCTGGCGACAACATACCTACAAGCGCTGACTTAACATCGTCAATAAGATCATAAATGACGTTGTAGTAACGAACCTCAACACCTTCATTTTCAGCCAGCGAACGCGCCTTGCCGTCTGCACGAACATTAAAGCCAACAATGATGGCGGAACTGGTCATTGCCAAAGAGACATCAGTTTCGGTGATCCCGCCAACGCCACCTACAACCACATTCACTTTGACCTCTTCGTTACCTTGATCAGCCAACGCACCAACTAACGCTTCCAAAGAACCACGAACATCTGCTTTGACAACCAGATTTAGCGTCTTCACTTCGCCAGCTGTCATGGTTTCGAACATATTGTCGAGCTTCGCAGCCTGTTGTCGTGCGAGTTTCGTCGAGCGCGTACGCTCTGTTCGGAAGTCAGCGATTTCCCGCGCGCGCTTTTCACTCTCAACCGCCACGAAGGGGTCACCCGCGTCTGGCGTACCATCAAGTCCGAGAATTTCAACCGGGATACTTGGGCCCGCCTCTTTGATCGACTGACCACTTTCATCGAGCATGGCCCGGACGCGGCCGTACTGGAGACCCGCCAGAATGATATCGCCCTGACGTAAAGTACCCTCTTGAATAAGCAGCGAAGCCACTGAGCCTCGGCCTTTATCCAATCGTGATTCAATCACAATACCCTGCGCTGGAACATCTGTTGGCGCCTGTAATTCAAGCAGTTCGGCTTGCAACAACAAGGCATCTAGCAGGGCATCAATCCCTTCACCTGTTTGCGCAGATACATTGATGAACTGAGTATCACCGCCCCACTCTTCAGGCACAACTTGCTTAGCTGACAGCTCTTGCTTAACACGATCAGGATCAGCCGCTTCTTTATCGATCTTGTTAATCGCAACAACAATCGGCACCCCGGCTGCACGAGCATGCTGCACAGCCTCTTCCGTCTGCGGCATCACACCATCATCGGCAGCCACTACCAGCACGACGATATCCGTCGACTTGGCGCCGCGAGCTCGCATAGCGGTAAAGGCCGCGTGCCCTGGGGTATCGAGGAAGGTAATCATCCCGCGATCGGTTTTAACGTGGTACGCCCCAATATGCTGGGTTATACCGCCCGCCTCGCCACTCGCCACCTTAGTTTTACGGATGTAGTCGAGCAGAGAAGTCTTGCCATGGTCAACGTGACCCATGACGGTCACCACTGGTGCACGCGGGCTTGGCGTGCCGGCCTGGCTTGTCAAAATCTCTTCCAAAGCATCTTCTAAATGGCTATCACTCACCAGTTTGACGCGATGGCCCAACTCCTCAACGACCAATGTCGCTGTATCTTGATCAACCATTTGATTGATCGTCGCCATCACACCTAGCTTCATCAACTCTTTAATAACCACACCGGCCTTGACAGCCATCTGTTGCGCGAGATCACCTGCTGAAATGCTATTTGGTAGCTGGACATCGTAAATAATTTTCTCCGTTGGCTGTTCAAAACCGTGTTTGCCATGCTCTTCATGACTCGATTTCTTACGACGACTACCCCGGCGACGGCCACCCCCTTCAGCGGCCTCAAGATCGGTCAACGATAAGTTGTGTCCTCGCTGCTTGCCACGCGCACCCGGAATGCTGGATTTGTCTAAACGACCGCGAGGGCCTTTTTTACGCTGATCATCTTGCCCTGCAGGCTGCGCACTGGGCGCATCATGAAAACGCTTTGGCTTACGCTCTTCAGTCGCAGCCGCACCCGAAGGCTTATCATTTTCATTAGCATTAGGCTGCGTGCGCTCCGCTTCTGCACTTGCTTTCGCTTGTTCGGCTTCCCGCTGCTTGGTCTCTTCTGCCGATTTTTTAGCTGCAGCAGCATCATCGACGGCGCTTTGGCGCTGCACTGCCTCTTTCTTACGCCGCAGGATGGCGCGTTGTCGCAATATTTCAGGATCGATATTACGCAAATCTTCTTCTGTCTCTTCCTCAGGCTCAGGCTCAGGCTCAGGCTCAGGCTCAGGCTCAGGTACAGGGTCTGGCGTCACATCAGCCACGATCGGCTCTTCAATAGCAGCGGCCGCTTCGACACCGCCTACAATCTCTTCGGGCACTAAAGTCGCTGCCAGCAGCGCGTCTTCTTGCTCCTCTACCGCATCTGCGTCGTCGCGTTTGACATAGGTACGCTTCTTACGCACCTCGACATTAACGGTGCGCTTACCCGCACTGCCACCCGCCCGCAATGTACTAACAGACTTGCGCTTGAGCGTAATCTTTTTTGGCGCGTCGTTGCTCTCTCCGTGGCTGCGTTTCAAATGCGCCAACAGTGTTTGCTTATCCTCTTCAGAGACCGCTTGGTCTGCTGAAGCATGCGATAGACCCGCATCTTTCATTTGCGAAAGCAATCGATCTACCGATGCTCCGACTGTTTCTGCTAGCTGCTCAACTGTGACCTGCGCCATGAAATACTCCCTTGCCCGATTGGTTTAGCGACTAAAAAAGCGATGCAGAATCCGTTAGGACTCCGCAGCCTCCTCAGCAAACCACGGTGCGCGTGCGGTCATAATGAGCTCCGCCGCACGCGCTTCGGTCATGCCTTCGATATCCATGATGTCATCCACACCCTGCTCGGCGAGATCTTCCATGGTAATAATATTGCGGCTGGCCAGAACGTACGCGAGATGCCGCTCCATGCCATCCATATTGAGCAGATCTTCAGCGGGCTCATTGGCCCCCAACTGCTCTTCAGATGCAATCGCCATAGTCAATAACGCGTCCTTTGCACGGGCCCGCAGCTCCTCGGCGATGTCTTCATCAAACCCTTCGATTTCCATCATCTCTGCAAGCGGCACATAGGCGACCTCTTCAAGCGTAGTGAAACCTTCATCTACCAACACGCCTGCCACGTCTTCGTCGACGTCCAGCGCATTCATAAAGATTTCAATCACTTCGGATGTTTCCGCTTCTTGCTTTTCTACAGCCTCATCAACGCTCATGACGTTAATAGTCCAGCCCGTCAGTTCTGCCGCCAAACGAACATTCTGACCGCCGCGACCAATAGCCTGCGCCAAATTGGCTTCAGCGACAGCTACTTGCATGGTGTTGTTATCTTCGTCCATCACAATGGATTCAACTTCTGCAGGCGACATCGCATTGATAACGAGCTGCGCGGGGTTGTCGTCCCACAAAATAATGTCGACGCGTTCATTATCCAGCTCGTTCGAAACCGCCTGAACACGCGAACCCCGCATGCCAACACAAGCTCCCACAGGATCGATACGCTGATCGCCACTTTTGACAGCGATCTTCGCTCGCGAGCCCGGATCACGCGCAGCTGCGCGAATTTGGATAATACCCTCTGAGATTTCTGGTACTTCAATCTTAAAGAGTTCGATAAGCATCTCTTTAGCGGCGCGGGACAAGATTAATTGCGGCCCACGGGCCTCGCTATTGATCTCAATCAACACTGCGCGCAAACGGTCATTGATTCGGAAAGTTTCTCTACCCACCAATTCACCGCGGGGCAGCAAACCCTCGGCATTATTACCCAAGTCAACAATGATGTTGTCGCGCGTTACCTTTTTAACGATGCCTGAAAGTAGCTCGCCCAGGCGACCTCGATATTTATCAACGACCTGCTCGCGCTCGGCGTCGCGTACGCGCTGAACAATCACCTGCTTAGCGATTTGTGCAGCAATTCGACCGAAGCCAATATTTTCAACGACTTCTTCGTAGATATCCCCCGGCACTAGGGCTGCATCTTGCTCAATGGCCTCTTCCGTCGTGAATTGCGTACCGAGCAACGCCAATTCAGAATCGGGGACAACCAACCAGCGTCGTTTCGTGATGTAGTCACCCGACTCACGATCGATGGTTACAACAATATCCGCCTCCTCGTCGTAACGCTTTTTTGAAGCCATAGCGAGCGCCTGCTCGATAGCTTCAAAAATAATATCCTCAGAAACGCCTTTCTCATTAGAGACCGCTTCCGCCACCATTAAAATTTCTTTATTCATTGTCATGTTCTCAACTCCATCAACGGACGAGTCCGTCGCCTTCAGTCTGAGTGTTCACTCGCTTCGTCGCTACCGCTCAGTGCCGACTCAACTTTTCCAAAGCTCAATCGCGGTTCAACCCGCGCACGATCTACTGCCCCTAAAGGCAGCAGGTAATCATGATCATCCACGCGGACAATCACATCATCATTTTCAAGTCCCATTAACCAACCACGGAACTTGCGTCGGCCATCAAAAGGCAGACGCAGTCTCACTTCAATCGGCTCACCCACATAGAGCGCATACTGCTCTGGTTTGAACAGCAACCGATCAATACCTGGCGACGACACTTCAAGTGTGTACTCACCATTAATTGGATCTTCAACATCCATCACTGCGCTCACATGTCGACTAACTGTTGCGCAGTCATCGACACTAACACCCTCTTCACGCTCTATAAACAAACGTAATGTGGCGCGACGATTGGGAGACAATAGCTCTAGCCCCCACAGCTCAAATCCGAGGGATTCGACTGTCGGTGTTAGCAATTCGATGAGGCGTGATTCTTTATCCGCCATCGTACATCTCCCAAACACATAGCTCTTTAAAACGCACCCGCCCAGAAATCGCGGATACAAAAAAGCCCCAATAAGGGGCTATTCGCGTGACGACCAGCTGAGCACTGCTGCCGTCAATTTGGTAGCGGGGGCCGGATTTGAACCGACGACCTTCGGGTTATGAGCCCGACGAGCTACCAGGCTGCTCCACCCCGCATCAAAACTTGCCGTGACCAC
>CAWUVW010000034.1:0-12042 GCA_963926105.1 uncultured Luminiphilus sp. | reverse complement strand
GACTGCTTCGCTCGGACTGTAATCTGTCCATATCTCTGCCGAAACGCCGTTCGTCAAAGTGAGCAGAGCGACTGCGGCTAGGGACCGCTTTAACCAGTTAATATCCAGTGTCATAAATACATCCTTAGTTGGTGTGTAAGTTTTGTCTCATAGACGTTCTCGTTACGACGAAAACCATAGCATTGCGTGTAATTAATGTGCAATAGCCATGACCCATACATCAGACCGGCACGCAATAGTTCGGCTAGGCGTAACCCATAGAAAATTTCAGGCGCGTAGATAGGCAGAGATTATTACTGATTTCTCACGTTCAATTATCAGACTGACTAAAGATATTTTCTCGTGACAAGCCATAGATAACGCCCATGCGTTGCTGACGTCTGACTTGTGCCACTAACCTAGATGACGGTGGTTATTTGATATCCTGCGGCAAAACTAAGCCTGACAAAGGTGATGGCGTGCTTTTCTCCCAAAGTAGTTCGGTCAATGGTAAATAGCCCTTCACCGACTTTGCATTGCAGTAATTGTGCTTCAGTGGTCGTGGCGACTTCGGCTAAAAAGGTGATTGCCCCAGCCATGAAAGGCACATTTGCCACTAGCCACTCATTTGGGCTCTGTTGAGAGAAATCGACTTCTATTGCGGCAGGCACCTCGAACTGATTGAGCCATCGGTCTTCAATGACATAGGGTTTGTCGTCCGCCATATGTACACAAATAAAGTGAAGGATTTTAGCGGAGCGGGGCAGTCCCATCTTCGATGCGACGGCGCTAGGGGGTTGCGTATGACTCTGGGACACAAGCTGATATCCATAGGCGCGACCCGTATCGATGATCTCTTTACGGATGACCGAAATACCTAAGGTCGCTTTGCGAACTGGGTAAGCCGAAACGCGCGTTCCGCCTTTGCGACGTCGATCGAGTAGGCCCGCTTCGGCAACACTTTGGAGGGCGCGATTGACAGTGGCGCGTGAGCAACCAAGTTCCAGTGCGATATCGACTTCGTTCGGAATCAACTCTCCCTGCTTCCAATGCTTTTCATGAATGCGGCTAATGACTTCTTGTTTAACCGTCAGCCAGCTCATTTTTGTACTGCGCTTCATAGCGCATCTCCGAGCGCCGACATGATTGCGCGGTAGCGATCTGCTATCTGTTGTCGCGCTATATGCGCGCCGTCTCGCACCATGTGACGCCCAGCAGACCATACATCGGTGACTAAGTGGTCGTCGGCAGTAAAAATATAGCTGTCTAGCAATGTATCTCCCGACCGTCCGATCAGATCAGTGTGGTTATCATCGATCGCCAGCAGATCGGCTAGCCGCCCCACGGCTAATGCACCGCTATTTCGTGCGGCGGCGGCTGCGCCTCCGCGCGCGGTTAATTCAATGAGTCGTCGCCCTGTGGATTGAGCGTTAGTTGCAAGTGCCGCGCGAGAGTGATCCCTCAATCGTTGCGAATATTCGAGCGCTCTGAGTTCTTCGGTTAGCGATATTCTAATATTGGAATCAGACCCAATGGCTAGCGTCCCGCCAGCGCTAATCCAGCCTGTCGCATTGAAAATTCCATCGCCGAGACTGGCTTCCGTTATCGGACAAATACCCGCTGTCGCGCCGGTTCCTGCAAGCGCCGTGGTTTCGCTGGTAAGCATTTGAATGCAGTGAATCAAGCACCACTTGGCGCTTGCTTCGCAGTGCTCAAGAAACACCTCTATGGGTCGCGCGCCATAGTGGGCGAGTACCTCGTCGACTTCTGCGGCCTGTTCAGACAAATGCATGTGGATCGGACCGCTACCGGCAAGCTGGCTGACCGCTTTGATATCTTTTAATGCCACAGCGCGCAAGCTGTGAGGCGCAACGCCAAGCAGGCAGTCATCAGGAAGCATTTTGAGGGCGTTTTCCGCGTGCTCGTGCAGCCTGGAAAAACGTTCGAAGGTATTTCCAAAGCGGACCTGTCCGGGTCCCAGTGGGCGACCATCGCAGCCGCCGAATTCATAGTGCACGGGAAGAAGTGTTAATCCGATCCCGGTCAGCGCGGCTGCCGCGGCTATTCGCTCGGACATTTCTGCAATATTGTTGTACGGCGCGCCACCGGGTTGATGGTGTAGATAGTGAAATTCTACATTAGCGGCATAGCCCGCTTCTAACATCTCCATTTGTACGAAAGCAGCAATGCCTTCTACATCAGCTGGTGTGAGTTTATCGAGAAAGCGGAACATGAGCTGCCGCCAAGTCCAGAACGAATCACTCGGGTCTGGTCCCCGACGCTCTGTAAGCCCCGCCATAGCCCGCTGAAAGGCATGAGAGTGTGCATTCGCGGGGGCCGGTAAGAGCATACCCACTTGATATCCTTCTGGCTTCTGGCCAGCGATGATCGAATCGATGGTGCCGCCTGCGTTGACCTCAATACGCACGTTGCTCGCCCAACCTGTGTCCAATAATGCAGACCTCGCCCAGATGATGGTCATTTTAAAACTCGCTTGACTTCATATTATGTGCATACATAATAACAATCATTAAAAAATTGGCAATGAGAGCGTTATGCTTCTTACCCGTGCAAAGATCGCGACGATGGAAGGTCAGCAGCCGTATGGACTGATGCTTGATAGTGCTATTTGGGTAAAGAATGGGCAGATAGAGTGGGTTGGTGCCATGCGGGATATTCCTGTTGCTGCGCAAACTGAAGAGTGTCTGGATTTACAGGGACGATTAGTGACACCTGGTCTGGTTGATTGTCATACACACATCGTTTACGCCGGTAGTCGAGCCAGTGAGTTTGAACTCAGAATGAATGGTACAAGCTATGAGGAGATCGCGAAGGCCGGTGGTGGCATCGTGTCGACGGTTGCTGCAACGAGGCAGTCAAGTGCGGATGAACTCCTGCATGCGGCACTTGCGCGTGTTGACGCGTTAATCGCCGAAGGGGTGACAACGCTTGAGATAAAGTCTGGTTATGGCCTTGATCTAGAGACTGAGTTGAAAATGCTGCGGGTTGCTCGCGCAGTTGCTGTACATAGGCCTGTGCGGGTAAAGACAACTTTTTTGGGTGGTCATGCAATACCGAGTGAATATACGGGCCGCGCTGACGCCTACATAGACGAAGTCTGCCTACCTGCGCTTACCGCCGCACACAGCGCTGGACTTGTCGATGCGGTAGACGCTTTTTGCGAAGCGATTGCATTCACACCGTCCCAGGTACGACGCATATTTGAAAAAGCGCAAGCACTCGATCTTCCAGTCAAACTCCATGCCGAACAGTTGTCTAGCTTTGGCGGCACAGCCTTGGCCGCCGAGTTTGGCGCGCTCTCGAGTGATCATCTGGAATACGCAACTGAAAAAGATGTTGTCGCTATGGCGCGGGCCGGATCTGTTGCGGTTATGTTGCCGGGAGCCTTCTATTTTTTATCTCAAACAAAACAGCCACCAATTGATGCACTTCGCAAGCACGGTGTGAAAATGGCACTTGCGACGGACTGTAATCCTGGCTCTTCGCCTATCACATCGTTGTTACTGATTATGAATATGGCTTGTATATTGTTTCGAATGACTCCAGAGGAGGCGCTGGCTGGCACGACTGTTCATGGCGCTCATGCGCTGGGACTACGTGATTGCGGCAAGATCGTCGGTGGTGCTCGGGCGGATCTTGCTATATGGGATGTCGAGCACCCAGTTGAGCTTGTCTATCGAGTCGGGGAAAACCCCTTGTATAAACGTATCTTTGAAGGTGCACTCTGATGTTAGTTTTGATCCCCGGGTCAACGTCTCTATCCCAGCTGGAGACAATATGGCGCACCGAAGTATCAGTTGCTTTGGCGCCTGCTGCTCGATTAATGATCGATAGAGCGGCGCAAATCGTTGCGGCCGCAGCCATAGGTGAGGAGGCTATCTATGGCGTCAACACGGGATTTGGCAAGCTGGCGAGTATCAAAATAAATTTCGAGGATATGCAAACCCTGCAGCGTAACTTGGTGTTATCGCACTGCTGTGGTGTTGGCGAAATGCTTGATGTGCCTACTGCGCGGCTGATGATAGTACTGAAGCTGTTGTCACTGGGTCGCGGAGCCTCGGGCGTATCATGGCAAACCATTGAAATGCTTGAGGCGATGCTGGCCTGTGGGTTGACACCGGTCATCCCTGCGCAGGGGTCGGTGGGCGCCTCAGGGGATCTCGCACCGTTGGCTCATATGGCTGCAGTTATGATTGGAGAGGGCGAAGCTATTTTCCATGGGCGCCGACTTACTGGCGCGCAGGCCCTTTCGGAGGCGGGTCTCGTTGCGCTCACACTTGGGCCAAAGGAGGGTTTGGGTCTTATCAATGGCACGCAGTTTTCTACCGCATGCGCCCTTGCGGGGCTATTTGATGCGAAGCGTAATGCTTTGCAATGCGTGGTATCTGCGGCACTGTCGACTGAGGCCGTGATGGGGTCGACTGCGCCTTTACTCGAGGAAATTCATACGCTGCGCGGTCATCGAGGACAGATGCGTATCGCTCGTGGTATGCGTGACATTATGGCAGGCTCCCAAATTCGCGAGAGTCATCGCGATCACGATAGCCGGGTGCAGGATCCTTACTGCATCCGATGCCAGCCGCAAGTGGCTGGCGCTGCGCTTGACCTTCTCGATTTTGCCGGACGCACCTTAGAGATCGAAGCAAATGCGGTATCCGACAATCCCCTAGTGCTTGTAGATACCGGCCAAATAGTTTCTGGGGGTAACTTTCATGGGGAACCTGTAGCGTTTGCGGCCGATCAGATTGCATTGGCGATCGCAGAAATCGGCGCGATTGCGCAGCGTCGTATTGCACTCATGGTGGATCCGGCGCTGTCCTTTGATCTGCCGCCTTTCCTAACGCCGGAGCCAGGTCTGAATTCCGGAATGATGATCGCTGAGGTGACCTCGGCGGCCTTGATGAGCGAGAATAAGCATCTCGCTAACCCATGCTCAACGGATTCCACCCCGACCTCTGCTAATCAGGAAGATCATGTGTCCATGGCGGCGCATGCTGCGCGACGCCTATTGCGGATGAATCGTAATCTGACGATGATTCTCGGTGTGGAGTTTATTTGTGCTGCTCAGGGCATAGAATTTCGTGCTCCACTGCAAACCAGCCCAAATCTCGGGCGAGTTATCGCCGCACTTCGTACCAAGATCCGCCGGCTGACTGTCGATCGCTATATGGCACCAGATCTGGAGTGTGGCGCAGCCTTGGTTGCATCGGGTGCGCTATCACGGGTGGCAGGACTGCCCGATTCTATCGACGGTATCGACCCGTGAAGCCTGTCACGAAGCATCGGGGCGAAGGGCCGCTAGTGCTGAGTTTTCCGCACAGTGGGCGCTATGTGCCGCCCGATATCTGGGAGACACTTACGATGTCGGGTCGAGCGCTAGCGGATACTGACTGGCATGTTGATCGTCTCTACGGCGGTCTTGTTGCTGATGCTACGACGGTAACCGCAAATTTTCATCGTTACGTCATTGATGCTAATCGCGACCCCACCGGGGCGAGTCTATATCCTGGACAAAACACGACAGCTCTCGTGCCCCTAACGGATTTCGATGGGCAGGCTCTCTGGCGAAAGCCCCCGAATGAAGCTGACATTGAGGCGCGTTGCACTGCCTGGCACACGCCCTATCATGCGGCGCTCGACGCGGAACTGCAGCGGGTCAAAGCTATCCATGGTCTCGCCATACTGTACGACTGCCATTCGATCAGGTCGCGAGTTCCTTTCTTGTTCGAGGGCGTTTTACCCGATTTCAATATAGGGACTAACCACGGCGCTACCTGTAACACTTTGCTTGAGCGTACCGTGGCAGAGGTGTGCAGCCGCTCGAAAACGTATTCAACGGTAGTGAACACGCGATTTCTAGGCGGTTGGACGACGCGTCACTATGGTCGGCCAGATTCCGGCATACATGCAATTCAAATGGAGCTTGCGCAATCGACTTACCTAACCGCGGAAGTGTTTCCCTTTGAATTTGATATGAAGAAGGCAAATTGTCTTCGCGCGCATCTCGCCAAAATATTACAAGCCCTAACAGACGTAGCGCAAAAGCTAAATTAAATGGAAATACCACTATGAATTCTCGATACGACACACGTGATATTTATCCTGCCACGGGCAACAAAATTACGGCTAAAAGCTGGCTGACAGAGGCGCCGATGCGGATGTTGATGAATAACCTGCATCCAGACGTCGCCGAGAACCCCCACGAGCTCGTCGTTTATGGCGGCACTGGACGCGCGGCGCGCACTTGGGCTGATTACGATAAAATCGTGGCGAGTCTAAAAGCGCTCGAAGTTGATGAAACTCTGCTGGTGCAATCAGGGAGACCCGTCGGTGTTTTTAAGACGCATCAAGACGCGCCTAGAGTGCTGATAGCCAACTCGAATCTAGTCCCTCACTGGGCGAATTGGGACCATTTTAATGAGCTCGATAAACGCGGGCTTGCCATGTACGGCCAAATGACGGCCGGCTCATGGATCTATATAGGTTCACAGGGAATTGTTCAGGGGACCTATGAGACTTTCGTTGAGGCGGGGCGTCAGCACTATGAGGGAAGTCTTGTGGGTCGCTGGATCCTCACTGCTGGATTGGGCGGTATGGGCGGCGCTCAGCCGTTGGCAGCCGTAATGGCCGGCGCTTGCTGTCTTGCCGTTGAATGTGATGAGACACGAGCTGATTTTCGTCTGCGCACACGTTATGTCGATGCCAAGACGCACAGTCTTGACGAGGCCCTGGAAATGATTACCAACTGGACGCAAGCCGGTGAAGCGAAGTCAGTGGCCCTGATAGGTAATGCAGCAGATGTTTTTCCTGAGGTCTACAGACGTGGATTGCGGCCGGATCTAGTGACCGATCAGACGAGTGCGCATGACCCATTACATGGTTATCTGCCAATGGGTTGGACCGTCAGTGAATGGCACGAAGCGCAAGTCATTGACCCCAAACGCGTTGAAAAAGCGGCCCGTGCCAGCATGAAAACTCACGTCAAAGCCATGGTGGACTTCTGGAAGGCCGGGGTTCCAACGCTCGACTACGGCAACAATATCCGCCAGATGGCTAAGGAAGAAGGACTTGCAGATGCCTTCGCCTTTCCCGGCTTCGTGCCTGCCTATATCAGACCGCTCTTCTGCCGTGGCATAGGGCCTTTTCGCTGGTGCGCACTGTCAGGCGATCCTGAAGATATTTACAAAACAGATGCAAAGGTACGTGAACTAGTTGACGATCCACATCTCCATCATTGGCTGGATATGGCACGAGACAGGATAGCCTTTCAAGGCTTGCCTGCACGTATTTGTTGGGTCGGCCTCGGCGTGCGCGACAAGCTTGGGCTCGCTTTCAATGAAATGGTGCGTAACGGAGAGCTATCCGCCCCTATCGTCATTGGTCGTGATCATTTAGATTCGGGATCAGTTGCATCTCCGAATCGCGAAACTGAAGCGATGATGGATGGGTCAGATGCGGTTTCCGACTGGCCGCTCCTCAACGCGCTGCTGAACACCGCCTCGGGAGCGACCTGGGTGTCTGTGCATCACGGTGGAGGTGTGGGAATGGGCTTTTCGCAACATTCTGGGATGGTCATCTGCTGCGATGGAACCGAGGAAGCTGATCGGCGTATTGCGCGGGTACTCTGGAATGATCCTGCAACAGGTGTGATGCGTCATGCGGATGCCGGCTATGACTCGGCGCTCGACTGCGCCCGAGAGCACGGATTGAATTTGCCAAGCGCACTTTGATATGCCGATTTCCGCTGTGGCGATGCTCAAATTTGTGGGGCTTAGCTCGCTAGGTGTTTTTCTATTCTTCGTGCCGTTAACACTAGACGGTAGGTCCACCATCGTTCTCGATCACATTGTCACTTGGGCAAGCTCTGAGAGCCGACTCCCAGCAGTCCGTAGCTATATCGTCCTCATCATTCTTGCGGGTTGTCTGCAGCCTATAGTTTCTGGAGTTTGGCGGCGTTCAGCCGCTGACGTACTCATGACCGGATTAAAGTTCGCAGCAATACCGCTGCTTGCCTGCTACTTTTTGTCTGTCGGACCTGAATTTCTCCTTGAGCCAACGATGCTGCCATTCTTGTTTGACAAGCTTGCATTACCCGTTGGTGTGATCATTCCGCTCGGCGCGATCTTCCTGACATTGTTAACAGGGTACGGGCTCCTTGAGTGTGTGGGAGTTCTGCTTGAGAGGTTTATGCGGCCGATCTGGAAGACGCCGGGCCGATCAGCGATCGATGCGGTGGCTTCTTTTGCTGGAAGTTATTCGGTAGGCCTATTGATAACCAATAAAGTTTACAAAGAGGGGAACTACTCACCGCGTGAAGCGGCAATAATTGCTACCGGATTTTCAACCGTATCCGCGCCTTTTATGGTCGTGGTCGCACAAACCTTAGATTTGATGGCGTATTGGCATGGCTTTTTCTGGGGTACATTAGTGATCACCTTCGTTGTCACAGCGATAACCGTCCGAATCTGGCCGTTGGTGGGAATGTCCGACCTTAAAAAAGCACCGGGGCTAATAGGCGACCAAAAATCACATAGCTTTGCTAGCGCCGTTAGCAATGGCTTGAAGGTCGCTGAAGAATCGCCGCCTGTCGCTTTGATGGTCTGGCGCAATTTTGTCGAAGGACTAAGAATGGCGTCAGCTGTGGTGCCCTCAATTCTTTCTGTTGGTCTGATCGGTCTTTTGTTAGTAGAGCACACGCCCCTGTTTGAATGGATTGGTTACCTGTTTTTACCGATTACCTGGGTGTCAGGTATTGAAGATCCAATCGCCACATCGTCAGCAATTGCCAGCGGATTTGCTGAGATGTTTCTTCCTGCGCTTACAAGTACTCATGCACCGATACACGCGCGCTTTGTTGTTGCGGTGGTGTCTGTTTCTGGAATCCTTTTTTTGTCTGCAAGTATTCCTTGCGTACTTGCCACCGATATTCCAATCCGCCTTCATCAGCTCGCTGCCATATGGTTCCTGCGAGCCACTCTATCCATTCCATTGGCTAGTGGTCTGGGATGGTTGCTGTTATAGCCGTTTTGATGGCTGTGTGCTGAAAGCTGACGCCACTGCAGCGATGCTTTCAATGCCATTAGCTGAGGACATTATGTAAGGCCTCAGACGCAGTAGTCCCGAGCTTTTGGCAGAATTCATTGATATTCGCGATGAAGCGGAAGTTCAAGCTACAACGCAATTCGGGCATTAACTGTTGGCTACACCGACGGATACTTTGTCGGTGTTTGGCGTAATACGGCGGTGCCCGGCGAAGTGAAGCGTACATGACGAGCGGGCGATGACCTGCGTTGTATGGCGGTTGCCTCGGGCTACTCGAAACAGATGAATCAAGAGCACTGGAGTCCATGGCTTTGTCTGGATGCTAAATTTTGGTCGTTAAATACTGATCTAGGTATTCATCGTATTGATGTATGTTCGACGTTAAGTGAACCAGTAGGTTGCGGGTGTGGTTGGGGGCACACGCCCACAATCTATGACCACGGGTTTTATTTCTGTACGATTTCATGTTCAGAGAATGATACTGCGACACGCATTCTTAGCATGTGATGCATAGCATAATTCTCCATACTGACTAGCGTGATGTTGTACTGATATCTATGAGCTCTGTGCTAGAGAGCTGGCATCTTTAGCATCGTGCTTTAGTATCGATAAATGGCTATTACTGGAAATTTCAAGTTAGACGACAATGTATTTAGGCAATGTATTTAGGCAATGTAAAGGCCATGATGGCTATGGGTCTGGACTACAGCACAATTCTCATCATAGCCATCATTATCATGGGTCCCGTTGCTGTGCTTGGTAGCGTCCATCAGACCCATTTGGCTCACAGAGAATCGAGGTTATTCCAATGAAAATTGATCATATAAACATTGCGGCTCCTATGGCGCTGCTGATCTCAGTTCGAGACTTTTATCGTGATGCATTGGGTTTGGAGGAGGGGCCAAGGCCCAACTTCGCATTTAAGGGATTTTGGATGTATGCAGAGGGCAAGCCGATCATTCATCTTATGGAGAGTGATGCACATTTTCCCACCGAGAAGCCGCACTATCTTGACCATGTCGCCTTTCAGATGACTGGCGTAAATGCCTATGTAGCGCGTTTACAGTCGCTATCGATCGGCTACAAAACGAAATACATCGCAGACTTTAAGATTTCACAAGTATTTTGTCACGACCCCTGTGGTAACGGTGTCGAAGTCAACTTTGCTAATGAAGTATTCGAGTCGTAGACATTGACGAAATAAATTCTGTCGCTGGAATGTTCTAGGTACACACACTGTGCAGCGAGATCGATAGGTCAATAGCCGATCTCGTCGCTGTTGTTAGTGGCATTACACGCCCATCGTCAAAGGCGCTCAGTTACTGACCTTTAGCATATATTCTGCCACCGCGAGTCGAACCTCTTCTGATAGATAGTTCTGGGGTGGCATCTCGGGGTAGTCAGGTCGTCGCTTGGTGGGATTGGCAATAAACGCAGCAAGGGCTTCGGGCTTGTCTTTGTACATTGCTTGAATGATCTCTACCGGTGGTCCAATCAAACGTCCCGTATAGCTGTGGCAGCCGCTACATATCCCTAGGTAGGTAATCTTACCTTGCTCGGACTTATCGATTACACGCGCTGCTACAGGCTCAGGTAGTAGGTAGGTATCAATGGTGTTGGTGTTGTCAAAGTCACAGTCAGCAAAAATATTGGTGCCCACTACGGCGTAACGATGCCGATTGTTGATACAGCCATCGCGGGCTTCACCCGCGCGCACAATATCTGGATTGCCGGTTTTAAATTCTAGTAGCATCAACGCTTTCACTTCGTCGATGGTGTCGTAGCCATTATGCATCATGAAGTTGTCGAGGATGGCAACTTTATCAGGCACGGGGTCGGAGTCTGGATCCATGGTGATATTTGAAGCATTTTGATGATCGACAACTAAAATCCCTGCAGTTTTGTTACCGGTAATGATGTTGTCTTCGATCACCACTTCGTCGGCAGCCATGATCAATATGCCTGTGCCCGCCGGTATTCCCGCGACCGTTGAGCCGGGCGCGCCGAAGTTCGGCGTATTATTATCGATGATGAAATTATGACGAATGATGACGTCGCGAGTGGTCTTGATAGGTAGCCCGGGAGTAATAAACGCCAATACACCACCGGTATTGTTGTGCACATAGTTGTTTTCAACGATCGCATGGCGGCTATTTTCGATCTCAATGCCGGCGACACTGTCAAAGACCTCATTGTGTGCCACATGAATGTTGTCGCTCATACCAATGTAAATAGCGGCATCTTCAATGCCTGAGACAACATTACCCTCGACAATGCCATTTTGGCCGAGTTGCGGAAAGATACCGTAAACACCGGTATCAATGATCAAATTATTGCGAATTTCAAAGTTGTTACCGGCTTGTCCCATAATCGCATTGCCTTTGTAATGCGTGATCTTGAGATTTTCGATAACAATATTATTGCCCGAGTACAGGACTGCGTCATTTAAGCGACCCTCGCCTTCTAGTGTTGGCCATCGACCTTCTTCGATAACGCCTATCAAACGAATACTGTCTTTATCGATATAGACCGTTTCGGTATAGGTGCCTGGCATGACGCGAATTGTGTCACCTGGCTTCGCCATATTCACAGCATCCTGTATGGATTCTCCATCTTTGACGATGAGAATCTCACCACCTGCGATCGGGAGAGCAACTGTGGCGGCACCAAAATTCTCTGTGGCACGAAATCCACCCGCATAACCGGCACCTTGTGTACCATTGTCGATGACGGTTGCATCGCCTTGCTCACCTATGTAATAACCACCGCCGAATGCGGCAGCAATTAATAAGACGGGCAGCAGATTTTTTTTATTCATTGTTATGCTCCAGGTCGTATCGCGGGCGTTAGCATGACATTTTGCGCCGAGTTCGTCGAAGCCTGGATCGCGGCGCTTAGGCCTGATGGCAATCGCGTTGGAATCGCAGGCATAAATGCCTCATCAGTGAGAGTTTTTAGGAAGGCGACTAATAGGTCAAGCTCTTCATCAGCCAAGTTAGG
>CAWUVW010000033.1:0-50957 GCA_963926105.1 uncultured Luminiphilus sp. | reverse complement strand
AGAGCCTAACTTTTTCAATCAGATGACTACCATGCATGGGCTCGTAATGGTGTTCGGAGCGGTAATGCCGGCATTTGTCGGGCTTGCCAACTGGATGATACCGATGATGATCGGTGCTCCTGATATGGCCTTGCCGCGCATGAATAACTGGAGCTTCTGGATCCTGCCGCCCGGCTTCCTGATGCTTGCCTCGACTTTGTTCATGGAAGGCGGTGCACCTGCATTTGGCTGGACCTTCTACGCGCCGCTCTCTACAACGTATGCAGCGCCTTCGGTGACCTTCTTCATCTTTGCCATCCACATTTTGGGTGTGTCTTCGATCATGGGCTCTATCAACATTATTGCCACCGTGATGAATATGCGCGCGCCTGGCATGACCTATATGAAGATGCCATTGTTCGTTTGGACTTGGTTGATTACGGCCTTCTTGTTGGTGGCGGTGATGCCTGTACTGGCCGGTGCCGTCACAATGATGTTGATGGATATCCACTTTGGGACTAGCTTCTTCTCAGCCGCCGGTGGTGGTGACCCAGTTTTGTTCCAGCACGTGTTCTGGTTCTTTGGACACCCTGAGGTATACATTATTATTCTGCCTGCGTTTGGTGTTGTTTCGCAGATCATCCCAACCTTCTCGCGCAAACCGCTATTTGGTTACGCGTCGATGGTCTACGCCACGGCATCCATTGCGTTCTTGTCGTTCATCGTATGGGCGCACCACATGTACACCGTGGGCATGCCTGTGGCAGGTGAGCTGTTCTTCATGTATGCCACCATGTTGATTGCCGTGCCTACGGGGGTGAAGGTCTTCAACTGGGTCACTACTATGTGGCGTGGCGCTTTGAGCTTTGAAACACCCATGATGTTCGCATTGGGCTTCTTAGTGTTGTTCACCATCGGCGGCTTTACAGGGCTCATGCTCTCGATTGCGCCGGCTGACTTTCAGTACCACGATACCTACTTCGTCGTCGCGCACTTTCACTATGTGATGGTGGCAGGTGCGGTATTTAGCATGACTGCGGCGGTCTATTACTGGCTGCCCAAGTGGTGCGGCCGTATGTACAACGAATCAATGGGCCAGGTACATTTTTGGGTGTCGTTCATCGGCTTTAATATCGCTTTCTTCCCGCAGCACTTTGTCGGATTGGCGGGCATGCCGCGCCGTATTCCTGATTACGCGCTGCAGTTTGCTGATTTCAATATGATGTCTTCGATTGGTGCCTTCATCTACGGCGCGTCGCAGATTTTATTCCTCTACAATGTCATTGCGACGATCGTAGCGGGCGAAAAAGTGAGCGACCCGAAGACGTGGGATGGTGCTGAAGGTTTGGAGTGGACGGTGCCTACACCAGCGCCATTCCACACCTTTGAAGTGCCGCCGATGATTAAAGCAGAGCCCGCATATTAATAGAGAGAATCGATCTCGATGCTGCGAATAAGCGCCAATCACACCACCGACACCGCCATCAAATTGATGATGGTTGCGGTGGCGATGTTTGCATTTGTTTTTGTGGTGATGGTGCCGTTGTACAATGTCTTGTGCGATGTGCTCGGCATCAACGGTAAAACTGACGGCACTGCTTACACCGCAGTATCCACGGATGTGGATGAGAGTCGCACGATTACTGTGCAGTTCATTGCTCAAAATAACGATGAGATGCCGTGGCGTTTTAAGCCTCATGTCACCATGATGAAAGTGCACCCGGGGGCGGCGAACGATACGACTTTCTTTGCTGCCAATCCAACGCCGAACGACATGGTTGCGCAGGCAATTCCGTCAATATCACCGGCCCGGGCAGCCGAATATTTTCATAAAACCGAGTGTTTTTGCTTTAATCAGCAGCCACTTGAGGGCAACGCCGATGCGGCAATGCCATTGCAATTTATTATCGATCAGGATCTTCCTAGGGATATCCAAACGATTACTTTGTCATATACCCTTTTTGATGTGACAGAGATGGTGAGGGACGTAGTCGCCTCACGATGAGGCCCGGCCCAAAGGGGACGTCGGGATCAATTCATGGAGAAAAATGATGTCAGCTAGTCAAGGTATGCCCGAGGGCTACGAAAAGTATTATGTCCCCGAGAGTTCAAGCTTCGCGGTACGTGCAACCATAGGCCTGATTTTGTCGGTCTTTGGCGGCGGTTTGTGGCTCAATGAAATGACCTTTGGTGAGCCCGGTGTTGAAAGTGGGACACCGTGGGTGCTTATCGTTGGCTTGGTATTCTTTATTATTACCTTGGCGAGTTGGTTTCGGACGTCTATTAGAGAAAATCTAGCCGGAATGGCCAGCGGCCAGTTAAAGCACAGCTACGTGCTGGGGATGTTTTGGTTCATTTTTTCTGAAGTCATGTTTTTTGCGGCGTTTTTTGGTGTGCTGCTCTACGTGCGTACTTTGTCAGGCCCATGGTTAGGCGGTGAAGGCGAAGGCGGCCGCATGAATCACTTGTTGTGGCCTGAATATCAATTTAGCTGGCCTCCGATGATTACGCCTCAAGAGGCTGTCGGTGGTGCCAATGCACAGGTTATCGCCAACAACGGTGAATTTGTGTCGGCGAATCAATCGATGGCTTTCGCTGAAGCGCACGCTTGGTACGCCTGGCTGCCATTGTGGAACACGCTGATCCTGCTGTCTTCTAGCTTTACTGTGCACGTCGCACACACGGCTATTCTTGCTAGCAACATGAAGAAGTTCAATAAGTGGCTCGGTATTACCGTGGCTTTGGGCATCATCTTCCTGTTCTTGCAGGCGGCTGAATATTACGAAGCTTATGAGCTCTACGGTCTGACTTTGAACTCGGGTATCTATGGCTCAACGTTCTTCATGTTGACCGGCTTCCACGGTTTCCACGTTGCGCTGGGTATGACCATGCTACTTATCCAACTGATTCGCTCAGTTAAGAATAAGGACTTCACCGCCTCTGATCATTTCGGTTTTGAAGCGTCGAGCTGGTACTGGCACTTTGTTGATGTGGTTTGGGTATTCCTGTTTCTTTTTGTTTACATTCTTTGAGGCAGGCTAGGCTTTAAACAAAACGGGCGCTTATTGCGCCCGTTTTATTATCCGGCGGAGAATATCCAAGCGCATCTAACGCGGTAATCTTACTCAGCAGCGCGTCAATCTCACCTAGTAGCCACGCTAAGCCAGCCAGCCAGTATGACTTCGCCATTCCTGGCGTCTCGACATCGGGAGTGGTCTCATTGGGATGCGGGGCGCAGGTGGCAACGCTGCTGTTTTTGAGATCGATAAATTGTTCGATGCTAGGTCATTGCGCGCTTTAATGAGATTATGGCGCGTCGGCTGCAGATGGCTGCTCCAGAGCGCCCTTCGGACCCGCATCCCAAGGGTTGGCATGTCCCAGCTGGCCGGTTGCCAAGCCATAAGTAATGGCGATGAGTAATCCCAATCCTAGTGCCAAGCGTACACCTAACGTTGCAAACAAACGTCGCTTAGATTGATCGTCTTGGTCAGACATCAAGAAATAGAGCCCACTGCCGAGACTGGCGACGAGCGCCAACATGAAAAAGATGATGATAAATTTCAGCATTATGGCCACCTTGGAAAATACGAATGCGAGAGTTTAACGTACGGCTGGGCTCTTTGGCCTTTAATCTCGAGTGGCGTCTGACTTTGTTCGCCTTGATTTTGGTGCCATTTCTTACCACGCTGGGCTTTTGGCAGCTCGATCGCGCCGATGAAAAGGCATTGCTCGGTGCGCGTTATGCGCAGCGGATTGCTCAGCCGCCGGTATCTCTGGCAGTGCTATCCGGTTCCAGCGCCAGCGCCACCGCCACTGATCGCCTGTCACTCGCCGACCGGCAGGTGGTTGTTGATGTCGAGTTTGGTCGCCGGGATTACTTATTGCTCGATAATCGCCAGCGTGATGGTCGTGTAGGCTATGAGGTTATCGCCCTAGCTAAAATGGCGAGCACGCTGGTCCCCATTAATTTGGGCTGGGTCGCTGGTGATCCCGCGAGGCGAACCTTACCGAATATTCAGTTGCCTGCAGGGCTGACTACAATAAAGGGTCGTATTTACGTGCCGACAAGTGCGGCTTACAGTCTTAAAACGGCCGCCTTTCCCGAGGCATTTCCAGCGGTGATTCAGGTCTTTGATCCGGTTGGGTCGGCCGTGCCGCTCATGGCTTGGGGGACGGATTCACTGACTGGTGTGGAGCAGGTTCTGCCTTTTGAAGTTCGTGTGGCGAACAATAGCCCGTTTGCGTTTCGGGCCGACTGGCCGATTGTTAATCAAAGTCCTGCAAAACACACGGGTTATGCAGTGCAATGGTTTACCATGGCGTTTGTTTTGCTGATTGCATTTGTATGGCGCAGCTCTAATATCGCGACCTTGTTTAAGCGCCGCGCCTAGTTCATTTTAACGAGAGGAATTTATGTCGACCTCCACTTCAGCCGGCGGCAACAGCCGTATGGTGCTTCTGCTGGTCACGGGCATACCCCTGACGATGATCCTTGCAGCATCTTGGCTCTGGTATTTTGTTGCTCAAGGCAACCTTGATCTGGTTAGTGCCATTGGCACGGCCAATCGTGGTGCCTTGATTGAGCCGCCACGATCACTGACCGATACACGCTTTAGCGACGACGCGGGTGGCGGTTATGTCTGGATAGATAGCGAGCCCCGCTGGACAATGGTTGTCGTTAATCAAGGCGGCTATTGCGATCGCGCTTGCGAACGTCGTCTCTATATTACCCGTCAGATTCATATCTCTCTGGGTAAAGAGTTCAATCGTGTTCGCCGCGTCTATATTTCTGATCAAAGCATTGCCAGCAATACGGTTGAGGTGCCCAATGCGCCCCTAGAGGGCTGGCCTGAGCAGCTAACAGATAATCAATTTTTTGTGCTTGTTGAACAGATGCACAACGGGTTATTACCGCTATCCGTCGCACCGACGGTAATCTATGCGCTATTTCCTGAGGTGGTGGTAGCGCCAAACCAATGGTATCTAGTTGATCCTGCGGGCTGGATAATGATGCGATTTAGCGATGAGCTGGGTTACAAAGACGTGCTTTTCGACCTCAAATTTTTATTAAAGAATTCTGGGGGTTGAAATGAGCGAATCAAGTGAAGTGACGATGAATGCCACTTGGCGAGACTACCTCGAGCTCACTAAGCCGCGCGTCGTCGCGTTGATGATTGTGACGTCATTGATTGGCATGTGTATGGCGGTGCCCGGCTTTGTTCCTTGGCAGCCACTGGTACTGGGCAACTTGGGTATTGCGCTTTGTGCCGGAGCGGCCGCAGCCATTAATCACATGGTCGACGAGCGTATAGACCAGCAAATGTCGCGAACCAAAAACCGACCGATCGCCACGGGGCGCTTGAGCCAAACACAGGCTGCCATGTTCGCGATTGCGTTGACTGTAGTCGGGGTCGCCATTTTGGTACTTTTCGTAAACACCTTGACAGCGGTGCTAACGGTGGCGAGTCTGATCGGCTACGCCTTTATCTACACCATGTTTTTAAAGCGCGCAACGCCGCAAAATATAGTGATTGGCGGTCTCGCCGGTGCGGCGCCTCCATTGCTCGGCTGGACTGCCGTTACCGGCGAAGTTCATGGGCATGCATTGCTGCTGGTGCTCATCATCTTTGCGTGGACCCCGCCCCATTTTTGGGCGCTCGCTATCCATCGGCGTGAAGAATACGCTGCAGTGGGCGTACCGATGCTGCCTGTGACCCACGGCGTAAAATTCACGGCGCTGCACATTTTGCTCTACACCATCCTTATGGTGTTGATCACGTTGATGCCTTTTGCGACGCAATTGAGCTCCTGGCTATATTTGACCGGTGCCTTGGTACTCGGTGCAATTTTTCTTTATTGGTCAGTGGAAATTCTGCGCGGTCGTAATGAAGACGCCCCGATGGCCACGTTTAAATACTCGATCACCTATCTGTTTGCGCTCTTTATTATTATGTTGCTCGACCACTGGTTGTTAGGAGGCGGTGTGCTATGAGCGCAAAAAATATGCGCGGTGTATGGATTACCGTAATGGTTGTCGCGTTGTTTATCGCACTTGTGGTGAGCAGTTTTGTTTATCGTGTCAGTCAGCCGCGTATTATGGGCGAGACGGCGATGCGCGCTAACGGCTTATATTTATTTGAAACACCCCGTGACCCGGGCGAGTTTGCTTTGGTTGATCACCGCGGCGAGGCTTTTACGCCCGAGCGCCTTAAGGATCAGTGGAGTTTAATATTCTTTGGTTTTACCCACTGCCCTGATGTCTGTCCGACTACACTGTCGTTTTTAGCGGAACTCAAGGGGCAGCTTGAATCTACCGAGGCATCCGATACCCAGGTCGTCATGGTGTCGGTTGACCCAGCCCGTGATACGGTTGAGCAGCTTGCTTCGTATGTGCCGTATTTTCATCCCGATTTTGTGGGTGTCACGGGCGAGTTTATTGACATCCTCAATTTTGCACGCACGTTTAATGCCCCATTTCGCAAGGTGACTGAGCCAGATGGTAGCTACCAGGTAGACCATAGCGCCAACGTGGTATTGGTTAATCCCCGGGGGGACTACCACGGCTTTTTTAAGGCACCATTAGACCTCGCCAAAGTTAAAGTCACTTATCGATCTGCACGTTACCTGTGGGAGCATTGATCTGATGGTAGAGAGTGTCCGTCAACAACGAATGATTCTGGTCGATGGCTCATCCTATTTATTTCGCGCTTTTCATGCGCTGCCCCCCCTTACCAACTCTAAAGGACTTAATACCGGGGCCATCAAAGGAGTGATTGGTATGATTCGCAAGTTGGCGGCGGATTATCCCGATGGCCAGCTCGTGGTGATCTTTGATGCGAAAGGGCCCACCTTCCGTAACGACATATACGATCAATACAAAGCCAATCGCCCGCCGATGCCCGACGAACTGCGCGAGCAAATTGCACCGATCCATCAAATTATTGAAGCGATGGGCTTGCCGTTGCTTTGCGTTGAGGGCGTTGAGGCCGACGATGTGATTGGTACTTTGGCCCAACAGGCATCAGCGGTAGGTCGCGATGTTGTGGTATCTACCGGCGACAAAGATATGGCGCAGCTGGTGAACGAGCACGTTACATTGGTCAACACTATGAACAATACGGTCATGGATCGTGATGGTGTGATCGAAAAGTTTGGCATTCCTCCGGAGCTGATCATCGATTTGTTGGCACTCATGGGCGACAAGGTCGATAACATTCCTGGCGTCGCAGGTGTCGGTGAGAAAACCGCGCTGGCCTTGTTGCAGGGCTTGGGTAGTCTCGACAGTATCTATCAGCAGCTCGATAAAGTGCCGGCGCTCGATGTTCGCGGCGCTAAAAGCTTAGCTCAAAAACTAGAGGATCAGCGCGATGCGGCGGCGCTTTCCTATACTTTGGCAACGATCAAATTAGATTGCAATTTACCTCTTGCCCCCGAGGATATGCAATCGACAAAGCCAGACACAGGCCGGTTGGCTGATTTGTTCCGCGATCTAGAATTTAAAGGCTGGCTTGATGACGTGCTCTCGGGCCCAATCATCAAAACAACTGTCGATGAAGAGCAAGACCTACCGCTAGTCGAAGCCCCTGAGCTTGCGGTGGTGACGATCACCGATATGGCAACGCTTCAGACATGGCTCGCCGCGCTTGCCGCCGCTGAGTTATTTGCCTTCGATACGGAAACCACTAGCCTTAACTACATGCAGGCCGAAATTGTGGGTGTATCTTTTGCCTATGAGCCGGGCAGTGCAGCCTATGTGCCGCTGACACACGATTATCCAGGCGCGCCGGAGCAGCTCAATCGCGAAGCGGTGCTGGCTAAGTTAAAGCCGCTGCTTGAGGACCCCGCGCGGCGCAAGCTCGGTCAAAACTTAAAATACGATGCCAATGTGCTCGTCAATCACGGTATTACACTGGCCGGTATCGCCGAGGATTCGATGCTTGAATCCTACGTGCTTGACTCCACGGCAACCCGGCATGACATGGATAGTCTGTCGCTCAAGTATCTCGGGCAAAAAGCGATTAGCTTTGAGGATATTGCGGGCAAAGGTGTAAAGCAGCTGACGTTTAATCAAATCGCTGTAGATCAAGCCGCGCCCTATGCCGCAGAAGATGCGGATATTACTTTGCGCTTACATCAAGCGTTGGCACCCAAGCTCGCCGCGCAACCGGCGTTAGCTCAGCTGTATCGAGACATCGAAATGCCTCTCGTACCGGTCCTGTCGCGGATTGAGCGCAATGGTGTGTTGGTTAGCCGTCAGGCATTAGCAGACCAAAGTCATGAGCTGGCCGTGCGCTTACAGGCGTTAGAGGTGAGCGCTCACGAACTTGCAGGACAACCGTTTAACTTAAGTTCGCCAAAACAGTTGGGGGATATTTTGTTTGAAAAGCTGGGCTTGCCGGTGCGCAAGAAGACCCCCAAGGGCGCCCCATCTACGGCGGAAGAAGTGCTCGCAGAGCTGGCTTTGGATTATCCGCTACCGGCAGTTTTGCTAGAACATCGAAGTCTCAGTAAGCTGAAATCGACTTATACAGACAAGCTGCCACTGATGATCGACCCGGTGACTGGCAGGGTACATACCTCCTACCATCAGGCAGTTACGGCCACCGGTCGACTCTCGTCGTCCGACCCTAATTTGCAAAATATCCCGATTCGTAGCGAGGCGGGACGCCGAATTCGAGCGGCTTTCATTGCGTCGCCAGGGTATCGTTTAATGGCTGCGGACTACTCGCAAATTGAACTCAGAATTATGGCGCATCTATCGCAGGATGCGGGCTTGTTGAGCGCTTTTGCTCAGGGCTTAGATGTCCACAGCGCCACTGCGGCGGAAGTCTTTGATGTGCCGCTTGCGCAGGTTTCTAGCGATCAGCGCCGTAAAGCCAAAGCGATTAACTTTGGCTTGATCTATGGCATGTCGGCGTTTGGGCTAGCAAAACAACTGCATTTGGGTCGCAATGAGGCGCAAACGTATATCGATTTATATTTTGCGCGCTATCCGGGCGTGGCCGATTATATGACGCGTACACGCGCGATTGCCCACGAGCAAGGTTATGTAGAGACATTGTTTGGTCGCCGTCTGTACTTACCGGAAATAAATGCCCGTAACAAACAGCGTCAGCAGGCTGCCGAGCGGACCGCGATTAACGCACCGATGCAAGGTACCGCCGCAGACATCATTAAGAAAGCCATGATTGCAGTGGACCGCTGGTTAACTGAATCGGCGATTGACGCCCGCATGGTGATGCAGGTTCACGATGAACTAGTCTTTGAAGTGGCCGATGCCGATGCAGATCGCCTGGCTGCCGCACTACCTGCCTTGATGGCGGATGTCGCCGATTTAGCGGTGCCATTACTTGTTGAGGTTGGCGTCGGCGAGAATTGGGAAGAGGCGCACTGATTTTCCTGGGACCGGCTCAGGTGTTAGAAGCCCTTAATGCTCGTCGTCTTCGTCAATTTCATCCAAAACGCTGGCGTCCGTTAGCCAGCGCTGTAGCTGGACCTCTAAATCCTCTATACCACTGCGCTTGAGTGATGAGAAAAGCTGCACCGTGATGAGTTCGCCATGGGAAGCCAGTCTTGCGCGAACGGTGAGCAGTGCCGCTTGTGCTGGACCGCGCTTAAACTTGTCGGCTTTGGTGAGTAGAATATGAACGGGCATATCGGCGCTCATAGCCCAGGCAATCATTTGTTGATCTTGATCGTTCAGCGGATGGCGAACATCCATCAACAACACCAAACCACGCAGGCTTTGGCGATTTTGTAAGTAACGTTCCAGTTGCCGATTCCAGTCGTTTTTGAGCTTAAGTGGCACTTTTGCGTAACCGTAGCCGGGCAGGTCAACGAGCCGCTGGGTATCGCTCAGAGTAAAGAAGTTGATGAGTTGCGTGCGACCAGGTGTTTTTGATGTCCGCGCTAACTTGCCATTTCCAGTAAGCGTATTGATGGCGCTGGATTTGCCCGAATTTGAGCGCCCGGCAAACGCAACCTCCGATCCTAGGTCTGCGGGGGCGTTCTCAATAGCGCTTGCGCTTTGTAGAAAAGCTGCGCGTTTGAAGTTGGCGGGTACAAGTTGTAAGGAAACTTCAGCAATGTTGGTCATATCTGCCTTTTGCACATGGGCGTGGTTGTCTATAATGCCACGCGGCGGGTAATATCGCTGGGCAAATGTTTAGCCAAAAATTCATAGTTATCGGTGAGCAGTGTGTTCATCGGACAAGGAGAAAACAATGATTTCAGTCACAAATTTGCGTAGGGTATTAGTTCCGGCTTCATTGCTGGTTGTTTTTGCGGTCTCTGGCCCAGTTTTCGCTGAGCCCAATATGGAGAAATATGCTCAGTCCTGCGGTATCTGTCATGCTTCAGGCGTCGCTGGTGCACCAAAGACTGGTGATGCGACTGCGTGGGCACCGCGTTTGGCGAAGGGCAATGATGCGCTGGTTGCGTCGGTGAGGAAGGGCTTGAATGCGATGCCGCCTACTGGTTTGTGCGGCTCTTGTACCGATGAAGAATATGTTGAACTTATCAAGTACATGGCTACCGCCAAATAAGTTGCAGTCCCCCAAGAGGATTTGATCCGATGTTTGCAACACTCCAATTTCGTACCTTCGCCGCTGCGGTGGTTACTTTAGTGCTTATTTCTACTGTGCACGCGGCGCCCCTCAAGGGTGATGCAGCTGCCGGTGAGCAAAAGGCAGTGACTTGTGGCGCATGTCACGGTGCCGATGGCAACAGTATGGTGCCGACTTTCCCCAAGCTCGCCGGCTTAGGTGATAAGTATTTGCTGAAGCAGATGCAGGATATCCGAAGCGGTTTGCGCCCGGTGGCGACGATGGCGGGTCAGGTCGACAATATGTCAGATCAAGATCTGGCAGATATCGCCGCTTACTACAATGCGCAAACCCGCACCCGCGGCGTTACTGCTGCGGAGCTACTCGATCTGGGCCGCAAGGTTTATATGTCGGGTATTATGAGCCGTAAAGTGGCTGCTTGCTCGGGTTGTCACAGCCCGACCGGTCAGGGCAATGGTCCTGGTGGCTTTCCTGCACTTGCCGGCCAACATGCCGACTACATTGCGGCTCAGCTAAAAATGTTCCGCAAGGGTTACGAAGACGAAAGTGGTCGAATTAATGATGGCGACAGTAAAATAATGCGTACCACTGCATTTGAGCTGAGCGATCTCGAGATAGAAGCGGTTGCTAGTTACGCAGCTGGCTTGAAATAACTCAATCCGTAAAGCGATCCAACCTAGTCGAGGAGTGGTAGTCATGAAGCGTACGTTGATATCAGTGATCAGTAGTTTGGTGGCGGCTGTTCTGTTGTCAGCTTCTACCAGCGCCCAAACCCAGTGGAAAGAGGGCGAGCACTATGATGTGATCACGCCCGCAGTTCGGGTCAGTGCAGACCAAGTGGTGGTTACCGAGTTCTTCTGGTATGGCTGCGGACACTGCTATACCTTTGAGCCGATGCTAGAGACTTGGGCTCCAACACTACCGGAAGGCGCGGTGTTACAGGGCTCGCCCGCGATTTGGAATGATGCAATGGAGCTGCATGCAAAAGCATTTTATGCGGCTGAGGCGCTCGGTGTTCACGACACCATGCATTCTGTGATCTTTAAGGCGATGCATGTCGATCGGAAACGCTTGGGTAGTGACAGCGCTATTCGCGAGCTGTTTGTCGCGAACGGCGTCGATGGCGATACCTTTGATAGGGTATTTAGCTCTTTTGGTTTGAGTAGCCAAGTCCGACAAGCCGAATCTCGTGCGCGGGCAGCGAAAATCACGGGTACACCTTCGCTCATGGTGAACGGTAAGTATCTAATTTCCGCACGCCAGGCGGGCAGTCAGTCGAATATGCTAAAAGTGGCTGAGTATCTAGTACAAAAAGAATTGGCTGCTCAGTAGTCAGGACGACGTCAGCACACAGTGCCCGCGTAATGGCGGGCATTTTTTTGCCCGCAAAAAGTTGATGGTTCGATCTGAGACACCGAAACCCGCTTCAGCTTCTCTTACCGGATTAGATTGGGCAGCGGTAAGCTCGTACGATTAACTACGCGCCGTAATTCAAAGCTGCTGTGTACAGCCGACACACCGGGGATGCGAGTCAAGTTGCCGAGCAAAAACTGCTCATAGTGGACCATGTCTCGTACAACAGCGGTTAATAAGTAGTCAGCACTCTGCCCGGTGACCACAGCGCAGCTAATAATTTCCGGAAGCCCGAATACGGTTGTCTCAAACTGCTCAAAGCGATCGGGCGTATGTCGATCCATGGTCACGCCGATGTGTGCGGTGAGACTTAGACCGAGTGCTTTTTGGTCGAGTAGCGTGACTCTTTGACGAATCACACCGTCCGCTTCGAGGCGCCTAACGCGACGCGCACAGGGGGTTGCCGACAACCCCACCTGCTCGGCAAGTTCGAGATTGCTCAGGCCGGCATTTTCTTGCAGATGCGCGAGAATTTTAAGATCAGTGCGGTCAAACTCAATCATCATGATTCCTTGGTGTAATTCACTTATTATAATCAAAATTATAGGGATATATTTCACTTTTTCCGCCATTTCGGTGTGAATTTAGCGCCATTCGCTCGTGAGATTCACCTATTATTCGTCGTCGTTACTTGTATCAATTAAATAACCGCTTAAAAAGCGCATCAGGAACTATGATCATGGACAGCCAGCGCCCTCAGTTTGATCATCGCAAGTATCGCCCTTTCCCTAAGATCGATAAGGCAGATCGACGCTGGCCCAGCCAGGTTATTACTCAGGCACCCCAGTGGTGTAGCGTCGATTTACGCGACGGCAATCAAGCCCTCGTAGAGCCCATGAACGCGGAGCAAAAGCTTCGTCTATGGGATCTGTTGTTGGCGGTAGGTTTTAAGACCATTGAAGTGGGATTTCCCTCTGCCTCAAATCACGACTACGATTTTCTGCGCAAACTGATTGAGGAGGATCGTATTCCCGAAGACGTTACCGTGCAGGTGTTAACGCAGGCCCGTGAAGATCTAATTGGCAAAACTTTTGCTTCTTTAGCGGGCATAAAGCGCGCAGTGGTGCATTTTTATAACTCCACATCTACCGTGCAGCGCAATCTAGTATTTGGACTCGACCGGGCAGGTATCACCAAAATCGCGGTGGAGGGCGCAAAACGGGTGAAGGCCGAGGCAGCACTGCATCCACAAACCCTATGGACGTTTGAATATAGTCCTGAAAGTTTTACCGGCACCGAGCTCGATTTTGCCGTAGAAATTTGTAATGCCGTCAATGCAGTGCTGGCCCCCACGATCGAAAACCCCGTCATCATTAACTTGCCGGCGACCGTGGAACTGAGCACGCCTAATATCTATGCCGACCAAGTCGAATGGTTCTGTGATCATATTGCTAATCGCGAAGCTTTGTTAATTTCATTGCATACCCACAATGACCGTGGCTGTGGCGTGGCTGCCGCTGAACTAGGTGTTTTGGCCGGCGCCGATCGCGTGGAAGGCACTTTAATGGGCAATGGAGAGCGGACCGGTAATATGGATATTGTGACTATGGCTATGAATCTTTTTAGCCAGGGAATTGACCCGGAACTCTGCTTTGCCAACATGGATGAGATTATTGCTACGGTGCGCGAATGCACGCAGCTACCGGTTCATCCCCGGCATCCTTACGCAGGTGAGTTGGTCTTTACCGCCTTTTCAGGAAGCCATCAAGATGCGATCAATAAGTGCCTTGCGCGCCGCGATCCAGAAGGTTTCTGGGATGTCGCGTATCTGCCCATCGATCCAGCAGACATTGGTCGTACCTATCAAGAAGTCATTCGTATTAACAGCCAGTCGGGCAAAGGCGGCGTGGCTTATGTAATGAGTCGTGATCATGGGCTCGAGCTACCGCGCTGGCTACAAATCGACTTTAGTGGCGCAGTGCAGCAGCTGGCAGAGGAAAGTGAGGCAGAGGTGGGTTCGGCAGCGATTTTCTCGCTCTTTGAGTTCACTTACTTACGGAGTGTCGCGGGCTGGACGTTGGGTGATTATCAGCTTACACGCGAAGGTGAGGAGGATGCACTCACGGTCACTTTGCGACACAACGAAGGCGAGCTTACGGTGGCGGGTCATGGTAATGGCGTCGTCGCTGCCTTTGTAAATGCCATGGAGTTGGTTATCAAAAAGCGCATCGTTTTGGTTGAGTACAGCGAACATGCGCTGGGGAAAAGCGCCGATGCAGAGGCCATCTGTTATATGCAGCTAAATATTGAAGGTGAACGCCCCTGCGGGGTTGGCCGCAGCCATGATATTGTCAAGGCGTCGCTGGCCGCTATTTTATCTGCTCTAGACGACGATGTATTGCGACTTGCGCTGGCCAGTTGACACTGAATTTGGATGACTAACTGAATGGTCGGTGCTGAAGGCCTCTAGCTGTGCAACAATAGCGCGTCTATCGAGCAAGAGGTATCATGGCCGCTATTTATGAATAATGATAAACCAGAAAGCAGTTTATATAACTCAACTCGGATCACCAGCTGGTCCGGTCTTTGGGTAGAATTGTTTCAATCTAAATTCATTGCGCCTGCAGACGCTGATCCGCGGGATATTTGGTTTGCAAGTCGTCTTGTTTTATATCGTCTGATGTTACTAGTGATGGCTTTTGCGCTTCTGGCGATTATTGCTGAAACCCTGCTGATCTCAGCCCCAAGCCTCGTAACACTTGTGGCAACAGTTTCTCTGCTGACCATATTGGCTACTAGTGTGGGTCTCCACTTGCGGCAAGCGGTCTTCATTCCGCCGATCATTGCGTTGTTGATGACTTTTACAGCGGTGTTGATGGGTGTTGCCAGCGGTGCCCAACACTATACCTTATTACTATTTCCATTGATGATAGCGCTGACAGGTTTGTTACCAATGAGTATCGCGTTGGTGATGGGTTTTACGGTGATAGCCGTGTTGAACATCGTGCGTTATGGTGCGATTGATAGTGCTGAAATTTCAATCCAATTTGCACTCATTGCGACCTGTTTATTATCCCTCGCGATGATGCGCGTCGTCGCTCTGCAGGCGGACAAGCTCGCTGATATGGCATTAACAGATCCCTTAACGGGCGCTTTTAACCGGCGTTATTTGTTGCCGCAAGCGGAGAGAAATATCGCCGAATATCGCCGATATGCACGTCTATCGACGCTTGTTATGATCGATATAGATCATTTCAAAGAGGTGAACGATCGCTTTGGCCATGATGTGGGTGACTTTGTTTTGAAGGCCTTAGTTGGGTTGTTGGACGATCGCATACGCGGTGTTGATATGCTGTATCGCTTGGGTGGAGAAGAGTTTGTGGTCATGCTGGCTGAAATCGGCGCAACACCAGCGGCTAAAGTAGCTGAAGAGTTGCGTGTGACCTTAAGTCAACTCAATGCGCTACCTACAGGTAATTTCACAGTGAGTGTGGGTGTCTGCGATGTCACCGCAGCGAGTTCGGGAGAGGACTGGCTGCGCAAAGTCGATCAGGCTTTATATAAGGCTAAAGGCGCCGGTCGTAATTGTATTTCTGTTGTTGCGACTGAACCCCCCGTTGAATCTTATGTCTCTAGCCGCCTGCCGTCCTGGCGTTAGCCGTCTGGTTATTTTGTGCCTGGTCTTTCTACTGAGCGGCTGCTCTAGTACAACGTTCCTTTACAACCGTCTCGATTTTATCGTCGGCTGGTACATCGACGACTACGTTCGTTTTAACAAAGCCCAGCAAGTGGTTTTCGACCGTGAGTTAGACCAGATTTTGTTGTGGCATCGCTACGAAGAGCTGCCCCGCTATGGTGAATTACTCGATGAGTTCGTTGCAGCGTTGGCGGATGACTTAACCGACGAAGACTTAGCGCAATTCTATTTGGGTATCGAAGCTGCTGTGGTGCGCGCGCAGGACCAGGTCAACGGGATGGCCTGGTCAATCGCTGGCGAGCTGGATGCCCAGCAGCTTGTTGATTTCATCGATTACTTAGATGAACAGCAGAGCGAGCGAGAAGTAGAGTTGTTGAGCCGTGATCGCCTTGCCTACGATCAAGATATCGAGGCGCGACTTGAGGACAACCTCGGCGATTTTTTAGGGGGGCTGACCAGGGATCAACGCAAGGATATTTCTGCTGGCGCCACTCAGCTGACTCGCCTCGATAAAGCTTGGCTTGCTGAGCGTGCCCATTGGACCCAAATACTACGGGAGATATTTGTGGATCATGACGCCGATTGGCACCAGCAGCTAAAGACTGCGCTCGACGAGCGCGGTGGGCAGCGTTCTTTAGAAATTCGGCAGCAATACGCCCACAACACAGATATCATACTGACGATCACTCGAGAGGTGATTAATCAGCGGACGCCAAAACAAGATCGCCGATTGCGCAATCGTCTAGGTCAATTGCGCGAAGACATCACCGCCCTCAGTAGCAAAGTATCAGTCGTCCAGTAGCGATAGATCTCTAATAGCACCGGTGTCGGCGCTGGTGACCATCTTGGCGTAGAACTTTAGCGCTGGGCTTACTTTTCGTGGGCGAGTCATCTCGGGGCGCCAAGGTTTTTCACGGGCATCCATGGCAGCGCGACGGTCCGCGAGGATTGCGTCGCTGACTTTGACCGAAATGCTGCGATTGGGAATGTCGATGTCAATAAT
This sequence comes from uncultured Luminiphilus sp., assembly GCA_963926105.1. Classification (GTDB taxonomy): domain Bacteria; phylum Pseudomonadota; class Gammaproteobacteria; order Pseudomonadales; family Halieaceae; genus Luminiphilus. The sequence goes on along the minus strand of CAWUVW010000033.1, from coordinate 34,360 downwards.
GTCGCCACTCTCTATCAGGCCAATAGCACCGCCCGCCGCAGCTTCGGGCGAGACATGGCCAATTGACAAGCCCGATGTACCCCCTGAGAAGCGGCCATCGGTGACCAGTGCACAAGCTTTACCCAAGCCCTTGGATTTCAAATAACTGGTGGGGTAGAGCATCTCTTGCATACCGGGTCCGCCGCGCGGTCCCTCGTAGCGAATAAGCACGACGCTACCCGGCTTAACGCGATCTTCAAGAATATCTGCCACAGCACCTTCTTGACTCTCACAGATGTGGACAGGACCTGAAAACACCAAATTATCGTCATCAACGCCCGCCGTTTTGACTACACAGCCTTTTTCAGCGATGTTGCCGAAGAGTACAGCCAAGCCGCCTTCCAGTGAGTATGCGTTTTCGATATTGCGAATACAGCCGCCGGCACGATCTAGGTCTAGGCTCGGCCAGCGGGTGTTTTGACTGAAGGCTGTTTGAGTGGGGATTCCCGCTGGGCCGGCTGAATACATCAGTCGAACAGCATCGTCCTCGGTGACGGCGATATCCCAGAGGGCTATGGCTTCACCGAGACTCGCGCTGTGCACGGTAGGCAGATGGGTTTTTATCAAGCCAGCGCGGCTGAGTTCACCTAAAATCGCCATGACGCCGCCGGCGCGATGCACATCTTCCATGTGATACTTGGGTGTGCTTGGAGCGACTTTGCACAGCTGCGGTACCCGACGCGACAAGTCATCGATATCTGCCAGAGTGAAATCGATCTCCGCTTCTTGGGCTGCAGCGAGTAGGTGCAAGATGGTGTTGGTTGAGCCACCCATGGCGACATCGAGGCACATAGCATTTTCAAAGGCTTCGCGAGACGCGATATTGCGCGGCAGTGCACCTTCATCATCTTGCTCATAATAGCGACGGGCCAGTGTAACAATCGTCTGTCCTGCGCGACGGAAGAGCTGTTCACGATCGGAGTGGGTAGCCAGCAGAGACCCATTGCCTGGCAGGCTTAAGCCCAGCGCCTCGGTCAGGCAGTTCATCGAATTGGCGGTGAACATACCCGAGCAGGAGCCGCAGGTTGGGCAGGCTGAGCGCTCATAAGCGGCGACAGTCTCGTCATCGACACTACTGTCTGCGGCGATAACCATCGCGTCAACCAAATCGAGTTTGTGTTCGGAGAGCGCAGTTTTCCCTGCTTCCATCGGTCCGCCAGAAACAAAAACAACGGGGATATTGAGCCGCATCGCAGCGTTAAGCATGCCAGGAGTGATTTTGTCACAGTTGGATATACACACCATGGCGTCTGCGCAATGAGCGTTAACCATGTACTCCACCGAGTCGGTAATGATGTCTCGTGAGGGCAGGCTGTAGAGCATGCCATCGTGACCCATGGCAATACCATCGTCTACGGCGATCGTATTGAATTCTTTGGCGACACCGCCGGCGGCTTCAATCTCAGAGGCAACTAATTGCCCGAGATCTTTTAAATGCACATGGCCAGGGACAAACTGAGTGAATGAGTTGACCACGGCGATAATCGGCTTTTCAAAGTCACCATCTTTCATTCCAGTCGCGCGCCACAATGCACGGGCGCCCGCCATATTACGGCCAGCGGTACTGGTGCGAGAACGGTATTGAGGCATGTGATGAAGCTCCTACTGTGTCCGGGTGCACAGCTTAACAGAGCTTGGGCGCAGCGCTAAATTAAAGGTTTAATTAGTACTTTGGAGTTCCGCTGTAAATTATAAAGTTGCTTTCTTGCTGCAGGTAACTCTTCCATTTCAGCCGGCACAAAGCCCTGTTCGACAAACCAATGTGAGGTTTGCGTGGTCAGCACAAAGAGCTGCTCTATGCCTAAATTTCGCGCTTCATCGGTTAAAATTGCCAGCAGTTTTTCGCCGCGCCCAGCACCCTGATAGGCCGGGTCTATGGCAATGCATGCCAGTTCAGCAGATTTCTCTTCGAGGAATGGGTACAGCGCTGCGCAAGCTACCAGGCGGCCATCGCGCTCAAGGACTTTGAAGCGACCAATTTCGTATTCGAGTAATTCTCGCGAGCGACGCACCAAAAAGCCGGCTTCTTCAAGCGGCTGCACCAGCTCTAAAACCCCTGCAATATCGTCTGCTGTAGCCGGACGCGCCTGTTCAAAGTCATTGCGGCTGATCAGTGTGCCCGCACCATCGTGGGTGAAGAGCTCCCCGATTAACGCGCCATCATCGTTATAGCTGAGTAAATGGGCACGAGCGACACCTTGCTCACAGGCGCGGCATGCGGTGTCACGAATGAGTCGCTGTTGCTCGTCTGCGACTGGCAGCGCTTTGGCGCGCTCAACAGTACACTGCTGAACGAGCGCCCCGGCGTCATCAAAGAGTCCCTGGTGCTCGTGCAGCATAATGAGCTTGTCCGCACCGACGCTGATAGCCGCTGCGGTGGCGAGTTCGTCTGAACTTAGATTGAACACTTCGCCTGTAGGTGAAAACCCCAGTGGTGATAGCAGGACGATACTCTGTTGTTCCAGTGCGCCCATGATACCGGCGGTATCGATACGACGGACGGCGCCGGTGAACTGGAAATCCACGCCATCGATAACGCCTAGCGGCCTCGCCGTGACAAAGTTGCCGCTGATTACTCGCAGGCGAGCGCCGCGCATCGGGGAGCTGGGTAGGCCCATAGATAGCAAGCTTTCGAGTTGCAGACGCTGTGCTGCCGTGACGTCGCGTACAACGCCGAGTACCTCTGGGTCAGTAACCCGCACGCCACGATGGATGCGGCCTTCGATATCGAGCGCGGTCAGTGCCTGCTCAATCATGGAACGCGTCGCATGCACCAGCACCAGCCGCACCCCGAGACTGTGCAGCAGTGCTAAATCATGGATTAAAGGCGTTAATGTGGCCGATTCGAGTGCGCCGGCACCCAAATGGATCACGAAGATTTTGCCTCGGTGACCATTTATATAGGGAGCCGTATGTCTGAACCAATGAATGTTGTTGCTATCGAGTTCCACTTGCAGGCTCTCTCTGTGCGTCTAAAAAGAAAAGATTAACGGAAATGAGCGCCTTATGCTTGCGCAATTGTGCGGATATTAGCGCTGAGCAGTGGGCGGCTAACGCCTCAAAAATAGTTTTCTTTAAGTGGAAGAATATAGAGGAATTTGAAAAACTGGTGACACGCGCAATATCTGCAAAATAAAGCGAGTAAAATCGGCTGGGCTGCGGCCCACACAACACGTAGACTGAGATTATGGATCAACACTTACAATTACCACCCGAGAGTCGACTGACCCTTTTCGCGTTGGCGGAGGCGCTGACCCGTGCCGGTAAGCTTTCGGCAAAGAATTTGGCACGCTTGCGCGGCGTATCCGCTTACGCGATGCATCCGCTGGTTTATCTTACTGAACAGCGCTTGCCGGATCTCTCCCTTCCGGGTGAAGTCCACGACATGGATTCTTTACTCGCTTTTTTAGCCGAGAATACCGATCAGCCGATCTACGATATCGATCCTTTAAGAATCGATGTAGCGGGGATCTCAGAGGTCATGTCGCGCGCTTTTGCTAAGCGACATCAAATTTTGGCTGTCGAAGTAAACGCTGACGAGGTCGTGATCGCCAGTGCCGACCCTTTGGTGCGCGCCTGGGAGCGCGATCTAGAGCAGGTGGTGCGACGGCCTATTAAGCGTGTATTGGCCGATCCTAGAGAAATTGCACGATTGACCGATGAGTTCTACACCATGGCGGGCTCGGTGCGTGGCGCCCATGGCGCTGCACGTGGTGATGCCGGTAGTCCAATCACCAATCTCGAATCGATGCTGCAAATCGGCTCGAGTCGCGAGCCCGATGCTAACGATCAGCATATTGTCAGTGTGGTTGATTGGTTATTGCAGTATGCCTTTGAGCAGCGTGCTAGTGACATCCATATTGAACCGCGACGCAACATCAGTAATGTGCGTTTGCGAATCGATGGTGTATTACATTCCGTGTATGAACTGCCTGCGGCAGTGGGGTCAGCGGTCACCAGCCGTTTTAAAATTTTGGCTCGCCTTGATGTGGCGGAAAAGCGGCGCCCGCAAGATGGCCGACTAAAAACCCGCACTCCCGAGGGCGATGAGGTTGAGCTGAGGTTGTCGACCCTGCCCACCGCATTTGGCGAAAAACTTGTCATGCGTATCTTTGATCCAGATGTACTGCTCAAAAGCTTTGAGGAGCTGGGTTTGACAGAGCACAATCTCAGCCTATGGGAGGAGATGATCGGATCGGGTACCGGGATTGTTCTGGTCACCGGACCTACGGGTTCGGGCAAAACAACCACGCTGTATTCAACGTTACGGCGTTTGGCCACTCCGACGGTCAATGTCTGTACCATTGAAGATCCGATCGAGATGGTTGAGCCGGCCTTTAACCAAATGCAGGTTAATCACGGCATTGATCTAGATTTTGCCTCGGGCGTTCGCGCACTGATGCGCCAAGATCCAGACATCATTATGATTGGCGAGATCCGCGATTTAGAAACCGCACATATGGCGATTCAGGCAGCGCTGACGGGTCACTTGGTGTTAACAACGCTGCATACCAATGATTCACCTGGGGCGATATCTCGCCTTAACGAGCTCGGTGTGCCCGCCTTTTTGATACGTGCAACGGTACGCGGTGTGATGTCACAGCGTTTGGTGCGTACTCTGTGTAATAGCTGTAAACAGCTTGCGGATACCGATGCCGCTGGCTGGCAGACACTTGTCGGTGCCGCTATACCGATGCCCGCTCAGGTATATCGCCCGGTGGGATGCCGATGTTGTCGGGAGACCGGATATTACGGCCGTGAGGGCATCTATGAGGTCTTGGTGTCGACGCCAGCATTGCAGGAGTATATCGTCGAAGGACAATCGACTCGCGACATCCGTCGCGCGGCCATGAGCGAAGGGATGACGCCGCTGCGGTTGGCCGGCGCGCGGAAAATTGAGCGCGGCGAAACCACGATCGAAGAAGTACTGCGAGTAGCGCCCGCCTTAGAGGACTAAAGCATGGCACTACCTGAGGCGCTTGCCCGAATTCGTGACAATGGATGGTCGCGGGTTGAAGCCCTTGCGGGCACCGAGTCTCTAGCGGCTCTCCAGCTTTTGCTCGACGCTCAGGGCTTGCGTGCGGAGTTCGAGCAATTATTAGCCACCAGCCGTTTCGTTACAGAGCAGGCGGGTCGACATTCGGATTGGCTACAGACTGTGCTGGCCGATGGGAGTTTCTTGGCTTGTCGCGAGCACACACCAGCAAGCTGGGATGATCGTCTGGTTGTGGCGATTGATGACGCTAATACCGAAGTCGACTTTATGACGGCACTACGACGCTTTAGGCAGCGCGAAATGCTGCGTCTCGTCTGGCGCGATTTCACCCGTCGCGGCGAGCTTAGCGATACGCTAGCTGATGTCACTCACTTGGCAGATGCCTGTATACGCGCCTCAGTTAAGCGCGCACAGTGGCAACTAGCACCGCGCTATGGCCAGCCGATAGGCGCGCAATCTGACGCCGTACAGGACTTTGTCGTGCTCGGACTTGGTAAGTTGGGCGGCAGTGAGCTCAATGTGTCATCGGATATCGACTTAATTTTCGCCTATCCCGAAGCGGGTGAGACTCGCGGTGGTAGGGACTCACTCAGCAACCAAGAGTTTTTTACTAAGCTCGGCCAAACGGTTATTCGGTTTCTCGATGCGGTGACCGTTGATGGCTTTGTTTTTCGTGTCGATATGCGCTTGCGGCCCTACGGCGATAGTGGTGCTTTGGTGTGTAACTACGACGCGCTAGAGCGCTATTACCAAGAGCAAGGTCGCGACTGGGAGCGCTATGCGATGATGAAGGCGCGGCCTATCACTGGGTGCGCTGCTGCGATTACGCCACTTTTGGCAATGTTTAAAGCCTTCGTATACCGACGATATACCGATTTCCGTGTGATTGAGTCGCTGCGTGCTATGAAGGGCATGATCACAGCTGAGACCCGACGGCAAAACCTTGACCAGAATATTAAAAAAGGCGCAGGTGGTATCCGTGAAATTGAATTTATTACCCAGTGTTTGCAGTTGATTTTCGGTGGCCGCAATAGCCAGTTACAACTGCGGGGCACAGTCGAAGCGCTTGCTGCACTTGCAAATGAAAACCTGCTACCGGTAGCGGATATGACAGAGCTGCTCGCCGCCTACAATTTTGCACGCAACTGTGAGCATGCCCTGCAGGGCATGGCCGATCTGCAAACACAAACCCTGCCTGAAGATCCGTTAACACAACTGCAGTTGGCGGTGATTATGGGCTTGCCTGACTGGTCATCGCTAGCGGCATTGGTAGATGAGCACCGCGCCCGTGTCAGCCATTATTTTAGTGAGCTTGTTGCCCCTCCTGCAAACGATGACGGCGCCCGTGTCAGTCCGCTACTACTGAATCAACTTTCGGTAAAGACCCTCGAAGACTGGGGATTTGCCGAACCAGCGGTGAGTTGGTCGGCAATTGAAGCGCTGTGCGCAACGCCTCGAATACAGTTCCTAGAGGGGGAAAGCCGCCAGCGTGTAGAGCGGTTTCTGCCGCGCTTGTGCGAGGCTGCGGCGGCGATGGGAGCAGCTGATACCGCGCTGGTGCGATTGCTGCCCTTGGTCGCAGCGGTATCGCGGCGCAGTGCATATTTAGTGCTGCTTGAAGAAAACCCAGGCGCCTTGGGACACCTAATACTTTTGGCGACGAAGAGTCCCTGGATCGCTGAAAAGCTGGCGATACGCCCGGACTTACTCGATGAATTACTCGATAGTGAACGGCTGTATCACGCGCCTACGCGAGGGGAGTTACACGGTGAATTGCGTCAGCAATTACTGCGTATTCCCGAAGATGATCTCGAGCAGCAGATGTACACTTTGGCGCGTATCAAGGATGCTACAACGCTCAGAGTGGCAGCCAGTGAGCTCACTGGGCGACTGCCGGTAATGCAAGTCAGCGATAACTTAACGTTTCTCGCAGAGGTGATTGTTGAGCATGCACTGTATATCGCCCGCGCCGAATTGGTTAGACGCTATGGCGAACCTCAGCCATCGAGCCGTGTGGAAGAGGGTAAGCCAGGCTTTGCTGTTTTGGCGTACGGCAAGTTTGGCGGGATTGAAACGGGTTATGACTCAGATCTTGACTTGGTGTTCGTGTTTGACGGTGGAAGTGGTGAGACCGCGGGACCGCGGGTAGCCGACAATATTAAGTTTTTCACGCGACTGGCTCAGCGAATAGTCCATATTTTAGATACGCCGCAGCTGGGTGGTCGTCTTTACGAGGTTGACTTACGGCTGCGGCCCAATGGCGATTCAGGCCTAATTGCCGTGTCGTTAAACGGCTTTAAGAAATACCAGCATGAGTCAGCATGGACTTGGGAGCATCAGGCACTGATACGCGCGCGTGTGGTGGCGGGTGATGCGGCCTTGGTGGCAAATTTAGCGGCAATACGCGCCGACGTACTGATGCAGCCTAGAGTGCCGAGCGTGCTGGCGGCAGCGATTGTTGAGATGCGAATAAAGATGTTTAAGGCGGCCACTAAAAAAACATCGCAAAAGGCCGACCAATTCGACTTAAAGCGCGCAGCGGGTGGTATTGTCGACATCGAATTTGTGGTGCAATATCTCGTTCTTGCGCATGCTCAAGACTATCCCGCACTGACGCAGTGGTCAGATGTTGTGCGCCTACTCGAAACCCTCGCAGCAGCCGGGCTGATTGGGCAGGCCTCAGCTGAAGCTCTGCGACTGGCCTATTTGGCACTTCGTTCGGCGCAGCATAATGCGTGTTTACAAGGTCTGCCTGCTTATGGCAGTGGTGAACACTTGTTGGCACATCGTCAATACGTTGTGCGCGTGAGAGATCAGATTTTTCCCGAGCTACCGGGTATCGACATAAGATAGATGGCGTTAAAAGCGCGCTAACAATACAAGTATTATAGAGAGGTTTTAGCATGGACATGTCCAAACTGAGCGGACACATTTGGCTCGATAACACGCTCGTCCCATGGGAGGACGCAAAGGTGCATGTACTGACGCACACCTTCCATTATGGCTTGGGCGTTTTTGAGGGTGTGCGCGCCTATCCAACACAGGATCGCGGACCTTGTATTTTCAGGCTGCAAGCGCACACCGACCGATTGTTTCGCTCGGCACATATTGTGCAGATGAAGATGCCCTTTGATAAAGACACATTGAACGCCGCTCAACGTGAAGTTGTACGAACTAATGGTTTGCAAGAAGGCTATATACGGCCTATGTGTTTTTTGGGCTCAGAAGCGATGGGCATTCGCGCCGAAAAATTAAGCACGCATGTCATGATTGCCGCTTGGGCTTGGCCCTCTTACATGACGCCTGAAGCGCGCGATTGCGGTATCCGCGTGCGCACCTCAAGCTACACTCGCCATCATGTGAACATCACCATGTGTAAAGCGAAGGCAAACGGAAACTACATCAATTCGATTCTGGCCCTGCGTGAAGCAATAGACAGCGGCTGCGAAGAAGCGTTGCTTCTCGACAGCGAAGGCTACGTGGCTGAGGGCAGTGGCGAGAACTTTTTCCTAGTGCGCGACAACATTATCTATACCCCTGATTTGACCTCATGTTTGGAGGGTATTACCCGCGCAGCCATCATTCAGATTGCGCAGGACCAAGGGTATACAGTGCGCGAGAAGCGCATTACGCGCGATGAAGTTTATGTCGCTGATGAAGCGTTTTTCACCGGCACCGCCGCCGAAGTGATTCCTATTCGGGAGCTCGACGGTCGCGCGGTGGGTAATGGCGGACGGGGTCCGGTCACCGAACTGCTGCAGCAGATTTATCTTGAAGCGGTGCGCGGTATGCAGCCTAAATATCTACACTGGCTCACGCCGGTAGAGGATTAATCATCTTTGGGACAAACTCTGAGCTAAAGATGTCTCGCAGTGACAGGCCGCGATGCTTGGAAGTTGTAAACAAAAATTCAGCAAGGAGTCGTTGAGTATGGTGCAGCCCATGGAAACGCTACCGAGCGGTGTTCGCTATCGTCATTGGCGACCAGACGGGTCGCCTCGAGCCGTCGTGCTATTGCTGCATGGTCTCGGTGAGCACAGTGGCCGCTATCAACGAGTCGCCTCATTAATGTGTAGCCGCGGTTTTGCGGTACTGGCGCCTGATCATTTGGGCCATGGCGAATCTCCGGGTGTGCGAGTCATGGTGAGTGACTTTGACGATTATTTGCCGGCAGTGGATGCCTTGCGCAGTATCATTACTGAAGTGTATCCGCAGCTGCCTTGTTTTTTGCTGGGGCACAGCATGGGCGGACTGTTAGCGGGGCGGATCTTGTTGGACCGGCAGCAACAGTATCAAGGTGCACTGCTGTCGGCGCCTGCGCTTGCTGCCGCTGAACCGCCACCGGCTATTGTGCAGTGGATTGCCAAGTTGCTCGCCAAAGTGGCGCCAAGCTTCGGCGTGATGGCGCTCGATGCCAATGGCGTGAGTCGTGATCCCAAGGTTGTCGAAGATTACAAAGACGACCCTTTGGTGAATCACGCAAAGGTAACTGCGGGTCTCGCAGTCGGTATTTTTGCGGCCATGGACAGGGTCATGTCCGGCGCTTCCACTATCACGCTGCCGACTTTGGTGTGTCATGGGGGAGCCGACACCATGGCTGATCCCAAGGGATCAGAGGCATTTGTTGCCGCGATTACAGCCAGCGACAAGACGCTCACAATATTCCCAGAGTTGTACCACGAAATTTTCAATGAGCCCGAAGGCGATGATATCGTCGCCGTCTATTGCGATTGGATTGAGGCACGACTGCCATAGCGCAAGCAAAAAACCGCTAACATCGATTTCGGGCTTTATCTACGGCGCCTTAAATGGGTGTGATAACCCAAGCATCGCCCTCTGCAGTGCGCCCGTGCCTGGCGGCATGCCATTGAGCCATGCGTGGCTTTATAGGCACAGTATTAACAGGGCTTGCGACCAATTCGCACAACAACTGCTACAATAGCGCGCTGATATGAGCGCTGAAGGAGCACTCCAATCAACGCCCCCGCTAATTGCCCCGATCCGCCAACAATCTGTGCTGTGACACAGGCCATTGGCATGCCGCCAAAATCGCTGCGTATCGCCCTAACAGGCTATCGCTCTGCGCCTTTTTCGGGCGGCCAAGGCGTGTATTTGAAGTACTTGAGTCGCGCCTTGGCTCGGGCTGGGCATCAGGTCACTGTTATTTCTGGGCCGCCCTATCCCCATCTTGATGATGACATTTGCTTGGTCGAATTACCGAGCCTAGATTTATATCAGCACGGATTGAAGTCGGTGAAGCCTGTGCAGCTGTTCGATAAGTTGTCGAGAGTTGAATGGTTCAGCAAGCTAACGGGCGGGTTTGCAGAGCCGTGGACGTTTGGCGAACGCTTGCGGTCGTGGCTCCTCGATCATCGCAATGAATTTGATGTCGTGCATGACAACCAGAGTATTGCCGATGGTGTGCTGGATTTGCAGCGCGCGGGTATCCCCGTGGTGACCACCATTCACCATCCCATCACTCGAGACTTGCGGCTCGCTTTAGAGCGCGAGCCCGTTTGGTATATGCGCAGCTTTCTCCGTCGCTGGCATTCTTTTCTCGGCATGCAGGGTAGGGTTGCGCGCCAGTTAAATAGTATCGTCACCGTGTCGAGCTTCTCGCGAAAAGATATTATTGCCGATTTCGGTGTTCAGCCCAGCGCTATTCGCGTGATACATAACGGTGTTGATACTGCATTATTCCGACCTCAGCCGGAAGTGCCTCGTCGCCCCTGCCAGTTAATGGCAACTGCTTCGGCCGACGCGCCCCTTAAAGGACTACAGGTATTGCTGCGCGCCCTCGCTAAGTTGGTTGGGGAGTTTCCCGATATCGAATTGTTACTCGTCTCCAAACCGACACCCGCCGGCGACACAGAAAATTTGATCGACGAACTGCAGCTGGGATCACGGGTTCGGTTTGTGAGTGGCATCGAGACTTCAGAAATGGTTCGCCACTATGCCGAAAGTACATTGGCGGTGGTGCCCTCATTGTACGAAGGTTTTGGTTTGCCTGCCGTTGAAGCGATGGCCTGTGGCATGCCTTTGGTGTCTTCTGATGGTGGTGCACTCGCCGAAGTCGTGGCAGAGGGCGGCGTTTTAGTGCCGGCGGGTGATCACGATGCGCTGGCGCGCGAAATCGCGGTGCTGTTGCGCGGCGCTGATCGGCGCGTCGAACTCGCCCATATTGCGCGGCACCGAGCGGAGGCGAACTTTAGTTGGGATGTGTGTGCCGCCACCTTAGTTGAGCACTATCGGGAGTTACTCAGCAAGTGTTAACCGTAGATTTTGAATGGTTGCCGCTGAGCCCGGGGCAGCGGTGTCTTGATGTTGGATGTGGCGAAGGTCGCCATACACTCAGCGCTTACCTCAAACCAGAGGTAGAGGTGGTGGGTGTGGATTTGGGTATGGCTGATTTAGGCACGGCGCGTTCGCGCATTGCAGACATGGCACCTTATTCTCCCGAGGGATCAGTGCTGTTCGCGCAGGCTGATGGGCTGCAACTCCCTTTTGCTGATGCAAGCTTTGACCGAGTGATCTGCAGTGAAGTGCTTGAACATATTCCGAACTATTTGTCGTTGATCGAGGAGATTGATCGTATCTTAAAACCTGGTGGTCAGCTCTGCATCAGTGTGCCTCGCGCGTGGCCAGAGTGGATTTGCTGGCAGCTGAGCAGCGATTACCCGAAAACGCCGGGCGGACATATACGTATTTTCAACCGGAAACATTTGCAGCGCGAAATAGAGCGCCAAGGCTATCAGTGCTATCACCATCACGGTGCCCACGGCTTACATGTACCCTATTGGTGGCTGCGTTGTGTGTTTTGGTCGCGCGGCGATGACCAGTGGTTGGTGCGCAAATATCACCAGTTGTTAGTGTGGGATCTGCTCAAACGTCCACCGGTAACACGTTGGCTGGAGCGGTTGCTTGATCCTTGGATGGGCAAAAGTGTGGTGATGTACTTTGGTAAGTGTCTGGCGCCTGATGCGGCTATCGACGGGGATGCGCCATTGCAAGTATTTACTGGGGTCGGCGAACTGTGAGCGCTATGTATTTAAGCCCGGGAATGTTTCCCGCCAACTTTTTGCGCCCAACAGTCGACTTTATTTTGCGGGCACAAATGGCGACCGGCGAAATCCCCTGGTTCGAGGGCGGGCACTCTGATCCATGGGACCACACTGAAGCAGCCATGGGGCTTGCGATTGCCGGTGAAACCGAGGCCGCCCTGCGAGCCTATCGCTGGCTCGCCTCGAAGCAACTCGCCGATGGTAGCTGGTGGCGCGCCTATCGTAACGACGCGCCCGACAATCCCGATCGTCGTGAGACTAATTATGTCGCGTATATCGCCACCGGTATCTGGCACCAATATTTGGTGACACAAGATATTGCAGTTTTGCAGGAGTTCTTCCCCGTTATCGAGCGCGCGGTAGCCTTTGTACTGAGCCTGCAAAGTGAGCACGGCGAGATCGATTGGGCTGTCGACAGTGAGGGTGTGCCCCTAGGCGATGCCTTGCTGACAGGTTGTAGTTCTATATACAAAAGCTTGGAATGCGCCGGGCATATTGCCGCGACATTGAAAGTGGAGCGACCCGATTGGCTATCATCACGCGAGCGACTGGGGCATGCCTTGCGCGATCGTCCCGAACGTTTTGATCGCACTTGGGCGTCGAAATCACGTTATGCCATGGATTGGTTTTACCCCATTTTGACCAGCGTCATCAGTGGTCAAGCTGCGAATGATCGCCTAAATCAACGATGGCACGAGTTTGTAGAGCCAGGGCTGGGCTGTCGTTGTGAGACCCAGGAACCCTGGGTAACCGTTGCGGAGTCCTGCGAGCTGGTGCTGGCATTGCTGGCCGCAGGCGATCGTCCTCGAGCGGAGGAAGTATTCAGCTGGCTGTTTCAATGGCGTGACAGCGACGGCGCTTTTTGGACGGGTTTTCAGTTTGTCGATGATGTGTTGTGGCCCGACGAAAAAACCACCTGGACGGCCGGCGCGATTCTGTTGGCAGCGGATGCCCTCACCGGACACACCGGGGCATCAGATTTGTTTAAAGTGGCGGTGAGTCCAAAACTGATTGACTTAACTTAGCCTGCGCAACGCGCGCAGACTACCGCATTGACCTATGGGCGCGAATAGCCCCGATTGACTGGCCATCTGCCAGATGGTGAATGGCGCCTGACCACCGGCCTCCGTATTTGGAAAGACATCGTGAATCGCCAAAATCCCATTTCGCGCGACATGGTGCGCCCAGCCGCGATAATCAGCGAGCGCCGCATCTAAGCTGTGACCGCCATCGATAAACAGCAAGCCCAATGGACTGCGCCAGTATTGTGCGAGTAATGACGCGCTGCTAATGATGGGAATCACCGTCTCGGAGAAACCGCTAGCGCTGATGTTGCGGCGAAACTCGGGGAGGCTGTCAAATTGGCCTTGAGCATCGGTGAGTGTCGGATCGTGAAAAAACTCTCCGGGCTGGTGCTCCTCGGAACCGCGGTGATGATCGATGGCAAACACGACGCTATTAGTCTGCCGCGCAGCATCTGCGAGCCACAAGGTCGAGCGACCACAGTAGCTGCCGATCTCTAAAACCGGACCAGAGCGCGTGCCATCAAGGGCAAGCGCGTGTAAGTACTCGCCTTCTTCATCCGGCAAAAAACCGCGAACAGCGGGGTCGGGTGGCAACATCATGGCAGACTCCAACATAAAACATTAGCGAGTATAAGCCCTGCTTGCCGGCGGCGGGTGCCAAAATGCGTTAGCAAGCTGTCGACTATGTTGTTTTTACGCTCAGCTGCGCCGCGTGGTGAGTTGGATGCCATGCTTCATTGAGTTGATATGATAGGCGTTAATGTCAGCTGAGCGCCTGATGATAAACGTAAAATTTGAGAGCAGTCGGTCTGGTCACGCCGGCATGTGAGTCACGAGCGGCAAACTATTTTTTAGCGCCGCGGCAGCGCACTGGTTATCCAGTGCGTTTTACTTATAAGTCTGCTTTAGCGCTGCTCGCTGGCGGTGGGGGCTGGCGGTATTTCCAGGAAGCTATCTAGCCGCTTTAGGTCATCGGTAGATAAAGTGCCTGCAGTTTCTTTGAGTTGCAGCGTGGTGATGATGTAGTCGTAGCGGCTATTGGCATAGTCGCGCTCTGCGGAAAACACCAAATTCTGAGCATTCAATACGTCGACAATATTACGGGTGCCCACATCGTAGCCCGCCTCGGTGGCATCTAGCGCGCTTTGTGACGACTTGATCGATTGACGGCGCGCCTGAACTCGCGCGACATCTGACAATACGGTCATATGCAATGAGCGCGCCTGGGTGACTGTGGTACGCGTCAAATTAATCCGATTTTCCCGGGCGGCATTGAACTGCTCGGCAGCTCGGCGACGGTTAGCGCTGAGTGCGCCGCCGGTAAATAGCGGCATGTCGATGCGCACTTGCCATGTTTCTGAGTCTTGTAGTGCGTTGGCTGGCGTTGAGCCCGTACTTAATCCATCGAGAGAAAAGGTCTGATCGCCAGTCGTTTCGGAGTCAGAATAACTATAGCCGGCGGTGACCTTGGGCGCGTGTTCTAGCTTGTTGGCTTTGGCGGATTGCCGAGCGGCTTCTTCAGCAAAGCGCGTAGCGGCCAATTGGAAGTTATTGTTCAGTGCGAATTCCACCCAAGCGGTGCGGTCACTAGGCTCTGGCGGCACGGCTTTGAAGTCTTCGCTAAGTACATTAAGTTGGCCCGGGGCTTGACCGGTGAGCACTGACAAGCGCTCCTTGGCTACCGCGACATTATTACTTTCGACGATGCGGGCCACTTCCGCTAAATCGCGGGCTGCCTCAGACTCATAGACATCGGTGATGGCGATCAGGCCTACTTCAAATCGTTGGCGAGTTTGCTCGAGCTGGCGTTCAAATGCTCGCTCTTGGGCCTCTGCCGCCGCGAGATTGTCCTGCGCGCGCAGCACCGCAAAATAGGCGTCGACTGTCCGGACCAGTAGATTTTGCGTGTTGGCTGCGAAAATGGCTTCTGCCTGCCGTGTTAACTCGGTACCGGCTTGGTAGTTGTACCAAGCGGATAAATCAAACAGGGTTTGCGACAAGCTGACGTCATAGCCATCGGTTTTGGTCTCGGAGACCCGTCTAATAGTTTTAATTTCCCCCAACTCGCCCAAAATTTGGGGGGAGCTGCTCGTTGAATCTGAGCCTCTTATCTGGTAGCCGGCAACGACTTGGGGTAAAAGCGGCGCCAGCGCGAGGTTTTCTTGCTCGAGATCGGCGCGATACTGCGCAGCTTGCGCCCTCAACTGAGCGTCGTTGTCCAGTGCTAGTGCGTAAATATCGAGTAGTGACTCGCCGCTGGCTAACTGGCTATAGGGGAGCACCAGTGCCGCTGCAACTGCCAAAACTTGACCTTTAAATAAATAACGCATCATTGGGAACTCCTTTTCTCCAAGTCTATGGCTCGACCTTGGTGCTTGATATAAATAAATCGCGGCGAGAGTTTAACACCTCTAGCGCATTCAAGGGCGTGACTAATTTCACCAATGCATTAACCCTTATGGTGTTGGTATAATGGGCCATAAGATTACATTTGTGATAACTAATGACCAAGCTCAAAACGCGAAAAAAGCACCGCTACACGGTGGACTTATTAGACTTGCATGCATTGTATGAGGCCAACTATTTTCGGTTGTTGCAGCTTTTCCCCGCCTATGAAACCAGCAACAGTCGTCATTTGATCCTCGATGCAGGTCAGATTGTCTTTGAAGTGATGGAGCGTTGTCGCTACACCACTATCTTTAGAATACGGAAGTTGGGTCCGCTATCCGTCGCCTATGGTACGATATTGGTTGATCTACGCGTTTATCACGATGTTAAAATGGCGGAGGTGGTTAGCTTTCAAGCGAATCGTCAGCTGGCCGGTCGGTATGCATATCCCAATGAAAAAATGTATCAGTGTGACGAGAAACAACAACAAAATCGCTTTGTCGCTGAATTATTGGGCTTTTGCTTGGCTCAAGGCCGGGTCGCTGATATGACGTCATTCGGTGCTATGTCATGATGGTTGAGGGTCAATTATTCGGTGAGCAGTACCTGTCCGCGGGCGGGTCTGTGCGGTTATTGCAGATTACCGATACCCATTTAATGGGCGATAGCGGTGGTCGTTTACTCAACGTTGATACCGACGAGTCGCTCGCAGCGGTTGTTGCGTTGGCTGCTCAGGGCCCTCAAGCCGACGCCTTGTTGATAACGGGCGATATTGCCGGTGATGGTGCTAGCGCGGCCTATGAACGACTCGATGCGGCGCTAAAACCTTTGCAGGCGCCCAGTTTTTGGTTGCCGGGTAACCATGATGATCGTCCCAGTGACGTAGGTAAATTACGCGAGCGCTTTCTGCGTAAAGTTCGTTTTCCCCACTGGGATGTGCTGATGTTGAACTCACAACTGCCCGGCGCCGTTGAGGGCAGTTTAACTGAGCTAGAGCTTGCGTTACTTGATGCGGCGGTCACTGAGGCAAATGCCGAAGGCAAGCATTTATTGGTGGCCGTACATCACCCCTTATGGCCATTGGGTAGTGCCTGGCTTGATGCACAACGGATCGCCGAGACTGAGGCATTTATGGCTGTGCTAGCAAGGTTGCGGCAAATCGGATTGGTTATTTCCGGGCACGTACATCAAGCCTCTGACGCGATTCATGAGGGTCGTCGCTTCCTGACGACTCCGTCTACTTGCATACAATTTGCTCGCGGATCGGAGAGGTTCAAAATCGACGAGGCTGCGCCGGGCTATCGTTGGCTGACACTACATCCCAACGGCCAAGTAGAAACTGGTGTCGAGCGCGTTAGCGACGTAGTCTTTGTCGTCGATATGAATTCCAACGGTTATTTATAATGCGTTAGGATCCGCTGAACCTTGCAACGCCTACAGCGACATGTTCTTTGGCGGTATGCGCAAAGAGCAACATTAAACATTTAATGTTCATGATCATCAAGAGAGCCGCAAATCGCCGATGAGCCAGTATAACGCTGATGCAATTGAGGTCCTGACCGGACTAGAACCGGTGCGTAAGCGCCCGGGCATGTACACAGACACAACCCGCCCCAATCACCTCGCGCAAGAGGTCATCGATAATAGCGTTGATGAGGCCTTGGGCGGTCATGCGGACCAGCTCGATGTCATCCTACACGCAGACAATAGTGTCAGCTGCATTGATAATGGTCGCGGTATGCCGGTCGACTTACACCCGGAGCAGCAGCGTCCTGGTGTTGAGGTCATTCTGTCTACGCTCCACGCGGGCGGTAAGTTTTCTGATAAGAACTATCAATTTAGCGGCGGTCTGCACGGTGTCGGTGTGTCGGTGGTGAACGCCTTGTCTCGACGCCTTGAAATTACTATTCGTCGCGATGGCAATATCCACGAGATGGCCTTTGAGGGCGGCGAAAAGGTTAGTGATTTAGCGATTACCGGTACCTGCGGCAAACGCAATACCGGCACAGGTATTCGTTTTTGGCCCGACGCGCAGTATTTCGATTCGGCAAATTTTTCTCTGCCAAGACTGACTCATGTGCTACGCGCCAAAGCGGTGCTCTGCCCGGGCTTGCGTGTCAGTTTGTTAGATGAAAAGAAAACCGAAAAAACCGAGTGGTATTACGAGGACGGTATAGCGGACTATCTTGCCGATGCCACAATTGATCATCCCGTGTTACCCGAAAAACCTTTTACCGCTAGTTTTAGTGGACCGACCGAGGCTGTCGATTGGGCGATTCAATGGTTGCCTGAGGGCGGCGATGTTATTGCGGAATCCTACGTCAATCTCATTCCCACCTCTCAAGGTGGCACCCACGTCAATGGCTTGCGTTCGGGCCTACTTGAAGCCATGCGAGAGTTCTGCGAGTTGCGTAACCTACTGCCACGGGGGGTGAAACTCACCGCCGAGGATGTTTGGGATCGCTGCTGTTATGTGCTGTCCTCGAAGCTGGGTGATCCGCAGTTTTCCGGTCAAACTAAGGAGCGATTATCATCGCGAGAGGCTGCCGGGTTTGTATCGGGCATTGCTAAAGACGCCTTTGGGTTGTGGCTTAACCACCAAACACACGATGCCGAGTTATTAGCTGATTTATGTATTAATCGCGCGCAGGCACGCATGCGTTCGGCTAAAAAAGTGGTGCGCAAGAAAATCACCTCAGGGCCTGCTTTGCCCGGCAAGTTGGCGGACTGTACGAGTGATGATCCGGCGCGAGGCGAGTTATTTTTGGTCGAGGGAGATTCGGCCGGTGGCTCGGCAAAGCAGGCGAGGGATCGCGAGTTTCAGGCAATCTTGCCGCTGCGCGGAAAAATTCTGAATACCTGGGAAATCGATTCGCAGGAAATTCTCGCTTCGCAGGAAGTGCACAACATTTCCATTGCGCTAGGCATCGATCCAGGCAGTGATGATTTGAGCGGGCTGCGTTATCACAAAGTGTGTATTTTGGCTGATGCGGATTCGGATGGATTACACATCGCCACGCTTATTTGTGCGTTATTTTTACGACACTTCGGGCCACTGGTCCGTGCTGGCCATGTATTTGTGGCCATGCCGCCATTGTATCGAATTGATGTCGGAAAAGAGGTGTTTTATGCGCTTGATGAATCAGAGCGCAATGGTGTGCTCGAGCGATTGATTGCCGAAAACAAACGCGGCAAGCCCAACGTTCAACGCTTTAAAGGCCTGGGTGAAATGAACCCGTCTCAACTCCGCGAAACCACCATGGATCCTGACACACGACGTCTGGTGCAGTTGTTGCTGGAGGCGGAGGATGATACTCACAGTATGTTTGATATGTTGTTGGCTAAAAAGCGTGCAGGTGACCGTAAGGTTTGGCTAGAGTCCAAGGGGAATCTTGCCGAAATCGAGAGCTAAAACTATTTATTGACAGGAATATTGTGCATGAGAAACCGGGGAAAATCGCTTTCAAGTACCTTTGGTGGCATCAAGTCGAGATTGCAAAGAGGTGTCGTTGTAGCGCTGACCGCCACGGCGATGGCGAGTCCGCTTGCCCATGCAGATTGGCGTATCGCCGATGGTTCTCTGGTCGGATTTGTCTCGATAAAAAATAATAGTATCGCCGAGAACAACCACTTTACAGGCGTCAGTGGTAGCGTGAGCGACAATGGTGTGATCTTCGCTAGCGTCGATCTCACCACGGTTGAGACTAAGGTTGCAATCCGCAATCAACGCATGATGAAGCTGTTATTTGAAGTGGCCAATTATTCTGAGGCACAGATATCTGGACAGCTTGAAGCCCTTGATGTTGCGCAACTTTTAGCCGGTGCCACCGTTGAGCGCGAGCTCGCATTGACGGTTTCTTTACATGGTTCTCAGGCGACGGTTTCGGCAGTTTTGTTGGCGGCGACGGTGCCCGAAGGTGTACGGGTTACCACGGCTGAGCCGATCATTTTGAATGCTCGCGATTTTGGTCTTGAGCCAGGTATTGCGGCTTTGCAAGAAGTTGCCGGGTTAGATGCGATCAGCCGTGCAGTGCCGGTGACGATCGATTTCTTGCTGACCAAAAACTAAGCCAGCAATCTAATGCCCCGCCGCATGAGTCGTCACTTATGCGGACTTACGCGACCTGATTACTGGAGTCCGGCTGTTGTCGCCACGTTTTGCAGTTGCGCTTGGTAGCGTCGGACTTTTGTTGCGTCTCCGATCTCTTGGCAGTAGCCAATGAGCGCAAACAATATCTGCGGATTCCCCGGTAGCGCGATGTTGAGCTTTTCTAGTAGTGTAATAGCCGCTTGCGCATCCCCCGTGTCATGAAGCGCAATCGCATAGACATAGCGATGTCGGCTGCCATCGGTTTCCAGTACTGCGGCAGCTTTTAAATGCGATAGGGCTGCGCTGGTATTGCCGGCTCTAATTTCAAGTAACCCCAGCGCATTATAAAGTGCCTCGGGTGCGGTCGCTCGAGCGGCGGCCTCACTTAGCAAGCGGCGACCCTCCGCTTCTCGATCGGTTGTGCGAAGTATGTCCGAGAGATTGATGATGCCGCTCTGCAGCTGTGGGTTAATACGTATGGCCTCGCGCAGCGCCGCTTCAGCTTGGATTATGTCGCCTCGGTCGCGCCAGAAATTAGAGAGCTGTATTTGTACCGAAGGCATGTCGGCGTGCTCAGTTTGTACCGTTAAGTAAGTTTCAAATAGCGGCGCTAATGCAGCGATATCTTTTGGCCTTAATTCGTTGACTGGCGCGTCAGCCAGATGTTGGGCAACCGCGATACGCACCGCGAGTACTGGGTCATTGATCAGTGTTCGCAACATCATATAGCGCTGTCTGGCTGGCAAGCCGCTGGTGGACTGCACTGCAGCTAAGCGAATCATGGGATCTTGGCTGCCTAGTGCAAGTGCGACCGTCTGCGGCAAGTCTGGCGCCGAGAGATTGCCATAACGTATCAGTGCAGAGCTCCGCTGAATCGCGGGTAGCGAGTTATCCTCAATGATTCTTTTAAGACTGGGCAACACCCGTACATCACCGCGATCTGCACCGTGAAAGCTTCTGCCGAGCTCGCTATTGTGCCGGGATGTTGTAACACCCCATGTATTTAGCGCATTGAGCGCCCACGAGTCACTCTTGTCCTGATGACACTGCGTGCAGGCGTTCGGACTGCCGGTAGTGAGTGACAAATCAGGACGTGGGATCCGCATGCTGTGGTCGTGACGCCAGTCGACGCCCATATACAGCTGAGCAGGCATGTGGCAATTGACACACTGTGCCCCTTCGGTACCTGGCTTGTGGCGATGATGTTCGCTGCGATCGTAGTGACTAGGCTGGTGGCATTGGGCACAGACGCCATTTCCGTCGGCGCGCAATTCATTGCTATGGGGATTATGGCAGTCGGTGCAGACCACACCGGCTTGGTGCATCTTGCTCTGTATGAACGAACCGTAGACATAAACCTCATCGCGTATTTGGCCGTCAGGCCAATAAAGCGGCGCCTCGAGCAGCGATAGCCGATGGGTATCTAGTAGATCTGCGCCATAATGATAGTCGTTCAAGGTACCTCTGCGCGCATGACAGCGGGCGCAATTGTCGATTTGCACATTGTTATCTAACAACTCGCTGCGGTGCGCGATAGGCTCATTGGCGCTACGAATCCACCGTCCACGCGCGGCCAAACTCATCATAAAGCCCGCGTGCTCGGCACTCTTGAGCGCATTTTTGTTCGCCAGCGCCACATGATTTTGACCGGGGCCATGGCAGGCTTCACAGCCGACATCGATCTGCTCGTATGTTGTGGCGTAGCTGCGTGTCTTGGCGTCGTAATGCTTTTTAACATCGGTGCTGTGGCATTCGGCGCAGCGGGCATTCCAGTTCGCGTAAGGGCCGGTCCAGTGCAGTGGGTCGTCTGCGGCAATGATTTCCTCAGGATAGAGGTGATACCAGCGCTGACCACCGTCCGCCTCAGGTCGCGCGTCCCAGGCTACGGATAGGGCCTGAAGACGCCCATTTGATAAAGGTAATAGCAACTGCTGCAGCGGATTGACGCCAAAAACATAGGCGACCGGAAATGTCTGCAGCTCTCCCTCGGCGTTGTCGGTCTCGACCCAAAATTGCTCGTCTTTACGGAAAAAGCGGGTAGTGATTTCGCCGTATTGAAAGGTTGCGTTATCGAAGTTGCCCAGTACGGTTTCGGCGGTGGCTTCTTGCATCGCTAAGTCGTGATGGGAATCCTGCCAATCGCTGGTCTCGGTCTGATGGCAGCCTTGACAGGCTCGGTTTCCCAGGTAGTCACTTGTTATATGTGCTGATTCTTCAGTAGCGTTA
Source organism: uncultured Luminiphilus sp. (assembly GCA_963926105.1). Classification (GTDB taxonomy): domain Bacteria; phylum Pseudomonadota; class Gammaproteobacteria; order Pseudomonadales; family Halieaceae; genus Luminiphilus. The sequence goes on along the minus strand of CAWUVW010000033.1, from coordinate 12,535 downwards.
TTGGCGCGCGCAGACATCGACGCGACAGACACTAACGTACCTGACAACACCAGACCTGATAGGACCACATAGTTTAGCTGCCGCAGTTTTCGCGCAGGTGTCTGAAGCAACCATGAGACCGGCCGTAAAATGCGGAAATAGCGGGACTGATCCATAGCTTTCCTTGCTGACTGAGAATTGCCTTCGGTGCCTTTATACGTTGCTGCACAGGCTAGAGGCAAATCTATACTCCCCCCTTGGGGTAAACCATAGCGCCTTTAGCCGCTTGTCGCGCTAGAATTCATGTATCGACAACGAGGTGAAAAATGAAAATCGGCATTTTAAAAACGGATGCAGTGCGGCCCGAGTGGGTGCCGAACTTTGGCGAGTATCCAGATATGTTTCAGCGGCTGCTTAAACAGGTGGATCCGAGTCTCGAATTTATCATTTGGGATGTTGAGCAGGGCGAGCTGCCGAGTCAGACCGACCTTGTCGACGGTTACATCATTACCGGCAGCAAGAGCAGCGTCTATGATGATAAGCCGTGGATCCGCAATTTAGAGGCATTTGTTCGTCAGCTCGATGCCGAGCAGCGCAAGTTGGTGGGCATTTGTTTTGGCCATCAGTTGATTGCCCAAGCATTGGGTGGTGAAGTGAGTAAGTCTCCAAAAGGCTGGGGTGTGGGGGTCCACATTTACGATATGACGGATCAAAACTTTGCTGACAGCGAGGGCGATACAGTGCAATTACTCGCTTCGCACCAGGATCAAGTGATGATACAGCCGGCTCGCGCCGAGGTTATCGCTACCAATGAGCACTGTAGTATAGCCGGTATGCGTATAGGTGAGCACACACTTACATTTCAGGGCCATCCAGAATTCATACCCGCATTTTCACGTGAGATTATGAGCTTCCGACGAGAGATGATCGGTGATGAGCGGGTCGCAGAGGGGATGGCAAGTCTGGATCAAGTGCATCATCAAGGTGAGCGAGTGGCGCGCTGGATGCTCAATTTCTTCGCGCGCTAAACACTAACTGTTCGGCCGTTAAACTGACAGCGCAGGGCGTATCGATTCGGCGCCCCCGATCTTGTTACCAGCTGCCAGTGTTCTCCATTGAAGCCCAGGGCTCCTGCGCTGGCAGTGAATCACCCTCCTGAAGTAACTCAATTGAAATGCCATCGGGAGAGCGGACAAACGCCATATGCCCGTCTCGTGGTGGTCGATTAATCACCACGCCACCGTCCAGCAGCTGCTGGCAGGCATCGTAAATATTATCCACCTGGTAGGCGAGATGTCCGAAGTTGCGCCCACCCTCATAGTGTTCGCGGTCCCAGTTCCATGTGATCTCAACGAGTGGTGCTTGCGCTGTTTCGGCGCGAGCAACATCTTTTTCAGCCGCTAAGAAAACGAGCGTGAAGCGATGCTGTTCGCTGTTGTAGCGCCTGACTTCAACAAGCCCTAATTTGTTGACGAAAAAGTCGAGGGTTGCATCGAGGTCGCTGGCGCGAATCATGGTATGTAAGTAACGCATGGGTTGAGCTCCGGTTAGGGTTAATGGCGCAGTGTAGGCGACCTGCCACTTGGGCTGGGTTACACTATGCAGTCTTTTCTACTTAGAACTTTGAGCTAATACATGTGGTTTCGCAATCTTCGAGCTTATCGACTTCCCAATCGCCTTGGTTTATCTGCCGAGGATCTTGAACAGCGGCTTTCTAGTCGTCTATTCGTTCCCTGTCGTCCGGCGCAACCAGTCAGTACAGGCTGGGTCGGCGCATTAGCCGACAGCGCTGAAGCATTAGTGCATAGCGCGGGACCTTTTTGGTTGTTGCGATTACAACGAGAAGAAAAGCTTTTGCCCGCCTCAGTGGTACGTGAAGAGGTTAATGACCGCGTTTTGCAGATTCAACAGGGCCAAGGCCGCAAAGTGTATCGCAAAGAGAAGCTCACGATCTCCGATGAAGTCACGCAGGACCTGATGCCCCGGGCATTTACTCGCCGCAAAGCGGTTGAGGCACTGATCAGTGAGCGCGACGGTTGGCTGTGGGTTAACAATGCCAGCGCGCAGCGCGCGGAAGATCTATTGGGGGCGCTGCGTGAAGCAATTGGCAGCTTGCCTGCGGTATTGCCCGACACGCAGAAATCTCCTGCGCAAGTGATGAGCCATTGGCTGTTGCACGGTGGAATGCCCGAGGGCTTTGCGTTGGGCACTGAGGCGGATTTGGCGGATCCCGCCGAAGGTGGCGGTGTGGTCCGCGCTCGCGGCATGATGCTCGATTGCGATGAAATTCGTTCACATTTGGAGTCGGGTAAGCTGGTCCAGCGCCTCGCGCTGTGCTGGGACGAGCGGCTGACTTTTGTGCTTGATACAGATTTGACTATTCGCCGCCTTAAATTTGGCGAAGCCCTAGTCGATGCAAATAGTGATATCGAGGACGATCCACTGGCTCGCCGCGATGCAGATTTTTTGTTGATGAGCGAAGCAATTAGCGAGCTTCAAACGCAGCTACTGCAGGCCTTTGGCGGCATCGCTGAATGACCCGAGAGAAGCACAGGCCCGCGCTCCCAAAGCCCGGTCGCTATCGCCATTACAAAGGTCGTGACTATATTGTCATTGACGTTGCTAGGCATTCAGAAACCGAAGAGCGGCTGGTGGTCTATCGCACCGACTACGGTGATTGCAGTCTGTGGGTGAGGCCGCTGGAGATGTTTATGGAGTCGGTAGTGATTGATGGCGAAACACGGCCGCGCTTCGCGTTTATTGAAGGTTAGCGAGTGAGCGCTTGACTGTATTTGACTAAGAGCGCGGGTTATAGACCTTATCGCTGGGAGGATCTAAACAGTCGCGTCAAAAAATTGGCGCAAAGTGCCGTCACTTTTGCTAACGTATGAAAATGAGTAGCTATGTTGTATGTTTTGGGAGTCTGCGTTCAGTATGACGGGGGTCAAAAGCCAGTCTAGCGGTGCAAAGCCTGTTGATTTACATCGCGATAGGCGTTACTTAATTGGCAGTAGCGCAGGAATGAGTGTCATACGTGAACTCATCGCCAAAGTCTCGCCGAGCGACTCGACAGTGCTGCTCTTAGGTGAGTCGGGTACCGGTAAGGAGGTCGTTGCGAGGGCTGTTCACGCAGCTTCAAGTCGATCCCGCGGCCCATTCATCCCTGTAAATTGTGGTGCGATCCCCGGCGAACTCCTTGAAAGTGAGCTCTTTGGCCACGAAAAGGGCGCATTTACCGGGGCTATAAATATGCGCCATGGGCGTTTCGAAATGGCTCAGGGCGGCACATTATTTCTCGACGAAATTGGCGATATGCCGCTCGAAATGCAGGTAAAGCTGCTACGGGTATTGCAGGAACATACCTTCGAGCGCGTTGGTGGTACGAAATCTTTGCAAAGTGACGTGCGAATTGTCGCGGCAACGCATCAGCATTTGGAGCAAAAGGTGGATGCAGGCAGCTTCCGGATGGATCTGTTCTACCGATTGAATGTTTTTCCTATCGATTTACAGCCGTTGCGCGAGCGAGTCGATGACCTGTTGGCGCTGGCCGATCACTTTCTAAAACAGTTTGAATCTCGACGGGGCGTCACTGTGCGATTGATGCCAGATACTTTACGTCATCTCGAAGATTACAGCTGGCCTGGTAACGTTCGTGAGCTGCGCAACTTGCTGGAAAGGCTCATTATTTTGTATCCAAACGCTGATGTTTATGCCGCTGATCTGCCTCAAAAATACCAATCTTCAGTTTTAGATGTGTTAGCAAGACCGAATGCGCCCTTGCCGAAGGGAGACAGTCGCGACCGTGTGAACGGTGACGCTATGGCCGAAAAACCCACTAAATCGAGTGGTGAAGCCAGAGCACCAGCCACAGCTCCGCCGAGCGAAGATCTCTCGGAGCTCTATGCTGCGCCACAATGTTCTCTTGACGTCACGGTTGCCGACCCGGCGTCGGACCACGCCAGTGCCAACAATAAAGACCCATTTTCAGTGTATGCAGCAACATTTTTTATGGATGAACCCATTGATTTAAAAGCGCACCTTGTCGCGATTGAGCGCGAGCTGATTTTGACGGCGTTACATAAGACGGATTGGATTAACGCCCAAGCGGCAAAACTGCTTGGGCTTCAACGCACCACCCTCGTTGAAAAAATGCGCAAATACGGACTGCAACGTAGCAATAACTAGAGCCTACGCGGGGGTTTAATCGCCCAATCTGCTTCACATGCAACGGCCCTGGGCCATTATTTGCAATACTGCCATCGTGTGGCGAGAAGATCGGCACGGTTTTTGCATATCTTGTTTAACCTCTTGTGGGCGACATTTTTTTGGCGCCTAAGATCTATGGCAAATAACCGAGTGAGTAGGATGAAGCGACAAGGACAACTTAGTCTGGCTCGAGCATCATGTTATGGCTTATGAATTACAAGCGTCGAAGCCTGAATGCTACCGATGCTTATCACGAGTTATGATTTTGTTTGTGGCGGTATTCGGCGCCAGCTTCTCTGAGGCTGCCACCCGCGACCTGCAGCTTCTCGCGCAGGTTAAACCACTGGTTCAGCAATACTGGTTGTTCATCTGTGGTGCGGGTGTGGTGCTACTTTTGATCCAGTTTGTCATCGCTGTGTTATCGCTTATTCGTCAGAGCACCTCACGTCTACCGCCAAAGTCAGTGCCACCCGGGCTCGCTAGGGTCTCAGAGACGACTTCTGACATGACAACAGGGAATTTACAGCCTTTATTGACGCAAACCGATCATGAAGCGAGGTCTGCCCCTCCCTTGATTAGCGAGTATATTGAGGACCTGATTGCCGTGTCGCGTCAAACAGCGGCCGAGCGACCGGCTGCAGCTGCGCTGGTTGTTCGACAATGGCTCAGTGCGCAGCGTGAAGATACCCTGTTGGGTGGTGAATATCGCGTGGGCGCTGTTTTACTGGCATTGGGTGAGCAGGCTGGTCGATCAATTACTGCTCAAATGAGCGCGGGAGATTTAGAGCAGCTAAGTCGGGCTATATTATTGGTAGTTAAATGCGAGCAGACCTACCTGGCTGATGCCTTACGGCGGTTCTTGCAAGAGATTGATTATGCAAATCCGCCCGCTGATCCTCGGCACAGTTTTATTAAGGGCGTTATCTTACCTGCGCTTGTAGAAACTAAATCGCAATATGAAATATCAAAAGTGCTGGCAGCCACCGGGTTGTACACCGATCTCGACCTGTTAGCGTTCTTTGCCCCCCGTTCTATTGCCGAGGTGCTGACTGATGAGCATCCACAGATTGTCGCTGTTGCGCTAGTTCAGCTCGACGCTGAAAAGGCCGCTAAGGTATTGGAATATCTCCCGCCGCAGCTTCGTAAAAATGTCATATTAAGAGTCGCGAAAATGGATTCGATTGCACCTTTTGCACTTGAAGAGCTCAGCCATATCATCGGGAGTAACCGAGAACGCCTGGAGCGAACTCCCCACCCCCTCGTCAATGGAACACAAAGTGCTGCGGCAATTTTAACTGCAACGAATCCGGATGCCTGTGAAGGGCTTCTTGCTGGATTGCGCACAGACGACCCATCGCTGAGTGCAAAAGTTGAAGCGTCGATGTTGAATGAGGAGCCTTTCACTAAGCGCAGTTCTCACATCCGATATCAGTTATTGGGGTTGTTGACTGTCGACACGCTGTCGGCACTTTTACAGGGCATGGATACGCGTTTGGCTGAAGATTGGTTGGGCAGTATGCCGAATGACCTAGCCGCTCGAGTAAAAGAACAGCAGCGAACAACAGGCGCAGTAAGTGCAGAAAAAATTGAGGGTTCTCGACGAGAGCTGCGGCGCCTTATTACATTAATGACCGCTGCTGACTTCAACCCTAGCGAGTTGCGCGATGAACCTGCTACATCAGAAAATGCAGGTGTCGGTTAGCTAAACCTTTTCGGGATGAATACAAGGGCTGATGAGCGGTCTTAGTTGCATGGTCAAGAGATTGGATGGTGAACGCAGAAGATAACAAAAAATCGATATTAACCGAGGCTGAAATAGCGGCCTTGGCTGATGTATTTGATACACCGTCACTCAGCGATGATGGCGAGTTTCGTCGCTATAATTTCGAACTCGACCAATCATTGCGCCTGGCACAGTGGGATGTATTAAATACTTTAATGGTCGATCAAGCCGGCGCGCTAAAAGCGGCACTAAATGACGCCTGTCTACTGGATTTAAATGTCGAGTTTTGTTCGTCTGGACATGTCTTGGCGAAAGATTTTGAAGCTTCAATGCCCGAGTCTGGGTTGCTTATCTCTGCAGAAATAAGGCCTTTTACTGGACGAAGCTATTTGTCGATCGATGCAGATTTGACCGCCTACTTAGTGGATCAAAGCTTAGGTGGATATGGTGCACAGCCGAAGCCGGTAAGAGGCCGTCTAATGCCCATAGAGCGCCGGATGGGTGAGCGAATTGCGCGATCGTTTTTTGGTATTATGAAAGCTGTATGGGCTAAGCACTTGTCGCTATCTATTGATGATCTGGATGCTGACACCCCAATACGACAGTTGCTTCTCGACCCAAATGAGGCTGGTTTTGCGTCATTTAGCTATGCATTTTCTGTGGGCGTTCGGAAAATATCGGAAGTCTGTCTGTTGTTACCCTTTGCTAGCTTAGCGTCCAATGCTGACCAGATTATGTCGCGCCAACCAGTTAAGATAAATCCAACCCAAGAGATCAATCGTGACAGCGATTTGTACCGGCGTTTACCTGACATACCCCTTGAGGTCGCGGGCGTACTCTTGTCTCGAACAATATCTATTCGAGAGTTGCTGGCCATTCAGCTAGGTGCTGTAATCCCTATTGACAGTCGTATGCAAATTAATCTGAGCACTAGTGGACGCTGCATTGCTATGGGCCATTATGAAGTCGGCGGCGGAATGCGAGTTTGCCGAATAGTTGAACCGGAAGGTCGACAGTGATGGAGAATGACAGCGACAGTCGCAATACAGAAAATCCTGGGGAACATTTAGGCAAAACTGACGCGTTCATTGCTGGTGTCGCCAATACTGACATGCTGATGGATGTCCCGGTTGTACTCACGGTAGAGATGGGGCGTACACAGATGACAATTAGGCATCTATTAAGTTTAATTCCGGGTAGTGTTGTAACGTTTGATCGAAGTGTTACTGACCCTATGGATGTCTTGGTTAATGGTGTTCTAGTTGGCCGAGGAGAGATAGTGTCTAAGGATGGGCATCTCGGACTGCGACTTACCGAGGTAGTTAGTGCTAAAGAGCGCCTCGGTTAATTAGCGATTTACATGGAGAAAAACTGTGATGCAAGTGATCGCTATAACAGGCGGCAAAGGCGGTGTGGGTAAAACCAATATCGCTGTGAATCTGTCGGTATCAATGGCCCTTGAGGGTCATGATGTTTTGTTACTTGATGCGGATCTTGGCCTGGCAAATGTCGACGTGGTCTTGGGAATTAATACCGCTTACACCATGGCCGATGTACTCGATGGTCGTAAGACGCTGAGTGAAATAGTCATAGTTGGGCCTGGGGGAGTCCGAATAATCCCAGGTGCATCGGGTGTGGCGAGACTTGCGCAACTTGACTTGGCGACACAAAACGCTTTGGTCAACTCATTTTCTGACCAACTGGCGCCGCCGGATGTTTTGATTGTCGATACGGGCGCAGGTATTGATTCTGTGGTGCAGACCTTTGTCGCAGCTTGTAAGACGGTTGTCGTGGTGGTCAATGATGAGCCCGCATCACTCACCGACGCCTACGCATTAATGAAAGTTATGCGCAATGAACGAGGTGTGCGTCGGTTTGAAATTCTTGTGAATCAAGTTGAGACATCGGCTCAGGGTCAAAGTGTGTTTGATCGCATAACGCGCGTGACGGATAAATATTTGGATGTCGATGTAGGCTACCTAGGGATAGTGCCCAGCGACCCGTATCTCAAGCGTGCGGTGCAAGAGCGCACGGCTTTACTGATAGCTTATCCTCGAGCGCCGGCCGCAAAAGCTATCCGTCAAGTTGGACGTCAATTAATAGAACATAATGGCGGAGCAAACGGCGGCATTGGTTTTTTCGTCGAGGCGCTATTACGGCAAGGGAACGCGACCGTGATGAGTTAAGTCTGCGACGATTCTGGTGTGTGGCGCCAGCGGTAGCTTGGGCAGCTCTCAATATAAACGACTCAGCATCTCGTCACGAATGTCTATGACAACAATAACAACGAGGCAGGTAGTCAAAAAGTGAAATGGCGTGATCACTCTCGTGATTGGCCCAATTATGAAGTAAGCTAATAAAAATTTGATCGGATTAAGCAATTGGCCATGCTCGACACTTCAGACCCGATGGAAGCGCAAGCCAAGCGATCCGCTTTATCTGCATTACTGCATGCCAAACCATTGTCAGAGCGTATCTTAGCATCGGCCTCCCTGATAGCTGCGCGGTCGATGACCATAATCGGTGTTTTAGCCTACTTAATTACGGCACCACGCAATTGGGGAAGCCATAACAGCTTGATCCTTTTTCAGTGTGCCATCGTACTCCTGCTGGCTTTGATTTCTTCACGGCGCCGGCGCTTGAGTGGGTATCAGCGCTTGACGATATTGTCTGTTTTGATGATTGTTATGGCCATTGCTGCTTATTTACGCAATGGGAATTTACTCGCGGCACTGTTTAGTACATTACCCGTTGCAATATTTTTGATTGCTACCTACGGCGTGCGAGTGGCGATGTTCCTAACGGTATCGCTGCACATCTTCTTTTTTTTCCTGGCAATACTGCTGGGGCAGCACGATATCGAGACTATACTGATTTATTTATCGATTTCATTTTTTTGGTCATTGTTGGGCGCCATATTTGTCGGACTACTATTGGTGCAAATTGACGCTGACCTAATGCGAATTAACACTTTGCTAGAGAACCAATCTCGATTAATGAACGTGATTTCTCATGAACTGCGTGTGCCTTCTATGACTTTGTCTGCTTTGACAAAGCGTGAGACTTATAGCGCTGGAGATCGTGTCACTATGCGCGAAGCTGCCGATCAGCTTGTTCTTGTGATTGATCACTTACGCAGCTCCGTAGAGACATATGATCTCCGCCCTATTAGCAAAGATTACGTGAGTATGGATAAATTCATCGCGCAGCTTGGCGTTGAATTTGAACCGATATTAATTGATCTAGGCTTCACCCTTTATACCGATACCTATGGCTCAGACGGGGCGTTGCTGGTGGTTGATCGGTTTCGTTTGCGGGCAGTGATTAGCAATTTTTTACGCAGTGCGGCGTACAATTCAGATGGCAATAGAATCTGGCTTAATGCGCGGACTAAACCTTCAAGCCGTTCCGGTTTGATGCAGTGTATTATCGAAATCGATGACAATGGCAGCGCTATCTCTGGACAACGGGCTCGCGCCATGTGGGCAGCCGCTAAGTCTTCTGATCTTAGTGTCAGTAGTATGGGGCAGGGTCTCTGGCTGACACAGACTTGGCTGGCTGACATGGGGGGAGATGTTGATTACTACTCAAGTCCGAGAGGCGGCGCGGGCGTTCGCATGACACTCAATGTAGAGGCGAGTACGGCTGCTAACCCAAATTCTGTCGATTTATTGAGTCCCTGGGATGGCATGCGCGTGCTCTTGACGGCGCAGGACCATGCACTGAGGCCGATGATTGAGCGTCAACTCAATTTGATCGGCATGTTTGTCGACGATGCTAGTAGCGTGGCGGCAGCAGCCGAGATGCTGACTAAAGGTGCTTATGATTTGCAGATCTATGATATGGATATTGCTGAAGGAGAGGTCGCCGAGTGGCTAGAGCTCACTCGTCACACCAATAGACGGTTGCCGGCAATTATTATGAGTTCTTCTATGCACAACGACGTTAAGGCTCGGCTCATGGATACTGGTGCCGTTGTGGTACTAGATAAGCCAATACATCCTAGTGATTTTGTTGCAGCGCTGCAGTCGCTTGCTACTCTGGGCTCGCTGCAGCGGCGGGTGTAAGCGTGACTTCAGTAGATTATTGACGTGCAGTTAGGCCATATCTGCTTAAGTAATACTGCCGAAGCAATAGGGTTCTTCCAGAATGTTGGGGTAATGATGGTTAGATGTCACACTGTGCATGGCGACGATTAGCATGTGGTTTTTCAGCAAAACGGCGGATATTCATCCCGGTAATATTTTGTTGAGACGTGCAAATAATTTCTCCGGGAAGCCGACGTAAGTGATCTCGCGCCTGGTTTCAAGAAATGTCATGAAAGCTTGCGCGACCGCTATCGGCCTATCCATAGTCACTTCTAACTCAGCATTCATTGCCTCTACGGCTGACGAGTTGATTACCGTCTTCGTGGCGCGTGGCCAACTTTTTTAAACACAAAGATTAAAATCACTTGAAGGTGTGCTGGTGTCAATTGACTTCAATATCAAGAACGACCTATCCGACAAGAAACTCCAAGACCTTCTGTTGTGCTCCTCTCGATATCGACTTCGTACCGTAGACTTCGAAGCTCCCCGCAGCAGAGTTGCGAGGAATTCCCTGACTATTCAGCTAAAATCAAAATAGATATTTTAATTTTAGCAATAGATTACTGTTTTTCATTTGGACATCGAAATTCTGATCTTGTGTCGTTTGGAGTTCCCCATCGCTTACAACAACGTATCTGTAATCAAGATCGATATTAAATTTTTCATTCAATTTGTATGAAATTCCAGCACCTATTTGGTAAGAAAATTGCCAGTCTTCGTCATCGTCGACAGAAATTTTGTTTGGTGTTGCGCCGGGAAATACCCCGAGTGTAGTTGCATACAGATTGTCTAGGGAGATTAGTGAAAAACCAAGGCCGCCACCAATATAAGGCGTCCAATTAGTATCGTTATTGAAGTCATACCAACCATTTGCCATGAGCGACAGAGAAGAGAGATCACCTTTTCCACCCTGGAAATTAGCACCCAAAACAGGCTGCGAAGAGGGTAGTTTTGTCAGGTTATCAATATCAAGTGTACGGTATGCGACTTCGCCTTCTAACCTGAGATTACTTCCTATCCGCTGTCCATATCCGGCATTAAAAAGTAGTCCCGTATCTGTATCCGTCCGGGTGTCCCAAGGAGAGATGGATATATCCGATTCTGCTTCGGAGTATACGGACCCGATGCCAATGAAAACATATTTATCATTAATAGCGTCTGCCATTAATGGTGATGAAATGAAAGTCATCAATAATAAGAGGCCTGATTTATACATAACTGACATTCCCTATTTTCGTTGGTGGCTATGTCCGTAGGACGAAAGATAAATTAAATACTTACGCATCAATTGTATACCTCGGCACACGGGGTGACCAATAATATTGTTATTCGCACCGATGGTGAGTGGTAGCGAGCGACGGGACCTGGCGGGAGGTTAGCGACGAAGTGACTCGTTTTAAAAGGGAAGTTACCTTTTGCAAGCCGAAGCGCCCGCCGCCGCGGTGACAGGTCCAATAGACCCCCACCGGGGGAGTGCTGTGATAATCGCAAAGCTTGGGCGCCTATTTGGCTTAGATTTCTAGGTTAGAATTAATGCTGAAATCCGCATAAATCTAGGCCTTGAAGGAAATGACGGAGCGGTCGGTGCGTCCCACCAAAGAAGACGGTTTACCCGTAACGCTAACAGTCTTCCCAATTCGGGTGATCACCTGTCGTCGCTGCGGCGATAGACTTAAGTCATAGTCGCTAAAGTGAGTTCCTGCAGAAAACTTTTGACAGCATCCGTTAAGATTGGCGCTTGGCATAGCGACGAATAACTGGGAGCTGTTTCAGTAGTGCGCCTGAGACAAATCCCGGTAGTATCTGGTTTAGGCGTGCAAACAATTTTTCTGGAAATCCCACGTGACGGGTTTCAGCCTTGGACCTCAGAAACGCCATAAAAGCCTGTGCGACCATATCCGGTGTATCCATGGCTACTTTTAGCTCCCGATTCATTGCATTTACAGCAGATGGATTTAAGGCGGTTTTGGTGGCGCGTGGGGCGAAATAACGGATACGAATTGCGCTATCTGCGAGCTCTCGAGACAAGGCTTGCGTAAAGCCACGAAGGGCAAACTTGCTGGCCGAATACGCTACGAATCCGGGAAAGCCTATACTGCCAAAAGTCGAGCCTACATTGATGATCTGTAATTCACCGTCACTATCTATGCTATTTAATAGAGCCTGAGTCATTAGCATCGGTGCTTTTGTGTTGACATCTAGCTGAGCTGCGATGACGTCGGGAGACTGCTCTTGAAATAAACCGAAGTCACTAATGCCGGCATTATTTACCCACAATGCCAAAGCGTGTTCCAAATGCTGGACCGCGTTAACGAGGGCAATACGGTCATCAGCTTCAGTAATATCGCAGGTCTGCGCATATACCTTAACGCTAGAATACTTTTTAGCGAGCTGTTCACGTCGTATCTGCAGTGCCTGAGTGTTTCTTCCCACCAGGCAGACACTATATTTTGCCGCGCATAGAGCTTCACTTATTGCGCCACCGATACCGCCGGTTGCACCTGTTACCACTGCTAACTTCGTCAACATGGTTATACCT
>CAWUVW010000032.1:0-14906 GCA_963926105.1 uncultured Luminiphilus sp. | reverse complement strand
AATGGCCAACACGTCGTCACTCTCGGGGTGAAGAGCCAAGCCGGCCTCCACCAAGGCGTTGGCCATATCTAAACGGTCTTCGCCAACCAACTCTTGAATGGCCTCACGCATCTCTGCGGGTGAAAAACGGGCAACAGAGCTATCGCTCAACATACGGCCAAAGCTGGCCTCTTTCATTAATGCTTCTACTAAGCGGGACATACTAACCTCCTTGTGATGTTGTACGAAAATGAAAGCAATTTTCGAGCCATGCGCGACCGCTGACTGCGTTCTATAAATTGGAGATTTCTTTCGAGTCATCAAGGTGGCTAAAGAAGTAGTTTATTAGAAATATTCCTCTTGGCATAGTGCTTGTAAATTAGTACTAAAGATGTAATTCGTAGAGTTTTTCCAAAGGAAGCGGCTCCACATGAGGAAGCCAAAATTCACCGACAGCCAGATCATGGATGCGGTCAAACGTATTGAGACCGAGTTTGCAGTACCCGACAATTACCGGGAGCTGGGGATCAGCATGGCAATGTTTTACAAGTGGGGGCCCAATAGGGCAGCATTGAGGTGTCCATGATGAGTCACACGAAAGAGCTTGACACCAAAAATCGGCGCCTAAAGAAGATTTACCTTGAGTAAACGCTCAAGGCCAAGATCATGGCGGAGGAGTAGACTTCTCCGTGCCATCAGAGCGGGTGATTCTAGAGCTCAAGCAAATCATCTCGTGGCGTGGAAAGCCGCAGGTGATACGTTGTGATAACGGCCCGAAATACATCAGTGGACGTGGTCTTACAACCAAGACCGCCCACGCATGGCCTCGGACGGATTCACTCCTAAGCAGCGGCTGGTCATGGCTGCATAAACGCTCTACCTCTGGGCCCCTTGCAAAAGCGAAGTATTATCTATTTAGGATGGATTCAGCAATATTCCAATCCCAATCTGTATCGATATCTAAACCCTCGGGAATACTATCCGTCAAAAGTGGTAGCGTTGCGCCGGTAATGAAACTGCCAAATTCACGTAAACATGATGGTCGAATGAGATAAAGTGCACCATTGATCACATAGGCTTTCTCAAGTTCTTGCGATCTAACTTTCAAATCAACACCCTCTATAAATGGCTTAATGTGATCCCCATTTATCCGGTAACACCACATAGGGTGGACATCCACTGGAGAGAAAGCTGCCACCGGCCTTTCGCCGTAATGAGATTTAAATAGCTCGATTCCCTTTTTGATTGTTTCTCTTTTGCGAAATGGTGAGGTCGGCTGCAAGAGTAATAAACCATCAACTGCGCCATATTCTCCCTCATACCAATCTAACGCGTGAAAGCAAACATCCATAGACGTTGCTGTATCAGTAGATAAAGCTGGCGGACGTAGCCACGGCACTAATGCACCTGCAGCTTTAGCTACGGACGCTATTTCATCGGTATCGGTCGACACCAATATATCTACAATTTCAGGTATGTCTTTTACAGCGTCGATGGTCCAGCTAATCAATGGTTTTCCACCAAGCGGTAGGATGTTCTTTTTTGGAAGCCTCTTTGACCCACCACGCGCTGGAATCAAGGCGAGAATTTTCATTTCTCCACCTCATAGCTCTGTGCCGCTTTGTAGTCGCTCGGACGACCGACATCTAGCCAAGGCTCATGCATTGGGTAAGCAACCGTACGGAGCTCCTTGGTCTGTAGGCGTCTAAATAAAGTGGGCATATCGCACGGCGAATTCTTGTTCAATTCGTCGAGCGACGAGGGATCTAAGGCATACACGCCAGCATTGATGTGACTGCGTGCAACCGGTTTTTCCTCAAATCCGACTATGTCTATTCCTTCAGTTTGAACAACACCGAAGGGGTGTTGCCATTCATGCACCCTTACAGCCATTGTTGCTACCGCCTTTTGGCGCAGGTGAAAGTCGAGCACTTCGTCGTAGTGAATATCGGTAAGCACATCACCGTTGGTGACCACGATCGGCTCGCTTGGACGTGGACTCAGAAGACTGAGCGCACCCGCGGTTCCCAACGGCGACTCCTCCCGCAGATAGTCGATACGCACACCGAACAGTGAGCCATCTCCAAAATATTCCTCGATCATGTGCCCAAGATAATGAAGTGAAATCACAAAATGACTGAATCCCTCGCTCTTCGCCCGATCAATAATGTGCTCAAGCATTGGCTTTCCGTTAACCGGCAGGAGGGGCTTAGGACAAGCCTCGGTATGTGGTCTCAAGCGCGTCCCCTTGCCACCAGCCATGATGACCATGACGTTCGGAAGCGCTTGGGGACTGGCGATTTGGTCCCATACGTGCAACCCAACCACTTTTCTTTGCTCATCGACAACTGGGATTTGCTGTATCTTGTTTGCTACCATTAATTGTTCGATGGAACCTCGTGGCATATGGGGTGGCACCACGAAAGGATTCCGGTGAACCACCGTTGTAAGTGGACTGTCCATGCTCAGACCGCGCAATAATGCGCGACGAATGTCACCGTCCGATATGGTTCCCTCCAATTTTCCATCCTCATCGACAACGAGGACTATCTTGATTGCGACTTGATCAAGGTTATGGATGGCCGCTTGGATGGTGGCGGTGCACATGAGTAACGCGCGCTGCCATTCTTTAGTCAGTTTTTGCATTCTGATGCCTTAATTTTCACCCACTGTTTTTCAGCACTGGTTTTCAAAATTTTTCCCTGTCTACTTGAAAAAAGCCAGTTCAGTTTCTCCCGTTTTCCTAAGAAAGCGCTGATGATTCGTCATCTAGGGAGGCTTCGCGCAACAGAGGCGCGTGCTTCTGGCGCTAAATCTTGGAAGAGGGTCACTCCCGCGCCCACTAACGCGTTTGCACCGATATGTAGCCCTTGAACAATCGTCGCACCCGCACCTATGAAAACGCCGTCCTCAACAATCACCGAACCACAGAGCGTCGCGCCCGGCGCAACGTGTACGTTGCGTCCAATGCGGCAGTCATGGTCAACACCAGCGCGCGTGTTAACGATGCTGTTCTCCCCTATCTCGCAACCGGGTTGGACAACGGCTCCCGCCATTATCTGGACACCATCCTGGAGCGCAACTCCCCGCGCAACCCATGCGGCTGGATGCACGAGCGCCGGAAATTCGTAACCTCTTGCACGCAAAGCGTTGTATCGGCTCTCTCGCAAATTAGCGGTAGCGCGCTGTCCGATACCCAAGACTAGGCCAACGCGATCTGGCTCAAAGTTATCTAGCGAACTGTCATTGCCGAGTACCTCAATCCCGTCCCATCTGGAAACATCATTGACCGGCAGCGCCGGATCACAGACACCCAAAATAGAATAGCCTGCCGCGCGAACGAGTGCTACCATCACCCGCGCATGACCACCGGCGCCAAGGATAATAAGAGGCCGTGTAACAGCACTCATCGTTTGATTGACTCCCCTAGGGCGTATGTCTGGGAAGCGACTGTGCCGACCAAGGCCCAAAGCTCGTTAGCTGATAGGCCCCCGTCACTGCGCGCAGTCGCTAGGTTATCTCGCGACAATATCGTGCCAGCAACGATATCGTGCGCCGCGACAACGCACTGGCGAGCCGCTTGGCGAGTGTTCCACTCGCTAGGCTGCGGGCACTTTGCACCATCGCCCAATGCCAACTGTAGCTCTCGAATCTGTTTAATCATTTCGGCCAACTCCAGCGGCTCTAAGGACGCCTTGTGGTCAGGTCCAGACATCGTGCGGTCAAGTGTGAAATGCTTTTCGATAAGGGTCGCGCCACGTGCCACCGCGGCCACGGGGATCATGACTCCTTCGGTGTGGTCAGAGTAACCAACCGGCAGCCCAAAAGCACGCAGCGTATCCATTGCCCTCAGGTTACATTCCTCAATTGGCGTCGGATATTGCGACGTGCAGTGCAGAAGCGTTACCAGCCCCTGGAGGCTGGCACGCCAAGTAGGATCACTCCACCCTCGCCAGATTTCATCAGTCGTCTTGGGCTCCAGAGATGAGTTGAGCGCATGAGCGATAACCGCCAGAGCCTGTTCCACCTCAGACATAGTTGCCATGCCAGTAGATACCACTAACGGCCTCCCCTGCCGGGCGAACCGCCACAGTAATGGGCCATTAGTCAACTCACCTGAAGGCACCTTGTAAAAAGGCAGATCAAGTTCTTCGAGAAAGGATAGGCTATGCGCATCAAATGCGGTTGAGAGGAACTCAATTCCTCTTGAGTGAGCTCGTTCCTGCAACTCCCGGTGCCATTCGTGTGGCAGCTCAAGTTTACGCAGCATTTCAAGCTGAGATTCGGCGGTATCGGTAGTCTGTTGCTGGTAAATTGCCTTAGGCGCATTAATTGTCGCAAGTTTCTTGGCGTCAAATGTCTGGAACTTGACAGCATTAGCGCCTGCATCGGCAGCGATGTCCACCAACTTGCGCGCCAACTCGAGCTCTCCGTTGTGATTGACGCCCGCTTCGGCAATTACATATACGTTATGCATTGGGTCCTCTTTCAGTCAATGGCGAAACTCAGACACCTACCGCACAATAGCGATCGACGAAGGGTTTAGGGCGCGCACTGATATCGCCGGATACAAGTAAGTCGACGATTTTGCGGGATGCCCCTGGTTGCCCGTATGGGGTTTCGCGCCGTACTGCGATCGTCCGGTGCGCTACAGTGAGCGCGGCTGCTAATGCAAGTTTAATTTCTGCAGCACTTTCCCCGCAATGGAGCACCGAGGGTGCTCGTAGCCGTCCTTGCTGGCGGGGGCCTATGTCCACTGCAGGGACACCAACAGCCGGCGCCTCAATTAACCCACTGGATGAATTTCCTACTACAACGTCAACGTGACGCATCAGGCTGAGGTAGCGCCGTGAACCGAGCGACTCCAACAGCGCGACTCGATTCGGGCGAGCAGCGGCGAAATCCAGCAAGCTTTTCCGAATTACCCCAGCACCTGGGTCGGCATTGACGCCAGTAATGACTACAGTGCCACCGAAAGTATCCAGCGCAGATAGCAACGCCTGAATTGCTGATAACCCGCTGTCGCCTCTGAGAGTGACGGGATGATAGGTCGCCAGAAAGGCAGGTGCACTCAATTGAAGGCCCAAGAAAGACTCCAACTCCTGCTTCGGCACCGGCTCCAGCGCCGAGATGTTATCCAGCGCAGGCGCTCCAACATTCCATACGCGTTCGGTAGCTTCCCCCATCTGGCGTATACGATTCGCGTAGGTCTCTGCAGCTGCAAAATGCCAATGTGCTAACTTCGTTATTGCGTGTCGAATAGACTCGTCGATTGCGCCCTCGGTGATTTCACCACCATGGACATGGGCAATCGGTACACCTGCAAGTAATGAGGCTTGCGCTGCAGCCAGTAATTCATAGCGATCACCGAGTAACACAAGTACATCTGACTTTAAGCGTACCAACGCCGTCGCGACGCCGGACAGTACCTGCGCCGCTGCCAACGCCACCCCCTCGGTATCGTCTCTTACAACTGACATCTCGATTCGCTCGCTTATCGAGAACCCGTCGGCTACGATTTCCTTCCATGTGGCCCCATGAGCCTCCGAAAGGTGCGTACCAGACACAATGACCTGTAATTCGAGCCCGGTGCGGGACCTAACTTCCGCCATTAAAGGCCTGAGAAGACCATACTCGGCACGGGTACTGGTGAAAAAGGCGATACGGCGCACTCTTAAGACCCTCCGGGTAAAACGCTACTAGGCAGGTTAACGACGCGTGCCTCCAGCCACTCGGCATTTTCCAATGTACCACGTAAGGCCGCTGCAAACATCGGCAGCCGTGTCATCAACCTCCAGATCGGTCTAGTCGTAACTCCCGCACCGTTGGTTGATTTAAGCAGCGCATCACGTTGCGCACGATCTTGGCATATGACGCCGTTTAGCCAGTAGTTCGAGTAACAGTCATCAGGCTCCACGATAAACCGGAGATCGCTGCCCTTAAAGAACTCGGAATAGCGACCCGCCAGGGCTCGCTTTGACGCTAGGAAAGACGGCAGCTGCTCCAGCTGGGCGCAGCCAAGAGCCGCATTTAAGTTGGGTAGTCGATAGTTATACCCCACGGCGTCGTGTACGAACTCGTAGGCGTGAGGCAACTTTGCGGTGGTCGTTAGGTGCTTCGCACGCCTGCCGGTGCCCTCATCCGTCAGCAGCATACCGCCACCCCCCGTTGTGATTATCTTATTGCCGTTAAAACTGAGTACACCGATCTTGCCAAACGTGCCGACGTGGCGGCCTTTGTAGTAGCTACCAAGTGATTCAGCCGCGTCCTCGACCAAGATTAGGCGCCAAGGCTTGCACACAGCAATTAATGCGTCAATATCAACAGGGTGTCCGAAAGTATGCATTGGCAAACACGCTTTGACGCGTCGATGCCCAACTCGAGTGCGACAATCGCCATCGTCGTCTATAAACGCATGCTCCGAAAGCCAGGCCTCCAAGGCCGTTGGGGATAGGCCGAGCGTTTTACGATCAACATCGATAAACAGCGGTTCTGCGTTGCAGTATGAAATGGCATTGCAAGTCGCAACAAAAGTCAGCGACTGCGTCACAACCAAATCTCCGGGCGCCACACCAACCAACTCAAGCGCGACGTGGAGTCCCGCGGTACCGTTCATCACGGCGACTGCGCTCGGGCTCGACGTCAGCGTTGCTATATCTGCCTCGAACCGATCGACATATTTTCCGACACTGGACACGAAGGTCGAATCGATGGTGTCGAGTAATAGTTCTCGCTCACGGCCATTAAAAACCGGCGCGTGAAGCGGGATGGCCTCATCCGTGCGGTATTGGTCGCGTATAAAGCTAACTAAACGGTCGAACATCTTCGTATTACACGTTGTAAATGTTGGTCTTATATTTGGCGAGATTCTCTGGCTGCACAAACCAGTCCACAGTCGCCTTCAGACCTGATCTAATATCGTACGCGGGCTCAAACCCCGTCAAATGTCGAATTTTTGTGTTGTCACACCATAGTCTAAGAACCTCCGACTTTCCCGGACGTAGCCTCTGGGTATCCACAAGAAATTCCACATCACTGTTCATCAGCTCTCGTATCAAACGGAGGGTATCTCCAACTGAGATCTCATAATTTGAGCCAATATTTACAGTCTCGCCAACTGCTTCCTCACAGCGTACCAGCTCTAGAAGGCCGCGACAGGTATCGGCTACGTAGTTGAAGTCACGCGTTGGCGTCACGTCACCAAGCTCAATTTGCCTCTTTCCAGCCGCAATTTGGCTGATGATGGTCGGGATGACCGCCCGCGCAGACTGTCGGGGACCGTAGGTGTTAAATGGCCTAGCGATCGTCACAGGCAATTCGAATGAATTGAAAAAGCTCATTGCCATTGCGTCGGCGCCGATCTTTGAGGCGCTATAGGGCGACTGCGGTTGCAAAGGGTGTTTTTCGTCAATCGGCACATATTGCGCGGTGCCATAAACCTCACTGGTTGACGTATGAATGACACGTTTAACAGTATTTTCTAATGCTGCCTGACAGATATTAAGCGTTCCCAACACGTTGGTGTCAACGTAGCTCTCGGGCGCCAGATAGGAATACGGGATCGCTATTAGAGCAGCTAAGTGAAAAACAATATCGACATCCTTCGTAATCTGCCTACAGAAATACGAATCGCGAATATCTCCATTAACAACCTCGATCTCACCTCGGCAATCCACATCCTCTAACCATCCCCAGTCATTGAATGAGTTAT
This sequence comes from uncultured Luminiphilus sp., assembly GCA_963926105.1. GTDB lineage: Bacteria > Pseudomonadota > Gammaproteobacteria > Pseudomonadales > Halieaceae > Luminiphilus. Next base: position 7,216 of record CAWUVW010000032.1, on the reverse strand, counting down.
ATTGGCAGAGTGCTTTGACCTGGAAGTCTTCTTGGACAAGGAGCTCGGTTAGGTGGGAGCCGATGAAACCATCGGCTCCAGTGATCAAGGCTTTCATATTATTTTCCTTCGACTAATCATTTAATAAATCCAACCAATTTTTAGTGATGTGGCGATTTTTCATCTTGTATCAAAAATTAAATACTTAAATTTAAATGAAATATTAAATATTTAACTTGGAGCTAAAGCAGGCCTTTATAATTTACTGATTATTCTGTCACGAATCACTGGCATGATTGATTCAATACGGTACCCAGGCTCCGGATGAAAGTTAATCAAATTTTTGTTCCAAGGGTAATGAGGTAAATCAAGTCCTTTAAGCTCAACCCAATGGACACTTGGGATTAACTGCCACGTTTCTGTCCCTACTAATGGAGCCATTGATGCAACCGCATTGCCAACAGATATGACTAGATCCATATTTGCCATCAATGCAAATGCAGCCTCTAGATCATCTTTTAGATTTAAGTCTGGCCATCTGTGAATTTTAACTCCCAATGCATTTTCAGCTGCGGTTATCTCAGGCTCTACATCACCATACTGCAAGTTGACGAAGTGACAATTTTTCAGTTGTAAGATTTCTGACCACTCGACCAAGTTCAAATAAAACTTATTTCTTGTAGGATCCATCACACCACTACGCCAACTGATGCCAATCTTCAGACCCGACTTCATTTTGACATCGAAATGGTCTTTAATTTCCTTGGTCAACTTTGGTTCAGGTTTAATATAATCAGTCACGCTTAAAAAAGATTCTCGCGTGGATCGAAAATATCTAGGGAGGGATGCAATAGGTATATGAAAATCGTAATCTAATTTATAGAAAGATTTTTTTGTTATTTTATCAAATAAGGGGGGGCGCGCTAAAATTTCGGGCATAGAGTCTTGTAAAACCTTACACAATCTATGGTCACACTCGACAATAACTTTTCCAGCCATTGAGACCAAGTCTGGAAGGCAGGACCCATATCGCAACTCGTCGCCGAGGCCTTGCTCACGCCAAACTAGTATTGTCTTATTTTTTAGATCTTCCCCTGACCATCGTGGCACAGAGAAATCTCGACCCGGCCCCCTACGCGTACCTTCAGGAATATCCGGGGAAAAACCCTCGTCATAATATTCCCAACCTTTGGCAAGATCACCTTTAAACAAATATCCAAAACTTAAATGCCATTTAATTCTATTGAGACTTCCACGCTTCCCTTTTTTTTCTAACAATTCAAGTGAACGCTCATTTAATTGGATTGATTTATCTACATCACCCATGTTGTATGCAATAAATGCCATATTCTGAATAGCGTCTATATTTTCACTATCTAACTGAACTGCCGTTTCGAATGCAACCCCGCTTTGGTCGTGAAGACCCATTTCACTCAAACTCAGGCCGACGTTATTGTAGGCCATACTTGAAGTTGGATCCATACGCACCACTTCAAGAGCAAATTTGAGTGAATTTTTATAATCTTTTTTGGCATAACTCAGCTGTTGAGAAAGTTTAGACACCCTAACTGAAGGCTCAAATTTTTCTTTGATTTTTTCAAGCAATACCTCTGCTTTATTGTACTCTTTAACTTGTATATATGCATCGAACAGTGCTCCGAACACAGTTAAGTTCGCATCATGCTTATCTATTAAATTTGTTAATAAAGAAATCAACTCGTCATATTCTTGAGCATGTTGCAACATTTCAGCGTAGGCAGCTTCGAGCAATAAATCATTTTTTACTTTAGAGCGAATAAGACGTATCTTTTTAAGACCATCCTCTCGCTGGCCCTCTTTAAATCTTTGAATCGCCTGTAGCACTTTTTGTTTCGTTTTATTTTCCATCGTCTTGCTCCCGTTTCAACACCCTCACTTAAGCAAGTTTCGAGCCAAAAAAAACCCGGCAACTGCCGGGTTTTAAGGTTTTGTCGGGCAACTTACTGCAGCAGCGACAAGACTGACTGGCTTGACTGATTAGCTTGTGCCAACATCGCCGTTGCGGCTTGCTGGATGATTTGCGTCCTTGCCAACTCGGCCGTCTCAACTGCGTAATCAGTGTCAACAATCCGGCTCTTCGCTGCCGAGGTATTGGTGATGATGTTCGACAAGTTATCGATTGTGTGGTTCAAACGATTTTCCACCGCACCAAGTTTGGCTCGCTCACTGTTGACATAGTCCAACGCATTGTCGATCACGTCAATCGCCGCGACAGCGTCTTCCTGGGTTGAGACACTGATTTGTGACACAGCAACCGTACCAGTATCTGATGAAGAGCTCACAGAGGTCGTTGAAGTGGTTGAAGACGATGCAACGCTATCCGATAGAGTCACTGAATCGCCCTGGCCAGTCTTAGGTGCCCACGCCGCCGTGCCAGCCCCCACAGAGTTCATACTGGTCAGGTTTATCTCCCCACCATCTTCCCTGGTGAAATAGACTCGACCGCTGGTATCCATGCCAACAGAGATGGTTGACCCCACCAGGGCCGTCTCGAGGGCAGTGCTAAAGGCCTGCGTACTACTGGAGTCACTAAGGTCTACAACAGTCGAAGAGAGCGTGTAGTCCTGAACGCCGTCATTGATAACCATCGAGTAAATGTCATCTTGGCTGAGCGTCAATACGGCTTCTGTCTTTGTCGCAAGGACCGCCACAGCGCTAGCCGTAACAGCAGCTGATGCCTCATAGTTTTGTGCGACCTTCGTGTCCCCCGTGGTGAAACCCACAGCTTCAATCGTCGCTTGAGTCGTTTCATAACCAGCAGCGCTCGTAAAGTCTGAAATTACAATGTCACCGCCATCACGCTGCAGGAAGGTGATCTCCCGCCCAGACACCGAGTACTCAAACACGGCATCAGGGTGGTCCGCGTTCAAGCTATCCATTGCGGTGTTCAACGCGGTTTCGAGCGCTGAGCCAGCAAACGAATCTGTTGCGTCGTACAACGTATCACTGACAGTTGTCCCTCCAATTGTGAAGCCGAAACTCGCAACATCCTGATTCAAGGTCATCTTGACGCGCGTTGCCTCCACCACGCCGCCTTGCATAACATCTGAGGTCGTGGCAACAGCATTGGCATTGTTTGCGCTCCCCGTGACGCTATCGCTCGTGAACAGCGCCCCGGTGTTGTAAAGATTGGCGGCATCAGAGGCCAGGCCAAAGCTCATCGCCTCACCATACGGATTCCGGATGATCAACTCGTTTGTATCGGCAGACGCTGTAACCGTGATGAGACTATTGTCGTAGGCATACCCGAGGTTAGTAGCACCATACAGAGCAGTCAGATCAGTCGCGGTCCGCAACTCGGTCTGTATCGCCATAGCGAGAGCAGACAGGTTAGCGTTCGCGGCGGTACCTCCATTGAAATCAATTGAAAGTCCAGCAGCAACCGAAACCTCTCTACCGCCAAAGTACAGTTCGAGGTTGGCGCTCCCAAAGTCTACGCCAAAGCCGGAAGGGTTAACGCCAATCCGAACCTCTGAGAAGAGTCTCTGCTGGCTCGCGAGCTCTGCGGTTGCGCCGAGTTCGTTCAGGCTGCTAACGGTCATGGTACCCGCATAGGACTCAAAGTTTTCGATTTTGAGAGCCCGACCGCTTGAGTTTGTGATCGTCAGCGTGTTACCGCTGAACGCCACGTCAAACTCTGTCATGTCAATTGACGTGTCATTCGTGAAATTTGCTGCAATCCCTGCAGACAACGCAGTCTTCACCGCGGTGACGATCTGCGCATCAGTTCGGGTAGACGTGAGGTCCAGAACAGCAGAGAAATACGTAGTGTCGTTACCGTTCGTGATGTTAAACGCGTAGCTCGCATTCGCAGTCATGGTTGACGTCGCGCCGGAACCCGTTCCCACTACAGGCACGTGGCCCACAACTGACTCACGGTTTGAGAAGCTTAACGCCAAGGACGTCTCCTCAACCACGCCAATGAACTCCGCCTGGTTTGTGCCGTCTATGGAAGACATTGACGCAGTCACAAAAACCACAGGGTCGAGCTCGTCTGTATTCTGACCATCCGCTGGCGAGAAAATCATCTGCACTCCGGCGGCGCTCGTATTGTAACTGTGCACATTGATTTGGTCACCTGTCGCGTTAGTTAAAACAATCTCATCGCCGTCCCAAGCTGCAGAAATACCATTAGGCGTTGTAGCCTCAACAAGTATCGACTCGTCATTGTTCTCCGATTCAGTGCCGAAGAGCGTTCCGTCACCGGCACCTTGAGTGATTTCGATTCTTCGTCCTTCAGCATCAGCTACGGAAAGCACGCCAGCCGCCTGAGAGACCGTGATGCTTGTATTCGTATCGTCAAATACACTTCGCAGTTCAGTCTGTATGGCGGCCACCAATTCCGCACTGGTCGCGTTTGTGCTGACACCGGCATCCCTCAGCGTCTGACGGATGTTGATGTTTTCCAGTGAGCTATCGCCGATTTTGATCGCAAATTTGAAGCCGTCATAATCATCGCTATCGGTGACATCAAGAGCGGTGGCGGTAACGACCCCCGAAACACCAGCCGTGGCAGTGGTGTTAAGCGCCGATTGAGCTAAGACCTGATTGATATGCTCGACAAAATCTTCCTTGGAGAACGAGTCGTTCAAGTCTAACGTTGTACTGACAGCCGCAGACAGGTCGGTCCCTGCGTCGGCGATGTCAAAAGTGTACGTGGCTCCATCGGCATCAGGAAATGACAATCGTGCCACGGCAGCAGTTGCCGAAGTTCCTCGGGCTGTCGCCAATATAGTGCTGGTGGCAGATGATACTGAGGAGCTTGAGCTGGTGGACGAAGCGCTACTGGCACTGGCAACACCAAGCACTGAGGAGCTCATAGAGCCGATGCTGATATCCATAGTCTGCCCAGCATTTGCACCGATCTGAAATTTTTTGTCGCTAAAGCCCCCGTCCAATACATTAATATTATTGAATTGCGTCGTCGTCGCAATGCGGTCGATTTCATCAGAAAGTTGGGAAATCTCATCTTGGAGATACACGCGGTCTTGGGCATCATTGGTGTCACTAGACGCCTGAACTGACAGCTCGCGCATTCGCTGCAAAATGTCGTTGATTTCCTGCATAGCTCCTTCAGCAGTCTGCGTCACCGAAATCGCGTCATTTGCATTTTTGACCGACATTTGTAAGCCGCGCACTTGTGACTCCATCTTGCTAGAGATGCTTAGTCCAGCTGCATCGTCAGCCGCGGAGTTGATACGCTTGCCGGTGGACAGCCGCTCCATCGCTGTAGACAGTTGACGATTGTTGATAGTGAGTGCATCGCGCGAGATGAGCGCCTTAACGTTGGTGTTGATAACTGACATGGTGTTTCTCCTGAAAGAGTTAACTTCTAAAAAAAAGCAGCTGCCGTGGGGGCCCTGGACTGCTAAGGAACTTGGCGGTAGTGGGCTCTCACCCTTTACTCACCCCTGGCAGCGAGGGCAAAAACCCTCTCTGATACCTGATGATTCGGTGCCTAAAAATAGTTCTTTAACGAAATTGCAAAAATATTTCGCGTCATCACAGCCTCTGGTCCATCAAGAGGCCCTTGATGTCCTCAATGTTGTGCGCCACCTTGATGACCACCTCATTGGGAATCGTGCGCACCACCTCGCCCGTGGCCGTGCTGCGTACGGTGATGATGGGTCTGTTGAGTCGGTCATCGACAGAGAAGTTAAGCCCACGGCCATTGCGTTCTACCTGATCGTTGAGCTTCTCAATCGCCTCTTGCAGGTTTTGCCGCATTTCCTTGGGGTCAACCATTGGCTCAACCTTGATGGCCGGCGCTTTGGGTACAGCAGGTGCAGCAGACACGGCCGGTGTAGCAGGTGCAGCAGGTGCAGCAGGTGCAGCAGATTTTGGCACAGGGCTAGCCTGCGGTACCGCAGCAGCTACCCCGGGATTCGATGTGACGGACATAGTGACTCCTTGTAGCAACCTTCTTTATCGCGGAATAGCGACACACTCCAAGACCCAGAAAGCCTTGGAGGTAGGTGCTTAACAGGAGAATCGGCCTGAGTTTGAGTAACTTGAGGCCATTTATTAAATTAATTAGCGCTTAATTAATTATTTGTTGGTGTACATGGACATCATGCCCTCAAAGGTGCTCTTCAGGCTATCACGCATGGCGTTTGACTGGCCCACCATACTCTCCATGATGCCGAACTGCTTTGTGTAGCGGGCAAGCAGCGACTCCATGCGTATGTTGAGCGCCTCGAGCTTGAGCTCGTAATCGTTAATCCGTTCCTGCGAGCCTTCACTCTGCGTCATGATAGTGCCGCGGGTGCTAATGAGATCTTCGATCGCGAAAATAGCGTCTCCAGCGATACCTCTGCTCGCGATGCCGTACTGCGCTTGGTTGTTGGTGTCCGCACTAAAAAGAGTCACGACATCATCAAAGTTATTGGCTAATGCGTCGTCTAACTCCGTTTCATCTAACGACATTACGCCATTGCGATCAATGTCTAGCCCTAGGTCGCGGAATGCCGTAAGGGTTGTCCCGGGCGTGCTGGAGTAGGCCATAAACATTTCACGCAGCTGCGACTCAATTCGACGCACGGTGCTGTCACCTCGAAGAGAGCCACTGTATATGTCCTCCTCGTCATCGGTACGCTCCCCGGTCAGGATATCCATGTCGAAAATAGCGTCGTTATAGGCCTGCACGACCGCTTGTAGGTTCGTTTTAACCGCAGCCGTGTCTCGCGTGACGCGAATGTCTGCGGGCGCTCCCACGTTAGTGGCGAGTAAATCAATGAAAACACCGGGTATCACATCGTCCACCGCATTGCTGGAACGGGTCACGCTCAAGCCATCAATCACCACGATCGCATCGGCGGCAGTTGTGAGATTGGCGTTGTCGAGATCAACCGTACCATCTAAATTAGCACCCGCTACAAAGGCCGTCGGCGTGGCAGTAACCGCCACAGTCGCACCCGTTGTATCGGTGTCCGATGACGTTAGTGAGGGGTCAGCGCCGTCTGAGGCGGCCCACTGCAACGTCAGTGTGCCATCTGTTCCGCCTGTGGTGATGCTGCGACCGGTTACACCTGTAATGAACGCATCTGCGGCAAGACCTGCGCGAACGGCTTCAGCAACTTCGGTGGCGGTTTGGCCCGCAGTCACCTCAATCGACACGCCACCCACGCTGATCGTGCCATCGGCGGTCGCCGCTTGAAACGTTAGGGTGTCCGCGCGGGCGGTTCCGCTCGCATCGTCC
>CAWUVW010000031.1:0-69142 GCA_963926105.1 uncultured Luminiphilus sp. | reverse complement strand
AGGCTTATCCAGACCCGTGATACATCGCGTACAGCGCCGCCATAATCGCAAGCAGTGCCTGCGCAGTACAGATGTTGCTCGTGGCTTTCTCGCGGCGAATATGCTGTTCGCGGGTTTGCATAGCCATGCGCAGCGCTTGCTTGCCCTGGCGGTCAATACTGACACCAATAATACGGCCCGGGGTAGAGCGCTTGTAGTCATCGCGAACCGCGAAAAATGCAGCGTGTGGCCCACCAAAGCCCATTGGTACACCAAAGCGCTGACTGTTGCCCACCACGATATCGGCGCCTTGACTGCCGGGGGAGGCGAGCAGCGTCAGTGCCAGAAGATCGGAGGCGACGGCGACTAAAGTGTTGTTGCTGTGTGCTTTTTCGATCAGACCCGCCAGTGGACGAACATGGCCGTAGGTCCCGGGATACTGTACTAGCATGCCAAAGGCGTCTCCCGCGTCTTCGAGCTGCTCAGATTCGACTATGGCAATTTCGATATTCAGAGGTTCTGCGCGGGTTTGAACAAGCGCGATGGTCTGTGGATGACAGTCGGCAGCGATGACAAAACGATTGGATTTGCTGCGCTTGTTAACACGGTGTAGCAGTGTCATTGCCTCAGCTGCTGCGGTGCCCTCATCGAGCAGCGACGCGTTGGCAAGAGCCATACCCGTCAAATCCATAATCATCTGCTGGTAGCTGAGCAATACTTCTAATCTGCCCTGAGAGATCTCGGGTTGGTAAGGTGTGTACGCGGTGTACCAACCTGGGTTTTCTAAGACGTTGCGCTGAATGACAGCGGGGGTGAAAGTATCGTAATAGCCCATGCCAATCAGTGACCTTTTGACCACATTTTGTTCAGCATAACTTCGCAGTCGGTTGAGTACATTCTGTTCAGTGGCAGCACCTGGCAACGCCATGGGTGTTCTGCGACGAATTTTTTCGGGCACTGTTGCATCGATTAGTGCGGCGACCGACGAATATCCCACCACCTGCGCCATCTCTTGTTGTTGCTGCCGGGTTGGGCCGATGTGGCGCTGGATGAAATGATCGTTTGCCTCCAGCTGATGCAAGCTGCTAGCGCTCTGGTGAGTAGTGGTCGCGGTCATGAATGCTCCAGTGGAGTGAGGCGCGAGAATTCGCACCGCTTCAATGTGCGCGATTTTAGCAGGCGATGAGGCCAGTAACAATTTCATCGTCGCACCCAAAAGGAGTAAACGCGGCGGATTATTCACAGTGCGCAGGGCAGTGAACGAGTCTTGTGGATAACATTGGAGTGGAATAAGAATTATTCGCATTCCCATTGCAAATGAAAATGATTCCGATTAATGTGCGATGGTGCTTCCCTTTAATCGGATCCTTCCCATGTCACCTTCGATGGCCCTCTATATGCCGCCTCACAAGAGGTCGCGCGCGCTGCAGGTTATGCTTCCTCGCTGGATTTTAAGTGGTTTTGCCACTGGGTGCTTTGCCGTGGGCGTGTCTGGGCCTGCCTTCGGGCAGCTGAGTTCATCAGCGGTTGATTACGCGCGCTTAGAAGAGGTGACGATTATTGGTTCAACCGCGGATGTCCGGCTGCTGACGGGCACGGGCGGTGTGATTGACGCGGACCAGATCCGCATCGAGGTGGCAACCGATATCAATCAGTTGCTAAAAACACTGCCCGGTCTGTATATCCGCGAAGAAGACGGTTTTGGTCTGCGCCCAAATATTGGTATTCGTGGTGCAACCTCTGAGCGCTCTGCCAATATCACCTTGATGGAAGACGGTGTACTGATTGCGCCAGCGCCCTATGCGGCGCCCGCGGCATACTATTTTCCGACCGCAATGCGCATGCAGGGTGTCGAGGTACTTAAAGGTGCGAGCCTGTTGCGTTATGGCCCACAGACCACCGGCGGGGTGATCAACTTACTGTCTACACAGCTGCCCGATGAATCTGCAGGTCAGCTGAGACTCGCTTATGGTCAATATGGGCAGGCCGACCTGCTGGCGCGCTATGGAGTTCGGGATGGCGAGTTCTCGGCCCTTCTGCAGACCGCTCAGCGACGCGCAGACGGCTTTAAAACTATAGACCGCGCAAGCGCAGACAGCGGTTACGACATTCAAGACTACGTGGTTAAGCTCGGTTGGGAGGGCGATAGCCAGCGCTTAGTATTCAAAGCACAGTATTCAGAAGAGTTATCGAATGAAACCTATTTGGGGCTGACCGATAACGACTTTGCAAGCGATACTGATCGTCGTTATGGCTTGTCTGTACTCGATGAAATGGACAATCGGCATGCCGGTTTGAATCTGTCATATCAGAACTATATCAGTGATGCAGCCCAGCTTTTTGTCACCGCTTACCGCAATGAATTTGCCCGCGATTGGTTTAAGTTGTCAGATGGTGGCGATTTTGTGAGTGCCGCTAATCAAGGTGATCCACAAGCTCAGGCTGTGCTCGATGGCCGAGCCGACTACGCCGGAGTTGAAGTGAAGCACAACAATCGCAGCTACCTTTCGCAGGGTTTACAGGCGAATATCGACTGGACTTTGAATGCGCATCAGTTTGCACTCGGTGCCCGCGCTCATCAGGACACTGTAGATTTTGACCAGCCGGTAGAGGTGTATAACCAGCTCGACGGACAACTGGTTTATCAGCGCAGCATCGCGCCGCTCAACGGCAACTTGAGATACGATAAGGCTGACGCGCTGTCGTTGTGGCTTGTCGATAGCTGGAGCGCTAGCGACCGCTTAACGGTCGATATGGCGCTGCGCTATGAAACAGTAGACACAACAAGCCTGCGGTATGGCGATGCAGAGCGCAACACCATTAGCGGTCGACTCAGCAATAGGACCCGCGAATGGTTGCCCGGTATTGCTATGCGCTATGACCTGAGTGATGCATGGCAATTGATTGCTGGCGTACACCGTGGATTCTCACCTTTAGGTGCCGGTGCACAAAGCTATGAAGAGCCAGAGACAAGTATCAACTGGGAGGCCGGCGTGCGCTATGACGATGGACTGTTTGTGGAGTTGGTGGGCTTTTACTCCGATTTCACTAATAAGGCTGAAAACTGCTCCAACGCTAATCCATGCTCTAACGGTGCAACGGTCGGTAATTTCAGCACGGGTGAGGCGGTTATCTCGGGCTTTGAATTACAGCTGAGTCAGTCGTTTGAATTCGCGGGCGCCCAACTGCCTACGACCCTTATGTATACTTATACCCGTGCAGATGCCGGCGCTGACGACCCCCTCAGCGGTGTGCAGTCGGGAGATTTACTCGCTGCGGTACCACGCAACACACTCAGCTTACGCACCGGTATAGAGACCGCCATGGGCTGGGATAACTACGCTGTTGTTAGGTTCACCGACACCATGTGTACCACGATCGGCTGTAATCGTGGCGATTCAGATTTTGATGAAGCTGACTCACTGTGGGTTGTCGATTTGATTAGCCATTACGCGCTGCGCGATGGTGTTGGTCTGTTTCTGAAACTCGAGAACGCCACAGATACACGGCGAATCGTTTCTCGCCAGCCTGACGGTGCCCGCCCGAATCGCCCGCGGACTGCAACACTGGGTGTGGAGTGGTTTTTTTAGCGAATGGCACAATGGCGTCCGAGCCCAAGGGTGTGGGCCATTTTACTAATTGGCGGGTTCGTACCGTACGTCAACGACGTACCACAATTTGCTTCCACTGGGACTTTCCAGCAGAATTTCAGCGTCCAATGGCTTGCCCAGTAAAGCCCGACCTAGAGGCGAGTCACAGCTGAGTTTACCGGCGCTGACATCGAACTCATCAGGGCCTACTAGACGCCACTTGTGAGTGTTGCCTGCACTATCTTCAAGGGTGACATAAGCGCCGAAGTACACCTTGTTGGTGTCGGTGGGAGGGGTGTCGACGACTTTTAGTACTTCGAGACGTTTGCGTAAAAAGCGGACCCGGCTGTCGATTTCACGCAATCGCTTTTTACCATAGATATAGTCACCGTTTTCTGATCGATCACCATTGCCTGCCGCAGCTTGTACCGTGGCGGTAACGACGGGGCGTTCGACTTTCCACAGCTGCTTTAACTCGGCGCGCAACACTGCCTCACCTTTAGGGGTGATATAGGGGGAACCTTTTTCCCGTGGGGGCCGATAACGTGACATTCGCTCAGTGTAGTGAACTGCGCTGACGCTTGTCACTGATTTGCCACTTATCGGTCACTTATGCGCCGCTCATGTGGCTGCGCACGCTAATGTCTATGCTCAGATCCTGTGTATTGCCAGCGGCTGCGCAAGGGCTTTACCTGACGATATTTGATAGTTGCGCGAGATGTGCTTCTGGGATGGACTCCACGGGCATTAGCAGGGTTAAATTACCATCATGAAAGCTAATTATATTTTCAACGTAATTTGTGTGTCGATGCTATGCCCTGTGGCGGCGCAGGCCTCGGACTGTGTCTCACTGACAGGTGATCCCACCCCGGGAGCACTGCTTTGGGGGCAGACGACACCGACCAGTGTTGTGCGGCTTGACCAGACTCCCGTGCCGGTACTGCCCGATGGCAGTTTTGTGATCGGCTTGGGGCGTGATGCACCCCAATGGGTGACGCTAGAGGTGTCTGAGGCGGATCAAGCACCCTGTGAGCAAGCCATTGCAGTGTCATCCCGTGTTTATAAGGTTGACCGTGTTAACGGTGTGCCGCAAAAAACGGTCACACCGCTCGATGAAGATTTGGCGCGTATCGCCAGCGAACGCACACTGACTCGTGCTGCTAAAGCACAGCGCATTCAAAGACCCGATCTATTTGCCGCCGCCAAGGCTGGATTTAGCTGGCCGGCGGTCGGCAGAATTTCGGGGGTTTATGGCAGTCAGCGTATTTATAACGGTACGCCGGGTAATCCCCATTATGGCGTCGATGTGGCGGTGCCAACAGGCACGCCAGTACTGGCACCTGGACTAGGTATTGTGACTTTGGCTCAGCCAGATCTTTATTATTCAGGTGGCACCGTGATCTTGGACCACGGCTATGGCTTGTCATCTTCGTTCTTACACATGAGTCGGGTTGATGTGCAGGTGGGTGATGAATTGAGTACGGGCGACTTGATTGGCGCCGTTGGTGCAACTGGGCGGGCGACGGGACCGCATCTGGATTGGCGCATGAGTTGGCTAAATCAACGCGTCGACCCACAGTTACTTGTTCCGGCGATGCCCAAAGCGCCGTAACGCCGTATACTCTCGCTTTATCGAATTAACTGGAGTTCATTGTGCTCGATCGAAAGTTACTGGAAATTCTCGTGTGTCCTGTGAGTAAGGCACCTCTTGAGTATGATGCGGACAAGCGCGAGCTGGTTTGTCGTGCTAGTGGTTTGGCCTACCCCGTGCGGGATGATATTCCGGTGATGCTAGAAAGCGAGGCGCGAGTGCTCACTGCGGATGAAAAGCTGCGCTAGATAAACCGATTATTCGCATCAGCTATAGATCAGCATTCAGCAGTTTTTGGCGCGGGTATTTTTTACTTGGTGCGCCTAGGCGTTGTGGCCGTTTTGACGATGCTCAAATAACAACATCCCGATAGGATAACGACATGGGTAACACGATTTTCGGCAAGATTATTAGCGGTGAGATTCCCAGTGACTTTCTGTATGAAGATGAACACTGCGTTGCGATTAACGACATACAGCCGCAGGCGCCAGTTCATGTACTGGTGATCCCAAAGCGGGAAATACCACGACTGATCGACGCCACGCCAGATGACCAGGCACTGCTCGGTCACTTGATGCTTGCCGCCGTTAAAGTGGCTCAGCAGTTGGGCGTTGCCGAGGGGTTTCGCTTGATCATCAACAATGGCGAGGACGGAGGTCAAACCGTATTCCATTTGCACTTACATATTTTGGCGGGTCGGCCCATGCAAGAGGGCGAATTGAGCCAACAGTTTAACTAAGCCGCATATACTCACTTTTAGAGAACAGACCATGAAAACCGCTGAAATTCGTGAAGCCTTCTTAAAGTTTTTTGAAGAACATGGGCACGTCCGTGTACCGTCGAGTTCGCTCGTGCCCCACGATGATCCCACGCTGTTGTTCACCAACGCAGGAATGAATCAGTTCAAAGACACTTTTCTAGGCCTTGAGCGACGCCCTTACCTACGTGCAACCAGCAGTCAGCGCTGTGTGCGCGCCGGTGGCAAGCATAATGATCTTGAGAACGTGGGCTACACGGCACGCCATCACACTTTTTTTGAAATGCTCGGTAATTTCAGCTTCGGTGATTACTTCAAGCGTGAAGCCATACAGTTTGGCTGGTCTTTCTTGACTGAAACTTTAGGCCTGCCCAAGGAAAAGCTCTGGGTCACCGTGCACACCAGCGATGATGAAGCTGCTGATATTTGGATCAATGAAATTGGCGTCGATCCGAATCGTTTGTCACGTCTTGATGAAGATAACTTTTGGCAGATGGGCGATACCGGTCCCTGTGGCCCTTCGTCAGAAATTTTCTATGACCATGGTGAAGATGTGCCAGGTGGTCCGCCGGGCTCTGCTGACGATGACTTAGATCGTTACATCGAGATTTGGAACCTGGTGTTTATGCAGTACAACCGCGATGCCACGGGTGAACTGAATCCGTTGCCGGCGCCGTCTGTTGATACGGGCATGGGCCTTGAGCGCATTGCTGCGGTATTGCAGGGCGTGCATTCCAACTATGAAATTGATTTATTTCAAGCGCTGATTAAAGCCACGGCAGCACGTCTGTCGGTGAGTAATTTAGAAGAGAAGTCACTGCGTGTTATCGCTGACCATGTGCGATCTTGTGCGTTTTTAATTAGCGATGGCGTAATGCCAGGCAACGAAGGCCGCGGATACGTCCTGCGGCGTATTATTCGCCGAGCGATACGTCACGGCAATAAGCTCGGTGCAAGCGATGCCTTCTTTGCAGACTTAGTCCCCGAGCTGGTTAACCAAATGGGCAGTGCGTATCCCAATTTGGTGGCCGACCAAGCGAAGATCATGCAAGCGTTAGTCGCGGAAGAAGCCCAGTTTTCGCGCACCCTCGACAAGGGCATGATTATTTTGGACGAGGCGCTGTTGGACTTGGTGGGCTCGATTATTCCAGGTGAAGTTATTTTCCGTCTCTATGATACCTACGGTTTCCCTGTTGATTTAACCAACGATATCGCGCGAGAACGAGAACTGACGCTAGATATCGAAGGCTATGCGTTGGCGATGGCTGCTCAGCGCAAGCGCTCACAGGAAAGTGGCGCGTTTAAGCTCGATTATAACGATGCGGTCGCCCTTGGCGGCGAAACCGTATTTGTGGGTTACGACTGCGCTACCGCCGAGGCGTCGGTGATTGCGCTGATTAAAGACGGCGAGCAAGTGGATGCGTTGTCAGAAGGCGAGCGCGGTATTGTTGTTTTAGATAGCACGCCGTTCTATGGCGAAAGCGGTGGTCAGGTAGGCGACTGTGGTTATTTACGCAGCGCCTCATGTACTGCTGAAGTCCGCGATACCACCAAAGTCCAGGGTCATCACTTACATCAAGTGAGTGTGAGCGCCGGAAAAATTGCTGTGGGCGATGCGCTGACAGCAACGGTCGATGATTCGGTGCGCCAGCGTATTCGTCTGAATCATTCGGCAACGCACCTATTGCACGCGGCGCTGCGCAGTGTGCTCGGTGACCATGTGGCCCAGAAGGGATCGCTAGTCGACGCTCAGCGTTTGCGTTTTGACTTCTCAAACAACGAGGCAGTGAGTGCCGTACAGTTGGCTGAGATAAGCGCTATGGTTAACGCACACATTCGTGCCAATACCGCGGTGTCGACCAAAATCATGTCGATGGACGATGCGGTAGCGGCGGGTGCTATGGCGTTATTTGGTGAGAAATATGGCGATGAAGTCCGCGTGCTCAGCATGGGTGCTGATCGGTTCTCGGTGGAATTGTGTGGTGGTACCCACGCCGAGCGCACGGGTGATATTGGCTTGTTGCGCATTACCTCTGAGGTCGGTGTTGCCGCAGGTGTACGCAGAATTGAGGCAGTGACGGGTGAGATGGCTCTAGTGGATATCACGTCGATTGACCAGCAAATGGATGCCGTTTGTGATGTGCTGAAAGTGAAGCCCGATGCGGTGGCTGATAAAGCCGCAACGCTGCGTAGCGAAGTGCGCGAACTTGAAAAAGAGGTCGCGCGTTTGAAGCAAAAACTTGCGGCGTCATCCGGTGGTGATTTAACTGCCAATGCAGTAACCGTGGCGGACTTTAAAGTGTTGGCTGCGAATCTTGAAGGTGCTGATGCCGCCACCTTGCGCGACACACTCGACCAAGTGAAGAACAAACTCGGCACGGCGGTGGTGATGTTGGCTGCCGTTGAAGGCGACAAGATTTCTCTCGTTGCAGGTGTCAGTAAAGATCTCACCAACCGAATTAAAGCTGGTGATGTGATTCGTGAGTTTGCAGGACGATTAGGTGGTAAAGGCGGTGGCCGACCCGACATGGCACAAGGTGGTGGTTCAGATGTTGCTGGTTTGGCGGCAGCGCTAGAGGACTTGCCGCGCTGGGTAGAAGCGCAGCTCGACTGAAAGCCTGCCGTGCGGCGGCGGGTGACTTAGGTCAAACACTCGTGCTGCAGGGTGAGGTGATAAACAAAAGCCGCGGGTTGTTAGCGCCGCGGCTTTTTTGTGTTAAAAATATCGTGCTGTAGCGCAGGGTATTAGCACAGTAGTGGCTATCGCGTGTTCATGACGAATCCAGGCGTCACTGACCTTACCGCGCATCATAAAATAGGCGCGTCGCGCTAGGCTGATCCAAACTGCTGGCGCAGTAAAAACTTCTGGACCTTGCCGGTGCTATTGCGTGGCAATGCGTCGATGAGTTGCAGCGTAGTAGGCCATTTGTATTTGGCTAAATTGCCTTCGCATAGGGCAGTGAGTTCACTGTGGCTGACCATCTGCCCAGGATGAGTGGCGACAATCGCGCAGCCAGTCTCACCCCAGCGGTCATGGGCGATGCCAATGACCGCGACCTCTGCAATGGCCGGGTGGCGTAGTAATACTGATTCAACTTCTGCGGGGTAGACGTTCTCTCCCCCTGAGATGTACATATCCTTTGAACGATCTTCAATCGACAAACGCCCATCGGCGTCCATGCGGCCGATATCACCAGACTTCAGCCAGCCTTCACAGAAAGCTTCTTCGGTGGCCTCTGGGCGTTGCCAATAACCGGGTGTCACCATGGCGCCGTGCATCCAGATTTCGCCCACTTCGCCAGTTGTCGCTTCTTGTGTGTCCGATACCATGACTTTGAATTTGCAGTAGGGCAGTGCTTTGCCCGCCCAGCCCAAGTACTGGGGTAAGTCGTGTATCTGGGCCATGCAAACAACGCCTGCGGTTTCGGTCATGCCATACACTTCTTGCAAGGTAATGCCGCGGGTCATCCATTCTTCAAGCATGGGCCGGGGAACTGACTCCGCACCGGTGCCTGCAGTGCGTACCCGACTAAAGTCAGTTGTTGCGCAGCTTGGATGCGCGGACATGGCAGCCCACATAGCAGGTACCCCACCGAGATTTGTCACGCCTAAGTTTGCGTCGTTGATACAGCTGAGCACGGCACCTGGTTCGAAGGCGCGCATCATAATGGTCGTGGTACCCGAGTAAATCGACATCAATACAAACTGAAGGCCGCCAATGTGAAACATTGGCATAACATTGAGTAGGGTGCTGTCTGCGGTGAGCAAACTCGACTGTTGAATATTTAGCGCAGAGGCCACTAGCATACGATGGGTATAGATAACCCCTTTGGGATGCCCCGTAGTGCCTGACGAATACATGATCATCGCGTGGGTGTCGCCATTGGCTGGTGTGTGCGCGATGCGCGTTTCGGGTGAGTGATGAAGCAGCGACTCATAGGCGCTGTCATGGCCATTACCTAGGGTGGCTATGATATGGGGAATGGTGACTTTTTCGGCGACCGCCTCAACGACAGGGCTAAAGTCGGTGTCAAAAAACAACACCGTGGGGGCGGCATCCCCAATGATATAGCGCAATTCTTGCGCTGTGAGCCGAAAATTGAGGGGTACATATATTGCCCGTAATCGCATACAGGCGTACAGCATATCGATAATGTCGGTAGTGTTGAGGCCAATGTAGCCGACCCGGTCACCCGACCTGACGCCAAGCTGGATTAATCCATTGGCTAGACGCGTTACCCGTGCGTCGAGCTGCTGCCAGTTAAACTGGCGACTGCCATAGAGGTCGATAAAGGCTATGGATTCGGGTTGTAGTGACTTTTGGGTGTTGATCCAGTCGATATAAAATGGATCTGCAGAGAGAGTGTTCACGATATTCAACCTTGCTTTATTGTTTTAGGCTTTTGTTTGTACATACAGCGAAGACAGTAACTGAGAACCGCGAAGAGGCCAAGCTTTGGGTAAGACTGCGCTTTAATTACGCCGTCCTTTCGTGTTTAATATGCGACCTTCATTTTTGATAAGTCTCTGATTCGCATGGCTTTGCTCGTACAAAAGTTCGGCGGCACGTCCGTTGGTTCGGTAGAACGTATTGAACACGTCGCAGATAAGGTGGCGTCGTTCCGCCGTGCTGGCCACAGTGTTGTGGTGGTGGTTTCAGCTATGTCGGGTGAAACTAACCGTCTCATTGGCATGGCGACTGAGATTCACTCAGAGCCGACGCTGCGAGAGATGGACGTATTGGTGTCGACTGGCGAGCAGGTGACGACAGCGTTGCTGAGCATCGCGCTGAATAAGCGTGGGGTGGACGCCAAGTCATACAACGGCAGCCAAGTAAGAATTCTGACCGACAGCGCACATACTAAAGCGCGTATTCGAGAGATTGATGATGATCGGATTCATGCAGATTTGCGTCAAGGCTATGTTGTTGTGGTTGCCGGTTTCCAGGGTGTGGATGAGCACGGCAATATCACGACATTAGGGCGTGGTGGTTCAGATACCACAGCGGTTGCTTTGGCGGCTGCGCTGAAGGCGGACGAATGCCAAATTTATACCGATGTAGATGGCGTTTATACCACCGACCCACGTATTGTGGACGGTGCGCGACGCCTAGAGAAGATTACCTTTGAAGAGATGCTGGAAATGGCCAGCATGGGCTCAAAAGTACTGCAAATTCGCGCGGTTGAGTTTGCCGGTAAATATTCGGTACCCCTGCGGGTACTTAGCAGTTTTAAAGAAGGTCCTGGGACCTTGATTACGATGGAGGAAGATACGCCGATGGAATCGCCAACCATTGCAGGCATTGCGTTTAATCGTGACGAAGCCAAGCTCACGGTGCTCGGTGTACCCGACACCCCGGGGGTGGCTTACAGAATTCTGGGCCCCATTGGGGAATCCAACATTGAAGTCGATGTGATTTTGCAGAACATTGGTGAGGAGGGTAAAACCAATTTTACCTTTACCGTGGCCCGTGGCGACTTGGCGCGTGCTCAGGCTATTTTGGAAAGCACGGCGCTAGAGTTAAATGCCGACGAAATCCGTGTTGATGCCAAAATTGCTAAAGTATCGGTTGTGGGTGTGGGTATGCGTTCTCATGCCGGTGTAGCGGCAAAGATGTTTAAGGCGCTGGCTGATGTGAGTGTTAACATCCAAATGATCAGCACTTCTGAGATAAAAATCTCAGTGATTATCGAGGAGAAGTTCCTTGAATTGGCGGTACGAACGCTGCACTCTGTATTTGAGCTTGACGCTGACCCGGAGGATCAAACCCCGGCTGTGAATTAATCATTGAGATGACCGTAGCATTAAGCGGTCTGCACTTAACATCGACACAGGGACGTTCGCGATGTTGATACTAACCAGAAAGGTGGGGGAGTCACTGATGATTGGTGGCGACGTAACCATCACCGTCTTAGGGGTGAAGGGCAACCAGGTACGTATTGGTGTTGATGCGCCGCGTGACGTGGCCGTGCACCGGGAAGAAATTCTTAATCGTATTCAGGGTGACGACAAAGCCGACCCCGAAGAAGAAAATAAGCCCTAAAACCAGGCTAAATAGTTTGGCGTTGCAGCGACCTGTGGTAGCATGCACGCCCTCTGGAGAAGTGGCCGAGTGGCTGAAGGCGCGCCCCTGCTAAGGGTGTATACGTTAATAGCGTATCGAGGGTTCGAATCCCTCCTTCTCCGCCAATCCGCCAGACATTAGTGTAGTCTCCGTCCAGACCGTATGGCTCCAGCAGGCACTGCCCTAGAAAAGAATCATCACACAGGCAAATAATCGTGTCGGCACTATCTAATCGAGTTAAGAGCATCATTGCCTGGTTGTCACTCAAAGGCCGAATTAACCGTTTAGCCTTGTTGCGGTCCTATATCTTCCCTGTAGTTCTGCTGATTGTCTTAACGGCAATCACTTCGTTCTTGGGTCTGCTTTACATCGGCTTCTGGATATTTGTGGCGGGAACGACCAAGCGACTACATGATGTCAATTTGAAATTTGGTCGTGGTGCGAAATTCGGCGCCGGTCTTATTTGGATCATTGCAACAATTGTTGCAGCTGCGGTTGGCCTTGTTTTTTTCCTTGGCGGAATATCAGGTTCAGGAAATTCGGGAATGATGCAGGATGCAGGTCTAATTGTGACTGTACCGATAGTGTTGCCGATTCTCTTCATACTTCTAATTGCATTTGTTGCACCTGGTTCACCGGATGCAAATGAGCATGGGCCAGTTCCAAATTCATCGGAGATGAGTGCGGCCGCAAGAAATAATACCAAGGCGGCACTAAAAGTGACGCTCGTAGCTGCAGCGATCGTAACTACCGGCGCTGCGTTTTTCGCATCCTACATTTATCTGTCAGAGAGAGAAACCGCACTTATTCACGCACTCAAGAATATGGATGTCAACGAGGTAAAGGCACTATTGAATAAAGGTGAGGACCCAAATAAAACCGCCCGATCAGGCGTGACGCCCTTGATGACCGCTCTGAGTAGATCGCAGGATGAAAGCGCAATGTTGTTGTTAGAGTATGGAGCGGACCCGAATACCAATTCTGTTAAATTTCCTCGCGATGGAGAAGTCGGTTTTAAGGAAACACCGTTGGTGGCGGCAATTCGCTCTTCTAATGGTGATTCCTCAGCGCTTATCGAATTGATGCTGGATAAAGGAGCTAATGTCAATCCGCTACAAGCAAGCGAACATGAAAAATCTCCGCTACTCGAAGCGATTGAAAGAGTGCAGCCTGAAGTCGTGGAACTATTGTTAGAGTATGGAGCAGACGTAAATGCACCGGCTAACCAAGAGGCACTAGCTACCGCGGTACTCCAAATCGAAGATAATTTTCTTAATTTGTTATTGGCTACAGATATAGATCAGACGCGAATCGCCTCCGCAATAGAATGGATAGAGACTTCTCTGATAACTGAAGGTTGTCAGCAGTTTTTGCCCACGAAACGAGAGATTCTAAAGGCGGCTGCAAATAGACGGGCTGGCTATGGCGTGTATGAGTTGAGCAAGTATTTCATTCAGTCGGCCGAAGTCTATGATCCAATGAATTTCACCCAACTTGATTTTGAAAAGCCCATTCCGGCCATAACACTTCAATGGCGCCACGACCCACACTACGTGCATTCGGGCCCTGGCATGGATTACAAGAAGTTGGAGCGTCTGGAAAAAGGTACTCCTGTGGACGTTCTAGCCATGACAGATACGGGCAAGTTTAGATTCCGATGGTTCAATATCAGATATGCAAATAATCAAACAGGTTACATGCTTGGAACCGCACTTGAATCAACCACGATTTGTATCGAGGGTATGAGGCAATTGCAAGCTGGAGCCAGTACGATACGGTGAATTTGCTGCGAAACATTGAATTTTGTGCTGCGGTCGACGAAGCACCCTCCGCAAAGGACTCACCGCACCGCCATACAAAATAGAAAGCTATTGATTTTATTGTAATTCATACAGTCCATGATGTTACTTGGATGATTTTGTATCGCATATTGTACCGCCCGCATTGGCCATGAATTACCTGAAGCCTCTCGATCATCATCTACTACAGTCCATAAATACCTCAACAGCGGCCTTAAGTGCGAGAATGGCGATCTAAAGTAAGCTGTTGCCGAAATATCAGCCTTTTCCGTATCGAACGGGAGTTGTAAAGTCATTTATAGTGCGGCGGCAGACGTACCTGCACTGCATGAGAGATTGAATGGCGTTTATCATGTCCAAGATATGGATACCCCGGCAGATCGTAATCACACGATTGACAGTGGTTTGCCATTTTAAATTTAAATCTAAGGTGTAGACAAACATGCCAGAGAAAACAGTTGTGCAAGCGGCGATAGACATGTATTTGACGGCGCTAGTTAGCAGCGATATCGATGCGATCATCGGACTTTATGATGTTGAAGCGACAGTAGAAGATCCCGTGGGTTCTGAGGAAATACAGGGCCGCGAAGCGATTCGCGCATTCTATAGCAAGGCAACCAGTGGCATTAGCGAGGCGAGAGCAACGGGTGCTATACGTTGTGCGGGTATGGAAGTTGCTTTTCCTTTTCGCGTAATTATCGATTTAGGTAAGGGAAAAAGGACGATGGAAGTTATCGATGTCTTCCGCTTTAACGCGGCGGGAAAAGTGGTCAGCATGCGCGCCTTTTGGAGCCGGGATAATATGAAACCCGTTTAGTTAGTTGCTCATTTTGTGGGTTACCATAAATTCTAATAAAATCTTTGTCTCATGCTAAACTTATGTGTTATCAAAAAAGCAGGACTAAAATGCATTGAGTAGATTATATTTTAATCGTTAATATGCAGACATGAAAAAAATAATCATAAAATATGCCTTAGAGTTCTTGGTGGTCTTTCTCGGGATCAGTCTTTCCTTTGGGCTCAATAACTGGAACGAGCAAAACAAAAGAGACCAGCTTGAGATCCAATACCTCAGCAGCCTGCTTGACGATTCCAGAACCAACTTGGTGGCCTTTGATCAGGCTTTTGATATGCACTTGGTGCAGAATAAGGCTGTCGCGTTTTTCTTGAGTGAGGCGCGCTTTACTGCCGCATATCCGGTCATGGATGCGGAGGCCACAACGGTCACAATCAATTGGTCTTACAACCCTAATATGGGGGTGGCTAATTCGCTGATCAACTCTGGGTCGCTAGAATTAATCCAGAACAATGAGATCAAGACACTTTTGTCTAGATTTCCCGATTTTGTTGTCGATTATACCGAAGAAGAAGTGCGGACCGAAAAAGTGTCTACGCAGCTAGATGAATTCATGATCGTGAATTATATATTCGATGCCAAAAACACAGCGGAACAAAAACAAAACTTGAAGATGTTGCGTTCTCATGAGTTTTATAATCATGTGGTGATCATCAATAGCTGGTTGAAGGAGATTATTTCTGAGGGCCCAGTGTTTCGCGAAAAACTCGTTTATTTTATTCAGCTTTTGGAACAAGACATCGCTGCCAATTCATAACGCATCTCAGTACAGAGCAAATACAAATCTCCTTTGAGAGTAGATCCCTCACTAATGTTGTTAACTGGTCAAGAAGGATTCGCGAAATACCCGCCTGTTTCCCAGACAAGCTGATCTTTTATAACGCCACGTCGAAACTTACAGGCACGAAGCCCAATCGCTCACACGCATGAGCGACACGTTGTGTCGAGTCGTTATTAAGCAGCGTTAACCCCCTCAGATACCAAGCCGCAAAACGTTTAGATCTTCTAATACCTGCGTCGCCAAAACTAGCCCTAAGTTTTAACGCAGACATTGGTGATAACGATGGTAGCGAGCTGGGCGCATATCTGGCCACACTGATCTGCGATTGTATTTGCCTTGCGTTAGACACCGCCTGCGTCAGGCTCCGTTATAAGTGTATATAGTGACGATGAAGTGCCCGACTCATGCAGATATGTAATGTAAACTCAGGGTACTAACTACAATAAGACAGACAGGACTCAAACGTTATGCAAGCAGAAGCACAGGGTACGGAACCCGGCCACCTCACAGGATACGGAACGCCTTTCTACCGAAATTATGTGCTGCTCTTACTCATGGCGGTCTACACCCTCAACTTTATTGACCGCACGCTTATCGCTGTAGTCGCTCAACCTATTATCGAGACATTTCAGCTGACCGATGCACAGTGGGGGCTGCTCTATGGCCCTCCGTTTGCTATTTTTTACGCGGTTATGGGTCTGCCCATCGCCTTGTGGGCAGATCGAGGTAACCGAGTACAAATTATTGCCTTGTGTATTGTCTTATGGTCGATAATGACCGCGCTGTGTGGCGTTGCCGCCGGTTTCGCGACACTTTTAATGTTTCGTATTGGTGTGGCAATCGGTGAAGCGGGATGCACACCACCCGCAAACTCCATCATTGGTGATTATTTTATAGCCCGAAAGCGTGCTACAGCACTTGGCATTTACGCTATGGGTGTCACACTGGGTAGTGTGCTTGCCAATTTATTTGGTGGCCCTATCGCTGAGATGCAAGGTGCTGATGTTGGTGAATGGTTCAATGGTATTGGCTTTCATTGGCTCCTAGGAGGATTGGATTGGGCCAATATCGAAGGCTGGCGCATTGCCTTCGTGGTAGTGGGTCTTCCTGGGGTGCTTGTAGCCATACTAGTTTGGACGACGATTAAGGAGCCCCCGCGCGGCTATTCCGACCCGCCCGTTGCCGCCCCACTGTCTAAACCACCGTTGTCAGAAGCCTTCAAAGAACTAAAAGTTAAGCCCTCTTTTTGGTGGATGGCGCTAGGGGCGTCATTGGTGGCTTTTGTCGGCTACGGATTAGTGAGTTTTCAAGCGCCGTTTTTACAGCGAGCACACGGCTTAAGCGTTGGTGACGCGGCACTGAATTTTGGCGCTCCGCTATCGTTACTGGCTGCCGGCGGTACGTTTCTGGGTGGTTGGATCACCGAAAAAACTACGCGTCGTTTTCCGACCTCGGTGGCGTGGGTTCCGGCTATTGGTTTGATGCTGGCAGTGCCTGCCTATGTTGTGGCATTTTTTATCGAAGACCCCTATTGGGTGTTCATTGCTTGGGGTGTGGGCGCAGTTTTTCACTACAGTTACTTGGGGGCGCAGTACAACATTGGTCAAGGTGTTGTGAGCAACCGCTCGCGTGCGACGGCCATCGCCGTCTTGCTGATTCTGGTGTCATTGATCGGTAATGGCATGGGGCCTTATTTTGTCGGGTTTATGAGTGACTATTTCATGACGGCAGATTTGGCGGCGAATGGCTTTGTTGGTGAACTATCACCTGCGCTCTGCCAAGCTAGAGACAGTGGTCTGAATGAAGCGCAATTAGCGACCTGCACTAATGCGAGCGCTGAGGGGTTGCGGTGGTCTATGGCGGTCACCGCTTGTGGATTCTTCTTTGCAGCATTCTGCTTTATTATGTGTTCGAGAACACTCAAGCGTGACTTTGTTGCCGAGCTAGGTGCGAGCTAAGCGCTTAAAGAGGCTTCTTTACGAGGCACATAGAATTTTAGCTACTCAGTTGCAGAACGTTTATGTCTTCAAATGCCAACCCCGCTGCCATCAGACCTTTGCGCTATATCACGGGCCGAGGCGGTGATGGGAGTCGTGGGCTGAGTGCGTACTTGGCCACACTGGCCAGCGACTATCAATGCCTTGCGATAGACACCGCGTTTCTTATTCAGGACCTAGACACCCAGTTAGCACAAGTGCGCGAATTTAGCGCCAGCAGCAATGGGGGCAGCTTAATGGCCAACTCCTATGGCGGGTACTTACTGATGCTGTCTTTAATAGATGTCACCACAGTGCCTGAACGGGTGCTGTTGCTGTCGCCGCTATTGGGGAGGTCAGTATTACCCGAGAAGATGGCCAGTAGCCGCCCACCGCGTGAACGCTTGCTTAGAGCTGCGTTAGAAGAGGGGCGTGTGTCGCGACCGCACTATTTAGAGATAATCACCGGTGCCGCCGATGAAATTTGTTGTCCTGTGCTTGCGCAGTCAGTGGCCAGCCAGCTTGTGGTAGACCGGTTTTCCTTGCTGGAAAACGAAGAACATATGATCTCGGCCGAGTTGGTACAGGCTGGGGTTGAGGCTTATCTAGGTTAGCTCACATCTGTGGTCGCTGGAGTGTCTTTTTCGTGTTAGTTGCCTATTTTTGACTTTCCACTCTAATACCGCCAATGAATAAATTTCGGGCTGCAGCTCGCCCCTATAGCCATCTAGTTACCGGCACCCCTGGCGTAGCCTCATCAGCGCACCCAGCTCGCTCGATCTAATTATCCATCAGCACGGTGGCAGCGGGCAATGCTCCACGCTGTTCAGCGCCTATAGCTTCAGGCAGCACTACCCGCTCTTTTTCTATATCCCTAACAAGATCGGGCAGGTGGATATCGCTGCACACTTCCACTGGGCCTTGCTTTACGAACAACGCATAACTGGCAATGATCTAGCCGGTGCAGATTCCAGAACTGCGATAGCTAGCGGTTGACTCATCGTCACTAAACGACTCCCTGCATTCGGTTGCTAACCAGGTCAGATTAAAGCCGTTTGCTTCTTCAGCGACTGCGCCGTAGCTGGTCCACCACAAAGTTATAAACACCATGACTAGTGCAGATCTAATACGTATCCACGTGTTTGCCCTTCAGCCATTTCCGCATTGCTGACGAAAGCATTTTGGGTCCATTGTCGGTGAGCAGGAACACTGGACGGCCATGCTCGAGGAATAGTTTCTCAAGAACATCGGAGCGCGGGAAGTAATGTCAATCATCAATGGGAGCGCACATTACTGATTGATGCGCTACATTCCTTCGGCCATTTTAGTCTTCCCAATCCAGTGGGCAGACAGAGCAGAGATTAGACCTGCGAATAAAATATAAGCTACAACACCCCATGGCTGACCATCAGACATTGCAAGTAAACCGATTGCAATCAGCGGCGTTATGCCACCCGCAAATATCCCTGATAACTGATAAACAAATGAGATTCCCGTATAACGAACAGATGGGGTAAATAGCTCGCAAAATAACGCAGCTTCTGGTCCATAAATTGAAGAATATAAGATGCCAAATGGAACGGCAACAGCAATCCAAATCACCACAACATTACCGCCAGAATATTGCATAGCCCAGAATGCAGGTATGGCAGATATTGACGTAATGATAGATCCCCAGAAATAAACTCTTGTTCTTCCAACTCGATCTGACAGTTTTCCAAAAAAAGGAATAAAGAAGCACATGACTGCAGCTGCAATCATGACGCCAATCAATGCATCTGTTCTTGTTATTTGAATTGTTTTAGTAAGATAAGTAATTATAAAGACAGCGAAAATATTGAAAAATACACCGTCAATATAACGCGCTCCCATACCCTGAATCACACCTTTTTTGTAACGTTTAAAAAGAATAAAAATTGGAATTTTATTTTCATCTTTATGATTTTTCTGAGCCTCAAATTCAGGAGTGTCTTTAATATGAGTGCGGATGAACAGTCCTACAACCGCCATGAGCGCTGAAAGCGCAAATGCAATTCGCCAGCCCCAGCTTAAAAATTGCTCCTCAGTTAATAGGAAGGAAAGAAGCGCTACTGTGCCTGAGGCTAGTAGTAATCCCAAAGACAAGCCGATCTGCGGAATAGATGCGTAAAACCCTCTTTTTCCTTTTGGAGCATGTTCATACGTCATTAAAATAGCGCCGCCCCACTCACCTCCCAATCCTATTCCCTGAGTAATGCGCAACACCAAGAGCAAAATAGGTGCCGCTATTCCAATTTGATCATATGTCGGAGTTAGAGCAATTAAAAAAGTTGCAACGCCCATAATCATTAGTGTGGCAACTAAGGCGCTTTTACGACCAATTCGATCGCCAAAATGGCCAAAAATTACACCGCCAAGAGGCCGCGAAATAAAACCAGTCGCGAATGTTGCATAAGCCAGAAGAATGGCAATGTACGGATCATGTGTGGGGAAGTAGAGCTGATTAAATACGATTCCAGCAACAACTCCAAATAGGAAAAAGTCATACCATTCAATCGTTGCCCCTATTAAAGCAGAAGACACAACCATGTTTAGATCTTTTTGATTCGTTTCCATAGAGGCTCCTGAGGTAGAATTTCGTTGCTTGAGCGCTTCATAAATAACCCCTGTAAGTTTTGAAGTATAGCGTGTTGTTTTCGTTGTTACGCTGCGCTAGCTTTTTAGCGCGTTTTTCGAAATGGCCTCAATGACTGGTCAGATTTGCGTGGCACATTTTTGCGATTGTGCCAATACCTGTGAGCAGGAAAACTACTTCAGCAATTATCATTTCATTATTAAGCTCAATCATATTTGTTTCCTATCGTAAAAGGTCAGATTTACGACACATTATCCCCATACTGCCATTTGGGATTGACGTTCCCGCCATCTTAGTACAAAGCCTTTGATGTAGCCGGATAATCTGCACAGATTCAGTCCAAACACGCACAAAAAGCATATCGTTTCTCGGACATAGACTGTGGCAAGCCCCTACAGCCATCGAGTCACCGCCCCCCCCGATGCAGCCTCATCAGCGCACCCGGCCCGCTCGATCTAATTCGCCATCAGCACGGTGGCAGCGGGTAATGCTCCGCCCTGCTCGGCGCCTATATCGGTTCAGACAGAACCATCACTTCTTTTTCTATATCCCTGACAATATCGGGCAGGTGTATATCGCTGCACACGTCCACTGGCCTTGCCTTACGAACAGCTCTTGACTGGTAAAGATGTATTCAGAGCTGCGATAGCTAGCGGTTGACTCCTTGTCACTAAACGACTCCCTGCCTTCTGTTGATCACCAGGTCAGATTAAAGCCGTCTGCCTCCTCAGCGAATACACCGTAGCTGATCCACCACAAAGTTATAAAGACCATGAATAGTGTAAATATGCGCATAACGTATTTCTCGTCGTTGTTGATATGAGGGTTACGTTAAGAGACTAATATGGCAAAGCCATGGCTGAAAAATGAAGGATTATGGCAATGCTCACCTACCTATCTTGCTTTGATGGGATAAAAAACCCTGCGCAATGCAGGGCCTCTAAAAAGCATCATCAGTATTTATTTCCTGGGAGGCCGTAGTGGTAAAAAGGCAATCAGAAGCGCTAATATTAGCAGTGCAGCTGCTAGAAGCTTTGGCATCGTCGTTAGATTGCCACCATATTGAACTACAAACGCCTTTGCGATAGGAGTCGCGTCATCCCCTAAACTGGCGAGCGTATTAGCATGAACAATCAGTTGATTATCTATACGAGTAAACAATAACCAACCCAAGCCGAAGACTGATAAGGCTAATATAGACGATATTTAATTAGCTAAGACAGGCGCTTATTTTTCTACCATAACACTAGAAAATCTAGCTGCTATACAAATAGCTGCCAGTATGGGGAAAATAATGTTGCGTTAGCGATACGAGAGGTTTGAAACGACATCCGGATTTCTGATTCCATGATTCACTCAAATTTTGTAGTTATATAAAAGTTACCAGTGCTTCAGTGTGTGAAAACCGTTAAAAATTTAAAAATTGCGCGGTCAATGTCAATCAAGTTTTTTGCAATGGTTTCCTAAACTCCCCCCAAAAACGCACGCCGAGTAGCTTTAAATTTTTGCCATCATTACATGATGGAGGCATTCCCATAAGAAAGTGGAAGTCCAGCGAAAGTAAAGTCGTTAGTCTGTTTAAAAAAGCCGAGGCTGGCCAAAACGAATCGGCCGCTCATCAGATTTTTAGGGCGCGGAGGAGGGCGAATAGAACAGCAATACCACGGCCCCGGTCTCGCTGCCTGCGGTATGCATTGCGGCCGGCGCCCTGACAATATATTCGCCCGCTTGGTAGGTTTTTTCCTGATCGTAAAAGCTGCCTTCGAGGACGTAGATCTGCTCAACTTCATGGTGCGCATGTGATGCAGAAGAGGCTCCCGCTGCAACTTTCATCAACCATGTTCTAAGGCCGGAAACCGGGTCTTCCATGAGCGGTTTGATCAGAAAGCCATCGGCTCCGCTATCCTGCCACTGCTGTGTGTTCGCATTGAAACTGCTCGATGCCAATGCTGGCAGGCGCATCGGCGCCATTGCCGACTGCCGGTTAAATAATTCGCTCATATCGTTACCCAATTCATTAAAAGCTTTACTTGTCAGGCAAATAACTGATGCGCACCGGCCCGAATCCGCAGTCATCGAGAACTGATGCCGCAGCGCAATAGCATCATCAGTATGGCA
This sequence comes from uncultured Luminiphilus sp., assembly GCA_963926105.1. Taxonomy (GTDB): domain Bacteria; phylum Pseudomonadota; class Gammaproteobacteria; order Pseudomonadales; family Halieaceae; genus Luminiphilus. The sequence continues at coordinate 47,017 of CAWUVW010000031.1, read as the reverse complement.
TTAAGCGCCGATGATTTATGGATTTTTCGGTATCGAGGTTTGTTCAAGGCATAAATCAATAATAGTCTCGTGCCCCGTATATGCCCACTACCTGACGTAGACGAATCGGTTTTTTCGCCTTGATAAAGCACTGACGCTTGAATGTCAGTATCGTGAAATGATTGAGCTTTGCCTTACAAATTAGTGGCATCAAACTGTGGCTAAGCAAGGTATCTGATTTAACTCACCGATTTCAATTTCCATTTGACGAACTGAAGTTAATAAGTATTATGGATCATGTGGTAACGAGAGTAACTCGTCATTGGGTTGCTTAAGCCTTGCTGTATTACAGTCCACGAAGTAATGACAATGAATAATAAGAACATGTCATTGTGCGAGTTGGTACGATCGCCTGAGCGCATTCAGTCAAATTTTCAATTGGCTGAGTGGCTGCTTTCCACTGATCTGCTTAATAGGGCAGAGAGCCCCCTTATGCCATCGAGATCCTCATGACGGAGGACTTTGTTTGGCCGTTTCTGATTTATATTGCCGCAGTATTTGGGCTGGTTATTACCATGCTCGGCCTCGCTTATATTTTGGGTCAAAAACGACTCGACCCCGCAACTCTTGAGCCTTTTGAATCGGGCATTGTTGCGGCGGGTGGCACGCGTATGCCGGTCTCCGTTGAGTTTTATTTAGTCGCGATATTTTTCGTCCTATTTGACCTCGAAACAGTCTTTATTTTCGCCTGGGCCATCGCCTTCTACGAGCTAGGTTGGGCCGGCTATGCGGCGATATCCGTGTTTATTTTTGTGCTTTTCATTGCACTCGTTTATGCCTGGAGTTGCGGCGTCCTGGAATGGGGCCGTAAAACTCGGGTTGGGCTCAAATAGGAGAGCACTGCGTGAAGTGGAGTTTAACGGGTACGGATGAAGTCATTGCAAGTAGTGATGATGCTGAGGTTCAAGAGCAGATACAACGAAGTATGTTCTTTGCCCGACTAGAAGATATGTTGGCATGGGGGCGATCCAATTCTTTATGGCCTTTCAATTTCGGTCTGTCCTGTTGTTACGTGGAAATGGCCACATCATTTACCAGTCGCCATGACATTGCGCGCTTCGGGTCAGAGGTGATTCGCGCGACGCCACGACAGGCCGATTTGATGGTCATTTCGGGAACAGTTTTTAGAAAGATGGCGCCTGTTGTTAAGTATTTATATGACCAGCTTCTTGAGCCACGCTGGATTATTTCTATGGGCAGTTGTGCCAATTCAGGCGGAATGTACGACATCTATAGCGTAGTACAGGGTGTTGACAAAATTATTCCTGTAGATGTTTACGTGCCTGGCTGCCCACCTCGTCCTGAAGCCTTGCTGCAGGGACTTATCATGCTGCAAGAATCGATCGCCCAAGAGCGTCGACCACTCAGCTGGATTGCGGGTGATCAAACTATTATCAAGCCGACCTTTGAGCCCAATCGAGACCGATTGATGCTTGAGCGAAATCGAGAAACATTTCTAAGACCGCCAGATAAGTGCTGAGCTAGCTATGAGAGATGTGAGATGAACAGTGTTACAGCTATCAGTCCAACGCAGCCGTCACATCCTGTTCCCCAGTCAATAACTCCGCACGTTATTGCTGCGCAGGATACCTTTGATGGCGTGCCCACTTTGTGGGTTGCCGCCGAGTCAATCCGCGAAGTAATGGCGACACTCAAAGCTGATTATGCGTTATTGCATGATCTTTTTGCCATTGATGAGCGGTTAAGACAACATCGTCAAGGCCAGCCTGATTCTGATTTCACGATTGTTTACCACCTGATGTCTTTCTCCCTAAACGCCGATGTTCGGATCAAAGTCGCGCTCATCGGCGATAAGCCTTCAATACCTAGTATTTGTGATGTTTGGGCCGCAGCGAATTGGTATGAGCGTGAAGCTTGGGACATGTTCGGTGTGGTATTTGATGATCATCCGAACCTGCGGCGTATCCTCTTGCCCCCCACCTGGAAAGGTCATGCGTTGCGCAAGGAGCACCCAGCTCGCGCGACCGAAATGGAACCGTATTCGATCGATCAAGACAAGCTCGATTACGAGCAAGAGGCGCTACGTTTTATACCTGAAGAGTGGGGTATGAAGCGGAAGGATGACGATACTGAATTTATGTTTTTGAACCTTGGCCCCAACCATCCAAGTGTTCACGGTGTGTTTCGAATTGCGCTACAACTTGATGGTGAAGTGGTGGTCGATGCGGTACCGGATATTGGCTACCACCATCGCGGCGCTGAAAAGATGGCGGAGCGCCAGAGTTGGCACTCCTTCATTCCTTACACCGATCGAATCGATTATCTCGGCGGCGTAATGAATAACTTCGCCTATGTTCTTGCGATCGAGCAAATGGCTGGGATTACAGTGCCGCCGCGAGCGCAAATGATCCGGGTCATGATGGCGGAATTATTCCGAATTTCCAGCCACCTTGTATTTTACGGCACATTTGCGCAGGACGTGGGGCAGATGTCGCCGGTGTTTTATATGTTTGCGGATCGGGAGCGGCTGTTTGGTATTGTCGAGGCCATTACTGGTGGGCGCATGCATCCCGCGTGGTTCCGAATTGGCGGTGTAACGCAGGATTTACCCGACGGTTGGGACACTATGATTCGAGAGTTTATCGATTCAATGCCTAAGCGTTTGCAAGACTGGGATCGTATGGTGATGCGCAACTCTATCCTCAAAAATCGTACTGTGGGTATTGGTCGCAGCACCTTAGAGGAGGCGATAGATTGGGGAGTCACGGGGCCTAACCTGCGTGCTTGTGGACTCGATTGGGATTTGCGAAAGAAACGACCCTATAGCGGCTATGATGAATTTGAGTTTGAAGTGCCGACGGCGACCGGTGGTGACTGCTATGACCGAGCAGTAGTACGGATTGAAGAGATTTGGCAGAGCCTGAGTATCATTCGTCAGTGTGTAGACAACATGCCAGAAGGGCCCTACAAGAGCGATCATTCACTGGCAGTTCCTCCCGTCAGAGATCGCACGATGCACGATATTGATACGCTCATTAATCATTTTCTATCGGTGAGTTGGGGGCCCGTGATACCTGCGGGGGAGGGCTGTTTCCCAATCGAGGCAACAAAAGGCCAGAACGCCTATCACCTAATTAGTGATGGCGGGACCATGTCTTATCGAACTCGGATTCGTACGCCCTCATTCCCGCACTTGCAAACCATCCCATTATTGTCGCGGGGTCTGATGGTGCCGGATTTGATCGCCATTATTGCGAGCATTGATTTTGTTATGGCTGATGTGGACCGATAATGATGACCGACCTAATACCGACATTAAGCCCCGAAGAAATCGCAGAGATTGAGCATGAAGTCGCGTTGATCCCGCGAAGAGATAGCGCGGCGATTGATGCGCTAATGATTGTGCAGCGGCATCGGGGCTGGATATCTGACACCAGTATCAAAGCGATTGCTGACTTGCTCCAGATGTCTGCGGAAGAACTCGATGGTATAGCCACTTTTTACAATCTTATCTTCCGACAACCGGTAGGCGAGAAAGTCATCTTGTTTTGCGACAGTGTCAGTTGTTGGTTGCGCGATGCTGATCAAGTAAAGGCGCGTTTAAGTCATACGCTGGGCGTCGATTATGGTGAGACCACAGTAGATGGCCGCTATACATTATTGCCCGTACCGTGTCTGGGTGCTTGTGATAGAGCGCCGGTCATGATGGTGGGTGACGACCTATATACGCATCTTGATCAAAGTGATTTGAATAGCTTGCTGGGATTGGGAGAGGCCTGTGACTGACCGTCCACTAACGCAACATCTGCGCCCAGATGGCAACCCGGTATTTATCGCTGAATATGAAAGTAATGGTGGCTACGATGGATTGCGGCGCGCATTAGCTGAAAAGACGCCTGCAGATTGTCAGCAGGTGGTTAAAGATTCTCGGCTTCGAGGTCGTGGTGGCGCAGGATTTCCCACGGGAATGAAATGGAGTTTTGTTCCCATGGGCGACAAGGCTGGACCAGGGCATAAATACCTTGTCGCCAATGCCGATGAAATGGAACCGGGAACCTTTAAAGATAGGATTATTCTTGAGCAAGATCCTCATCAACTTATTGAGGGTATGATCCTATCGGCCTATGCCATTGAGGCTGATATCGCTTATATCTTTTTGCGCGGCGAATATACATTGGCTGCGCAGCGGATCGAGACAGCGATCCAGGAATGTTACGACGCAGGATATCTAGGTACGGGTATTCAAGGGAGTAATTATTCCTTGGAGTTACGTTTGCATCGCAGTGCCGGGCGTTACATCTGCGGTGAAGAAACTGCACTGATTAATGCATTAGAAGGTAAGCGAGCCAATCCACGCCCGAAGCCCCCTTTTCCTCAAGTCAGTGGCTTATGGGGTAGGCCTACCATCGTTAACAACGTGGAAACACTCTGTAATATCACGCACATACTCACCCATGGTGCCGACTGGTTTCAGTCTTTGGGTATTGGTGAAGACTCAGGGACAAAACTATTTGGTGCCAGCGGCAACGTGATGACTCCCGGCGTATGGGAGCTGCCAATGGGCACACCTATACGAGAGATTCTAGAGCAGCATGCCGGCGGCATGCGTGAAGGTTATCAACTGAAAGGGTTCTTGCCCGGTGGTGGTTCAACCGACTTTTTGACAACCGATCACCTCGATCTCGCTATGGACTATGACGTGATCGGAAAAGCCGGATCGCGCATGGGTACGGGCACTATGATTGTTTTAGATGATCGGAGTTGTCCAATTGGCATGGTTCGTAATTTGTCACGATTCTTTGCCCAAGAGTCCTGTGGATTTTGTACGCCCTGCCGCGATGGTATCCCTTGGATCGTACAACTTCTCAGCCGTTTCGAGGACGGGCAAGCAACCGATGCAGACCTTGTATTACTCGAGGAAAAAGCACGGTTCGTCGGTGGCATGGGCAATACCCACTGTGCTTTAGCGCCGGGCGCTATGGAGCCGGTGATCAGTGCGCTGAAATATTTCCGCGAAGACTTTGAACGTCACATACATGAGGGCGGGTGTTGCTATCAGCACGCGGCTGGAGGGCACTGATATGGCGCAGATAACCATTGATGGTGAGCAATATGAGGTGCCGGACGGAAGCAATGTGCTTGAAGCTGTTTTAGGCCTAGGGCTTGATCTGCCGTATTTTTGTTGGCATCCCGCCTTGGGTTCGGTGGGCTCCTGCCGTCAGTGCGCCCTATTGCAATTTCAAAATGCCGAAGACGATCGCGGCCGCATTGTGATGGGTTGTATGACGTCTGTATCAGACGGCATGTTGTTGTCGCTATCCGATACCCGGGCAAAGGATTTTAGGGCCGATGTTATTGAGGCATTGATGATCAATCATCCGCACGACTGCCCCGTCTGTGCCGAGGGTGGCGAATGTCATCTGCAGGATATGACCGTCATGTCGGGACACAAGAATCGACGCTATGACGGTCTAAAAAATACCCATGTTAATCAGTATTTAGGCCCGTTAATTAACCATGAGATGAATCGCTGTATCGCTTGTTATCGTTGTGTGCGCTATTACGACGACTATGCGGGAGGTACGGATTTGGCGGCCATGGGGTCCCACGATCATGTGTACTTTGGTCGCCATGAAGATGGGATGCTCGAAAGTGAATTCGCCGGTAACTTAGTCGAGGTCTGCCCTACGGGTGTCTTCACCGATAAGAGCCTGGTCAATGACTACACTCGCAAATGGGATTTACAGTCGGCACCCTCAATCTGTACGAGTTGTGCAGTGGGTTGCAATACCTCTCCGGGCGAGCGTTATGGGCGTTTAAAGCGGGTCCATAATCGTTATCACCATGAGGTTAATGGCTACTTTCTTTGTGACCGAGGTCGTTTTGGTGGCGCGTTTGTGAACAGCCCCGATCGTCTAAAGAGCGCAGGCGCTAAGCAAGTGGACGGTGTGTTTGAAGCCATCAATCATGGGGATGCCGTAGCACGGCTGCAAGAATTGTGTGGCACTCCCGATGGTCTATATGCGATCGGGTCGCCTCGGGCGTCGCTTGAGTCCAATTGGATGCTGCAGACACTGGTGGGTGCTGAACAGTTTTCTGCAGGCCTTGGATTAGAGGAAAGTGCAGTGAACGCTGTTGTCGCCGCGCTGCAGGACGGCGGTGTTGCGACGGCGACCTTGCCCGAAGTTGAAGCGGCTGATCTCGTTATTATCTTAGGCGAAGATGTTACCCAGACTGCGCCGCGTGTAGCGCTGGCGTTGCGCCAGTCGGTGCGCAACGAGGGCATAGAGCAAGCCGCCGCTATTGGCGTGCAGTACTGGCAGGATGCAGCTGTACGAAATATTACGCAGAATGCCCGTAGTCCGCTGATTCAGTTGGTATCCGCATCGACGCGATTAAACGATGTCGCCAGTGAAACAATGGCACTGGCACCTGACGATATTGCTCGTATCGGGTACGCATTGGCTGATGCGTTGGGAGGCGGTCATGCCGTCGATGGCCTGAGTGCTGAGCAATCGGCTCTGGTATCGCAAATGGTGGCACTGATTGGGAAGGCTGAGCGACCGCTCATTGTCAGTGGTGCGAGTTGCCATAACAGCGCGGTTGTCTCTGCGGCAAGAGCTGTTGCCGCGCTCATTGCTGAACAAAAATCACAGACTCGAGTCGTGTATGTCGTACCCGAATGCAACAGTATTGGATTAGGTCTACTGGCCACTGAAAGCCTTTCAATTGATGCGCTCTCCGCGTTAGCCACAGACGGTAAAATCAAGACTTTGCTAGTAATGGAAAATGACCTTTACCGGCGCGCGCCGAAAGCGGTAGTGGAGCAATTGTTGGCCGCCGTGCCCAATGTCATTGTTCTCGATACCGTTGAGCATGCAACCGCTGAGTTGGCTGATTGGGTTTTCCCCGTCGCGAGTTTTGCCGAATGCGAGGGCACTCTCATCAATAACGAGGGTAGAGCTCAGCGTTTCTTCCCGCCCATGGAAGGTGCCGACGAGAGATTGCCGTCATGGCAGTGGCTAAAGCCATTGGTTGAGGCCAGACATGATGTCTTGCGCCATCAGCTCGAGCACATTGATGATGTTTTAGCGGCATTGGCACGCCATGTTCCAGTGCTTGCCGGCGCGGTGGATGCATCGCCCAATGCCACTTACCGTGATCGTGTCGGTTTAAAAGTTGCTCGGCAACCGCATCGTTACAGTGGTCGAACCGCCATGTATGCGGACAAAACCCTCCATGAGCCAAAGACCCGTGTTGATGAGAATTCTGCGCTTGCTTACAGTATGGAAGGGGAGAGCCGTAACCTACCCAGTGCACTGCGATCATTCGTTTGGGATCCGGGTTGGAATTCGAATCAGTCGCTGCATAAATTTCAGGCTGAAATCGGCGGTACATTGAGGGGTGGCAGCGCAGGCATACGGCTGTTGAAGGGTGAAAGTAGCGCGCCTGATCAACGAGTGAGTATTCCTGGCGCATTTGTGCCAAAAGCAGATCAATGGTTGCTAACGCCCCAATATCGCGTGTTCGGCAGCGACGAGCTGAGCAGTTATGCGGATGCGATCAAAGAAATGATTGCCGAGGCAACCCTCAGTCTTTCCCCCGCCGATGCGCACTCACTGGGTCTCACCACAGAGGATGGCGTGCGTGTGTATAGCGATGGTTTTACGCTCGATTGCGCGGTGAAAATAGATGGCCTAGTGCCTAGCGGCACCGCAGGTTTTGTTGTCGGGCACCCGGTCATGCTGCAGTTGCAGTCAGGCGCTATCGTATCGTTAGAGAAAAAAGCAGGTTTTATGCGCATGCCTGATGTCATCGTTTCCGATGGAGCGCGTATTCATGGATGAGCTTCAGGTTGTAGCGTTGTTGTTTGTATTGATTGGTGCTGCGGTTGGTGGTGCGGCAGTGATGACATGGTTCGAACGACGTATGCTCGGCATTTGGCAAGATCGATTGGGTCCCAACCGTCTTGGACCCTTTGGGATTTTCTTGGTTGCTGCCGATATGATCAAGTTGTTGGGTAAGCACGACTGGGTACCCCCTTTTTCTGATCGACCGGTATTTGTGTTTGCGCCTACAGCCATTGTTATCTCGATGATGCTGGGCTTTGCGGTTGTGCCATTTGCACCCAATCTTTTTGTTATCGACATGAATATTGGCTTGTTGTTTTTCTTGGGGATGACATCGCTGGCAGTCTATAGCGTATTGCTTGGCGGTCTGGCATCTAATAATAAGTATGCATTAATGGGTGGTCTGCGGTCCGCCGCACAGATGGTCAGCTACGAAGTGTTCATGGGGCTCTCACTCATGGGTGTTGTCATGCTCTCCGGTAGTTTCTCACTTCCCGATATTGTCGAAGCACAAACTGACTGGTGGTTTATCGTTACCCAGCCTCTAGGCTTGTTCGTTTTTCTGATTGCTGGCTTGGCTGAAAGTCACCGACTGCCCTTTGACCTGCCTGAGGCAGAACATGAACTGACCGCAGGTTTTCATACCGAGTACGGTGGCATGAAGTTCGCCATGTTTATGCTTGGTGAGTATCTGGGATTAATACTGATCTCCTGCATGATTACGACACTGTTTCTGGGGGGGTGGCTGGGTCCATTCCTGCCCCCGCTAATCTGGTTCCTGCTAAAAACATTCATCGTCATTTTGTTTTTTATCTTATTGCGCGCGGCAATCCCGCGGCCTCGCTACGATCAACTGATGTCATTAGGCTGGAAAGTTATGCTGCCGATCACGTTATTCAATTTGTTGATAACCGGCGCAATCGCGCTGTGGCTTGCAGAGGGGTCAGTATGAACCGAAGCATAGTGGTTTCAGGGGAGGGTACTTAATGTTGGTATTGCTGGAATCGCTACGCAGTCAATTGGAGACCATTTGGCGAGTGCTCGGACACACCTTTACTCGATCAGAGACGGTGCAATATCCGGAGCAAAAGCCGTACTTAGCACCACGTTATCGGGGTCGTATTGTTCTTACTCGTGATCCCGATGGTGAAGAGCGCTGTGTCGGTTGCAACTTGTGTGCTGTGGCATGCCCAGTCGGTTGCATTGCACTGCAGCAGGGCGTGAAAGATGACGGTAGGTGGCATGCCGAGTTTTTTAGAATCAATTTTTCGCGATGCATTCTCTGCGGTATGTGTGAGGAGGCATGTCCAACATACGCCATTCAACTAACGCCCGACTTTGAGATGTGTGAGTACGAACGGGATAGCCTAGTTTACGAAAAAGAGCACTTACTCATAGATGGACCAGGCAAGTACCACGACTACAATTTTTACCATGTGTCAGGGTTAAAGATCGATGGTAAAGAAAAGGGCGGTGCCGAGAACGAGGCACAACCCATTAACGTGAAGGGGCTACTACCATGATGCTCGTTCTATTTTATATCGCCGCTGCTGTGGCAGTGACTTCAGCGCTATTGGCATTGACGCTCAGTAATGCCACGCATGCGTTAATCTTTTTGATTGTCTCCTTACTCGGCATGGCGGTCATGTTTTTTCTCTTAGGGGCGCCGTTTGCTGCTGCACTAGAGGTGGTGATATACGCCGGAGCGATCATGGTGTTGTTTGTATTCGTTGTCATGATGCTAAATCTAGACCCCGAGGCTCAAGCGCAAGAGCAGTCCCTATTATCATTCAAATATTGGTGGGGCCCGGGTCTTCTTTCGGGCATTTTACTGGCTGAGCTTCTGGTAGCACTAAATACCACTCACCATGCAGTTGGTGGCGATGCCGTACTGCCTAAAACGGTGGCCCTGTCTTTATTCGGCCCCTATATGCTGGGTGTTGAATTGGCCTCAATGCTGCTGCTTGCCGGACTGGTTGGTGCCTATCATTTAGGTCGCGATTTCCTTGTGCGTAAAGGAGACCCGTCATCATGACGACAGTGCAGTTTGTACCCTTAGAGCACGTGCTAGCGATCGCAGGATTACTTTTTGCTATCGGTTTATTGGGTCTGATGTTGCGCCGCAATATTATTTTCATGTTGATGGCGCTGGAGGTCATGCTTAATTCTGCGGCATTAGCATTTATCGCCGCGGGCGCCTATTGGGGACATGCCGATGGACAGGTCATGTTTCTGTTTATTTTGGCGATCGCTGCGGCAGAAGTCTCGGTCGGATTGGGGCTGGTGTTGCAAATGCGCCGGCAGATCGGGTCTCTCAACATGAACGTCGCATCGCGCCTGAGGGGGTAGGATTATGCAGTTGCTGTTAATTCTTGTCCCCACGTTACCGTTATTGAGTGCAACGCTACTTTTGCTGCTTGGTAGGAATATGCCTCAGCGAATGGTCACAGCTTTGGGTGTAGGAAGCGTTGGCCTCGCGGCTGCGGCCGTCGCAGTTATTGCCAGGCAGTGGCTGATGGCCCCCGACCCCGTAACTATTGTGCTTTGGCAGTGGTTTGCCGTTCAGGATTTCTCAGTTGATATCTCGCTCCATCTCGATCAGTTATCGATTATTTGGCTATGTACTATTACGGGCATTGGTTTCTTGATTCACCTGTATTCCAGCGAGTACATGGCTAATGACACCGATTATTCGCGCTATTTCGCGTATTTAAATCTCTTTGTCGCTTCTATGTTGATATTGGTTTTGGCCGATAATTTATTGCTGCTATTTTTGGGATGGGAGGGTGTTGGTCTCTGTAGCTACCTATTGATTGGTTTTTGGTATGCAGATAAAGCAAATGGGGCCGCGGCGCGAAAGGCGTTTCTTTTCACGCGTGCAGGTGACGCCGTGATGGCGCTGGGTTTGTTTTTATTGGTGGCAGAATTTAATACGCTAGACATCCAACAGCTTGTCAGCAGCGCAACCGATCAGTGGGCAACGGGCTCTTTGCTACCTACCCTCGCTTGCGCACTTATATTTGCCGGTGTTGTTGGCAAGTCGGCGCAGTTACCACTGCAAACGTGGTTGCCCGATGCGATGGCAGGTCCAACACCTGTTAGCGCGTTAATTCATGCAGCGACCATGGTCACTGCGGGTATCTATCTACTGACCCGGTTAAACGGGCTCTACGTGCTTGCCCCCGATGTGTTGTGGGGTGTTGCTGTCATTGGTGTGATAACCGCCGTTGTCGCCGCTTGTGCTGCCTTGGCGCAGAATGACATCAAGCGAATTCTGGCATATTCCACGATAAGTCAGCTGGGCTATATGTTCTTAGCGCTGGGTATTCAGGCGTGGGAAGCCGGTGTCATGCACATGATGACCCATGCTTTCTTTAAAGCCCTGTTGTTCCTTGCCGCTGGCGCAGTCATCGAATGCTTGCATCACGAGCAGGATATTCGACGTATGGGTGGCTTGCGACAACGTCTTCCTGTGCCATTTTGGAGCTTTTTAATTGGCTCAGCCGCGCTGGCAGCGTTACCGTTCACGGCTGGATTTGCCAGCAAAGACCTTATTTTACTGTTTGCATGGGAAGCGGGATCCGGCGGTGTATGGCTTTGGTCCCTCGCTGCCTTGGGCGCCCTGATTACGGCGATCTACAGTTTCAAGTTGATTTTCGTCGTTTTCTTTGGGGATCTAAAAACTGAGCCAACACACCAGCCCGGTTGGAGGATGGCATTGCCCCTTGGTATTCTCGGCCTCTTCTCGATAGCGGGAGGTTTGATTGTATTGCCACTTGATCACATCATCACGATCGCCTCGGGTGAACCTGGACATGGTCTCATCGCTTGGATTTCTGGCGCTATTCCGGTGCTTGGTGTCGCCATCGCCTATCTCTTGTTCCAACGCGGTGGAATTGAACATATCGGCTTGATTCAATCGCCTTTTGGACGCTGGCTCGCGGGATTCTGGCAGGGCGGATGGGGGATGGATACGTTCTACGATGTGCTCATACAAAGGCCCTATCGTGCACTCACACACTGGTGGCGCAATGAGCCAGTAGACCTTTTAGTGGCTGGCGTCACCTCGACAGCGACCCGTATTCATAGCGTACTTGCCGCCACTCAAAATGGCAGCTTAGGTCGATATATTACGGTCATGGTGGCGGGCTTGATACTGATGCTTGCACTGCTCCAGGGAGGCGTGTCATGAGCCTACTATTAATGTTGCTGTTGGTGGGCGGAGCCATTGCCTGGTATTCGGAGCGCTTCGACAAGGAGCTGCCGGCTAAAATTGCTATTGTCGTTTTACTGATGACCATAGGGTTTTTCGCCTACTTAATAAGACCGGTGCTGGGTGCCGACTCGTCTGTCAGCGATGGGTTGGGCTTTTGGCTGTTGGTTGAAAGTCACGTTTGGATCCCGCGCTTTGGTATCACATTCAGTCTTGCAATGGATGGCATGAGCTTGCTGCTGGTTGGGCTGACACTGTTACTGGGCGTAGTGGCTGTGATTGCATCTTGGTCTGAAATTGACATGCGCGCTGGATTTTTCCATGCCAATTTACTGTGGACCCTCGCGGGGACGGTGGGAGTATTTCTTGCAGTAGACCTCTTTTTGTTTTTCTTGTTTTGGGAAGTGATGTTGGTACCCATGTACCTGCTTATTGCTATCTGGGGTCATGAGGGCCGCGCTAAAGCGTCAATGAAGTTCTTCATCTTCACCCAATCCAGTGGGCTGTTGATGTTGCTGGCCATTTTGACCACGGCAGTGGCTTACGTAACCGCGACTGGTGAGTGGAGCTTCTCTTATATGGATTGGCTTGATCAGCCACTCACTGGGCCTATTGCGACATGGGTGTTCGTGGGCTTTCTGCTCGCCTTTCTCGTTAAGCTTCCCGCGTTTCCTTTTCACAGTTGGCTCCCCGACGCGCATACCCAAGCCCCAACTGCCGGCAGTGTAATATTGGCAGGAGTGCTGTTGAAGACCGGTGCCTACGGTTTACTGCGGTTTGGTGTGCCTTTATTTCCCGATGCGGCAAATACACTCAGTACACCCTTACTCATCATCGGCGTTGTTGGCGTGTTATACGGGGCAGTGCTTGCCTTCGGGCAGCGGGACTTCAAACGACTAGTCGCTTATAGCAGTGTCAGCCATATGGGATTTGTACTGCTGGGTATTTTTGCCTGGAACACATTGGCATGGTCTGGAGCGGTCTTGCAAATGATTGCCCATGGTTTGAGCACGGCAGCATTATTTATGATTGCCGGCGCATTGCAGCATAGGTTGCATACCCGCAAGCTCGAGGCGATGGGCGGGCTTTGGCGAGTCATGCCTAGGATGGGTGCCATGGCGATGTTCTTTGTCATCGCTTCAGTGGGTATGCCAGGGCTGGGTAATTTTATGGCTGAATTCTTGATATTGGCAGGCCTATTTCAGGCTTGGCCTTTGCTTTGTGCCGTCGCGGCCATTGCTTTGGTCACGGGAGCCGCCTACGGGCTATCGCTCCTGCAGCAGGCATTTCACGGGCCAGTGGCGGAAGTGAATAAGTCATTGCCCGATCTTCATTGGCGAGACATGTTGGCTTTGGGGGCGCTGGTCATCGGTCTGCTTGTATTAGGCCTCTATCCTCAACCTGTGATTGACCTCGTTATGCCAACACTCAATGCTATTTCAGCGATGGTGGGGAGCTGATTCCATGGATGCGATCATGTTTCAAGCCCTAGCACCCCTAGTGACGTTGGGTATTGGCATTGTAGCTATTATGTTACAGATTGCGATCACCCGGCGTAGCGGGCTAACGCATACTTTGGCGCTACTTTTATTAGCGTTGTCGTTTGGGATGGTGCTAATGCCCGGCTCGGCATCTGCGATGGATATCACGCCACTGCTGGTCGTGGATGGCTATGCACGGTTGTTTACGGGACTGGTGCTTGTTGCCGCCTTCGTCACGCTCGTCATGTCCGAAAGATGGCTTGCGGCCGAAGGAGCGGAGACAGGCGAATACGTATTACTCATCTTATTAGCGACGTTTGGCGCCGTCGTCCTCGTCCATGCACAGCACCTTGCCGCGCTGTTATTGGGTCTTGAGATCCTGGGAGTGTCGATGTACACCCTCATTGCGTACCCTCAAAGACAACCTATAGCGATTGAGGCGGGTTTAAAATATCTTGTTCTAAGCTCAGCGTCGACGGCCATACTGCTCTTTGGCGGTGCACTTTTATACGCGGGAACGGGCACCCTCGGATTTAGTGAGATGGGGGATGCACTTGCAGAAGCGAATGTGGTTTTTGTGACGATTGGTGCTCTGATGGTTCTCGCCGGAGTTGCCTTTAAATTGTCACTTGTGCCTTTTCATATGTGGACTCCTGACGTCTACGAGGGAGCGCCAACGCCTGTTACGGGATTTTTGGCAACAGTTTCCAAGGTGGCTATTTTTGCAGCACTGCTGCGCTGGTACCAAGAGGCATCCCTGGTGAACCATAGTCTTGTGGTAACCGCTTTGGGCGGATTAGCTATTGCCTCAATGCTTGTGGGTAATCTCCTTGCGCTAAAGCAAGAGAATTTGAAACGTTTACTGGGTTATTCATCGATCGCACATATGGGCTACTTACTCATCGCGCTTATAGTATTGGGTATAACCACAGACGGTGCGATGGGCTTCGAAGCCGCGGTCTGGTACCTCATTGCCTATACGGTTTCGACCCTTGCTGCATTTGCAGCGTTGACGGGTTTGGCGCATGACGGTCATGCCGCAGCGACCTGCCAACGAGAAGCGCTGGCGGGACTGTTTTGGCGCGAACCCCTGCTGGCGTTGTTACTCACTGTGTCACTGCTGTCATTGGCAGGTGTGCCGTTAACAGTCGGCTTTATCGGTAAGTTCTATCTTGTTACTGCGGGCGTTGAAGCGCAGGTGTGGAGTTTACTTACAGCTTTAGTAGTGGGGAGTGCGATATCGATCTTTTACTACCTAAGAGTGATTTATACCCTTGCAAGTCCCGCCGAGCCTGGCGTCGATAAGGCTCCTCGGCTCGCTGCTGGGTCAACGCTCATATTTGTAAGTCTCATTACAGCAGTGCTTTTCATGGGTATGTTCCCAAGTCCCATCATCGATTTATTGGCGCGACTATTATGATCTGATTCTGAGGGAGGATGAGTGATGCTACGAGAGGTTGAATTAATGCACTATATGGTTCCAAACCCGGTGTTCATAAAACCTGAGGCCAATCTTTTTGAGGCAATTACGCTTATTGAAGAGGGTAAGGTGTCTGGGCTCTGCGTAGTAGACGACGATCATGTGCTTGTTGGTGTGCTCTCCGAAATGGACTGTCTTCGCGGCGTGCTCAGTGCTGTTTACAATGATACGGGCATTGGCATCGTGGCGGACTTTATGAGTCACGAAGATCTGTGTGTTGCTGGTATTCATGAAAGCATCGCAGACGTAGCCGAAAAGATGCTGAATGCAAAGCGTCGTCGTCGACCCGTAGTCGATGACCAAGGCCGATTGATAGGTCAAATCACAATTCGCCAAATATTGAAGGCTGTGAAAGGTTTCGCTGATAACCACTAGTCGGATAGCGTTATCAAATTGTCTCCACGTTGGCTTAAAGTATAGGACAAATAAACAGCCTGTTGAGAGTGGATTTCCTTACTGATGCGGTTAATTAAAATAGAGAGATTCGCGGAATACCGGCCTAGTGCGCTGACAATTTATTCGCGGCTGTGATGGCGTATTTTATATCTGTTTATTCCTGAACGAGAGTGCGCAACAGGTCGTACTAGGCGTTTTGAGTGGCGTCCTTGGGGATCTGGAGTTGTAGATTCGCTTGCCGCGAAAAAAGGCAAGAGCCTGCTCCGCCATATCGGCTATATCTCAGCTGTTGCCTTGGGAGGAGGAGGGGGCGTTTCTGTAACAGCCGTTTTGATCACCGCATACCTCTCTCGCAGGGCAACAGGGAAGGCGAGCATTGCAGGCGTAGCAATAAGCGTGAGGATCGTGGCAAAAGACAAGCCAAATACAATTGCCTGCGACAATGGCCCCCAAAAAACACTCATTTGACCGGCTACGGTGTAGCTTCGGCTAATCAAATCAATCGATAAGCCACAGGCCAGAGGTAATAAACCAAACACGGTTGTCACCGTTGTTAGCATGACGGGACGCAAACGCTGAGACGCTGCCCGCACAATAACGTCACGTACATGCAATTCGGGGTGCTCAGTGCGCACATGATTGAACGTATCGATTAGAACAATATTGTTGTTCACAACAATACCAGCCAGGGCCACTATACCCACACCAGAGAGAATCGCGCTAAAAGGGTTGCCCGTGACGATAAGGCCTAGCAAGACACCCGCGGTCGACATAATCACTGCCAGCAAGATTAGCGCACTTTGATAAAAACTATTGAACTGTGTGACCAGCAACACGAACATGAGTAACAACGAGAGTAAAAATGCCACCTGCACAAACGCCATTGCGTTAGCTTGTTCTTCGTTGGCCCCCCTAAAACCAATTTCTAGTCCTGCCGGAAATTGTTGCGTAGCCAACCAGTCTTGTATTTCGCGAACCATCGCATCGGCATACACACCCTCAATCACATCGGCTCTGACACTTTCAACCGGCACACCGTCTATACGCTCAAATGAATCAACACCAGGCACTGGCGCCATATGAACAAAATTAGACAGTGGCACCATGCCCTGTTTAGTACTGACCCGAAGCTCCGACATCGCGCGAATACCACGCTCGCGCTCTGGATACCGAACGCGAATATCAACCGCATCGTCGGCACCATCTGGCCGATATTCATCGACCTTGACACCATTAGTCACCAGTTGCACCGCAATGCCTGCCGACGACACGTCAGCGCCGTATATGGATGCTTGTGCACGGTCCACTGACAGTCGCCACTCTATTGAGGGCAATGCACTACTGTCATCAATATCGACTAGCTGGGGCATGGTTTCCATGTGTGCGCGAATCCGTGCGAGCGCCGGCTCCAGCAAAGCACGCTGGGCAGAACGCAACTCAATTTGAATAGGCTTGCCCACAGGAGGCCCCATCTCCATAGGCAACACTTCCACGGAGATCCCTGCAAACTGCGCCGAGCGATCACGAATCTGCTGCATGATAGCGTTACCTTTGACGGTCCGCTGGCTCTCAGGATACAACTCGATGAACAGCGACCCTATGGTATCGGAGCTGCCGTTATTGCCTCCGCCGCTACCACCAGGCAGCATTGCCCGCGCGTTAACTGCTCGAATACCCTCTAACTGCAAAATTTCATTTTCTACTTGCTTAACTAATTCATTTGACTCGCTGACTGAAAAATTACCTCGAGCGCGCACTGATACTTGAATGTATTGTGGGTCTGAATCAGAAAAGAACACCATGCCTACGCCAAATTTCCCGTAGGCCCAAAAAATACTTAGCAGCAATCCACTAATAATTGCCATGGTGAAAAACGGCCGAGCCGCTACGCTTGTAACCATGCGTGCATACTGACCAGTCACTGATTTTAATTGTGTGGGGTCGCCTGTTTCAAGCAAGTGAACTTCGGTGGCAATTTTGCCCTTGTGCGCATCAGGTTTACCAAAGATTGCACCTAATACAGGACCAAACATTAGCGCGTATAGTAACGAGCCGCTCAGTACAGTGAACACTGTGACAGGCAAATAACGCATAAACTCGCCCGATACCCCGGGCCAGAACATCAAGGGTAAGAACGCCGCCAGGGTCGTTGCGGTAGAAGCCACCACGGGCCAGAACATCCGCTTAACCGCCGACGAATACGCTTCTTTATGCCCAATACCCTCCGCCATTTGGCGGTCGGCATACTCGGTAATAACAATAGAGCCATCAATTAACATGCCTAGGCCTAACAACATCCCAAACATCACCATAAAATTAAACGTATAACCCAACAAATAAATAATAATGACCGAAAACAATAACGAGACAGGAATACCCAACCCAACAATTACACCGCTACGAAAACCCATCGCGGCAACCACTACGACCATGACTAGCGCCAGAGCGGTAAAAATATTTCCCTGCAATTCGGTGACCTGTTCATTGGCAAACTCAGCTTGATTTTGCGAGATAAGCACTTCAATGCCATCGGGAATATTCGGGCGCGCCGCATCAACAATAGTCAGCACTTGATCGACGGTATCGATCACATTGCCGTTAGCACGCAAGGAAATAGCAATCGTCATCGCCTCACGCCCGTTCACCCTTGAATAACTGGTGCGGTCTTTAAACGTTCGATGAATGCTAGCGACATCGTTTAGCGTCACGACCGTATCGCCTTCCGTGCGCACAGGAAGACCGAGTACATCGCTGGCTTTTTCAACCACCGAAGGCACTTTAACTGAAAAGCGGCCTTGGCCTGTATCGATGCTACCTGCGGGAATCAAACGATTATTTCGCAATAAAGTGTTAATGAGCTCCTCGCTGGAAATGCGGTAAGCCTTTAGTGCACTGGGATCAATAATTACCTCAAGCAACTCTTCACGATGCCCCTGCAGATTAGCTGCCAGTACCGACGGAATGGTCTCGAGCTCGTCTCGCAAGCTCATAGCGGCGATATAGACCGCTCGTTCGCTGACGTTTTCGCCAATTAAATTGATTTGAATAGCTGGAAAATCATCGGCCGAGAGCTCGCGTACAAAAGGCTCTTCCGCTGTCTTAGGTATCTCGGCTTTCGCACGATCTACCGCCTCACGCACGTCTATTAATGCTTGATCTAGATCATGCTCTACCGAAAACTCGACGAATAACGTCGCCATACCTTCGGAAGCTGTGGCTTTGAGTTCCTCTACGCCCTCAATCTTTCGTATTTCGATTTCCATCGGCTGTATGAGTAGGCGCTCGGCATCTTCGGGCGAAATTCCTTCGTGAACAATGCCTACGTAAAAATAAGGCAACTCAATATAGGGCTCATTCGCGATGGGCAGCACAGCGCGCGCAATCAGCCCACATAGAATCACAATGCCCATCATCAACAAAGTTGCGCGCGTGCGGCTAATGGCCGCATCAATAAAGGTAATCACTGAATGGCACCAGCGGGTGCTGCGTTTAATACCGACGTGGGTTCAACTAAATCGATAATAGACACATCAACCTCAAGGGTTCTGCCGGGCTTGCTTGCCGAATCAGCTTTAATATTAGGATTGGCTTGTGCATCAACATAAATAGGCTCAACCAGCTGCCCCGCTAAAACAAACTCTTGCCCTACTGTGATTAAATTAACCACGCTTGGCAGGCCTGTTACCCACGCGCCCTGAGCAGTGTCTTCAATGATTTCGACCGCATAAAATACAACGCGATTGTCTTGGTCGACTAAACGTACGCCTATTACTCCGGCATCATTAAGCGTAAACAAAGCAGGCGAAACTCGATGCGCCAATACTTCATTCAGCTCAATACGCACGCTTGTAGTTAGGCCCGAAGGCACATTGTAGTCGGCATTTTCTACCGTTGCTTCAACTGAATAAGTGCGGGTCAGCGGATCACTTTGTTTGCCCACAAAAGTCATCTGACCCTGAATTTCCTTACCTACGCTCGTATACCCCAAGACAGAGGTGCCTAATTCGACATAGCCAACCTCAGCTTCAGTAACATCAGCGGTAATTAACATCGGGTTTAAATCAATGACCGTGGCGCACAAAGAGCCGTTAATAGCATAATCACCTATATTCAAGGGCAGGCGCTCAACCACCCCATCAAAAGGTGCGACGATACGCGTTCGCTCAAGGTTTAATTGTGCACGACGGGCATCCGCGCGTGCTGATTCAAGCGCTGCCTCAGACCGGGCAATGGCTGTTTGGGACTGCAGACCTCGGGCATTCAGTTTCAAGCTACCCTCATGTTCAATTTCAGCCTCTTTTAGTGCCGCCTGCATTTGGGTCAGCGCAACCTGACGATCATCCAGCGCCAGTTGACACAGCAGATCACCCCGCACCACCCGGGCACCTCGCTCAATGGGACGCGCAATAACTTTACCTGAAAGCTCTGCTTTAACATCGACTATGCGTTTGCTTTGCGTTCTCCCGCGTAAAGTCAAAAATCGCTTGCGAGGCTGCGCATGACGCACCTCAACTCGCACTTGGGCAATATGCAACTGGCCTTGGGCTTTACGGGCGCTATTTACATCAGATAGCGTTGCATGACCCGTTACGGGCGCCTCACCAAAAATAACACCCGACAACAACCAGAAGATTAATGCAGCGCCTATCAAAGAAGCTGTGAGCCAATTTTTATGCATAAAGAAATCTACCGTTGGGAATATTGATTAGCAACTACACCACTGACTGTGCGAGAGAGATCTGTTACTGCCGACGAGACATTAAGGACATGACCATTGCTATGGGTCGATGTGACCTGATCGACGTAACACTGGATCTCATCTCGTAGGTACATTGATGCTTGAGACTAAACCTTGAAGTGATATGGGAGGTGCAAATTAAAACCGATAATAACAAAAAGGAGAGATTGTCAAAAGAGGCACTAATACTTGCTATCGCGCCAACATTACAAAAATTTTAGCATGTATGGATCCCCACGCTTTCAACAAGTACAGAAAAAAGATCTGTTAAGAGCAGATTTCCTCACTGATTCTGTTTGCTAAACTAGAGCGATTCGCGAAATGCCCGCCTATTGCCCTGAGATTTTTCCGCGGCGGTGGTCGCGCAATTTATACCCGTTCATTCCTGCATGAGAGTACGCAACGGTGCGTGCCGCGAGTTTTTCAGCAGCGTCCTTGCTTATTTGGGCTTTGGGGGCGCTTTATCGCTGACGGGTGGGTAGCCAGTGCGGCTAAATCCAGAGCATCAGCGCTTGAATTTTCGACTTTGCTCCGCCCTTGGGTGTGATTCTATTGATGAGTCCGTTTCACCATGTGAGCCAAACTCGGCGTCGTCATATGTGCGCCTATCGGGCCTCTGTCTACAAACAGACCAGCGTGGCGATGGGTTGGGACTTGACTTTGCGTAGCCATTCTTTCTCGCCATTAATGGCTACAGTGGGAATCTCGGTATTATTAAAGCGTTATTTTTATAGGGTAAGGTTTTGATCTAATCGGGCAGGCTTGGTTGATCCATAAAATGGGATGCTTGCGCTATTGCTCCAACGACGGCATTAGGTCGGTTCACCAATGTGAACATTGTATTTACAAGACTTGATTATTGTAAGCATTATGATTATCCAGTCAATAATGAGTTTGTAAAAATATCGCATTTGCGCAATAGACAGGGGAAAGGGAGGTTGAGGGCTTGATCCGAAGCGTTCTATCAACGTCACTGTACCCGACGCGCCGTCATTGAGTTGTAGTCCTGCCTTGTGGCACAGGTGGGTCGAGAGCTCGCTTTATAGATAACCAAAAACGCGCGGTGAGTGAGACCTTAGGCACCGATAGAATCAGGGCCTAAGGTTTATTTAGCGCTTTACTGAGCGAGCCCGTTCTCTTCCACTGCCTCGCGACCGATGCTCTCTGGGTTAGCGACTGACGCACCGCGCGGAGGAGCGGCCTTAAAGGTCATCAAATGCTGACGGATGAGGTTTTTAGTGGGACCAAAAGTCCAAATATTTTTCTCCATCCACAGTACATGCATGCCAGATTCTTCGGCCACTTTTTCGTGGCGATCGCGACGTAGGTTAAATAGTAGTAGCGCATTGCGTTCTTCAGGGGGACCACACCCGCCATGATTCTGCACAACAAAGTGTACTTTCCAGTCTTTGTAATGCACTGCTTGTAGGTTTCTGCCTAAGTAATAGAAGATCTCTGCACGCTGATTCTCGCCTTCATCTTGTCTCCGGTGGTGCTCTGGTTGGTGATGCCAGATACGGCGGGTTGGGAATGCGCGGCTCCTGGTCGCGTAGATGGGCCGGAATTTTGTCGAGAGCCTGCCCTGCTTTATCGGGTATGACGTACTGGGTCTCAATACAAGCAATGACTTTGACGGACCCGCCGCAGCGACCGCAGACCTCAACAAGGTGCATTGATGCGGAGTATCAAGAGAGAGTGCCCTGGAGTATATCATTGTGAGCCGTTGTGCCCAGTTCATAACACCGTGTCGTTCAGCAGGTGAGCGTACCTCATCACTGTATATTCGTTTCACACCGTTGACGCGTTTGGCCGGTGTAACCAGCCTGCGCCAGCGATGATTAGGCGTCAGTACACCGTGGTAACGAGTAAGGTTCACGCTCGGCGTTGGTACGAGGGCCAAGAAATATACGCTGCTGCACCACGCGATTCGCGCGATGACGGGCTTCTATTTATCGGTCAATGATGCAGATACTTAGCGACAGCGGGCGCTCAGCCTCTGTCTGGTTTCACACAGGGGCACCTTCTCTTTGTCGCTGCTGCCAATATTCATCTGTATAGGCCTCTTTAACTAAGGGTGGCTCTACTGTGCCTCTAATTAAATCTGCGCCACGTTCTGCCACCATCATGGTTGGCGCATTCAAGTTACCGTTTGGGACAGTGGGAAATACTGATGAGTCGATAATCCTCAGATTTTTCAGACCGCTCACCCTGAGGTCCTGATCCACCACAGCCATCGCATCAATGCCAATTTTGCAGGTGCCAGCAGGGTGATATGCACTATCAACTGACGCTCGAACAAAGGCATCAATTTGCTCGTCGGTCTGCACCTCTGCCGCGGGTTGAATGACGTCTCCGCGGTACGCATCCATCGCCGGCTGGCGCATGATTTCACGGGTTAAATGCACACAGTCACGAAATCCTTGGCGGTCATTTTCTGTTGCCAAATAATTGAATAAAATCTGAGGGTGTTGTTTTATGTCAGCAGAAATTGCGCGCACAAACCCACGACTTGTGGGCTTGTTATGCCCGACATGGACTTGAAAGCCATGCCCCTTAAACGCGACTGCGCCATCATAGGTAATTGCCCCAGGCAAAAAGTGATATTGAATATCAGGCCACTTCACTCCTGCCCTGGAGCGGATAAAGGCGCATGATTCAAAGTGATTAGTGCGGCCTAAGCCGGTTTTAAATA
This sequence comes from uncultured Luminiphilus sp., assembly GCA_963926105.1. GTDB lineage: Bacteria > Pseudomonadota > Gammaproteobacteria > Pseudomonadales > Halieaceae > Luminiphilus. Next base: position 24,167 of record CAWUVW010000031.1, on the reverse strand, counting down.
AAAGCCATCGCGCCCCGATCAGGGCCTTTCTGAAAAGTCCTAATTCGCGGTTGAGACTTATTGGCTGCTTACACCGATATTGAAAATTAAACTCCAAATGATCCTGCAGGTTTTCACCGACGCCCGGCAGGTCATGCACCACGCTTATTCCGGCTGCCTGCAGTCTCGTGCTTGGGCCTACGCCCGACACCTGCAGCAAGTGAGGTGATCCCACTGCACCAGCACAGAGGACTACCTCGCGCTCTGCATTAAACTGCCGCGTTGCGCCAGATAGCTCACACTGGATTCCCGTCGCGGTCTTTCCAGTGAACATAATTTTTTTGACTAGGGTATGTTTTAACAGGGTGAAATTGGCGCGTTTTATGGCGCTCTTCAAATAAGCGTGACTCGTGGATGCTCGGACCCCTTGATCTACGTTCATGAACTTTTGTCCGAACCCTTCTTGTCGGTAACCGTTGTAGTCTTCTGTTTCTCCATAGCCGGCATCGACCCCAGCATCAATAAATGCTCTGTAAAGAGGGTTACGCATGTTATTGCCGCCGCTGATGGCCACAGGTCCAGTGGCGCCGGCATATTCGCTCGTTACACATTGATGACGTTCTAACTTCTTAAAGTACGGCAAGCAGTTATGGTAATTCCAGCCAATAGCACCGGCCGACTCCCATTCATCATAATCGTGTGCATTGCCTCTGACATAAACCATGCCGTTTATCGATGACGTGCCGCCCAACACTTTTCCCCGCGGACAATTCATTCGCCGGTTGTTCAGGTGAGGCTCTGGCTCAGACTTGAATCCCCAGTTATATTTCTTGCTGTTCATTGGAATACCCAGCGCCGAAGGCATCCGGATAAAAACACTGCGATCACTACCGCCGTATTCAACCAACAATACGGTGCAATTTGGGTCTTCGCTCAGGCGCGAAGCAACAATTGCTCCAGCAGAGCCAGCGCCGATAACGATATAGTCGTAGCTTTCCATATTTTCATTGTCCACATCGTGCTGAATTTACGACTTTTTGGTCGTGAGGGTGAACCTGTGGCTAAGCTCCCGCCTGTTCTTGAACAGCAGACTATAGATAACTGCATACAACCCGATAACGACTAAACCTACCCACTCAATTTTGAGGGGCGTAAGCTGATACAACAGCACCAAAACACTGAGCAATAAAAAATTTCCGCTAATGTATTTTTTCAGCCCAAGCTTCTCTACGTCAAAGCCAAAATTGTCGATATACAGCCGAATAAGCGAGTCCAGTGAGTTAACCACAAATAAGATTCCGAGAATCACCATTGCCCAGCGCAGTGTTCCCGTTACAGGAATATCGTGAGAAAAATAATAGTAGAGTGTTGAGAACCACAGTGCGATGGCAGCAGAAGGGATAACCAGCAAAGCCACTAGCAGCTGCCAGGTCTTTAGTCCGCAGACGAATTTTGCGACAAACTGCCCGATCATAATGCTCCAGGCAAACCACCAAAAAAGATACCAGCCATGGTAGTCCGTGATAGGACTGACGAATCGATGAATGTTTTTAAAATACCCCGCCAAGTTAGCCATTGATCCAACCAAGTCTGCGGTAGTTGCCCCAGATGCGACTAGCATTACTACCGTTAACAGTATGAAAAATCCGCTGGACGCCAGACTAAGTAGTTTTATATAGCGGATATGAGTGCTTGAAAAGACGCCCATTAAAATAATAAAAGCCACTAAAAGATACTGCTGTAAAGCTGAAATGCCCTTGATGTAACTGGGCGCATAACTGAGGAATAGATATGCCGTAAATGCACAGGTGGCAATGATAATGAGGTTATTAACCCAGCGAATAGACCGATATTGAAAAAGTCCGATTTTGGGCTCGACAACGCAAAAATAGAAAGTTGTTAAAAAATAGAAAGCCCACACCAAAAATCCCCAGAAACCAAATTCGATGGCTAGTGGGTTGGTAAAACTATAGTCCTCTTCAGTCGCGTAGATTGGAAACTCGATGAGCGGAAACATGATTAATCCAACATCTAAGCCGGAGGTAAATAGAATCGCTGAAAACGCTATCAGCGATACCGGAGTGTCTCCAGTACAGACCACGCTATGCCATTTGATACAGATAAAAACAGACGTCGATAAGGTAATCGCAATTGCTATAGATAGTATTTCGTACATCTGAATCTCATCTGTTAGCCCTGATCGCCACTGCGAGGTGCCGAAGTTGATGTCCGCCTGATACCTTAACATTGTTGTTATTATGATTTAGCAGGCAAAACTAGCGTAACAGCTAGCAATTAAAGTATTTTATGAAAAAAGAGGCCATGGTGCACAAAACCATAGTTCGGCTGTACGTCGTCAGACCCCATGGCACCGATGGGGCGGCTTTCTAAGAGACCCTTTTCGGCCTATTGCTTCTCCAGTCTAGCCTGCTAATTGCAGGTTGTGCATTGTTCTCCGGGCCATGGTCAGCATCCCATTTACAGTACTGGTATGGCGCCGATCCCCACCGCACTGTGCTACGGTAGTTGCCTGTCCTGAATTTTCAGTCTCTTCATAACACGGAAAGTATTATATGCGTGCCCGGCCTCCCGTCACTGACTGCACAAGCCAGCCCTATTGCTTGTCTGATAAATCAATCCGATCTGAATCGTCAGCCCTACTGAGAAGATTTTGGGGTCATGGGCGCACCTTAATTATACTGAGCTTTGTTGCCTTGGTAGCCTGTTCAGATGATGTGTCGCAAAATAGCGACGACACGGTGGTGGATCATCGATCAGTTTATAGCGCAGACATTTTAGAGTTGAATGGCGGAGCCTGTGCGGCTGGACAGGAGTATGTGCAAGAGCCTCTTGCAGAGCCGATGAAAATTGCCCCTTTTAATAATCGTATTGAAACAGAGCTGGTGGTCAGAATTAGAGAGCGTTGCGTACCGGTGTGGGCTGATAATCAATGGCAGATGCGTACGCTTAAATTAAGAACTTATGGTTTCCCAAGAGATCCCGATACGCCAATTACCGAGGTTGATGCAGACGATCCGGACAGTGACAACATATTATGGAGCGCACCGGGCCCCACGTTCATAATGAACCCAGCAAGCAAGCCGGGTGAGTCAGATGGCACGAATTTCAAAATGCGGCTTTATAACAGAATGCCACATGATGACGATCCGCACGCCTGTGAACTGAATTATAAATGTAATACCCTTGGCGAAAATCCAGGTATTAATCCTGAAACTGGCCAGTGTTTTGTCGCACCTGATCCCAGTTTTCGTGGTGTTGTGCCTTATTTGCCTAGTCAAATAGTTAACGGAGAAGTCGTAGAACCACCGAACTGCTATCATGGTAACAACTCGACTAACTTCCATTTTCACGGCTTTCACGTTTCGCCTCAATTAGGGCAAGACTTTGTGGGGCTTGAGTTAAGACCTCCGATGCCCGCGGGTGCTATCGAGTCCCAGGATGCAATGCATAGTTCACATGGAGAGGCGGGTGTTGTCGAATATGGGCATTTTGATTTTGATGTCGATCCACTTCGTTATACGCAGGCTCCAGGCACGCATTGGTACCATGCGCACAAACACGGCTCGACGGCGCTTCAAGTCCTAAATGGTCTTGTTGGTACTTTCGAGATTCGTGGCGAGTTCGATGCCCAGCTTGACAACTACTTCGAAACCAAAGGCGGTGGAGCACTAAAAGATCGTCTAATGGTGGTTCAGCACATACAGGAAAAACAACCGGCGCTAGGTGGGGAAGATCAGAATAGTTCAATACTTATCAACGGTCAGGCGAACCCCATAGTGATCATGAAAAAGGGTGAAATTCAGCGCTGGCGATTTGTGGGTGCCACTATGCAGTCCTCTGCTGCACTCAAAATAGGCTTCCCTCTGGGCGCGGAAGGAGATCAGAACCCTATCGTTAGGCAGATTGCTATGGATGGCGTCCAGTTCTCCCCTGAAAACTATGACTGCCAGCCATTTTTTAACAATCCTGACTGTACAGAGGTGACAGGTGAGAGCAGTTTTGACGAGCTGAGCACCCTTAAGTTACATCCTGGTAATCGGGTTGATATTCTTATTCAAGCACCGCTGGAGAGCGGCGCCCACTGCTTAATTTACGATGTTACAACGATAATGGGAAATGAGGGCAAGGAAAAAGCAGAGGGTATCTTTCAGATTCGGGCTGATGCTGCGGCCGAAACCTGTGGAGAAACCAACGGTCTCGGGTCGCTCTTAACCCTTGTTGTTGAGGAGGGCGAGGCACAAGTTATGTCTTTTCCAGAGGTTGAGGATTACCCGGCCATGCCTAAGTATCTCTCCGATATACCGGCAGTAACTGACCCGGCAAAGCGGAAAGACATCCATTATCAAATGGTTAATCAAGGTGGCGGCGAACAGAGTCAATTCTGGATTAATCAGGTTAAATACACGCCTGACTGCGCCGGTGAAACCTTGATCATGGACCAACCAGAGCATTGGACGTTATTTAACAATAGCGCGTCAGTGGCTCACCCTTTTCATATTCACCAAAATCCATTTCAACTCTTGAGCATGTCTAACCGAACCCCCAATAACTTTAAGTTTCCAGTTTGGCGAGATACGCTACCGATTCCACAGGCAACGACACGCGGACTGGCACCTAACTCTGACCCCCGCGATGTAACACAGCCTTGGGGACGCGCCGAGTTCCTGTACGTTGCAAAAGAATTCACGGGGCTATTTGTGAATCATTGCCATGTTCTGGGTCATGAAGACCGAGGAATGATGCACAATACTCAAGTTGCGTGTCCAGATGGTAATTGGGGACTGACAGGGCTAGTACCGGTGGGTGCAGTGTGTGATGAACAAGGTTTTTGTCCCAGTGATTGCGCGTCTGGCCAAGCGGTGCAGGCAACCCCTATATGTGATGTGCCACCAGATCAAAGAAGTGACTGGCCAGCGGCTTTTGGATTTCCCAACTGACAGGATGAACGTGCAGTAGCACTTGTTCTCGCCTTGCGCGGGGGGCTTGATGCAGACGGCATATTGGTCGGCCGACAGATTCTTTGCGGGTTGGTAGTATCAGGAGGCGCGGGTGTCTCGCGAGTGCTCAGTGCGCTGCACGGGGAATTGAGCATGCCATTCAAATCCGTTTATTCCTGAACGGGTGCACGCGACTGCTCATGCCATGCGGTATTCACTGGCTTCCTTGCTGGTGTAGTGCTGTTGTGCTGGAATCCTTCCCAGCGAAAAGAGGCAACGTACCCCAGGGCACCCTCTCTTGATGCTGCGCATCAATTCACCTTGTCCTGGGTGGCGCTCTGGTCGGTGGCACCAGCAATGGCCGAGTCGGTGTTTCCGGTTCTTTCTGGCGCAGGTGAGTCAGTATTCGATCGATGACGTCCTGGTCCTCAATGCTGGCGATGACCCAGACAGAACCACCGCAGCGACGGCAAACTTGCCCGCAACTTTTGGCGCAACCATTGGCCTAAATTGTTGCGCAGGTGTTTACCCACCGATGTTAGCGACAATGATTGCCCCGAGTAGGGGCCTTGATGCGCTAAACCCAATTTTTATGCCACAACAGAGGGTTCTTGGCGCAATCAGTGTATTTGGAGTGGCCGGTTTTGGCGGCGGCGCGACATTTACCGCATGAGTGGTATGACCTGCAATGGGGTTTTTCATTGCACTATGGGCTCTTCTCATTGCTACCAAACCGTTAATGGATATGGCGCGAACAGCACTTAATATAAAGGGCTCAATTACAGCTGGAGTATTGACTAGTCGACTACTTGCAGTCCCTCCAGCCAGTCAACTACAGGCAGTACATTCAACAAATAGCTTGAACGATTAGCCTATTTACCTAAAAGGTTTAATCTAATCCAAAACGAGGCCGTATACGTGTGCCAATTATGCTGCCAATAAATGCCGCGACGAACCACAGCCAACCGCTCAAACTAGCCGAACCGACGCCGCTAAAAAAAGCACCTATATTGCATCCAAATGCAATACGAGCCCCGTAACCCATCAATAGCCCACCGATAATAGCTGCAGATAATGAGCGCAACGGTAGCTTAAACGTAGGTGCGTATTTTCGTGCTAATCCCGCTGCTATCAACGCACCAAGCAAAATACCGATATTCATCACCGAAGTAATATTACTGAGCACATTTTCATCGAGTGCCGCTGCGTAAGACGGTCTCTGCCAATACCCCCAGGTAGTGACATCAAAGCCTAAGGACATCATTAGCTTGGAGCCCCAAAGCGCAAAACCTGAGGTAATTCCCCAGGGCCGGCCGGCGAGCACTAAAGTAGAAATATTAACCGCCGCCAGTGCGAGGGCACCGACAACCAAGGGCCAAGGACCTCTTAGCCAAGAAAAATCACGCTCATCTGGACGGCTATCGGCCAAATGACCATGTTTGCGCTTTTCGATGACGATGCTAATGAACCAAATCAAGGCTAATAAAGCCATGCTAATCATAATGGCACCAACTACGCCAAAATTCTCTTGCAGGGATACTGCCGCAAACCCAGGAGAGCCCTGCCAAACCGACCAATGCCAAGCACCGATCACTGAGCCAGCGATAAACGCGACTAATGTCACTACCATCCGGGTATTGCCGCCACCGGCAGTGAATAGTGTTCCCGAAGCGCAACCACCACCGAGCTGCATCCCAATCCCAAAAATAAAGGCCCCAGCAAGAACAGCAAGATTTAGAGGGTATACATTACCGCGTAAACTAACACCCCATAATTCACCCTGAGCAATAAGCGGGGTAAATACAAGTACAGTTATACCAAGCATAATCATTTGTGCTCTTAGACCCGCACCACGACCAGTATTCACCACCGCCCGCCAAGCCCCAGTAAAACCAAATGCAGCATGGTACAAGGCAACACCCGCGGCCAGGCCCACCAGAAACAAAGCGCTTTGCCTCCATCCATAGGTATTCATTAAAAAGACGCATAGAACAGCGCTTAGTAGCGTCCCAATAATTACCGGATACCGATTTCTAGTGAGGTTCATGTTGGATTCTAAATTCAATGGACTGATCTCCAATTACAATGATTAAAATTAGCTATCACCAGAATAACTACGGTTGAATCGCTTCTGATACAGGCAACCTAGTTTGTGCTTATATCCTTATAACCACAAGGTAAGCCAAACGGGTGCTGGATACAATTACGCAATGTGATTAAAAGTAGAGGGCCTATAAAAAGATCTCGATGAATGCACAGCCATGCAGAGGCTGCTGCCTTCTATACCCTAGATTCCAGCTATGCCACGCTTCATTAATTGGTGCCTATCACAGTATGATGATCGTTCGAAAATCACTGAGGAAATCGTCATGACAGTATCGCGCGGCTTTTTAGCTATTCTTTTGGCCGCTGTTACTCCACAGCTAGCATTTGCTGATTTGTCACCTGCCATGGAGGAGACTATAGAATCTGTGATGCCGAACGTTGTCGCGTGGCGGAGGGATTTTCACGAGCATCCCGAACTGGGTAACAGCGAGTTTCGCACCGCAGGTATTATTGCTGAGCATCTGCGTTCACTGGGTATGGAGGTTCAGACTGAGGTCGCACACACCGGGGTGGTGGGTATTTTGCGCGGCGGAGATGGTCCAGTCGTGGCATTGCGCGCTGATATGGATGCACTGCCGGTAAACGAGCTTGTCGATTTGCCATTTGCTTCGAAGGCCACGGGACAATACCAGGGACGAGAAGTGGGTGTAATGCACGCTTGTGGACATGATAACCACGTTGCGATCCTGATGGGTGTCGCCGAGGTACTGGCCAGATTAGGCCAAGACTTGCCCGGCACGGTGAAATTTATCTTTCAGCCTGCGGAAGAAGGCACACCAGATCAGTCGCTAGGCGGTGCTGAACTTATGATCCAAGAAGGGGCATTTAATGATCCCGAACCCGATGCGGTATTTGGCCTTCATGTGTTCCCTTATCCTGTTGGTGTGGTGGCTACACGTGCTGGTGGCCTTATGGCCTCATCGGACTTCTTTCGTATAACGGTCAAAGGTAAACAAACTCACGGCGCTGTACCGTGGGCTGGGGTTGATCCAATCGTGACTGCAAGCCAAATTGTGCTAGCGTTGCAAACGATTGTTTCTCGCCAGCTCGATGCAACGTTAACGCCATCAATCGTGACCGTCGGTAAAATCGAAGGCGGCATACGCAACAATATTATTCCTGAGTCGGTAGAGATGGTGGGCACCATTCGAACCTTCGATGCGGACACGCGGCTCGATATTCATGAGCGTGTGCGTCGTATCGCCACACAGACCGCCGCTGCTGCGGGTGCTACTGCAGAAGTCGAGATTGATTTGGGTTATGGCGTGACACGCAATGATCCAGCACTATTCCGCCAAATGTCGCCGACCTTACGCGCGGTAGCCGGTGAGGGTTTTATCGAAGCTAATCAGACAACAACCGCGGAAGATTTTTCTTACTTCGCTAACAAAGCGCCTGGCCTTTTCTTGTTCTTAGGCGTAGCTCCTGAAGATCGCTCATTGGTGTACCCCAATCATTCACCACGCTTTTATGCGGATGAGCGCGCTTTACCCATAGGTGTTCGAGCGCTCACCGCATTGACGCTTGATTACATGACTGCGCAATAAGTGTAGGACAAATAAAAGGGCTGTTGTGAGCAAAGCGCCCATGAAGAAGCGTTACCTGAAAGAAGAATATCGTGATTAGCTGATCTGTCGCACCGAATGTCTGCCTAGATCAGTGATCCTGCACTTCATATTCGTTCATTTTTGAAGGAGCGTCCAAAGCAGTCCTCGCCATGAGGTTTTCAGTAGCGTCCTTGCTGATTTAGGGTTGTGGGGTCGGTTGAAGCTGTACCCCAGGGCACCCTCTCTTGATGCTTTGCATGGCCCAGGCCAGCTTCTCGACCGCTGCGCGGTCTCACCTTCTCAATTCACCTTGTCTCAGGCGGAGCCCGTGATGGTGTTATCAATAGCGGCGGGGTAGAGGAGGTTGGATGCTTGTCGCGAAGATGCGCCAGGATCCGGTTGATAACCTCTTGGTCCTCAATACACGCAATGACTCTGGCAGAGCCACCGCAGCGTGACGCTCAACGTGTGAGGGGATTACCGTATTGGACATTCGCTTCACACCGCTGCTGCGCATTGCTGGCGTGACCAGTCCTCGCAAGCGATGATCGGGAGCCAGCGATAAACGTTTAGGGCGTTACCACAATGCGCGATCGATCTGGTTCGGATACACGAAGAAAGTTCGATACCTACTTGGCTTGGAAAGTAATGGGCCACATGAAATCAAGTGGCTTGAAACCTTGTCCTAAATATTGAGTCGTTCCACTTTTATCCTCATGATTGTAGCTTGGGTCTAAAGCGCCCTTAGGGACCGATAACGGGAAGAACGTTGCGGTATCTGGGTTATAAGACGCAGTAGCGTGACAGCTATGGCAAGATGCTTCGAACGACGTCCAATACTGCGATTGTGCCGTGTTCGGTGCTCCGGCAAAGTCTTCCATCGCTGTGTGACCCAGGACCACTGGGGTTGTGCCCAAGCCGTCCACCGTAAAACGAATTTGCGTCCCATTCGGCGCATATTGCTCAAAACCAAATCCGTCCAAGTTGGCGATCCTGAGAATGTCGTCGATCAAACGATCATCCAATGGTGATCGCTGGGTAATCAAATTTTTGCGAACCTGTTCGACGCCAGGACTCCGGTTGAACTCAAACGTAGTCCAAAACCAGCTTGACTCTTCGGTGTAAAACATTCGCTTAGGATCATCCAAGTGCCGCATCTTGGCCATGATATGCAGGCCACGTAGCCAATAGTGTCCCGAACTAAATTGAAAAGTCAGCGCACCATCGGGTGCGGGGCTATCGTCGGTGATCTGTAGCCACGCCCCTTTTAACTCGATCGACCCAATTGGCATGTCAACATAGTCATTGTTTTTAAAAAACTCTGCCACGTCGCGTTTGGTCGTCAGTCCGCTGTCAACCAAATAGTCGTAGCTTATCGGGTTGCGCATCGCCTCTTCATTTGAGCCATCTGGATCTATCGTCGATACCGTTCCAGCATGAAGCTCTCGCTTCTCACTCACCGGCATGATCGAAGCACGCCGCACAGCTTTGAATTTGAAGCGCTTGCGGGTAGCAAATGTGTCTGGATCCGTCGCCCACGACATCCAAACAGGAACCAAGTTAGTTTCAGACATGCCGCCATTGTGGTCATCGGCAATTAATTGGTTAACACGCGTAAATAACATCCAAGCCATTGTTTCACGGTTTTCCAATGAGTCAGAGAACGCCATGCCAGCACAATTTCTTGCAAATTCAGTATCTGTCATGTCGATCCAGTTTTGATCGACACAGCCACTTCCTGCCGCAAGTGCAAGCGTCGGCAAAAAGTTGGCGAGTCCCAGCGCGATAACTCCGGCTGATGTAGTGAGAATATTTTTAAACATTAAACACCTCGTGGGAAAAATAAGCGTCTTACTGCTGAGTCACTTATCAGACCATATCACCCAGACACCCAAAACTCTTGCTAGATTGTACGCGAGCCGTTTATTAGCCGCTTTTTCATCTGACTATGAATATAGTTCTGCAACTCACTCAGGTCAAAAAATCTGATTTTCGCCGGGCAATGAGCAACGTTTAGCTGATCCAAAGCTGGACCGACGTTAAGCCCAGAACTAGCTAGCCTGGCAGAGGCCGGTGATGGTAACCCGCTCGCGGAAAAATTCCGCGGGATGCTCGGCGTGACATCAACCGTGGTCGGGGACGCAGTTCATCTTGTTGGAGGCAGCTCAAGTATGTTGATTTACGCTGAGAAAGGTGATCATTTTATGCCCGGTGCAATCCTAGGTAATACAAATGATGCGTTTATTGCCTTAATGGACGTGCAGCTACCGAAAGGTAAAGACGCCATGACTGACTTAGCCGCCGCTTATGACGCGGGGACTGAAACGAATGATGAATCTTGCGTAACTGTCTCAGGACCCGCTTGTCGTGGAGAAGCGCTGTCTTATTACGATGATGGAGAAGGCATTGTGACGATCCATAAAGGCATTCATGGTATCGGCGAGTTAGAAGCCGCAATTTATGATTGGCGTAACCCCGTAGCAAAAGTCGTGGTTACACCGGCCAATCAATAGCGCACTTAGGGTAATACATGGCTGCCAAGCTTTAGGTATAGCGCAAATTAGGCAGGGTCGGATCGAGAAGCTTTGCCGCATTCGCCGGTGCAATTGGAAGGCCCGTTGGATCCAACAGGCCAATTTGCGCCAACAGCGAAGCCTGATCCCAATAGATATGCTCATGAGTTACTTTGCCGTCCACGACACCAACAATCACTACCATGGCAACCTCAACCGGCAGGTTTGTCGGCGCAATACCCGGCAAAATCCAATCAAGTACCGCTGTATGGGTAAAGCGCACCAGGTCTTCATTGACAACCTGGGTCTCGCCAATCGTCTGGGAAATATTGATGATCTCACCATCGGGGGGCAGGAATTTGCCAATGAAATGGTTCGCATACCATTCGCGAACTGCGGCCTTACCAACGGCGCCTGCCAGAGTGGGGAACACTGTTAAATGTGGGTTATCGGCCATGGTCGCCATGGTTGTGTCGAGGTCGAGATCAATCTCAGCTTGGATGTGTTCAGCTACAACATCGGCGATTGAGCGCACTTGCGAATTTGAAACTGAGCCAGACATATGCAGCCTATTAGATGCGTTTGAGACTTTCAGTTTAAGTGAATGCGTGCTGCCGAGCGAGCGCTTTCTCAAAGCATTTTTATCGGATGTTATATAATAAATTTTCATTTAATTGATCAGACACAAACTGATAGGGTCGGCTGAGGTACAGATAAAAAGCAAGATCTAGGCTAGTTGGGTTGCATTGAACGCTAACATATCACTTAATTACTCTTTCGATGTTTTCAGACGCAAGATAGCCTCTTGGGGGAGTCACTTAGTACGCTAACATCCTTTATCAAGCTGCAGTGCTTTCTGCTAGAGATACCTATAAAAAAGGCCAGATGGTTTTCTGTGCGGCGCGCTTCGCTATTAATACGATCCTACATGCGCTGAAGGCGCATTCTATTGGCACTGCAAGGACTGCAAGGACTGCCAGTGAGTGCCTGGGTCGGGCAAGGCGACTGTGGTTATGTTTCCAGAGTCGGCTGTAAGCATCGAGGGGGTTTATAAAACCTATGCCCGCATAGGTACCGACAAATCGCATGTTAATTGAGGCTTTCGCCCAAACCGTGGGAGTCAAATGTTTACGTTTGTGGATGAGATACCGAATAAGCTATGCATCAAAAATACAAGATTAATAAGGGCGGAGATCAACCATGTTAAATAATAGATTGATTCGGTCGACCCTAATGGTCGCGATCGTGGTCACTTTAGGGTGTGGTTTGGACGTTAGTGGCACCATTATCACCAATGCCGTGGCAGAAACCATACAATCTCCTCGATTTGGACCTGACTTAGATGTGAGCACCAACACCTCCAGCACCGTGAAGTCGGAAAACCTAGCTAAGGTGACGTCGTTTGCAGAAAGCTTGCAATACCTAGGATGGGAACATGACCCTTACATCCGCCCCACCGGTGACATTTACAGAAAGCCAGACGGAACCTTGATTGATGGAATGACGCATCACCGTGTCCGCATTTATTATTCTCCCGATGTGGCCGAATGGATGAAAAAGTGCCGCAACGAAGATCATAAACCCACGCCCGGAGAATGTGACCGAGACCAAAACATGAAGTCTCTCCCGGATGGTTCCACCGTGGTCAAAGAAATGTATAAAACTGAGCCGCCTATTTATCCTAACACTGACCCTGTTATAGGTTGGGCAGTCATGGTTAAAAAGAACGGCGCCTCGCATGACGGGTGGTTTTGGGTGATTTATTTCAAAGAAGAATTTCGATCCATGGATACCATGGGGACCTTTTCCTACTCCTTCTGTCTCACCTGCCATGCTTCCACTACCGGACAAAATACCTTCGTCAGTTACCAGAATTTAACCGGACAAAATGCGGATTCCATCGATGGGAAAAGTTACATTCAGGTCGCGGACCCCTTATTCATGCAGAATATTCTGGATGCCGACTCTCCCATGTCGGGTGACATGAAATCACACCGTCAAACAATCAATCCTGCCTTTGAGAAGCAATATTCCGAAAAGAAAATATATAACGGGGGAGAGGTTCCGCAATATTCCCCGACGGCGACAGGACCCGTTTTCCCCAATTCCAGTTATGACCATGTATGGAATGATGTTGAACCTTTGCAACCCACGCGGTCCTATATCACTTCTGACAACTGCATCGGGTGCCACGATGCCACCAACCTTGTGGAAACCGAAACGCCCAACATGTTAGTCCGAGAAGCGGTGTTAGATCCGGTAACGGGAAAATCGGACAATCGAATGCTAAACCTTTCCGTTTATGGAGAGTGGCGCTCTTCCCCTATGGGGATGGCGGGACGTGATCCGATTTTCTTTGCTCAACTTGAATCGGAAATGAAGACTTATCCCGAGGATGCGGGAGTCATTCAAAACACCTGTCTCAGGTGCCATGGGGCGATGGGACAACGGCAATATCAAGAAGACCGAGAGAAGCCGGAAAACAAGCATAAACCGGAGTATCAAAATAAAAACTTTGGCCTTTCCATGGTGTTTGCAGATAAAGGTCCACACGCTAAATACGGTGCACTGGCTCGTGATGGGATCTCCTGCATGGTCTGCCATCAAATGAAGCCTTCAGAAGTGAACCAAACTCCGGACAAACTGCCCACCACGGGGCGGTTCACAAGACCTGTGGATCACAATATCATTTATGGTTCCACTCCCAACGACGAACAACCGGGTGGCCCTATTCGTTCCTACCCCATGCAGCAAGCATTGGGCTTTACCCCTACCTACAACGAGTACATCGACAGCCCCAACATGTGTGGAGTTTGTCATGTGATCGAATTAGACGTGGGACATCTGGAAGCTACGAGTCGCTTCCATGCGCTCGATCCGGTGACCGACAAAGGTCATGTGATGATGAGTGAGGCCCATGAACAGGACACCTATCTGGAATGGCTATACAGCGCTTATCAAACGTTGAATCCCGACATGCCCATCAATAAGGCCTCTGCGATGACCTGTCAGGGCTGTCATATGGCAAAGGACCTGAAAGGTAATGGCATCCCGATCGCTCCCAAAGTGGCAAATATTGAGAGTGCGAATTGGCCTATGCCTCCAGCAGAAAACCTCGCGGCCCAGGGAGAAATTACGGTGCCGAATCGACCCGAAGTGGGGCGTCATAGCTTCTTTGGGATGAATCTCTTTGTCCTTTCGTTTTACCAGCAGTTCACCCTCTCTGTTTTTGGGATGGAGCCGGATTCCAATCCACCGATGGGAACGGTGTCGGCCCAAGATTTTGCCGTCGAAGATGGTGCATTTCAGGCCACGAATAGTGCGGCTAAAGTGAGTATTTTAGACGTGGAGCGAGTGAAAAACGATTTAGTTGCACGGGTCCGTGTGAACAATACGGCAGGGCATCGGTTGCCTTCGGGGGTGGGGTTTCGCAGAGCATGGTTGGAAGTTAAGGTGCAAGATGCGGAAGGAAACGTGCTGTGGGGCTCGGGTCTGACCAATTCCCAAGGGGTGATTGTTGATTCCCCTGCAGCCAATGCACAGCCACTGGCTTCGGAATTCACCAACGACTGGAAAAAGCTGCAACCTCATTGGGAAACAATTTCACGACAAAACCAGGCTCAAATCTTCGAAGAACGCTACGTGAATCAATATGGAACTAAGGAAGCTCCGGAGTACCTGTTGAACACGAGCTTTTTGGGGATTGGAAAAGTCGTGAAAGACAATCGCTTGCAGCCCATCGGCTATCAATACGGTTATTTGAAGAAAAAATTTGATGAAGCAGAGAAGGCTTATCGCAAAAATCCTGGGCCAAAGACTGAGAATACAATGGAAAAGTGGGAGTCGCTGTTACCTGTTTCCTTGTGGGGAGCAAAAACCCCAAAGGATCATTCTCAGCAATTGAACGCCCCGTTGCCTGAAGGTGCGATCAATCCTAACAATGACGCAACTTATAAAGACTTTAGTGGATCAGACGTAGTGACTTACAAAATCCCGTGGGGTCAAATCAAAGGAGCGGCCAAGGTTTCGGCTCAATTGAACTACCAGAACATTCCCCCTTACTACCTTCGTGACCGTTTCCAGATCGGCGCAGGAGGAGAGCAGACTCAACGCCTGTACTATTTAATGGGGTATACCGATACCAAAGATAGCCCCATTGAAGGTTGGAAGATCAAAGTAGCCGGTGACACTCAGCCCGTACCACAACGGTAATGATTTGGGTTCAAGTTTGGATTCAAGTCCGTTTTTAGCTTTTGGCGAAAAAGCCGATAAGCAGGCTTGACCCCAATATCAAAAAGCGGCAATTCCATACCTATAAACGAATGGGGAGAACGGTGGGGCTGGGTATAAACCACTTTGCCAGTGGAACTCAGAGAAAGACGGAAAGCCGCCACCGTTGGGCGTGCGATAGACCGACACAACCGGTTCCGGTTTTTTTAATGTCCCCTCACCCCTCACCCCTCACCCCTCACCGCTCACCCTCGGGTGTAGTGAGAAGCCGTTGGCTTTGGCTACCCGCTCCAACCCGAAATCAGGGCTATCTATTGGCCGGATGGTGCGGATCATAAGGGCCTTGCGATCCGATGGCGATCCTATAGCAGCCGGAGCTGCCGAGGATCTGGGGCATAGCATCGTTGTCTTCAGCAGAATCGAGGTCTGGCCACGCTGTCTCTGTGTCTTGTCCCAGCAGCCCCGTCGCGCTAGGCAGCTGACTGATCAGCTGAAATAGATCCTCCGCCTACATGCACACCCATTCACGCTAAAATCGCCAGCGGCAAGTTAATCGTGATTTGCGCGCCCTCATTCCCGGAAAGGTTTGCTGCCCAGATATCACCTTGCATATCATGGATAATCCCATCGCTTTACCGCGTTTGGCCGGTGTAACCAGCCCACGCCGCAGGAACGCACCGCGTCACCTCACACCGAATATTTCTTTTCCCACAGTAGGAGCCTCAGCGCCAGAAGGCTGTACAAAATTGCAGGAACTGATGTCAGAAACATTAGCTTCACAATTTAGTTGATCAATCAACGATCCTTGATTAAAATCCCCCGCACCCCAATGAGTTTGCATCATGGCTGAATCTACTGGTACGTCTCGGCGGCGCCGCGCAAAGCGTCTTTTCATCGTCCTAATCATTTTCAGCATTGCGTGTACAGGGAGTGCGTATTGGTATCTCAACATCGGCCAATGGGTGGAAAGCACCGACAACGCCTATGTTCGCGGCAATATGGTGTCTATCGCCAGCAAAGTACCTGGGGTAGTCAAGCACATATCGAACGATACCGATGATTTTGTCGAGGCCGGACAATTGATGGCGCAAATGTCATGGGCCGATGCGGATCGCGCGCTCGAAGAGGCCAAAGGGATGTTGGGTATGGCCATACGCGAAGTCGCCAGCCGCAGCGCCGCCATCACCGTGGCGCGCTCAGAACTCAAGCTCAAAGAGACTACGCAGCGCCTCGCCACACAAGAATATGAGCGACGAAAGGCGCTCTTAAAAAGCAAAGCAGTTGCGCAAGAGAGCGTAGATTCGGCGCAAACACGCTTTGAAGAAACTACAGTTGAGCTGGAAAAAGCGCGCAATCAACTGCGCCAGGCAATGTCTGCCGCGACGGAGCACAACATCAAAGATCATCCGATGATCAAAGTCGCTTCCGCCCGCCTGCTAGATGCCGTGCGCACGCGCAACAAACACGAGATATTCACGCCAGTAGGAGGCCGTGTTGCACAGCGACGCGTACAGGCTGGGCAGGTCATCGACGCGGGGCAACCTATCTTCTCTATTGTCGAAGCCGGTAACTACTGGATAGAGGCCAATTTCAAAGAAACCCAACTGCGTCATCTCCGTCCCGGGCAACCGGTGGCCATCGAGGCGGACATCTACGGCGATACGAAAGCGTTTGCTGGTCGCGTAACTAGCATCGGTTCGGGTACTGGTGCCGTGTTCTCGATTTTGCCGCCACAGAACGCCACGGGGAACTGGATTAAAATCGTGCAGCGGGTACCTGTACGCATCGATTTAGATGAGAAGACGTCAGAGTTTCCACTGCCAATCGGCGCCTCATTAACGGTACACGTGGATACTCACGACCGATCAACGCCGCGCGCATTTACCGCCCAAGACCGCGGCGAAGTCTCAGCTGATGCTGTTTACGAGGACGCCAGCCGAGGTGCGCAAGCGTTGATTGAACAAGTCATTTTGGAACAACTCGCAGGGCTGCATGAGCATGAGTTAATGACCCCATGAATCACGCTGTGGGATCCGATATTCCACCGCTTCAGGGAATTGAACGCTTCCTCGCTATATCGGCCGTTTTGCTCGCATCCTTTATGAACGTGCTGGACACGACCATCGCCATCGTCGCACTGCCCTCAATCTCCGGTAGTCTAGCGGCCACACCCTCGCAGGGCTCTTGGGTTCTAACTATTTACAGCGTATGCCTCGCCGTGGTGTTGCCATTGTCGGGGTGGGTATCAAAACGTTTTGGGCAAATACGCGCATTTTACTCTGCAGTATTATTGTTCACACTTACCTCTTGGCTGTGTGCTCAAGCGACGAGTTTCAATGAACTGCTGATATTTAGAGCGTTTCAGGGAATGTCTGGTGGCTTACTACTACCATTCTCCCAATCGATTATTCTTCGCATCTACCCCCCAGAAGAACACGGCAAAGCGCTGGGAATCTGGGGTGTTACCGCGGGGGTAGCACCTGTCGTAGGCCCACTGCTCGGCGGTTACATCACCGACCACTTAGGTTGGCCCTGGATTTTCTACATTAACGTGCCGCTAGGTATCTTCTCAGTCTGGGCGTGTAGCACGTTTTTACGCCGCTACGAGACCGAAATTAAAAGAGATCCCATCGACGTGATTGGATTACTGCTCATGGTGGTTGGCATCATCTCCCTGCAGCTCGCGCTAGATAGGGGCCACGAGCTCGATTGGTTGGCTTCCATGGAAGTGCGGATTCTCCTCGGTGTGGGTATCGTGAGTTTAATCGTGTTCTTCATATGGGAACTAGATGAGCCACATCCCATTGTCGATTTGTCACTGTTCAAAAATCGCAATTTTGCCCTTGGCTCGGCGATGACAGCGGCATTTTATGGCGGATTTATCGTCACGGCAGTGCTCTATCCTTTATGGATGCAAACGGTTATGGGCTATACCTCTAGCGCCGCCGGTCTCGTGATGGCCACCACCAGCATATTCCCTATTCTTGCCATGCCATTCATAGGTCAGCGCATGCGTGTCTGGAATCCGAAATACACCATCATCTTCGGCGCTGGCTCGATGATGATCATCATCATGTTGCACGGACTACTCACGCCGCAGGTATCGGCGACCTACCTCGGGAGCGTGCGCTTTATGATTGGTTTTTCCATGCCGTTCCTGTGGATTCCCATGATGATGATCACCTTGATAGGTCTACCCGTGCATATGATGGACACCGCCACCGGCTTGTCCAATTTTATCCGCATGCTGGCGTCGAGTTTAGCCATGGCGATCGGCATTACCTTGTGGGACGATCGCACCGTCGTGCATCGCGCAGACCTTGTCGAGGGGCTCTCTAGGCCATCGGTTGAGCGCAGCGAATTCTTCGATAAAATCAGCGACGGCACAGGGGATCTCTCCAGCGCACTCGCCGCCACCGAGCAAATGGTTGTACAGCAAGCGCGCACTATGGCCCAGCAAGATGTATTTATGATCTGCGCCGGTTTGATGATTGTGGTGGCGTTACTCGCCCTAGCGCTACGTCCGCGCAAGGGGCCGCCGACAGTAAACCAGGGGGCGCATCCTATTGATTAACCTACTAGACAATCAAGCGCGCGCCATTGTGCTGCTCTACCGCAAGCTCAACAAAGCGCTTGATCGCGAACTCGCGCCACTGGGTCTCACCCACGGTCTGTATATCTATCTGTTTGGTTTGTATATTGAAAACGGACGTACGCAACAGTCACTGGCTGATGCCGCGGCCTCCGACAAGGCCGCAACGACCCGCTCACTCTGCCGCTTGCAAAAAGATGGCTTTATCGAGCGCCGATCCGACGAGCGAGACCGGCGACTCGTTCGCGTTTTCCTCACTGACAAAGGCCGTTGCTTGCAACCAAAGCTTGAAGACGCTTTGCAGAACGGCATTGAGGAAATCATCGCACCACTCAACAAAGACCAGCAAACCGAATTCCGTGCGCTTTTAAGCTTGGCGATTTCGGCTTAGCGCAGAAAAAGACTTGCATCGCGAATCTGTGTGTTAGATCTCTGCGCTAGATCGACTCATTAGCAGTTATCCAATAGATCGATGTATTGCATCTACGCGCTCGTTTTTTAATAGTAAAGCCCCCAAAATTATATGAGGCAAAGAGGCCAACATAAAACGGGTCAGGGTTTTGGCGGACATTTTAAATGAAGCAGCCAACTGACGTCAGCCAATACCCGCTAGGTTTTACTTGCTAAGACTCCGAGGCGTCAAAGCAAAATACGCTTTTAACGCGGGATTAAATGTGCTGACACGGAAAATCGCTTTGACCTGAGCGCAGGGTCTAGTCTGAAGCGGGTCTGCGATATTGAGCACTCTCTCTGGATGCTGCGCATCGATTCATCTTGTCGACTTCTGCTGTCGCTGCGGTGGGTCTGTCAGCATCATTGCTTGCATTGAGGATTAGGACATCATCGACAGGATCCTAGCTCATCTGCGCGATAGGGAACAAGAAACCCCCATCCGGACATACATGGTGCCAGCCAAAAGAGCACCACCTGCCACTCAGCCTGATCAGCACGTAAATCTAACCTCAACAGGCCGTTTATATGTCCTCTACGTCTAATTTAGGCGTTACCGGCAAAGTATTTTCGGAGTGCGCGATAGTCTCGATAAATCTTTTCACTACTAAAAGACTGAGCCCCTTGGATATCTACATCTGGCTTAAGAATAGCTTGCAGCGCTCCGTTAGCATTGAGCACATACAGCATTACGCCATGGCTAACTGAGTATCGTTTGTAAGACTTTATATCATCTGGCAATGGGCTTAGTAATATTTGTAGTCCAAGACTCATTTCGAAGGGTATATGCCCCGAACTCTTTTCCGTCAAGGTCAGTCCCGTAAAATGAGGGCTAAAGAAGGGTATATAGGTGGCGAGTTTCTCCACGGTATCTCTTTGGGGGTCTATTGTATAAAACAAGAATTTTACGTTGGTGTATTTTTCGCTGGCGATGATCTTTTTTTCTACCTGGGCCAGCGAGGCAAGCGTTGTCGGGCAGATATCGGGGCAGTCAGTGTAGCCATAGGCTATGATATGCCAGTTCCCCTGGAGGTTTTGATTAGTAAAGTTTTCGTTTCTATGCGTTAGTAGGCTAAAGTTTTTTAGTGCCTGGCTGTTTGGAATAATCACTCCACTGATGAGTGGAGGTGAGTTACTAAAAAAGAGCGCGGCGAAAAATACGGCAGAAGCCGACAGTAAAAAAACCGAGCCTAATAATAGGGCAAGCGTGCGATTTTTATTAGCCATTATTAGTGCATTAGCATGGCGATGTAGTGGTCCGCCAAAAGCGCTGAAAATAAATAGAGAAGATATTTAACAGACACCATAAAGGTTTTTATCGCGATGCCTTTTGACGGGCGATATTTTAATGCCCACGCATAGTAACTAAACCAGGCTCCCAAAAGTGTCGCGCAAACAAGATATAAAAAGCCACTCATGCCGACAAAAAACGGCGCTAAACTCACTGCCCATAGTGCCAGGCTATAAGCCAAAACACAGGTTTTAGTAAAGGCTATACCGTGGGTTACTGGTAGCATAGGGACTTTAGCTTTTTTGTAATCGTCTATTCTATCTATTGCCAATGCCCAGAAATGTGGCGGTGTCCATACGAATATGATGAGAACTAATAGTAATCCTTCATGACTAACCGTATTCGCGACTGCAGCCCAGCCAATAAGTGGCGGTAATGCGCCAGCAAGACCACCAATGACAATATTTTGCGGAGTGGCATGCTTTAAAAACACGGTATATATGACCCCATAACCAATAAGGCCTACTAGCGATAAAACAGCAGTTAAAGAGTTTATAAATGTAATCAAAATAAACATTGATGAGACGCCAAGTGCGGCGGAGAAAAGCATCGCTTGGCTGTTGCTCACATTACCCTGAGCGACTGGGCGACTTTTAGTCCGTTGCATCTTTAAGTCGATTTTCGCGTCTACGACATGGTTGATCACTGCGGCGGAGGCGGCGGCGAATCCGATGCCAATTGTAGCGATAATAACAGTGCTAATAGGTACCCAGTTGGGGCTGGCCAATTGCATGCCGACCATGGCGGTAACTAATAACAGGAAAACAACCTTGGGTTTGCATAGCTCTAGATAATCTCTCCAGCCCGCCGCTGCATCGACTGTACTAATGGCACTGCTCATCGATGTTTTCCTCCTTTACTGCCCTAAAAACATCTGCCTTGAGCTAAGCGTATAATCGGCTTCTATCGACATTAGCCAAATCAGCACTCCTATGGCCAGTGGTGGCAGTAATAAAGTGCATTTAAGTGCATAGCGCTCCCAGCCAAGATGCATAAATATACTGACAATAAAGCCTGCTTTTAAAAACATAAATATAAGGATCAAAGTCCAGCGGGTATAACCTTGAAATTGTAAGTAATCTACCATATACGAAAGGGCACTGAGCACAAATAGCAGCGCCCATACTTTTAGATAAATGCTAATCGGGTGTTGT
Source organism: uncultured Luminiphilus sp. (assembly GCA_963926105.1). Taxonomy (GTDB): domain Bacteria; phylum Pseudomonadota; class Gammaproteobacteria; order Pseudomonadales; family Halieaceae; genus Luminiphilus. The sequence goes on along the minus strand of CAWUVW010000031.1, from coordinate 2,347 downwards.
TGATTGGCATTTTGATTTGCAGTTGTATCCATGAGCACGCCTCGTTAATGCAATGTTATATAAAGCCTCTTTACCAAAGGTAGAAAAATGCAAAGATAAAGACCCAAACTAGATCGACAAAGTGCCAATACAGCCCTGTAATTTCTACTATGTGATAGCCTTTGCCTTCGTAATGGCCATTGCGTACACGATTGGCAATGACAGAAAGATAAATAACCCCGGCGCTTACGTGTAAGCCATGAAAGCCGGTGATCATGAAGAATGCAGAGCCAAACTGCGTCGCGCCCATAGGATTGCCCCAGGGTCTTACACCTTCATGTATTAATTTGCTCCACTCGAACGCCTGCATGCCAACAAATGATGCGCCCAGAAGAGCCGTCGCTATCATCAGGACAAAGGTTTTCTTGCGATCGCCTTGGTACGCATAATTAACCGCCAATGCCATGGTCCCGCTGCTTGTGATTAGCACAAAGGTCATTATGGCGATAAGAATTAGTGGTATATGTTGCCCTGCAATAGTCAGCGCAAAAACTTCGCTTGTATTGGGCCAAGGCGCGGATGTCGACATGCGAACATTCATATACCCAGTGAGAAATATACTAAAAATAAAGGTGTCGCTGAGTAAAAAAATCCACATCATCAATTTTCCCCAAGGCACGGGGAAGGTTTCTTTGTCGCTAGACCAGTCGCTACTTAAACTCTGCCAGCGACTATCAACGTTTGGCTTGCTTGTTCCTGTTGTCATTGAGAAACCTCAAAATCCACATAGGGCGGCTAATGTTTTATAGGTGTCTGGAGTGCTGGTAATTAAGGCAAATAAAAGTGCCCACACCAATAATAAGTAGTGCCAATAATTAGCGCATAAGGTGGTGCTAATTATTAGCGAGTTTTGTGTTTGTTTCGTTGAACGCAAACCTAATAGCAAGAGTACAAATACACCGCCTGCCAAATGTAGACCATGAATGCCAGTAAGCAAATAGAAGTAACTATTAGCCGGGTTACTTGCAACAAAGTAGCCAAGCTCCATTAGTTGCTGCCAAACCAGAATCTGAGCACCTATAAATGCAAGCGTGAGCAGGCCGCATAAGGCTATCGCTACATTGGCTGCAATTAGTTGATTATGTTTAGCGCTGCGCTTGGCAAACTGAATGGCAATACTGGCAGCTAATAGAATGCCGGTGTTAATCCATAACTGCTGCGGGTCGGTGAATGGTTGCCATGCTTGTCCTGCCAATGCTTGGAAATCAGGGAATTGTGAGCGGGCGAGAAATGTAATAATAAAGAGTGAAAAAAGGACGCTGATAACGGCAAGAAAGAATCGTAGTGCAATCCTTTTTCTGGATATTTCGCTATCAAGACCTGGGCTGGCAGTAGCCTCTATAGAGTTTAGCCAGGGTTTTTCACGTAGTGTTGCAAACATATCAATGCTCCTCATGCACTTTCAAGGTTTGGCCCGGCTCAAGAGGCACATCTTCGTTTGACATGTTTTGTGGAATGTAATCGTCTCTGGCGCCCGGCACGCTGAAGTCATATGCCCAACGGTGTACTTCGGGTAGTTTCTCTCCCCAGTTACCATGTGCGGGTGGTATTTGTTCGGTTTGCCATTCTAGTGATGTTGCATGCCAGGGATTCGGTCCAGATTTTTCACCCCTGAAAATACTCCAAATAACGTTGGCAATGAATATTAGTTGAGCCAGTCCAACTAAAATTGCCGCAACCGTAATACCTGCATTTAGAGTTTGTGCTGACTGGGGAATAAAGTCGGTTGTACCCATCGCATAATAGCGGCGCGGCACACCTAGAAACCCCAAATAATGCATCGGGAGGTAAATAGCATAGGTGCCGAGGAACGTGCACCAAAAATGAAGCTTACCCAATGTGGCATTAAACATCTTCCCCGTAATGAGTGGGTACCAATGATACAGGGCAGCAAACAATACCATTATCGGAGACACCCCCATAACCATATGAAAATGGGCGACGACAAAATAAGTGTCTGACAAGGGTAAGTCGATAACCACATTGCCCAAAAATAGCCCAGTTAAACCACCGTGGGTAAAAGTGAAGATAAAGCCAATGGCAAACAACATGGGGGTAGTGAGATGAATGTTGCCGCGCCACAAAGTCAGCACCCAATTGTAGACTTTGATAGCGGTGGGTATGGCGATGATTAAGGTCGTTGTTGCAAAAAAGAAACCAAAAGCGGGGTTCATGCCGCTGACATACATATGGTGGGCCCACACCACAAAACTCAGTACGCCAATAGCGACAATGGCCCATACCATCATTCGGTAGCCAAAAATATTTTTACGTGCATGTACGGCTAACACATCCGAGACCATACCAA
>CAWUVW010000030.1:0-26548 GCA_963926105.1 uncultured Luminiphilus sp. | reverse complement strand
GGGTCTGGTCGTAAAGTGTTGCTGAATCTGAGCGGTCTCAATTATGTCAGTAGCTTAGGTCTGCGAGTTTTTGTTCGCGCAGCTAAGGCGGTTAAGGGGGCAGATGGTGTATTAAAGCTTTGTTGTGCTACACCCCCTGTTCAAAAAGTATTAGAAATATCTGCTCTAGATACATTGCTCGATCATCACGCAGAAGAAGCGACAGCGATTGCCAGTTTCTGAACGGCTTATGCCATTGTAAATGCGTCGAAGTGATCGACCAGTGCACCGTGGAGCATCACTTTGAGGCATAGCACTTCTACGTTGAGTTCCTCCGCCATCATCGCAGAGAATGCGGTATGTCGGAAGCAGCGTAATAGCACTCTAGTCTCTGGGAATTGCGTCCTGAGTATCGATGCAGCTCGAAAATTACACGCCAAATCTGAGGCGGCCAGCAGTACCATAGACGGCGACTCGCCGACGATAGAAGACGCTAACTGCTGCCAGGTCGACAGATTTTCTAGATCGCCCTCGATGGTTTCGATGTTAAAGTCCTTTAGGTCGATATCGGTTGTCAATTGGCTGATATGCCGGTTGGCATCGTTGGCGATAATAGTGATCTTGCCGACTTCGCCGGCACCGCGGGCGGTTATTAATTCTAGTACCGTTTGCCCGAACTGACCAAAACCTGCAATAACAATATTGTCCAGGTTTGCTGTGCCCGCGAAATGTGGCTCCAAAAATTCGTCATAAAGTAGTAGTGAGGCAATGCGGTGCGTGCTGAAAATCGACGGTAATCGGGCAGTTTCATCACCGCGTCGATTGCGTGCTATCCGGCTTACAGGGCGCAGTAAGGGTAAATCGCCAACATGACAGGCGATAGGTAGCTCAGGACTAAGTGCTCTGATTGACCAGCTGCATTCGAGATTGAGTAAGTCGTCTTCGCATATCACCACAACTCTGAAAGCTGTATTGAGAGACAGCGTTTGAAGGAACTCTGTCCGCAGGACATTGCCAGCCACATTAACTATATTTGCGTGGTCGCGGTCTTTTCTGAATATTGGATCTGCCAATGTAGTTGAGTGTTCGATAATGAGTATCTGTCGTACGGCGTCAACTTCGCGGATGGCACCAAGATAAGCTGCCGCCACGTCCCATGTACCGATGACGATAATATGATCATCGAATTCCGCTTTGGGTATCTCACGTGATTTGATGATGTTGCTAATGGCATCAACCAAAACGGTGGTGGTAATTAATGGCGCTAAGTAATATGCGATCCAGAGTGCGAAATAACTACCGGGCGCGCCGCCTTTCATAGGTGCCCCCGCATCTATACCACCCAAAACAAAGAGGCTAATCGTGTAGTAGATCCAGCCGACGAGGCCGTCGTCTTGAACATTCTCGATGTTTTCAGTGCCCGCGCCAAACGCAAAGCCATACAGCGCACATGCAAAAACGACGACAATAATGGCTACGCGAAACAGCGCTAAGCTGGAAAGTCTTACTAATGAGAAAAAAGTCATTAAAGTTAGCATTGTTTACCTAGTTTAAGAGACGCCGCTCCATAAAATTTTGGTTAAGACACATGAGGTTCTAGCCCGACCGGAGCGTTTAATATCAGTGACAAATAATCGGCGTTATTGAACTGCTGATGAGATATCTCGTCGACGATGCTCCTTAAAAGTCTCAGACGGATATCTTGTGCCAAATAGCCGTTATTCGACGCGACAGCGCTTATTAGCCCTGCCAGGTTTTCACCGCCGACACTGCTTATCAGTTCGAGCTCAATCCTCTCTTTATCGCCGCGTATCACGACGTTGGTACTAAATTTGGCGGCCTCCCCGTGACTCTCTATTTGAAACATGAAGGCTTCCTCGAGGGCTAATTGCAGACGATTCAGCTGATCACTTCGCAAGCCAAAGGTGGTCGCTCTCTCGGTAATGAATTCCATCGCTTCGTGAAGTCCGTCTAAATCAGACGGCACTTTGCATTTGTAGCTCCTTGAGCGTTTCAGCGACACTAAATAAGACAGAATAACAGCGACAATTCCGCCGGTGGTCATGCCGTTATCTAACAATTTTGAGACGATTTCAGGCATTAAATCGTGGAATATCATTAGACCTTGGAAGCCACTACCCGCCCAAAAGGCGATACCAAACACCATGCCGTTATCGAAGGTAAAGCCATCGCTGACAATAAGGCGTATGCCGTGCGCGAATAATAAGACGATAAGGAAAAAGATGAAGACGCCAGCAACAGGACCTGGGATGGCTTGTAATAAGACAGATGTTTTAGGTGAAAAAGCGAGCAAAAGTAGGATAATTCCGCCGTAAATGCCTACACGTTTAGCCGCGACACCAGTCAGATCTGCGATTGATATGCTAGTGGAATAGGTGGTATTGGGCAGGGTACCCATCAGTCCAGAGATCAAGTTCCCAAAGCCGTCGGCGTTCACCGCCCCTTGAACTACTTTGAAGTTGGTGGGTGGTGGTGTGCGATGTGAAACTTCTTGAATGGCGATTCCGTCCCCGTAGGTCTCGAGTGCGCCGATGATGGTGACGATCATGAAACCGGGCAGCATGATCCAGAACGTGGAATCAAAGTCGAGATTCAGCCCCGGCCAGCCTGTTGCTGGCAGTCCAATTAAAGGCGCTTCGCCTACCCCGCTGAGATCAGCGAGTCCAAACCACCAGGCGATTAATGAGCCGGCGACCACGCCGATAACGGGCCCCCAAAGCCGCAATTTATTATTACCAAAGATAGACAGTAGGAGGATAATCACTATTGTTATTGCTGCCGTCCACATTGGAGCCTCTATAGCCCCTGTGTAACCGGCGGGAGTAACTTGTAGAAGTTTGTATGCAATTGGCATCACTGAAACCGCGATAAGCGTCACCACGGTTCCGCCAACTGTTGGGTTGACGATTTTTCTAAATAGGCCAAGGTGTCGCGCAAAGACGAACTGGATAAGCGATGATGCTGCGATCAAAGTGCCTAGTAGTGGCAATCCACCGGCTTCTAACGCACCGATTGAAACCGCAATAAACGCGCCCGATGTCCCCATGAATAACACGTACCCAGCGCCAATAGGGCCGATCGGGGCTGCCTGAACAATTGTCATTAACCCGCTGACAAATAACGCGGCAAAGACCACCCAGTCTGCAGCAGATCGGTCTATTCCAGCCGCTTCTAGTGCGACGATTGGAGTAATAACAATGCCAGCCAAAATCAGAGCAACAACCTGAAAGCCAAGCAATGCTGAGAGTAGATGAGGCGGCTTTTCATCGACAGCATAAGAAATATGAGATTTTGTAGCCGTTGGCTGGCGCATTTAGTTGATCTCTGAGTAAAAAGGAGATTTATCCAGTAACAAGGTAGTTGTCACTCGGAGTATAGTTCCCTGCTAGACTTATCGTTTAACGGTATCATGCTAGCATGAACAATCGCGCTGACGTACATCTACCTCATGGGCCGGTAGTTGCATACAGCAAGGAATTTTTGGAAGAATTGAGAGGTTACAGATGTCACTTTTTGCTCCCAAGTGTGATCGTTGCGGAACCCGAACACGCAATGAAGATGATGGTCGTCCAGTCTGCAGCGAATGTGTTAAGGAGATGGAGTTAAAAACACAAGCCGCGGCTGAGGAATTACGGCGTTGCCCTGTCGATGGTGCCGCTATGAAGAAGGAAGTTGCGCATATGATTGTTATTGATCGCTGCCCTGACTGTGGTGGTATTTGGCTCGATGGCGGTGAGCTATCGGTGATTGAGGGCGACCTACAAGCTGAGGCCGTGGTTGCAATGTCAAAGGTATTTACGCTGGGCATGTAGGGAAGAGCGCCTAATTGAGTTGATGACGGTGTTGCGTAGCGTAAAGTCTTTGATGAGAACGAATAATCATGGCTGATGTAAAACATATTCGATTGATCCTCAATCGCAGGGTTGATGAACTACTGCGGATTGTGGAGGAGACCCATGCGTTTTTTGTAGCGCAGGGGTTAAGCGAAGATATCTTGTTTTCGGTTGATATGGTGATCGAAGAAATTTTCGTTAATATGGTTTCCTATAATCAAACTTCAGCGGATATTCAGATCGAGATGACGGCGTTAGAAAATGGTATTGCCTTGTCGTTTTTAGATTTTGACGTCGATCGCTTCGATCCTTTAGATGTGTCAGCACCGAACTTAAGTGATGACCTGGATGACCGTGATCCCGGAGGTTTGGGTATGCATCTAGTGCTCAATACGGCAAAAGATGTGTCTTACCACTACGAAAACAGAGTCAGCACATTATCGATGAAGATTCTTACAGATTGATTGAACTAAAGATTGTTGCCGCCTAGATATACCCAATAACAGGGATTTAACTAGTAACTAAATTACCGCAGACCTCGCGACTTAAATGTGGGCAGCGACGGGGTCAAATGAGTCAGGCAGGAGTAGGTAGTTGAATAAAATACAGTGGTTAATCACAGTCGGGGCATTGTTGTTAATCTCTAGCTTTGGCCTTTTTTTAATTTTCAAAACCTCCGATATACAGCCAATTAAAGTCGGCATTTTGCACTCACTCACGGGTCCCATGGCTATCAGCGAAAGTCCCATGGTCGACGCCGAATTGCTCGCGATCGAAGAGATTAATGCCCGTGGCGGTTTGTTAGGTCGGCCGCTTGAAGCGGTAGTTGCCGACGGCGCGTCAGATTGGCCAACTTTCGCTGTGCAGGCAGACAGGCTTATTAATCAAGATCATGTTGTCACTGTATTTGGCTGCTGGACATCGGCGAGTCGCAAAACAGTAAAACCTGTTTTCGAAAAAAATAACCATTTGCTGATCTACCCTATGGCCTACGAAGGCCTCGAGATGTCACCCAATATCGTCTACACCGGCGCAGTGCCTAACCAGCAGGTTTTACCCGCGTTAAAGTGGGGGGTGGATGTCTTGGGCAAACGTGTTTTCCTGGTCGGTTCAGATTATGTTTGGCCGCATGCTATTAACGAAATCATGAAAGATCAGTTGGTTAACATTGGCGCAGAGCTAGTAGGCGAATCCTATGTCTTCTTCGGCAGCACTGATCTTGAAGCAACTGTGGCGGCTATAGAGCAAGCGGCACCTGATTTCGTCATAAGTTCTATTGCGGGGGACAGTAATTCTGCTTTTTATAATGCGCTAATGACGGCTGGGATAACTGCTCAGTCGATACCTGTAATCTCTTTTAGTATCAGCGAGTCTGAACTCCAGAGTATGGATCCTAAGTCTGTTGCGGGCCACTATTCGGCATGGAGTTATTTACAGAGCATGCCGAGCGATCTCAATGCGAGTTTTGTAAAGCGATTTCGAGATAAATACGGAGCGAGTCGTGTAACAAGCGATGTGATTGCGACCGCCTATTCTAGTGTGATGTTGTGGGCGCAAGCAGTGGAGGAGGCGGAAAGCACTGATGTTGGTCAGGTGATGACGGCTCTTCGTGGACAGAGCTTGGCTGCGCCGGAGGGCATTATCTCTATTGACGCGGCAACCCAGCATGCTTGGCGATCAATGACCTTAGGTCAAATCGATGCCGCAGGCAGTATTGAGTCCGTCTGGCAGATTGATCGACCCATTAGGCCTGTTCCATTTCCAGGTAGCCGATCTCCAGCTGCTTGGCAGGAGATGCTCAACGCTATGTATTCGCGCTGGGGTGACGCATGGGCCAACCCTGAGAGGAATTCCCAATGATTGAAGTGGCGGGACTTTCTTTCACCGAACTGAATTCAGACCTTGTTGCGTCGCCACAACTCTATCCTGAAGACCTTGCGGCGATTGCGGCTGCTGGTTATCGTAGCGTTATTAATAATCGACCTGATTTTGAAGGTGGCAAAGACCAGCCTAGTGCTAAGCAAATGGCGGAGGCTGCAGCTCAGCACGGGCTGGCGTTTTTCTCACTACCGGTGATTATGAGTGATATTACTGACACCGACGTAGATGCGTTCGCGCGAGTTATAGCCTCCCTGCCAAAACCGATTGTTGCTTATTGTGCTGTCGGTGGTCGCGTCAAAAAGCTTTACGAATTATCGCAACAGTCAGTTAGTAAAATGACAAGCTCTATTGCGAGCAAACTCATAGCCAGCATGATCCTCATCGCGCTCGTTGCCAGTATTGTGTTGGCAACTTTATTAGACCGCGTTTCGAGCGCGTCGCTAGAAGAGACCTATCGCAAGAATTTATTGGCTGTCAGTCAGCGCAAGGTGAGCCGTTTAGAAGAATATGCTTCAGAGTTGAATAAGAGTGTATATGCCGCTGGCCGCTCTATAGAGATGGCAGCTCTGGTTGCCAAGCTTGATCAATTGTCTAACTGGGAGGATGCGGATAGGCGCGAAGTCGCTGCGATCGAAAGAGAGCTTATGGACCACCTACAGCGATTAGCAGCGCTCTATGGTTACGTCGATGCAACGATATTCTCGACCAATGGTCGCGTCCTATTTTCTCTAAATCAAGGACTCGAGGAGCTTGTTCCAGGCCACAATATTTTAACCGGACCGTTGAAAGATACTGAAATTAGTCACTTATTTAAGCGCACAGAATTGCTTTTGCAAAATGGCATTTCAGGTATCGCAGAATACGAGGGGCTAGATGAGCCTGCGGTTTTCTTGGCAGGACCGGTACAGGATGGCCAAGAAACTGTTGGCATTCTCATGATGCAACTCGATAACAAAGCATTGCATAAAATTCTACTTAACTACTCTGGCTTGTATAGCACTGGTGAGGTTGTGGTATCTAAGATTACTGGGGATGCGGTCCAGACGATTGCACCGATGCGTTTTGCTTCATCGGCCGCCTTTCATTCCGATTGGCAGGTGCCTCTCGATGAAGGGGCGAACACGCCAGTGCATTTTTCTGTGATGGGTAAACGTTGGATTGGAGTGACCGAAGATTGGCGTGGGAAGGAAGTTATTTCAATTTCTAATTATTCGCCGTCGTTTCGCTGGGGTATTGTTGTCAGTCAAGACGTGGATGAGGCCTTGGCCCTAGTTTCAAAGCAGCGCTCTATCTCATTGTATTTGCTGCTGTTTTTGTTGCTTCCTATTAGTCTTGCTGCCTTTTTTGTGGCCCGCAGTATTAGTACGCCGATTCGGCATGCGGCTGATGCAGCGCAGCAATTGGTCGCAGGCGATTTAACGGTACAGCTAAATCCGACTGGCAAAAGAGATGAGTCCGGCCTTTTAATTTTATCGCTGCAGGCCTTGGTGGGTTATCTACGAAACCTTATAAGCACCTTCAAAAATGCGAATACCAAAATCTCTTCTGCTGCAGATCGAGTCGCAGTGATAACACGTTCGCAGGAGGTAAGCGCTAATACAGTGAGCTCTTCTACAGCTGAAATAGCCGCTGCAGCACAGCAAATTGCCTCGACAGCCGAGGAACTTTTAGCTGCGATGCAAGTGGTCGCCGAAAAAGTCCAAGATACAGCAGCACGAGCTGATCAAGGACGCGAGAAAATTGCCGGTATGGATATCGTGATTAATCAGCTGGCAGCTGGCAGCGAAACCATCAACGACCGTCTGCAAATTATTGCGCAGCGCGCGGAAAAAATTAACGGTGTGGTCACGACAATTACTAAAGTAGCTGATCAGACTAACTTGTTGTCATTAAATGCTGCGATCGAGGCGGAAGTCGCCGGTGAAGCGGGTCGTGGCTTTGCAGTGGTGGCCCAAGAGATTCGCCGCTTGGCTGATCAAACGGCGGTGGGAACCTTAGACATTGAAAAAATGGTTCAAGAAATGCAAGCGGCTGTTGCGGTCGGTGTACATGAGATGAGTAGCTTTGGCGAGATGGTCCAGGGGGGGGTTGCGGCGTCCGCATCAACGAGTGAACAGTTAGGTTTGATTATTGAGCAGGTAAAAGATTTACAGCCGCGCTTTGAACTCGTTAAAGAGGGTATGTTGTCCCAATCGCTAGGCGCACAAGAAATTGCTGGATCAATGCATCAGCTGACCGATGTCGCTTCAGAAACGAGCGATTCAATCGATGAACTAGTCCGCGCGACAGAAGAAATGCATTCGGCGGTCGCACTACTTAACCAATCGATTACCCGCTTTAAAACGGGTGATGAAGATTAATTTCCTCCCCCTAAGTGGACTTGAGAGATTTGATGCCTCAATCTAAAGGTATTCATCTCACCATTGCTAATAGTATCGTCGATTTAGTCCAGGGAGATATTAAAGAGCATCTTCCCATCGAGCGCATTCCTCTTCAGGGTGATGTCTTAGGTATGGGAACGACGACGAGTATCGACAACGGCGAATTAGCTTTTACCTATGATGCGGCGACTGAAGAGACTTCAATTTATAAATGTCACGCCAATTCAGGTGGTATTCATAAGATCTCTGTGGGTGATGGCAGTGACCATTTTCCCTATGCCTGCTTCAGCTCTGATGCGCGTGAGCAGGGATACACTATTGATATTTCCAAGCTTTCTTCTACGGATGATTGGCGTCTCTCTGATTGGATCAAAGCGAGTATCGCCACCATCGACCCGCCCGCTCAGATCTACGGCGTAAGAGTGCGATGTCATTGGGAATCCTTAGTTATTACGGTAGCGTCTAAGCTCTGTATGGGGCAGCGCAATAGAAATAGTGCTGCACAAGCTAAGGCTGGTTCTGGTGCGGCGATCTATGATGCACTGCAGCACTATGTATTATCAGCGGATGTGCCGAGTGAACTTGATAGCAAAATCCACTATCTCGGCCATGCGCAGGACTGGGATTGTTGTGGTTTCTACGATACTGAGCCTGAAATAGGACGCGTGACGGTGGCCCAGGCGGGCGCCAACCTCCATATACATGGAGTCACTGTTGATCATCGTTTCGGTGGACATCTTCATCATGAACACGGTAATAGTCATCTGGCTCGAATCGAAGAATTAGTTGTTTATCCGATCACCAATATCATCCACCTTGGTTCAGACCTTTCAGTAGATGGTCTGACATGGAATGCAGGTATCCTGAGCTTTGAGGTAACCAATCTCGGCGGCTTGGATGTAAGCGATATTGGAATCGATATTGTGCCCGATGATTGTTATAGCGCTCGAGAATACTTGCGCCTTCCCTGGCTCGCTGCGGGAGCGTGCGAATCGTTTAGTTTGCCACTGCCATTGCCCCCGGGTGCTCATCGTCTTTTAGTCGCTGTGGATCCAGTAGGCGACATCATTGAACCGGAGAGTGATCGTGCGAATAACCGAGCGTGGCTAGATTGTAACGTCCCCTAAAAACCATTTTGCAGGCTCGGCGTATATGGGCTGCTGGTATGCTATTAGGTTGGGCCAAGGAATAGTGTTGGCACATGCTCGGTACCGGTTTTCAGCGTGAAAACGGCGGTGCCAGGTTTGCGCCCTTTTCGAATCTCGGATGCCTCAAAACCGCATTTCTGTAGACGTTTATGTGTTGCTGCGATGTCTGTGACGCGCCAAGTTAGACCAAAAAAGTGGTCGCTTTCTTTGCGGTCATTTTTATTGATGGCGCTATAGACTTCGACAATGGCATCGCCACAGCGAAAAAACAGTAGCCGAGAATTCCATTGCTCATTGCTCAGATCCATACGTAGATCTAACCCTAGCTGGGCGCTCAATAAAAACCCAATATGCTCGGGTTGATCGGTGGCAATAACGATGTGATCCAATGCCAGCTGTGATGAGATGGGCGTGCCCGGGTCTGGTGGTATCGCAGTGGCACCCTGGGTGATACCAATAGTCAGGCCGCGCGTTTTTTCTGGTGATAAGAGAATAAACGCATGAGCCGCTGCGCTACGATCTATCGGCATGTCAGTATTATCTAAACCCACTCGCTGAAGCCGTCGTTTGATCGCATCACGGTCAGCGCATTGAAATATTAGTCCAGCAAGGCCTGGATCACTATCGCTCTCGATTAATTTTACAGTGATGTTAGTGGTCAAAAACACTGCAGCACGTGGGTTGCCCGGTGACGTTTCAAAGAAAGGTTCGGTGTCTAAGATGGCAGCATAGCTTTCGCAGGCAGCGACAAAACCCACGGTTTTTATGAGAACTTGATCAATTGCGTTAATAAGTGCGCGCATTATAAATAACTATCTCCGATACGACGTGCAAATTCTGGTGATCATCCGCTGCTGGGAAGCCCTTCTCTGGCGGGTCCTATTGTAATAGGCACTACCATCGACTCTAATACGTTGGTATTGAGGGATCGTGATAGCCGCGCTACATAGCTGCCTAGGTGGTTTTTAGGCCATTGATATTTAAAAAACAAGTAAGGAATATTCTCTCTATGTTGAAATCAAACACAGTTATCGCGAGCGCATTGATCACATTGCTTTCAGCTTGTGGCGGTGAATCTACCGGGAATCAAACGGCCGCTGTTGTTAGCGCGCCGTTAATATCTGGAGTAGATGTTAATGAGTTAGATAATAGCATTCGTCCTGGGGACAACTTCTTTCGCTATGTAAACGGCAAATGGATAGAACGTAACGAAATCCCCGCCGATAAATCGAGCTACGGTACTTTCCAGATTTTGCGTGATGAAGCCCAGGCGGATGTTCGAGAAATTATCGACAATGCTGCTTCTGGAGACTCCGCAAAAGGTAGCGACGAGCAGCGCGTAGGGGACTTGTATCTCTCGTATCTTGATAAGGATACTCGTAATCAGCTGGGTGCACAGCCGCTGGCCTCCGAATTTACGGCTATTGATGCGATTGAAAATACCGCCCAGTTGACCCGGTATTTCGCTGCTGCGAGTCGCCGTGGCTACGATTCACCCATTGGTCTTTTCCAAATGTCAGATCCTAAGAATCCCGCTGTCTACACAATGGCGTTATACCAGTCTGGCTTGGGGTTGCCGGATCGTGAGTATTATTTAAACAACGACGAAGCATCGCAAAAAATTCGCGATGAGTATGTGGCGCATATTGCGGCAATGTTTGAACTGGCGGGTATGTCTGATGCTGCTTCGCAAGCTGACGCTATATTAGCATTAGAGACTGACTTGGCTCGTGAGAATATGCGCAAAGAAGATCTGCGCGATTGGTCTGCTAATTATAATAAAGTGAGCGCTGAAGACCTGCCCGAGCTGATGACCCAGGTCGACTGGGATGGATTTTGGGCCGAGACCGGCTTTGCAGCCCCACCGTCTTATGTTGTGGCGCTGACGGTTGATTATTTGAAGGCCTTAGATAAGCAGCTGAATGAGACTGCGCTGAATCGTTGGAAGGTCTATTTAAAATGGATGGTTTTAAATAGTGCTGCGAGTCGCCTGAGCGACCCACTGGATGAGCAGAATTTCGCGTTTTATAGCGGTGTGCTGTCTGGTACTCAAGAGCAAGAAGCGCCATGGAAGCGTGCGGTTAGTTTGGTGAATCGTAATCTTGGTGAGATCGTTGGCAAGGTGTATGTGCGCGAGCACTTCCCGCCCGCCGCAAAAGCGCGCATGGTTGAGCTGGTTGATAATCTAAAGACAGCTTATCGGCAGCGTATTGAGTCGTTAGAATGGATGAGTGAGGAAACCAAGATTCAGGCTATTGATAAGCTAGGTAAATTCCGCGCAAAAATTGGCTACCCCGATGAATGGCGTGATTACTCTGGCATTGAGATTGCAGCCAATGATCTATTTGGCAACCTTGCGCGCATTACGGAGTTCGATCATCAGCGCTACTTAACGCGACACGATGGACCGGTCGATCGCGATGAGTGGGGTATGACACCACAGACAGTCAATGCGTATTACCGTAGTACCTTCAACGAAATTGTTTTTCCGGCGGCTATATTACAACCCCCATTTTTTAATATGTCTGCAGATGACGCTGTTAACTATGGGGGTATTGGCGCGGTGATTGGTCATGAGATTGGACATGGTTTTGATGATTCAGGCAGTCAGTTTGACGGTGATGGTGTACTACGTAACTGGTGGACCGACCAAGATCGCGCGGAATTTGAAACGCGAACCTCAGCACTGATTGCTCAATATAACGGTTTTCAGCCGTTTGAGGATTTGCATGTCAATGGGGAGTACACCTTGGGTGAGAATATCGGTGACTTAGGGGGTATTAGTATCGCGCTATTGGCTTATGAGCTGTCGTTAAAGGGCCTGCCTGCACCAGTTATAGATGATTTAACTGGTGTGCAGCGTGTTTTCTTGGGCTTTGCCCAGGTTTGGCGGGGACAGTATCGGGAGCAAGCGCTGCGCCGACTCATTGCGACAAATCCGCATGCGCCGTCTGAATATCGCGCTAACGGATCGGTGCGCAATATAGATGCTTTTTACGGAGCATTTGCTGTAGAGCCCAGCGATGAACTGTATTTAGCACCAGAGCAGCGCGTTAAAATTTGGTAAGCACTGTGGGGAGTATTGATGGCGGCGTATTCTGCGGCCATCAGTGCTTCTTTCTCGACGAATCATTCTTAGGGCTCAATCGTTCTTCCTGCCCATCTCCGGAAATATATTCGACGCGTGTTTTTATGACCGACGTTAAACCGCGCTAATTATACAAAATTTGCCCTGTGCGTAATTCAAGTGGCCACGGGCTAATCACTTGATAATATGCGTATTATTGACGCTATGTCGGTCGGTGACATCTGCCGCATGCTAGGCAATTAACAGCTTTGGGCTATTTTTAGCACGCCCTTAGTCGGAGGACTAATATTGGGATTGATGTTAAGCAGTGTGAGCAGCCCCTCGCCATTGATTTTTTAGTCGGCGGTCAGCTCTGCGGTGCGCACCAAGCTGTTGAGGAGATATCTCGATATCAACAAAGACACCGCCGCGCCGGCAAAGTAGTGACTACAGAGTGCCGTATGCCTTATCCGGTAGAGTTGTTTATAGTGGCGGAGTGTTACTTACCCATTGTTCATTGTCAGGAGATGCCATCGTGCTTCCTTTCCACTTAGCTTGGCTACGCTTGGGCATTATTTCAGTCACTGTAATATTTGTATTTTTGGTTTCAGCTCCATTCGTCAGCGCTGCGCCGGACTTAAAAACTATTATGCAAAATCCAGATTGGGTCGGTCCTCCCGTCGAATCTGCGTGGTGGCAGCTCAATGGCGGTGATTTCCTTTATACCGTTAAGCGCACGGGAAACAGCATACGCGATCAGTATCGTGTGAGTAGTGAGTCAGCAATGCCGGAGCTTGTCGTGGCAACGGCCCGGCTGAATACCGATGGGCCTGATCCAGTGATTAGTCATGATGGTCGGCGCGCTTTGTCAATCGTTGCGGGCAGCCTGGTAATGCGGGAGCTGGAGGACGGGGCACTTACACGTTTGTATACTGGCCCATCAGCAGTGCGCCAAGCGCATTTTAGTCGCGATGGTCAGGCGGCCTATTTCGAAATGCAGGGGCAATGGTGGCGTGTTGGCTTGGCAGGTGTGCCAGCTTATCCGCTGACTGACATCCGATTTGCCGACGATCCTCTGAAAGTGAATGGGGATTTAGAGCAGCAGCAGCTGCGCTTATTTTCAACGCTTGCTCGAGTGCAGGCCAATAAACTGGCGCAACAGCAGGAGGTCACGCAGCGTGAGTTAGCGTTGCCTATGTTGGGGGCTGCGCCTTGGTATCTTGGCGATAAACAGCAGCTTGCTGATAGTGCGCTGTCTGCCGATGGCCGCTGGCTATTAGTCAGTGTAGAACCGGTCGATACGGCAGGTGTTTCTGATGCAATGCCGCACTATGTCACTCAGTCGGGCTACGTGGAAATCGAAGATGTTCGGTCGTTAGTCGGAAGAGACTCGGCAAAGGCAAACGCGCTCTGGTTGCTAGATTTAAAAACTCGCCATCGTTACGAACTGAGTCTTGACAAGCTCCAGGGACGAAGTAAAGACCCACTTAAGAAACTTAAAAAGCAGCAGGACTTAGAGATTTATGACGCCGCCAATTTACGGCCGGTCGCGATCGCCGGTATGGTTTGGCATCCGAAGAACCCTGAAGCTTTGGTTCAAGTTTTTTCTAATGACTATAAAGATCGTTGGACAGTGCGCGTTAATGTTGATGATCAAAGCGCGAATGAAATTCACCGCTTAACCGATGACGCCTGGGTTAATTGGGATTTCAACGAATTTGGCTGGGTACCCAATACATCAACCCCGTGGCTCTTGTCTGAGGAGAGCGGCTATGCCCATCTTTATACGATAGATAACAAAGGTCGTGCTCGCCAGCGCACGCATGGCGCTTTTGAACTCCGTAGCGTCCAGTTTTCGCGCTCCGGTACGGCGGTTTTTGCTCTGAGCAATCGCGCCCATCCAACGCAATGGGATTTACATACTGTTGACCTTGCTGAGGATGTCATCCGTCAGATCACAGCGCTCAAGGGGGTAGAGGGGTTTGCGCTACACCCGTCCGGTAGCAAAGCATTACTCCTTTATTCTGCACACTATATCCCCATGCAGGCGGCGGTAGTGGATCTAAACAGTGGCCAGCTGAGCTTGGCGACAGACACGCGCACTGAGACTTATCGGGCCATGTTATGGCAAGAGCCTGAGTATGTGGCGGTTCCCTCTACGCACGGTACTAACAAATCCATATGGTCAAAATTTTATCGAGCATCACCAGAATTTTCAGGATCACGGCCGGTGGTGATGTTTGTGCATGGTGCCGGCTACACCCAAAACACACACCACAAGTTCCCTTATTATTTTCGTGAGCAGATGTTTCACAACTTGCTGACATCACGTGGCTATCACGTACTCGACATGGACTATCGCGCCAGTGAGGGATATGGCCGTGACTGGCGGACTGCTATCTACCGTCAGATGGGGACGCCTGAACTTGAGGATTACATCGACGGCGTCAATTGGCTGGTCAGAGAACATAACGCTGATCCGCAGCGCATAGGCATTTACGGCGGCTCTTATGGCGGTTTCATGACATTTATGGCGCTATTTAATGCGCCAGAAGTATTTACAGCGGGCGCTGCGCTGCGCCCAGTGACTGATTGGCGGCATTATAATCACAGTTATACAGCGCGTATTTTGAATACACCGGCAGTTGATCCAGAGGCGCATCGTCGCAGCTCACCTATTGAGTTTGCTGAAGGACTAGGGGGTCACTTGCTTATTAGTCACGGCATGCTCGATGACAATGTGTTTTATAAGGACTCCGTGCGGATTGCTCAGCGCTTAATTGAGTTGGAAAAAGATAATTGGGAATTGGCTTCTTATCCCCTCGAGCCTCACAGTTATATTCACCCTGAGAGTTGGCTTGATCAATATCGTCGGATTTTAAAATTGTTTGAGTCGACAATTGGTAATGCGAGCCATTAAGCGTTGTAGCTTTAATCTATCATCTGTGGTGTCAGATTCGGTACTTTATGCGGTACGCTAAATGCGCTTAATCGTTGGAAGAAAAGCCTGGGCGTATCTGCCTGGAGATTAAAAGCATCTCCAATCATCGCAAACAAGTGTTGGCGATGATTGGATCGATCCCCGTTGGTAAAGATCAAAGGAGATAGGCAGATGTGCTTTTTATCGCGGCCTAACCCAGCTGTCAAAAGACGACTTGTCTGCTTTACTTATGCGGCATACGGTGACTTTGGTGGTGTCGGATGCAGCGTTAACATGAAGCGAATTGCCGCCACATTGGATATCAAGGGAAAGGTCAGAGCCTATCAATCATCTTCGTCTTTAGTTTTGTCTTTAATATCTACACGTGTGGCCATTAAATTCCGATCGGTATTTTGATAGGCTTCAAGTTCGATTTCGGCATAACGCCATCACTTATTTTATTGCGGCTAAAGTCGCTGATAGTCAACATGTGAATTTACCTCTAATTGAATCGCCAATACGGTTATATTACTGAAGGATCAGATATCCATAAGTCATCGAGGTAGAAGGAAAAGTTGTATGGATTGGCAGACGCTGGGCGAAGCATTACCGCGCACTCGCAACCCGTTGACGCGACTCATCGGCCGCAGTGTGTTGACGGCTTTGGGGTGGCGCATTAATGGCGCTTTTCCAAATCGTAGCAGGATTGTGGTCGCACTTATGCCGCATCGATCAAATATGGATTTTATCCTGACCATTGCCGTTTTGTGGGGCCTGGGTCTCAAAGCTTCTTTTTTGATGAAGCATTCATTGTTTTGGTTTCCCCTGGGCAATGTACTGCGTGCATTGGGTGGTATTGCGATCGATCGCAGACGGCCTCAGGGTTTGGTGATGCAGATGGCGGGGGAATTCGAGCTACGCGCCAAAATGGTGCTGGGTATCACGCCAGAAGGCACACGCCGAGGAATTTCAGAAATCAAGCAGGGTTTCGCACTGATTGCTGCAGCCGCAAAGGTACCGATATTGCCTACCGTGCTAGATTATCGGACGCGGACTATACACTTTGAAGCGCTGATCGAAGAGACCGGAGATGTGGACAGTGTGGTTGAGCGAATTCGGTCGATGATTACTGCACAAGTAAGCGGTTCTTAGCCGCCTCGGCTCCATTAAGTCATCGCTTGCTTCGCTTGTGCGCTAACGCTCTGAGTACTATGGAGTACACACTGCATCTGCTTTAGACAGCACATGTAACCTCAGCGCCTTCTGGGAAATCGTATCGCCAGGGTGTGTCACCAGATGTCGACGTGTTTAGCCAAAAATACCCTGTAAGGCGAAGAAAAATAGCACAGACAAGCCCGCCCCTGCGGGTAGCGTAATAAGCCAAGACGTCACAATGACTCCGACTGTGCGGAAATTTACAGCTTCTATGCCACGAGCCAAACCGACGCCGAGTACGGCTCCCACCAGCGTATGTGTTGTTGAAATGGGCAAGCCTGTTGCAGAGGCCAACACTACGGTCGATGCTGCTGCCAACTCCGCTGCAAAACCACGGCTAGGCGTTAGCTCTGTAATTTTTTTACCGATGGTTTTCATTACACGCCATCCATAGGTCGCTAGCCCGATCACGATGCCGACACCGCCAATGGCTAATACCCACCACGGCAGCCCAGCCTTGGAGCTAATTTCACCGCCCGATTGAATGGTGCTGACGACTGCGGCGAGAGGTCCGACTGCATTGGCCACATCGTTTGAGCCGTGTGCAAACGCCATTGCACAAGCGGTAAAAATCATAAGAATGCCAAACACGCGTTCGACGTTGTTGGCGCTGTTCATGTCGCTACCAGATACAGTTATCCGATTTAAAAGTATAGCGCCCAAGGCCGCGATTGCAGCGCCAACAAAAGCCGATACGAACATGGCATTAGCGAAGTGAGAGCCCATACCAAAATCAACCTCGACGCCAATATGCTTCAGGCCCTTGAGCAAAGTGACCATGCTGATCATAAAGCCGACCAGCCACATATAGGCGGGCACATATTTCTTTGCACGCGCAAAAGTATCTTCATGGTCAAGAATCAGGCGCTTGACCGAGACAAATAGTCCAAATGCGATACTACCTGCGAGCAGGGGTGACACCACCCAGCTAGCCGCAATCGTACCGACTTTACTCCAGGCCACGGCATCGACCGAGATCCCCACGGCAGCAAACCCGACAATGGCGCCAACAATTGAGTGGGTGGTTGAGACGGGCCAGCCCTTCATACTTGCCAAAGCAAGCCATGTGGCGGCGGCCAATAGTGACGCGAGCATCCCGTAAACAAGTAGCTGTGGCGAGTCTTTGAGCAGCGCAGGATCGACAATGCCTTTTCGAATGGTCGAGGTCACCTCCCCACCCGCCAAGTAAGCGCCCAAGAACTCGAACACGGCGGCGATAAGAATTGCCTGCTTGAGCGTTAACGCACCCGCGCCTACAGATGTGCCCATCGCATTGGCAACATCGTTAGCGCCAATACCCCAGGCCATAAATAGGCCAAATACACAGGCCATTGATAGCAGCAAAAAGCCGTGTGAAGCGATAATATCCACGTCTGATGGCCTCCTTATTCAAATGCGGGTTTAGGGTTAGGATAGGCGAAGATATCTATAGGTTAGTGTGCGCGAGCGCTCACCTTGTGGGAAGCTTTTTATTACCTGGTTGTGCGAACAAGCGCCTATTTTTATCCGCTTAAACCACTGCCCATGCACCTGATGCAAATGCCCGCTAGCGCAATCGGCGTGCACCAATACTGCGGCCTTTTATCTTCCCTTCAGCCAGATAGTTCATCGCTTGATGATGTGCCTCGCGCTTAACAGCGACGTAACTATTATTATCAAAGATGGTGATTTTTCCGATGCTATCACCGGCAAGCCCCGCATCACCTGTGAGCGCACCAAGCACATCGCCGGGCCGCACTTTTTGCTTGCGCCCCGCATCGAGCTGGATCGTGATCATGTCACCTTTAAGTGTGTAGTTCGGGTCTCGATCTAACGAGTCTAGAACATCACAGGCGCAGGCCTGCTGTTGGTAATTTTCGATCTTAATCATCCGTGGCGTCTCTGCTTCGGTGACGAGACTTAACGCTGTTCCCAGCTCACCGGCCCGGCCCGTACGACCAATTCGATGAACATAAATCTCCGGATCTCTCGGCAACTCATAATTCACCACCAACGCTAAGGATTTGATATCTAAGCCGCGCGCGGCGACGTCGCTTGCGACCAAGACGGGACAGCTGCCGTTAGCAAATTGCAGTAGTACTTGATCGCGCTCGCGTTGCTCAAGATCACCGTGCAGCCCCCGAGCTTCGATATCATTCTGATTAAGTAGCGTTGCGACTTCAGCACATTGCTTCTTTGTATTGCAAAACACGACAGCGTTATTGGGTCTGTAGTGCTCAAAGAGTGCAAGAAGCGCTATCTGCCGTTCGTGTGTCTTGATCTCAAAGAACAACTGCTCGATGACGTTCTCATCGTGGGCGACATCATCGTCCACTGTAACGCTAACGGGATCGCGCTGAATGGCTTGGCTGATTTTGCGGATATCATCTGGATAAGTAGCGGAGAAAAGCAGTGTTTGGCGATTCTTGGGTACGTGGCTAATGATTGCCTTCATGGTCTCCTCGAAGCCCATGTCGAGCATGCGGTCCGCCTCATCTAACACCAAAGTCTGAATATTTTCGAAGGTCAGTGTGGCCTTTGTTAAGTGATCCTGAATTCGCCCTGGTGTGCCGACGACAATGTGTGCCCCGTGCTGCAATGAATCTCGCTGAGCCCCAAAGGGCTTGCCACCACATAACATAACCAGTTTAATATTAGGCATCCTGCTCGCTAGACGCCTTATTTCCGCGCCTACTTGATCAGCCAGTTCGCGCGTGGGGCAGAGTATCAGCGCTTGGGTACCAAAAAATCTTGGGTTAATACGGTGTAGTAATCCAATACCAAATGTTGCTGTTTTACCACTGCCGGTTTTTGCACGGACAATAAGGTCGCGCCCCTCCAATATCAGCGGAATACTTTGCGCCTGAACTGGCGTCATGGATTGGTAGCCTAAAGCGTCTAGGGCTTCTTGCTGAGCTGGGGCGAGTTTTAATTTGGTAAAAGGGTTGGCAGTCATTGCGAGGCGGGACCGTATATTAAATAAGGGGCAGACCATAGCAGAGCTAAGACGCTGCACCCGCAAAATTTTCTATGCATTTGTGACATCGATGGCGCGGCCACGGTAGTTGTCCACGCTGTAATACGACGCTGTAGAGGACGCCTAGTGGTCTGCCTTCCACTCCATAGCCATCTGAACCCGTCTTTCGACTGAAGGATGGGTATAAAACAGCCACTCCTGCACCGCTGTTGGCCGCGGATTCCGGTATTCGGCGGTCTTTACCAAGGCGATGGCTAGCGCATCAGGAAGGTTGATTGACTCCAGCGAGTATTGGTCGGCTTCGGTTTCACTACTGCGCGATATTGTATTAGTGACGGGTTGCGACAGTGTCATGAGTAGCCCGACAATCAGCACTAAAATGGGTAGCCCGGTGGGGTCAGCGATATCCTCTTTTGCACCAAAACGTCGTGCAATAGGGTTAAATAGTCGATCGGCAAGTAGAAAGCTCACCATGACTAAAAAGGTGAGTATGCCCACCACATCCCAAACATGCCCCAGAACATAGTGACCGACTTCGTGGCCGGTGACCGCCTTTACCTCATCGAGTGTTGCTTCATTGAGAGCGACATCGGAAATAGCTATTCGCGCTGAGGAGCCGATGCCGCTGACATTGGCGGTGAAGTTGTTCGACTGGCGAGACCCGTCGTACATGAAGATACGATCTAATGGGATGTTGGCCTCGGTAGCCATGGCCTCCACCGCATCTTTAACCTCACCCTCGGGCACAGATTTGTAGTCGTTAAACAGCGGTTCAATGAAAATGGGACCCAGCAGCAACACTAACGCGATTGAGCCAGCTGTCAGCGCACCGGACCAGAGCCACCACCCTTTACCCATCCAGCGAATAAGCGCATAAACACCTGTAAAGAAGAGCCCCAGAAAGATGGCATTTAAAGCCAGCCCCAAACCCGATTGTCCTAGAAAATCTGAAATCGGTTGGCTGGTCCGACCGTAGCTCATTTCCCGCCACCAGCCGCTATAGATTGACCAGGGAAGCTCGATAATCCCCGACAGCACAATAAAGACTGCGCTGATACAAAATCCTCTAACGAAAAAACTCTTGTTCTCTAAACTGCTGGCGACGCGATTAAGCAGGCCGCTGCGAACGATGAGCCAGGTGACCAAAACAGCGACTAACAAGCCCCATAACATGAGCCAATGGCTTCCGCTGGTATAAGCAGCAGCTTGTGCCAGCGCCTCTTCACCTAGACCGTCGATATATGCTTCGGTTGCTTTGTTTGCATCAAACACCATGGGAGGATCTCTCGGTTATGTATAAGAGTGGCGGGCGAGGTACCATCGCTGCAACGTCGTTTTCATTACCCAGTAAAGCGTACATCATACTTCTGTAGAAGCAAGCCGCCCATTTGTTCTGCTCAAAAACGAAAAATTCCCGCCAATTGGGTCTGACCCGCCGCAGGTTTTTGAGCGAAAATCTCAGACGTTTAGCGCCGTTTGTAGCGCGTATTCACTGAATACAAACCCCCGAGGCTTATACGGTCGAATCGATGATATGGAGGCGGGCTGGAAAGGTCGCCCGGTGTCGTTTGCCAATGGCCTGACTCCCTTGATACATTCAGAAATTGCTAATCTTTCGTCGGCAAACTACAGGTGCGGCCTATGCCTATTGTCTCGGGTGTGCATGCAGCGGCGCGCTGAAGTACAGCTAGGCCTTCTCTGCCCCGGTTAGCGTTAAGCGTTGCTGTCCTTGGGTGTAGAGGCTTTGCCTGTAGCACGATGTGTGCCCGGAATGACTAGACGCTTTTCAAGCCACATCGAAAAAACGACCACAATCGAGACAATTGCCAAGTAGACCAAGCTCGCCAGCATATAGGCCTTGAAGAACTGAAAGTTGGTTGAGGCTAACTCTTGTATACGCGCAAAAAATTCGGTGTATTGGATCAAAAACGCAACAGAAGTGTCTTTGATATTTCGGGTCACTTGATTCGTCATTGCGGGAACAGATAAACGCAGCACCTGCGGCAATATGATTAGGCGGAATACTTGAAGTCGACCGAAACCCTGCGCTTGTGCCGCATCAAGCTCCGACGCATCCAAACCATTATAGGCGGACTTCAGATAAGCGGCGTTATAAGCGCCGATATTGAGTGTGAAACCGATCAGGGCGACGGTCAAAGGGGACCATCTGATACCGATTGTCGGCAGACCGTAATACATCAGGAACAGCAAAACGATCAGTGGCATGCCAATAAAAAATGAGATGTAGCTGCGTATGAAGAGTCTGACAAGACTGCGCTGACTCAGCGTCAGATAGAACACCAAAATACCAAACACAAAGCCCGTGATACTAATGCTCGTTGCAAGCAGCAGCGTATTCTCAAGACCGCTCATAATTAATGGCAGTTGCTCATTTAAATCATCAAAAAAAAGACCCCAGCCCGACATTAGATTTAGACCTTCCTGCCGAAAAAGTCTCGGACTCTAGCATCCGGGTGCCCGCGCGACAAATAGTCAAAACTGGCTTCGCTGACCACCCGGCCCTGGTCAAGAAAGGTCACGTTATCAGACAGATGTTGACCCAGCTCAAGGTCATGGGTCACACACAAAATAGTGACACGTTCAGCATTTAGTCCCTGAATCAGTTCTCCAACTTCGCGCGACATGATTGGATCAAGCGCCGATGTTGGTTCATCAAAGACCATCACGGCAGGATTCATAGCCAGCGCTCGCGCGATGGCCACACGCTGTTTTTGGCCGCCAGATATTTGCGCAGGGTACTTATGGCTGTGATCGGCCATCCCCAGACTCTCAAGCTTTACCATCGCTTGTTCATTTGCTTCTGTACGAGACAGACCCTGGAGCTTGCGTAGGGCAAGTGTGACGTTATCCAATACTGATAGATGGCGGTACAGAGCAAACTGTTGGAACACAAAGCCAATTTTTTGTCGCAAGCGCCTGACATCTACGCCGGGTGACATAATGTCTTCGCCAAGAAAATGAATACTGCCAGAGGTCGGTTCGACCAAACGATTTAGGCACCGCAACAACGTCGATTTACCGCAGCCCGACGGACCCATGATGACCTTGATTTCACCTTCGGAGAGGTCAAAATCAACGCCGTCTAGGGCTCTTAGACCTTCATATTGTTTAACTAAATCACGGATCTTAATCATAGGTCCATATGCTCATCACCGATGCGTATCGCCATTGATACCCAGTAAAGCCCACTAAAATATCTCGGCGCAAAATGCATGCGGGAAACCGCTACACAGGTCTTCATGTTGACTCCATACCGGGTATGCGGAAGTACCGCTCCACCGCCTCAAGGCCGGCCAGCAGAACACGATAAATCAAAAAATAGAGAATCCCAGCAGCAAGATAAATTTGAATACCCTGATTTGTTGTGCCTACCAGCGCCATGGCCTGCTTAGTGATCTCGGGAATTCCGACCGTGTAAGCAAAAGGCGAATATTTAAGTACCGTGGTAAACTCATTGACCATGCCGGGCATTGACAGCCTTAACATTTGTGGTATCTCGATATACATGAAGACCTGTGCCCTGCTCATGCCAGATGCATACGCGGCAGTGACTTCACTGCTATCCACTGAATGTAATGCACCTCGAAAAACCTCGCCAATATAAGCCCCGGCAATGACGCCTAGGCTCAAAACCATTGCCATCATTGGCGAGACTCGGAAACCAAACTCCGCCAGCCCAAAATAGACAATAAAGAGCAACACCAGCGTCGGTATTGCCCGAAAGACATAGGTAAAGACGTCAAGTAAAAAACTAAGCGGGGTTGATTCAAACTTCCGCAAACCGACCACCGTCAGACCAATCAAGACAGCGGTTAGATTACATGCCAGTGTCACCAGCAAGGTGTAACCTACACCTTGTCCAAGCACGAGCAGTATCTGCATGAAGTCCATCTCGGATTACTTCATCCACTTATCGATGATTGCCTGTATCTTTTTTTGACCCAGTTCATCGAGATACAGATTAAAATCATCACGCCGAGCAGAACCCTTGGCAAACGCAAAACCCAATCGATCAAAGCCGGTAAATACGTAATCGCTTTCGATAGGCGTATTTAACTTATAAATGTAGTTGTTCAAAACAGGTTCTTCAATAAATGCGAGGTCAAGGTTGCCGTTTTCCAGATCAGTCACGACCTCATTGTAAGAAGGATAAAGCTTAGCCTTACTGACATAATAATAGCCCTTAGGCTCGAGCTCAGTTCTGATTAAGCCGTCGTATGCCATCCCTCGAGGGTATCCAATGGTGTACTGCATTAACTCGGACAGATCATTGATTTCGATGTCACGGCTCACGAGACTGACAAGGTGCCATGCATTGTCATAATAGGCGTTAGAGAAATCCATCACTTGCTGACGCTTAGGTGTAATCGAAATGCCTGAGAAGGCGACATCAGCCTGACCACTGGAAACGGCCCCAAGCATCCCCTGCCAGTCATATGATGTGATGTCCAGAGTCAATCCTCTGGAGTCTGCATAACCTTGGAAAATTTCCAGGTCAACCCCTTGGTATGTACCATCCTTTTGAAACAGCATAGGCGGCGACGCTGGCGACACAGCCACTTTGATGACATCGACGTTGACCTGATCTGAACAACCTGCTGTTAAAGCAACCATAAAAGCTAACAAGCCAGCGTAGGCGATTTTTCTCACGCGTTTAATCCTTATATTTTTACCTGAAGCTCTGGAGTCTGAGTTATCACAAGCGTCTACACAAGCTATAAACGACGTCCGAGTAGGTCATCTATACGTTGCAGACGTTTTACCAAAAATTTACCACCCAAGTGACCTTTGAGCCTTGGATTTCGCTGCATGATGAACGGCTGTTCTACCAAAACCTCAGGTCAAACTCATCCGCTACCACAACATCCTTGATCCAAATGATCGTTGGCACGGGGAGGATAGTCCGTCCAGACGTGGCAAGGCATTTGAGACAAGCGCGAACGCGGAACTAAGGGCATCGGCAGAATGGCATGCTGCCTAAAGTGACGCGTTCCTTGCTGGACTATGGACTATTGCGAGGCGACCCATGCATACAGGTGAGCGAGGGCTGCATGGAGGCGCTCACGGCACTTAAAGAGAAACGACAACCTGTGTTACGGGTAGTTGAGCGGTCTGGCTTGAGTTACAGCTTGCGGTTAAAAGCCCTTCTACCCGTAGATACTCAGCAGATTATTTTTTAGGCGACCATATAGGAAATAGCATCAATATTAGAATTGATAGCACCAGAACAATTGCAACTGGGTCACTCGGAATAATCGAAAATTCGGGCACTGCTGCAGTTGCTCCGACATTTGCAACATAACTCTGCGCCAACGCTGAGATTTCGGTGCCAGACTCCTGTAGCTCAACGAGACGATGACCCGTTGCGGCCATATTCCAGCTCCAAAAAGCGTAGGTCATATTGAAAAAGAACAGTGTACAAAGACCAAAAGCTGACGCAGTAATTTTCGCCAAAAGATTATCGCTATATTTCTCGCCCGTCATATTGGCCACACGAAAGGCGACCCAAACACTAAAGGCCATAGCAACTTGGTACATTCCAGTTGCTTGGTTGCTCTGTGCTTGAAGCATTAAAATATCTATTTCTGTCATTTTTGAATCTCCCGAAAGTTTTCTTATTAGGTGCTTTTCGGATAATACCCAACCGAAAATGAGGCTGCAATATGTACCTAAGCTTTTTCCCTGCTAGCTTGCGCCCATCGTTTCCTTTATTCCGTTGCTAATGTTGGACGATATTTTGATGATCATTGGCTTCATTGGCTTCATTGGCTTCATTGTGTTTGTAGTGGGTCTATTATTTTTGGTGAGACCCGGCGGATGGTCTTCAATCACCCTGTAGCCACGTCGTCATTGAAAATTCGGTGTCAGTTAATGGTCAGTGTGTCCGTTGAAGTCCTATTATTTTCTTGACCCGTTTCTCTGTGCAGTGCAGCGTAGCGTCTTGGATGGTTTTTTAACTGTACCCACAACGCCGAAATAAGATTTAGGAGAGATTTATGCCGGACGCTTTTATTGTTGATGCATGCCGCACACCTCGTGGCATTGGTAAAGTAGGCAGGGGATCTCTTGCGCATTTACACCCCTCTTACCTGGGCTCGACGGTACTCCGTGCGCTTGCTGAGCGGAATAATCTAAAGACTGCAGAAGTCGATGACATTATTTGGGGAACCTCGACGCAGGTAGGCAAGCAGGGCGGTGATTTGGGTCGTATGGCGGCACTCAATGCCGGTTACGCCGAGTGCTCATCGGGGGTAACGCTTGATCGTTTTTGTGGCTCGGGTATTACCACCGTCAACCTTGCTGCAGCACAAGTCATGTCGGGGATGGAAGATCTGGTCATTGCTGGTGGTACCGAGATGATGAGTTATCACGCTCAGATCGCCGACCCCACCCAGCCGCCTATGTTGGATTCGGGAAATCTTGATCTTCGAGACATGCATCCGCAGTCACAGCAGGGTGTCTGTGCCGACGCAATAGCGACGCTTGAGGGGATCGATCGAGAGGCGGTTGATAATTTAGCGCTGGTCAGTCAGGCGCGCGCAGCGCGCGCCATCGCCGAAGGACGTTTTAATAAATCGCTTATCACTGTCAAGAACCCCGACGGCACCGTGGCACTTGATCACGAAGAGTTTCCTCGTCCGGAAACGACCAAGGAGGGGCTTGCTGGACTTAAAACGGTCTTTAGCCTGTTGCGCGACATACCCATTGATGAGAAAGGTACGACTTATGGCGCCTTGATTCAGCGCAAATATCCTGAGATCACAGAGTTTAATCATATTCATCATGCGGGCAATTCTTCGGGCGTAGTCGATGGCGCAGCTGCACTGCTAATCGCTTCCGAAGCCTACATGCAAAAAACGGGAATGACACCGCGAGCCCGCATTGTCGCGACAGCCAACATGGGTGACTGTCCGACACTCATGTTAAACGCACCTGTTGCTGCTGCAGAAAAGGTATTGATGAAAGCGGGGCTTACCAAAGATGATATTGATGTGTGGGAGATCAATGAGGCGTTTGCGGTCGTTGCCGAACGTTTCATTCGTAAGCTGGATCTTGACCGCGAGAAAGTGAATATCAATGGTGGCGCGATGGCGCTAGGGCATCCCATTGGTGCGACGGGCTCCAT
>CAWUVW010000029.1:0-29584 GCA_963926105.1 uncultured Luminiphilus sp. | reverse complement strand
GCATCATCGTCACTAATCTGCTTAAAGCCCATCGATGAATCGGTCGTTGGTGCGGTGGTCATTACTGCACCGTCGGCAGACGCAGCGCCATGAGCCCGACTATCGATTGACTCTAAAATCACTTCGTGTGCTTGTCGATCGGCTCTTCGAGTGTAGAAAATACCAGAGAGAATAGCCAACAGCCCGCACGCCACTAGGTATATCCACCACGAAAAACCACTTTCGCTGACTTCGGCGTCCCCATTGCGAGCACTAGCAATATCAGCCGTCGCAGTTTTAGCCGCCAGCTGCATCTGTAAAGCCGCTATCTGCTGATCCTTGAGGGTGACAAGCTGGCTCATTTTGTCCATTTGATCAGATAACTGGCTGAGTCGCTGTTGAATCGCAGTCAAATCAGCAGTGGACGACGCAACCGACTGTGCTGCGGAATCACCAGAAACTCCACCTTGTGGTTGCTGCTGTGCATCATCCTTTGTCGCGTCAACCTCTGCGGTATCAGTCGAGCCCTCAGTCGAAGGCGTCTCTTGCAGGCCCGCGCCAACCTCATCAGGCACAAGGCGGGTGTCGACAGGAGCAGACTCTTCAATGCCTGCATCCGACATATCGGTATCGAGTAACTCGTCATCAGCGACTATACGCAGCCTAGGCTGCCGCCGGACACCATTGCGCCAGTCTTGGTTCTGCTCTGCAACAGCATCTTGAGCATCACGGTTAGAGAGCCGAATATCATCTTGAGAGGGCAGGTTAAGTACATAACCGGCCTTTAACCCATTAATATTCTCGCCGTTAAAAGCCTGAGGATTCATCTCTACGGTCGCCACCATCGTCTGCTCAACAGTGGCGCCAGACGGGCGGCTCATAGCCGCGATGTCCCAGAGCGTATCGTTTCTCTCTACTACATAACGCCCCGCCGGCATCGGCGACGCATCTGCGTTTTGGCCGTAGCTATGCGAGGTCCGCGGGGACACCTTAGCTACAGGCCTGGACTCTGACGTTTCGGCGCGCACAGACGCATTCGTGCGCTGCCTGACAGTCGATGCAGAAGACGCCACCAACTCAGTACCATTAACATCGGGCAAGTCCACCAGAACCGTATACTCACGCAATAGACGACCCCCCGGCCAGCGCGTTTCCAAGATAAGGTCAATGTAGGGTTCCAACAGCGGTTCGGTCGTCGTCAATAGCACACTGCCGTGACCCGAAGCATCGATTTCAACCTTGAACTGTAGGCTCGTTAAAAAGTACGCACGCTCTACCCCCATCCGAGAAAAATCATCTGCGGTAGCAAGGCGGATACGAATGTCTTCCGCCTGAAGACCATTAGCATCAAGTAGCGTGACTTCGGCCTTCAGTGGCTCGTTCAGATACGAAAGCATCTTCATATCACCCAGCCCCAGTGCCCAAGTCGCAGGGGCGAGCACAGAAGCCAACGCTGCAACTAATATCGAGTGTTTAAAATTCCGCATCCTATGCCTACCTTCAACATTCTGTGTATATAACTTAGCGCGCCGATTGTTATAAAAATTGTTATTTATCACTTATCGACACCTAGCGTAACCATTACATTAAACAGTGACTTAGTCATCTATATAAGGTTACAGATAATCACGCAACAATAGCTCGGCAATTTGAACACTATTGAGCGCCGCTCCCTTGCGTACGTTGTCAGCAACCACCCAAAGATCTAGTCCGCGGGGGTGAGAAATATCTTCGCGAATGCGACCCACAAATACGGAATCCTGACCCGCAGAGTCAGTCACCGCAGTGGGATAGCCTCCATCCTCGCGCTGATCGATCACCGTGATTCCCGGTGCAACTTCAAGTAGCGCTCGCGCCTGATCAGCGCTGATTTTATCACGAGTTTCAATGTGCACCGCTTCTGAATGCCCGAAAAACACGGGTACTCGAACACAGGTCGGATTTACTTTGATCGACTCATCTTCGAAAATCTTCTGGGTTTCCCAGACCATTTTCATCTCTTCGCGGGTGTATCCATTTGTCTGGAAGGTGTCAATATGCGGTAAGACATTGAACGCGATTTGCTTGGGATAGACTTTGGCCTCAATGTTTTGAGCGTTTAACAGCTTCGCTGTCTGCCCCGCCAGTTCTTTAATCGCCTCTTTACCCGTGCCGCTCACAGCTTGATAGGTAGCCACGTTGATTCGCTCTAAACCGACCGCGTCACGAATCGGCTTTAAGGCAACCAACAACCCAATGGTTGAGCAATTGGGGTTAGCAATAATGCCGCGGTTCTTATATTGCGCAATTGCGTGTGGATTCACCTCGGGTATAACCAAGGGGATGTCAGCGTCGCGCCTGAAATGCGAGGTATTGTCGATAACTACGCAACCCGCTGCCGCCGCCTTTGGCGCGTACTCTTCAGAGACAGAACTACCCGCCGAGAACAAACCGATACCGACTTGGCTGAAGTCAAATTCAGCCAAGTCGGTAACCATAATTCGTTTGCCCCGAAACTGAATAGTTTTCCCAGCCGAACGGCTCGAAGCTAATGCGTATAACGTACCAACAGGAAAATCCCGCGATTCTAAAATTTCGATCATGGCCTCACCTACCGCACCGGTAGCACCCACAACCGCAACATCAACTGTCTTACTCATTTATTCAAACTCTTCTCAAGTTAACTTAAACCAGAGCGGCTAGTACCGCATCACCCATCTCAGTAGTTCCGCAGATAGCTTCATCCGCGAGAGCGATATCGCCGGTCCTCAAACCCGTGTCTAAAACAGCTGAAACTGCAGCTTCAATAGCCGCCGCCGCCGCCAATTGTCCAAACGAATAACGCAACAACATCGCCACCGACAAAATAGTCGCCAGGGGGTTAGCAATATTCTGACCCGCGATATCAGGTGCCGAACCGTGCACTGGTTCGTACAAACCTTTCGAGTTAGCGTCGAGCGAAGCCGACGGTAGCATGCCAATAGAACCGGTCAGCATCGCCGCAGTGTCAGATAAAATATCACCAAAAATATTTCCGGTGACGATGACATCAAACTGCTTGGGCGCGCGCACGAGCTGCATTGCAGCGTTATCTATGTACAGATGACTGAGCTCGACATCCGGATAATCGACGGCAATCCGCTCAACGACTTCGCGCCAGAGCATGGTGACTTCAAGCACATTGGCTTTATCAACCGAGCATACCCGACTGCCGCGTTTACGCGCCAGTTCGAACGCCAAGCGTGCAATACGCTCAATTTCGCTCTCGCGATAAACATAGGTATTAAATCCCTCTCGCTCGCCGTTTGCCAACTCACGAATACCACGCGGTTCGCCAAAATAAATACCCCCGGTGAGCTCACGAACGATCAATAAATCAAGGCCCGCAACCAGTTCTGGTTTGAGGCTAGATGCATCGACTAGCTGTGGATACAAAAGTGCAGGCCTTAAGTTTGCAAATAATTCAAGATCGGCGCGAATGGCCAAAAGACCGCGCTCTGGACGTTCGCCAGCAGGGAGTGAGTCCCACTTAGATCCCCCAACCGCACCGAGTAAAATTGCGTCTGCTTGGCGCGCGGCTATTTGAGTGCTCTCGGGATAGGCTACACCCTGACGATCGATAGCTACACCACCTAAATCCGCTTCAGACAGCGACAGTTCAAAGCCATACAAAGTCGCCGTGCGTTCCAGAACCCGCTGCGCTTGAGCAACGACTTCAGGACCGATACCGTCACCAGGCAACAATAAAATTCGATACACCCTCAAAGCTCCAGCGTAGAGAATAGCCAAGGGAAGCGCGCCTGATGCACACCTTCAAACTCACGAATACGCGCCTCGCTTTTCAGTGTTATACCAATATCATCAAGGCCATTAAGTAAACAGTCGCGTCGAAAAGCATCCACCTCAAAAGGAATCGTCTCACCCTCGGGCGTCTCGACACATTGACGTTCCAAATCTACGGCGAGTCGATACCCTTCACTGGCATACATCTGCGCAAATAACCGATCGACCGTCATGGGATCAGCCTCGATACACAGCAAGCCATTCTTGAAGCTATTACTTCGGAAAATATCAGCAAAGCTCGGCGCAATAATGCAGCGAATACCAAAATCAACCATCGCCCAGGGTGCGTGCTCTCGCGATGAACCACACCCAAAATTCTCTCTGGCAAGTAGAACCGATGCGCCCTGATAACGAGCGAAGTTCAATGGGAACTCAGTATTCAGTGGTCGAATGCTACAGTCTTCATCCGGCTGCCCTTCATCTAAATATCGCAGTTCATCAAATAAATTAGGACCAAAACCACTACGCTTGATCGATTTCAAAAATTGCTTTGGGATCATAAGGTCGGTGTCCACATTGGCACGATCCATCGGCGCAACTAAACCGTCTAATACTGTAAATACCTCCATTAAATCACCTCCGCCAACGTTCTCACATCAATAAAATGACCCGCGATAGCCGCCGCTGCCGCCATCGCTGGGCTGACTAAGTGTGTGCGTCCACCATACCCCTGACGACCCTCAAAATTACGGTTTGAGGTGCTGGCGCAGCGCTCGCCTGGCAACAACTTGTCGGCATTCATCGCCAGACACATCGAACAACCCGGTTCACGCCATTCCATACCCGACGCAATAAAAATTTGATCCAGCCCTTCGGCCTCAGCTTGCGCCTTAACCAAGCCAGAGCCCGGCACTACCAACGCTTGCTTAATCGTTGAGGCAATGCGGCGACCTTTGACCACCGCTGCTGCGGCACGCAAATCCTCTATCCGCGAATTCGTGCAGGAGCCAATAAATACGACATCGGGTGCAATATCGGTAATCGCCTGCCCTTCACTCAAGCCCATATATTCCAGTGCACGAGCCAAACTGGCACGCGCAGTATCATCGGGCATGTCAGCCATCGTGGGCACTAAACCGTCTACAGCCACGACCATTTCAGGGGATGTACCCCAAGTGACCTGAGGCATAATCGTCGCCGCGTCAATGCTTAACGCACGATCAAAAACAGCGCCCCGATCAGTCTGTAGTGTTGCCCACCATACAACAGCCGTATCCCAGTCGGCCCCCTTCGGGGCAAAAGGCTTGCCTTTCACATAATCAATGGTGGTGTCGTCGACAGCGACCATGCCCGCGCGAGCACCCGCTTCAATGGCCATATTACAGAGGGTCATGCGACCCTCCATCGATAACTCACGCACGGCTGTACCACAAAACTCAACTGCAAAGCCGGTACCACCAGCCGTGCCGATCTCGCCAATAATCGCGAGCGCCATATCTTTTGCCGTCACGCCAAGGGGTAAACTACCCGTCACTTCAATTTTAAAATTGCGCATTTTGCGCTGAATCAAGCAGCCTGTTGCTAGTACATGCTCAACTTCTGACGTACCAATACCGTGCGCCAAGGCACCCAGAGCACCATGGGTTGACGTATGAGAATCACCGCACACAACCGTCATGCCCGGCAGCGTCGCGCCCTGCTCTGGCCCCATAACATGCACAATTCCTTGGCGAATATCGTTAATACCAATTTCCGGTATCGAAAAATGCTCACAATTGTCATCCAGCGTCTGCAATTGAATACGCGAAACAGTATCTTTGACTGCGGCAACTCCGCCTGCGCGCTCTTCTTTTTCCGTCGAAACATTGTGGTCTGGAACCGCTAGACTGGCACTGATCCGCCAGGGCTTGCGACCGGCCAAGCGGAGGCCTTCAAAAGCTTGGGGTGAGGTAACTTCATGCAGCAATTGACGGTCGATATAAATAAGCGCCGTGCCATCACTGCGTTGCTCTACGAGGTGGCTATCCCAGAGTTTGTCATAAAGAGTTTGAGTCATAATCCAACTTCTCCAATTACAATCGCACAGAATATCATCCTCGGCGACATTACGCTCGCGCACATGGCGATACTCTCAAGAAAGTCCACTCATTTGTAACAATAACGTCACCAGAGGTAGCAGTTTAAACATTTATGCAGCACCTTATGTTTCAGTGAGAAACACACATCCGCAAGAGCACCCCATAAGCAGAAAATCAAAAAAAGCCTGTGGATAACTTTGGGGAGGAAATATCACGGTATCGCCCTAAACCTAGCTGATCACACGAACACCGTCGCCAAAGCAACCATACTCTCTCTATATTTTATATATAAAACAAAGACTTAATAGCCAAACATAAAGCACAGCACTCATCTCGCCGATCCTTTTTAGGCTAGCCAAGCTTAAACGCGCATGTGGAGAACTTTTTTTCACCGATAAACAAGGATCTGCCTATGGACTCCATCAGCTCATCTTTTCGCGTCACAGCACAAGGCTATAAAGCGAAACTTTTGCGCGATACCGCGCAGTTGAGCAGCCGTCTTGGCAGGGTATCGCCAATCACAACGCTGTTCTATAGCCGATGACGAATCTGCCAGCACTGGTGAATATCGCGGTGTCGCTCAAAATCCTCTGGAATTGTTGCCGCTGAGATGTCTGCCACTTCAAAGCGCCCCTTCAGCGCCTCAGCGATACGGAATTTCTTGCGGTTATTCGAGAAATATAAGACTCCCCCAGGACTGAGCACCTTCATAGTGCGCTCAATCAACGCCTCATGGTCTCGCTGTACATCAAAAGTTTCTTCGGTGGCCTTTGAATTAGAAAATGAGGGCGGATCAAGCAAGATGAGATCATAGCTTTTCTGATGTTGCTCATGGCACTCCTGGAGCCACTGCATACAGTCAGCACGCTCCGCCCGATGCTGCCGGTCTGACAATCCGTTGAGTGCCAGATTTTCATTAAACCAACCGAGGTAGGTATTAGACAAATCGACGCTGGTAGTCGTAATCGCCCCACCCAGTGCCGCATGTAAAGATGCCGCACCGGTATAACAAAATAAGTTCAAAAAATGCTTGCCCACCGCTTCCGTAGCAATTCGTAAGCGCAATGGTCGATGATCTAAAAACAAACCGGTATCGAGATAATCGTGCAGGTTAACCAACAATCTCGCCTTGCCCTCATGCACTTCGAGTCGCTCGCCGCGTTGGTCCATACGCTCATATTGAGACTTACCCTGTTGTCGCCGACGGCGCTTGACTGCAATCTCGGTATGCGGGGGCAAGCCCAGGGCGACCGGCAGCGCGGCCAGCACTTCGTCGAAACGCCTACTCGCAGATGCCTCATCGACATCTTTCGGTGGCGCATACTCAGCCACATGAATATGTCCTTCATACCAATCTACTGCCACCGCGTACTCGGGCATATCGGCATCATATAAGCGGTAACAACTGATGTTCTGCTTGCGAACCCAAGTCCTCAGCTTGCGCACATTTTTTCGCACGCGATTCGCAAACATCTCAGCGCCTGGCGTCAGTGACGCCGCCACAGTCGGAGATGGCGCCACTACAGGGTAGCTTGCCAAGCCCTCCGTTTTGGGTGCGGCAGTCGACCAAGGATTAGCCAGCTGACTTGTAGCGATAGGCTCAGCCGCTGAATCAGCCCACGGCTGCAGCGTAGATTCAGTACTCGTAACCTCGCCCAGCTGCTGTTGTACCTGCATGGGCTTTGCCGCTTGCAAAGTGCCAGAGCGTGGCGACAATTTGTTGTCTTCATTGAGGTCAAATAACAGAATCTGCACATCTAATGCACCATTGTTTAACGTGTACTGGCGGTGGCTACGCAAACCTATATCTCGACCCAATGAAGAATTTGAGGTGAGGACCGCCGCCTGCCAACCGCGAAACTCTCGGTCCATCGTCTCGCCAAGTTCGCGATATAAGTATCTCATGGCAGAACTGTCGCTAAGACGCTCGCCCCACGGAGGATTGCATATCAACAAACCATGCGTCATATCGCGGTGTGTCGGGCGCGTTAACTGATTGATACTCTTAGGTAACACCCGAACTAATCGATCTAAACCCAGGCGGTAAATATTTTCTTCGGCCCGACGAATCGCTGCGATATCGCCATCGTAACCTCGAATTTCCAAGCCTCCAGGTGGTTCGCTTAACACCTTGCTGCGCGCATCAGCGACAATAGCCTGCCACTGATCGGCGTTATGTTGTCTCCAACCATCAAAGCCCCAGTGCATGCGCTCTAGGCCCGGTGCGTGATTGAGCGCCATCATCGCCGCTTCGAGCAACAAGGTACCCGAACCACACATCGGATCAATCAAACACCATCCCGCCTGCGCATGTTGCGGCCATCCCGCTCGGGTCAAAACCGCCGCAGCAAGATTTTCTTTTAATGGCGCTTTACCCCCATCAAGCCGGTAACCACGGCGATGCAAGCTGGTACCGGCCAAGTCGATAGCCACCGTGACCTTGCCCCGATAAATCCGAACATTGACGCGTAAATCTGGAGACTTCACATCGACATTGGGTCGCAGCTCACCATGCGCGCGAATACTATCGACAATACCGTCTTTGCATCGCTGCGCGCCAAACTGTGTATTGCGAATCGATTCGCTACGGCCAGAAAAATCTACCGCCAATGTTTTGCCAGGCGCGATATGCTCATGCCAAGAAATTCGCTTGACGCCTTCATAGATTTCATCGGCGCCATTGGCGGCGAACTCTGACAATTGGAGTAAAATACGATTGGCGAAACGGCTCCACAGGCAAGCTCTATAGGCTGTTTCCAAAGTGCCTTCAAACGCCACACCCGCTGGCGTTTCACGAACATTTTCAGCGCCCAATCCCGCCATCTCAGGAACCAGCAAACTGCCCAGCCCTTTAGGACAGGTTGCGTTAAACTTCAAAAGATCCATTTTAGATTCCCGATTCCAACGAAAATATTTGCGCAAGAATACTGCGCCATTCTTCGTACTGTGATCCCAGAGTGCCGGTTAGCCGAAATACTTGATCGTCGGCCTTGAGAACGGTCGGTTGCACCTCGTTACCAAAACCCTTGGCTAGATCGAACAGATCCTGCTCCTGTACCTTTACAGAACGATAGGTAGCATAAACCTGCTGCAGCGCAGCAAAGCTTCCTCGCTCCGCGTTGATCTCACGCTGACTGGCGCGCTGCTGATAATCCGCCAGATAGTCCGCCTGCTCCCATGTCGATTGGCGCCAAAGATCGTAGGTAGGCTTTAACGTTTGGAGTAACGCAACATATTGATCATCTACGGTATCGATAAATAGATACTCCTGCTGACGAATGCGCTCAATCCGCACAAGCATTGGGTCGTCATTAGCAGGTAGCCGCTGTAAAGTTAGGCTGCCGGTTTGCGTTCCGAGATAGCCACTATAGGCGCTGGGTGCTAATTGTTGAGCGTAGCGAATTTGAGCGATCTGCGGCAGCTGACGTTTCTGTGTCTCAGTCAGCAAACTCATCGCAGTAAACAGGTCGTTTGCGATACCGATATATAGCGCCCGGAAGGGATCTTGACCTGAACGAACCGGATATGCCCCCGAACTGGCTTGACCATGGTAACGCCGACTGAACCAGTTGCGCCCACTGGTATCATCAGCACTCACATCAAGTACTAAATCTCGCCCATCAGAGTGAACGATCTTGCCGGTCAACGATACCGCTACCACCGTGCTCGGCTCGGGCAAAACGCGCACAGCGCCCCACTGCCCGCTTTCGACAAGCGTGTCTCGCAATTGCGTACCCAATAAGCTCGACTCAACGCGTCTCAAGGCCGCATGTGCTCGCTCGTCATCGGCATCTACACCCGCATCAAAAAGCAATACGCCAACTTCAATATCGGTCACAGGTGCGGTGCTCACTAGCAACGGTTCTGGGATCAGTACCGCAGGCCAATCACTAGGTATCACGTCAACCTTTGGCACGAACTGCGCACTATTACGCGATCCTTGGCAGCCAGAAAGACCGAGAAGAATGACTGTGAGCGTGGCGACTAATCGCACCCGTCTCCACCGCGTGATGCGGTCGCAGCTCGCCCATATTCTATCTGTCGAAGTCATTGTTTAATCGGCTGTTCGGTAGTGCAAACACGCCCCTTACTCAACGTCTCAGTACAACGATACCCGGCAGTGGTCGGGTCATATCGACCGTAAACAGTATTGACAACAAAAGGCTGACTCACTGACGTCGAGTAAACCGCAGTCTGCATACTCAACCAGTCACCCAGATTCGAGCGCGTCAGGCGATGACGCACATCCAATCCATCGGGCAGACTGATGTGAAAGTACATCTGATGCCCATCCCACCCACAGGACTCGCGACCAAAAGGTGTTTCTGTCACCACTGGAGGCGCCTGGGTCAAATCGCACACCAATGCGAAACTTCGATCCCGCTTGATACGGACTTCTTGCTGGTTTTGTTCAACATCAAGCAATTGCGTCGCGGTTATTAATTCCGCCATTTCTGCCAAAGCAAGAATAGATTTACCGCTACCTTGGATACTACCGTTATAGCTGGAGCCTCGCTCAGCGGCACGCGCCCTTCTCTCTGCATCGCGTTGCAATTGACGGGCCAAACTGTTCAGCTGATTCTGAACGTTGTCGCTGCGGCTATAATCGACTTCCCAATGGCCCGAAAAATTTACCGGCCGCGCAGGTGCAAAAGTGACTTTTTCAACGGGTCGCGACTGACAAGCAGCCAGTAGACACAGGAAGAATAAGCGCATAAAACGAGATAAATTCATGTGACGCATTGTAGCGCAGCGTATGGCTAAACCACACGGTAAATAAGCAGCACCCACAAACAAAGTGTGCTCGGGGTAACGAACTGTAAAAAGAGGATGAGCGGCGCAGCCACATCAGCCGTTGTACTGTACCCAACATAGCGACTAACCCAACTGCTCGCGCAACTGGAACTTCAACACCTTACCAGCAGGATTGCGCGGTAATACATCAATTAAATGTAAGCGCAGCGGAATTTTATAGCGTGCCAACAAGGGCTTAGCGAATTCGCGCAACGCCTCCAAAGTCATCGATTTATCGGGATGCAACACGACCACGGCCGTCACTGCCTCGCCCCATTTATCGTCGGGTAAACCAATAATCGCAACCTCTGAGATATCGGGATGATTGTATAAAACACTTTCAACTTCGGCCGGATAAACATTCTCGCCACCGGAGATCACCATATCTTTTAGGCGGTCACAGATAAAAAGATAACCTTCGTCGTCTAGATAGCCAATATCGCCAGAGTGGAACCAACCCTCGGCGTCAATTGCCTGAGCGGTCGCGTCAGGACGATTCCAGTAACCCTTCATGATATTGGGACCGCTACAGCAAATTTCTCCACGCACATTGGGGGCAACAGAGCGATTTTGCTCGTCAACAATACGGATGCCCGACAGTATGGGCGGCAATCCCGCTGAGCCCACTTTTTCCAAACAGCGCTCTGGACCTAAGAAGGTAGAAAACGGAGCGGTCTCTGTTAAGCCATAACCCTGACAGAACTTAATACCGCGCGCTCCGTACAGCAAAATCTGTGGTTCTGGACACGGCCCGCCACCGACAATCAGTAAATTGATACTACTTAAATCGGCGGTCGCAAAAGTGGGGTGCTGGGACATGAAAAGATACATCGCCGGCGCGCCAAACATATGCGTAATGCGGTACCGCGCAATTGCCTCCAGTACCACACCCGGGTCAAAATGCTTGATCAGCACCAAGGGATTGCCCATTTGTAAGGCCGCGATAGTCATCACATTGAGCGCACCAATGTGGAACAGCGGCGCAGCGGTTAACAACACGTCGTCCCTGGAGCCACCAAACGCCAAATTGGCGTTGACGTTATTAAAGATAATATTGCCGTGGGTGAGCATAGCGCCCTTTGGCAGGCCCGTTGTGCCCGAGGTATACATAATTAAAAAAGTGTCGTGCTGACCGAGTTCAACGCAACCACCAAGGGGTTCGGCGGCGGCAACAGCGGCATCAAGTGGATCAAAGCCCATCACAGACTCAGCACCAACGGCAAAATAATGGCGGCAGGGCAAGCGATTTTTCACCTTTTCGATGACCGGTACCAGCTCAGGATCTACAATCAAGGTGTGGAGCCCTGCATCGTCAATAATGAATGCCAGCTCTTCTCCGGTGAGTCGAAAATTCAATGGTACAAATACTGCACCCAGCCCGGTAGCCGCGATCATAGTTTCCAGAAACGCCGGCTGGTTAAACCCCAGAAAGCCAACGCGATCACCCAGACACACACCGTGCTCACGAAGCATGGTCGCCTGTTTTCGAATGCGCGCTGCAAATTCACCATAAGAGCAGCTATTCCCTTCAAAGATCAACGCTGTACGAGCGTGACTTAGATCGGCCTGCTTTAGAATTTGGCCCGCCAAGTTAAAATTCACTTCGGGTCGGTGCACGACACACTCCTTTAATTATTTTTAACGTCTATTCTTAATGATCTAGCGGGACAACCACTCGATATAGCGGCTATTTGTACGACTATGCGCATCTAAGCATTCATAAAACTGACAAAAGCCGAGCCCAATGTGGCCATTAACGCAATCTAGCGCGCTCTTGCAACGCCCCAAACGTTGTAGCCCGCAATCTTTGGCGTATTCGGTAAGTACATCTGGGAAATAGAATCGGTATCAAAACCGGCGTCACTTAATAACTGGGGAACGTCTCGATTGAGGTTACAACCCCCCGCCAAACGCCGCCAAAACGGATTAACACGTGCCTGCCATCGCGCCACATTGGCGTCTGGCGCCTGACCGTGTTCGCAGAAGATCAATTCACCACCTGGCTTAAGCACTCTGCGCATCTCAAGTAGCGCAACATCTGGATTGGGAATGGTGCATAGCGCGAAAGTCAGTAGCACTGAATCGACCCTACCATCTCCTAGCGGAATCGACTCAGCGGAAGCAGCCATAAACTCTACCGGAAAAGCCGCCGCTCTCACTCGCTCTTGCGCCAGCTGCCAAGAGACCTCACAGGGATCTACGCCAATCACTTTGTCAATCTGCTCGGCGTTGTAATGCGGCAAATTCTGCCCTGCACCTAAACCAATTTCGAGCACCGTCCCACGGGCAAGCGGTACGACCTTCTGTCGCTGACGCAAGATGGGCTTGGTCCCACAGGCACATGTGATCAGCCTTGGAACGACATATTTATTATAAAAACTCATTAACTTCCCAGTGCCTCCCTTAGAAATGCCTGCATAGAGACGAAGGCCCGCTCGGCTACAATCGGGTTATACATCATGCCATTGCTTGGGTCGGCGGCATGTGGATTGGTGAACGCGTGACTCGTTCCTCCGTAGGCATGTACTTGCCAATCGACACCGGCGCCGGTCATCTCACTGGCAAAGGCAATCATCGCTTCAGGGGTCGCCATGGGATCATCGTAACCGTGCAAGACAAGTACTTTGGCGTTATTTTTGGCGCCGCTAAGATTGTCGGGTGAAGTTAATAAACCGTGGAATGACACTACGCCGGCAACGTCTGTCTGCGTCCGAGCAAGATCCAAAACGCAGAGCCCACCAAAGCAAAATCCGATCGCCGCTAGTGGTTGCGCCAACACTTCGGACTGTGCACGCGCTACCGCTACTGCAGTAGCAATACGGTCCTGTAACAGCGCACGATTAGAGACCACTGGCATCATGAGTGCTGTGCACTGCTCAGGACCATCACCCACCAATCCCTTGCCATACATATCGATCGCGATACCGACATAACCCAACTCAGCCAAACGCTTCGCCTGACTGCCTTCGAAATCAGTACGGCCCGCCCACGTCGGGGCAACCAACACTGCAGGCCGCTGATCTAACGTATCATCCCAGAACATTTCGGCCTGCAAGATGACCTCATTATGCTGGTAGTCGATAAATCGCTGTTGAATTGCCATCTTTACGCTCCTGTTATTTGTAATTACGAAGAAAGAATCTTCATTGTTTAGCGACTAAAAGTCTGCACTAAAAACTAGTAACTGTATTCTCTGGGTAAGCCTCCGGATCGATAATACGCATTTCAGCCTCGATCCAAATCTCCACCTCCCTCATCAAATCTGCTGAAGATTGCCCTGGCTTTGGGGTAATAGGCGGACCAATAGACACGTCGATCACGCCGGGATTCAACCAAAATGAACGACGCGGCCAACAGCGACCAGATGCTACCGCAATAGGAATAATACTTGCATCAGTGGCTATCGCGAGTCGAGATGCACCTGTTTTATAGCCGCCTTGTATTCCTCGTTCTGTGCGCGTCCCCTCGGGGAACATAATCATCCATTTGCCTCGATCCATTAGCTTTTCACCCATCGCAGCAACTTTAGCCCAAGCATCATTGCCCGCACTGCGATCGATATGCACCATCTCTAGACGCGCTAGCGCCCAGCCAAAAAATGGAATCTGCAATAGCTCTTTCTTAAACACATAAGCCAGCGGATGCGGCGTCATACTGGGAAAGAAAAATGTCTCCCAGGTGGACTGGTGTTTAGGACAGAGAATTATACGTTGATCGTCATCCTTGTCAGGTAGGTATTCCTCGCCTCGGACGCGATAGTTAACGCCGCCTATGTACTTCGTCACCCATATAGCGCCCTTTAGCCACGAAACACCAAACCACCACCAAACTCGCTCCGAACTGACAATAAATGAGCCTATCACTAACAGGCTGGCCACCGGAATTACCGTGACCACCATCCACGACAGTACCAGTAACGAACGTATAAACCTCATGATCTAGAATCCTCAATGCCCTGTTTAGCAACGCATCCACAGTCCACTAAAAATATCTTAATTTGCTCAAAGGCAAACTCGGCTTCAGGTAATTGTGGTGAAAATATGTGCCACACATGCACCATATTGTCAAAGCACTGCAGGGTTGTCGAACTTCCCGCAGCACTGGCACGCAGGAAATAACGATGCGCATCGTCGAATAACATTTCATGGCTGCTCACCTGAATCAATGTGGGCGCTAGGCCAGCCAGTTCACCGCGCAAAGGCGACAACACCGAGGACGCAGGGGAGCAACGATTCAGTAATGCAAGCACTAAACCCCGTAGCATTGCTGGCTGACGCATCAAACGACCGAATGAGGGGCCCAGTAAAAGATCTGTATGGCGGTTATAGTAGAGCGAGGGCGCAGTCAGCGTCATATCAGTCACAGGACTA
This sequence comes from uncultured Luminiphilus sp., assembly GCA_963926105.1. GTDB lineage: Bacteria > Pseudomonadota > Gammaproteobacteria > Pseudomonadales > Halieaceae > Luminiphilus. The sequence goes on along the minus strand of CAWUVW010000029.1, from coordinate 14,601 downwards.
ATGGCGATCGCCGCATCCGGCGCGCGCCAACCAGCTGACTTCGCATGCGCCAAGGTTGTTAGTGTGAGGCAGCCCCCAGCTGAGTCACCAGCAATCACAAGGGAGGTTAGTGTCGTCTCGCCCTCTGGACCATTGCCTAACAACCATTGATACGCACCCACACAGTCTTCAAGCATTGCTGCCCGCTTGTGCTCAGGCATCAAGCGATAATCTAGCGCGAAAACTGCGGCGCCTGAATCTCGGGCCAGTCTATCGGTAATAATTCGATGACTCTTGGGACTACCTGCCAAAAAAGCGCCACCGTGAATATAAAGCAGTCGACGAGTAGGGTCGTAACCGGGCGCTAATACCCACTCTCCCGCAGGCTCAGCGCCTGAGGTCGGCCGTATTTCACTGACGTACTCGCGATCGCTACCAATGGCATCCATCGCATTACGCATGGCCTTAATTCTGGATCTACCTATCCCGCCACTGCTTTTAGAAGCCGAGGTGAAAGCTCTAACCCTAGCGGCAACTTCTTCGGTTTCTCTACTTGGTGGGTCGCCCATTATCGGCCGTGGCCTAGTCTGATCCAGATGCGACATGTCCTCGCCAGATAACCAACGATTCAGAATCAACAACACCAAAATAAAGATTATGGCTAAAACAAAGAAGATCATGAAATAGGACCAATAGACGCTTGCACACATTTAAACAGAAAATGCGCACAGTTTGGCTAAGAGAATGTCTGCACAAGTGTCACGAAGCCGCTTATACTGCGGCATTGGAGATTATTAATGTTGTGAAAAAACCACCTACTAAAGCAGAACTCAGAGCGCAGCTCGACCAGCAAATGGCAAATTTCATCGCTCAAGGCGGTGAGATTGAGCAAGTGTGTCAGGGAGAAACAGGCCTTCAAGGCAGAGAGAAACCCTTACATACCCCCATTTTCAATCAACCCTCCGCCCAACGCACCCCGGTTGATGACGTCGTTGCCGCACTGGATCAGCGTAGGCAGTCGCCCAAAAACAGCAGTGCGAGAGTAAAACCATCACTTCAATCTCGCCCCCGTAAAAAAGTCATCTACGATGACTTTGGTGAGCCGCTGCGCAAGATCTGGGTAGAGGACAAGGCGTAAGGCAGTGAACTGAAGCACCGTTCTTGGCGTAACTGATGCTACGTACGCCAATAGAGTCTTACGCGCCATGATTACATTACATGAAGAAATCGAAGTCCCCCGTCCTCTAGAAGCTTGCTTCCGCTATGTGGCCGATTTCCGCACAACCGTCGAGTGGGATGCAACCGCTGTTTCAGCAAAAAAAATGACGGAAGGCCCGGTGCAACTAGGCAGTAAATTTGCTGTTAGGTGTCTCGCCGGGCCAATCTGCATTCGGCTAGATTACGAAATTATTGAGTACAACCCCTGGCACAGCATAGTCCTTAAAGGACATAGCCGCTTTTTTGATGTTGTCGACAACATCGTCTTTAGTGCGCGCGATGGCATGACCCATATCGACTACAGCGCAGTGTTTAACTATCGCCGCGGATTAAAAAAGTTCGCCCATCTCTTTGAATCGAGACTGCGCGCAATGGGAACTGCCAGTCTTGCGGCCCTCAAACAAGCGCTCATGGATGAAAATGGCGCGCCGGAGATCGACCCCGGTACAGCGCGCGCCGATGCATTAGTCGTGCCTGGCATCGCGCTATTTAGCAAGCTCGGATACAACCGCGGCTTAAAACGGTGGCAGCCCGTCAGTAGATCACTGCTGGGCAAACACGTGTTACTCACGGGGGCGAGTTCGGGCCTAGGGCTTGCCAGTGCCATTGCACTCGCTGAGGCTCAAGCAGATTTAACACTCATCATACGGGACCCGAAAAAGCGCGCGCCACTGCTGGCGACACTTAAGGAGAAAACAGGTCGCGAGGATATTCGTATTGCGCTTGCAGATCTGTCCTTAATGAGTGAAGTCGATCGGCTCACCGCACTACTGTGCGCCGAATCAAAGCCCATCGACGTACTCATCAACAACGCCGGCGCTTTATTCAACGAGTATGGAACAACATCCGAAGGCTACGAGCAGAGTTTTGCACTGTTGCTACTTAGCCCATGGCGACTCACCCGAGGGCTGCTACCCTGCTTGCGCGGTCACTCCGAGCCAGCACGAGTGATCAATGTGGTCTCAGGTGGCATGTACACCGAAACATTGCGCTGCAAGGGCTTAGAGATGAAACCCGCCAAGTACCAAGGCGATCGTGCCTATGCGCGCTGTAAGCGCGCGTTAACTATTATCAGTGAGCAATGGGCGCAGGATTGGGCCGATGACAATATCATCGTCAACGCCATGCACCCCGGCTGGGCAGACACACCCGGCGTTAAAAGTGCACTCCCTCGCTTTAGGGCACTCACTCGACGCATACTGCGCACATCCGAGGAAGGGGCTGACACGATTATTTGGCTCGCGCGTGCCCGCGAAGCTGGCTTCGCCACTGGCAAATTATTCCTTGATCGCGAGATCAGGCGAACGCATTTACTGGCTAAAACTCAGGAATCGGCTACCGAAAGATGTCTTCTACCCGAATTTTTGGAACAACAAGATCGCCATGAATAACAATATTGAAAGCTTCTCCATCGATATTCCCCAGCAAGCGCTCGAGGACCTAAAACAACGACTCCAGCGAACACGCTTTCCCGACGAGGAAACCGTAGAGGACTGGACTCAAGGAATTCCACTGGGCTACGTGCGCGATCTAGTCGACTACTGGCGTGATGACTACGACTGGCGTCAGTGCGAGCAGTTACTCAACAGCTGGCCTAACTTCATTACTCAGATCGATGGCATTGAAATACATTTCATTCACCAACGCAGCCGCCACAGCCGAGCCACCCCAATACTGCTGACACATGGCTGGCCGGGTTCGGTTCTAGAGTTCAGACACCTTATCAGTCGCCTAACCGACCCCGTGGCACACGGCGGAAAATCTGAAGATGCCTTCCATGTGATTATCCCTGCACTTCCAGGTTACGGTTTTTCCGGCAAGCCACGCGCGGCTGGCACGCGTGTCGAAAAAATCGCAGAGATGTGGTCGCAACTCATGCAGCGACTCAACTACACACAATATGTAGCACACGGTGGCGATTGGGGGGGATTGATCACTCAGGCAATGGCCGTTCAGCAACCACCAGGGCTGCTGGCCATTCACACTACACTGCCAATAGTGTCGCCCACCGCCCCGTTAGCAGATAACCCCAGGGAGCAAGCAGCGTTAGCGCGCTTTGCTTATTACCAGACTTATGATTCAGGTTACGCGCAACAGCAGAGTACGCGACCACAGACTCTGGGTTATGGCTTGGCGGATTCACCTGCGGGGCAGCTCGCGTGGATTGTGGAGAAATATTCGCAATGGACCGATTGCGAGCGGCAAGGTGTCAGACATCCTGAGAACGCCATCCCGCGACAAGAGCTCATCGACACCGTTATGCTCTACTGGCTAACCAACACCGCAGCCAGCGCCGCACGCTTATATTGGGAGAGTTTTCGCGAACCTGACGTCAGTCCTATCAGCTTGCCTAGCGGCATCTCTGAATTTGCTGAAGAGATTATGCGTCCCCCACGTCATTGGTGTGAGCACCGGTTCTCTAACTTAGTTTATTTCAACGATACTATTGTTGACGGTGGTCATTTTGCTGCACTGGAAGTGCCCGATACACTCACATCCGAGCTGCGTAAATGGAAGCATGCTCTGCATACAAACGGAATTATCGAGTGAATAAATCCACATCCGAGGGTACCCAAACAGCGGTCAATGACGGCAGTGTTAACGAAGATCAAGATACGCCAGATACCCGCTCACCGTTTTTTACTGAGGATGTTCCTGAGCCATATTCGAGCTATTGGAGCGCACGGCGAAAACTAGCAGCAGCGATGCGCGAACTGCAGGAACAGGTACTCACCGCCGATGTCAGTGAGGCAGAGGCACTGGCGCTTACCGGGCGGATTGAAGCAGAGACATCGATACTAGCAGAGCTAAACCAAGTCGCTGGGGTCATCGCCAATGCAAGGCGCAAACAACATGGCAATATCGCCGTTGCCAATCACGAATTGCTGGCCGTTGGCGGTCATAGTCATCCTGGGGCTCCAGGGCTAAAAATATGGCATGAAGGCGATGAAACTCGCGGCAGTGTGCAATGCGGCTGGGCATTTGAGGGACCACCTGGACATGTTCATGGAGGCTGGGTTGCGGGCATACTCGATCATTTCATGGGTATCGCGCAGATGCGCAGTGGTCAACCGGGAATGACAGGCTCACTGGATATCCGCTATCACCGTCCCACACCACTTAATGTTGCGCTATCACTACGTGCTTCGCATGAAATTGTCAGCCCCCGTCGAACCAAGGTCATCGCAGAAATAATGCATGAAGATAAGATCACCGCCAGCGCCGTAGCCCTATTTATTCGACCCACAAGTAATATATTCCAAGGGCTAAACACGGCTTAACCGTAAACGGCGGCAACTATTGCCTGAGGAACAATGATCAACGGCGCGAATAAACCGTTGCGCCCTCGATCACCGTGCGCTCTACAACTAGCGCCCGCATATCTTCTACTTCTAGCGGATTGCCCGACAAGATAATTAAATCAGCCAATTTACCTGGCTCTAGCGAGCCGAGTTCATCGTCAAGAAAAACCTGCCAAGCCGCATCAATAGTAACCGCACGCAAGGCCGTCATCGGATCTATCCGCTGATGAGCACCAATCACCGCGCCACTTTTACTTTGTCGAGTCACCTGACTCCAGACCGCCTGTAACGGCAACATTGGTGTCACCGGCGTATCAACGTGCGAGCTGAACCGCAGTCCCGCAGCAACGGCCCAAGCGCTGGGACTCATGTTAGCGGCCCGCTCTGGTCCCATAAAAATTGCGGCGTGACGATCACCCCAGTAATAAGTGTGGGCTGTAAAGAAACTTGGTGTCGCATTAAGCGCAACCATCCGATCAATTTGATCAGCGCGGGTCATTTGTGCGTGGATAATCAAAGGCCTAGCCGCTGGCCAGGGATACGCCTCTGCTGCCGCTTCAATCGCATCAAGTCCGTCGTCGATCGACGCGTCACCATTACAGTGAATTGCCACTTGAATACGCTTTTTATAAAGCTCAGTGACCTGGCGAATGAGATCCTCACGCGCTACCGATGGATAGCCACGATAGGTTGGGTCACCTCGGTAAGCGACGTAGTAAGGCTCCTTCAGATAACCCGTGAACGCTTGAATACTGCCATCGGCAATGATTTTGACCCGCGGCGCAGTGACCCTGCCGCCCGCTAGCGACTCCGGCCTAAACTCACCGGCCACTAAGGCTTCCTCGACCTCTTGTAGTAACGGAAACAACGCCACACGCACAGGGACAATGTTAAAGCGGCTCAATGGCCCCAACGCCTTCGCCGCCGACATTGGCATACCGCCCGCCGAAGCCAGTGTGACCCCGTGCTCAACATATTCACGCCCGGCTTGGGTAGCCATTCGTACGGCATCTATAAGGCCAATATCCAATGTATGCATCATGACGTTATGGGCGGCGGTCTCCTCCAGAACACCCGATGGACGCTGGCCATCTGGGGAGTTGGGATCTCGCTGAATATGACCGCCAGCTGGATCTGGCGTGCTCGAATCAATACCCAGCACCTCAAGCGCCGCAGTGTTGACGACAACTAAATGTCCTGACACATGGGTAATGGCTATCGGCCGCACGTTTGAGATACGATCCAAATCATCGCGCGTCGGATGCCTACCCTCCTCAAGCAGCGTGTCATCATAGCCCCAACCGGATAACCAACCGTCAGGTCGCGCCTCACCAAATGCGGCCAGCGTCTCAATCAGTTGATCAATATCAGTGATTTTGCCTACCGGCGGACTACTCAGATTAGCCGAAAATACCGTTTGGCCTGAACCTGGAAAGTGACCATGCGCGTCCACAAAGCCGGGCATCAATGTGCGACCCCGCAGCTGTGTCACATCGGTGTTTTCATCGACCAAGGCTAATATTTCTTCGCTAGAACCTACCGCTTCAATACGACCATCGCGAACGCTGACGGCTTCAACAACCGCATTGTTGGCGTCCATAGTGAGTACGACGCCATCGACATATACTTGATGGCTAGCCCCCTCAGGAGGACGGGTCGCTATTAAAAACAATACATAGATACCCGTAATAAATGCCGCTAGGACCATAAGCCCAGTTTTGTAAGTCATGTGTTCTCCAGAAATGAACATATCGACCGCCACACGGTCTTCTTTGCCTGATGTGCAGTATTGTAGTCGACTTCTATTGGGTCAAACGATGTCGGATCAAACGCGGCGCGCCTCGCTATAGAGAATATACTCACGCAGCTTCTATTGCCGCTTAGTAATGCGGCGGCGGTGCATCGTCTTCCTTTAAGACTTCTACCTTCAGGGCCTGAGATTCAAGTCGTTGGCGCATATCTCTGATCAATAATTCAAGCTCCTCTATCCGCAGTTGTTGGCCAATCAAAGCGCCATCTAACGCGCTCACAGAGTCTTCAAGAAATGTGACTTGCGTTTCTAATTCTGAAATACGGGCTTCATCAGCTGCGCTTATCATCTTTGGAATTCCTGTGTTTTGTAATCCTATGGCGTAGATAAAAAAAACGCCCCACAAAGTCCGCTTAGCCTATGGGCGCTACTATAATGCACAACAGACTTATTTCTTAATTGATCAACCGAGCGATTTGCTATGGCCATGAAGCCGAAGAAAAACAACACCGGCCCTGTTTACTCAACTGATCGTGGACGTCTATGTCCTCAATGCTTGCGCGCCGCAGCCGATTGCGTCTGCGGGAAAGCACGCCCAGTCAATACTGGCGATGGTGTTGCACGAATCAGGCGGGAGACAAAAGGACGAGGCGGCAAAGCAGTGACTGTCATTGAGGGGTTACCACTGGCTCCTGATGCCCTTAAAGTCGTCGCTAAAAAGCTCAAACAAACCTGTGGTGTCGGCGGTGCATTGAAAGACGCTGTTATCGAAATTCAGGGTGATCAAAGAGAGAACTGCAAAAAAGCACTCGAAGCAATGGGCCACCCGTGCAAATTAGCTGGCGGATAGCCACTGGCAAAAGCCAGCGACTATCGTATTCCTCACTCTCCGCTGATGAGCGTTTTCTGACCTGTCGCTCGGCGACCGTATTTCTGAGCAGCCGCCAAGTCCAAAGAATTCAATAGACTAATACGATCAGAATACTGACTCGCAAAAGTTGTAGTCAATTCGCTCGCAACTCGATGCATCATGGCACCCACGCACTCACCTCCTGCACGCTTCATAAACGGCGTTAACAACCAGCCGCCTACGCCCCAAGAAAACCCATATCCACGGCCCAAACTGGTTGGTGACATATCCAGCGCACCATAAATATAAACCTGCTTGTGCTCTTCTGATCCGTAGCGACTAAAGGCGGTCATGCGCTTCACCGCTGCAGATTCCATGGCAATGAGTATCTGATTAGTCAACTGCCCACCACCGATAGGATCAAAGCCCAGCGTGGCACCTGTTGCGCTTATCGCCGCCTCAAGCGAGGCCTGAAAATCAGCTTCGCTACTGTCTAGCACCCACTCGGCACCCTGCTCGATGAGCAACGCTTTTTGTTCAGCCGAACGTACAATGTTTACTAATGGAATGCCGTCAGCCAAACAGATGCGATTAAGCATCTGTCCGAGATTTGATGCAGCAGCACAATGCACAATGGCACTGTGACCTTCCATTCTCATGGTCTCTGTAAACCCCAGTGCTGTCATAGGATTCACAAAGCAAGACGCACCCTCCTCCGCCGTCGTGCCTGCAACCAGTGGCAAGCACTGCGCTACCGAGAGAGTTCGATACGCTGTATACATTTCACCGCCAAAAGCCCCAACTCGCTTGCCCATTAAAGCCTGTGCAGCCGGTGATGAGCCGGCGGCAACTACGGTGCCAGAAGCCTCGTTACCCACCGGCAACCATTCCCCTATACGGCTGGCAAAAGCGCGCATTGCGGGAAGTGAAAGCGGCACCACAATCGAGGGCTGCCCATTGCGTGAACTCACTGTCGCCTGAGCAAGATCCGCAGGACCAAACATCAATCCTAAATCGCTTGGATTAATGGGCGCAGCTTCGATTTTCAAGGTAACTTGATCAGGGCCAGGGTCGGCTATATCGACTTCAAAAAAAGCATTTTCGATCGTTCCATCAGCGTGAACGCATGATTGCATTTGCCAAGCTTGCATAGTGGGTTCCTTAATTACGGTTATAAAAAAATTCGAATGGATTATGCGTTTATTAGTAGCGGTGTTGCCACTCCTGCTCGGAAAAGAGTATTGCATCCTTACCCGCTAAAGTTTGGTAAATAACCCGATACGCCAACACGGCCCTAACGTACTCCCGTGTTTCTCGAAACGGCAGACTGTCGATCCAACGATCAACCGGCAGATCACCTTTGGCCCAGCGACTGACACGATTTGGGCCGGCGTTGTATCCCGCCAAACTCATCGGCCTATTACCGTCAAAGCGATTTAAAAGCTCCGCGTAGTAAAGCGCGCCTAACGATAAATTGGTATTGATATCATCGAGATCGGATTGACGACGGTACGAGATATCATGACGGCGTGCCAAGCCGCGCGCCGTAGCCGGCATCACCTGCATCAAGCCCCGCGCGCCAACACTAGAAACGGCTTCTGGAAACAAAGCGCTCTCGCGTCTTGCGATAGCCAATAATTCAAATAGGGGAACGCCGGCCGCTGCCGCTGCGCTCTTGAAATTTTCGTCAAATGCTGTGGGAAAGCGCAAATCGACGCGATCCCAGACGCCTATCTGATTGGCTGCATCAACAGCCAAATTAATCCAGCCTGCGGCCAATGCCAACTCAGCATAGCGCTCTGCCTCTTCTTGCGTTACACGGCCGAGCAAGTCTCGCCATTCAGCACGCGCATCGGTCAAGCGATTTAGCGACCACAATGCTTCAACCCGCAGGAGGCCCGGCTCACTCAACAATTCATCGTCTAAATTGACTTCAGCGACGCCAATCCTCGGTACTTTATCAGATGCGGCCGCCAAGGAAAAATCTACCTTTAAACGCTGTGCTGCAAGAAATCCATGATAACTCCTTGCCGTCGCCAAGGTTTCAAACACCTTTTCAGATGCGCCCTGCTGCCCTGTGGCTTCGAGAGCATGACCATACCAGTAACGCCATTCATCTTTCCCCTGGCTCGCAACCGATAACCACTGATAACCCTCCAGCAGTATGGACCAATTGCCATCCACAATGTGATTTCGGAGATGTATTTCAGTGAGCTCATCATCTCGCAGCTTATTCAACACGGCATGAAACCAGGAATCTGGGGTGGCATTCTGAGCAAACAGGCTATGGCGCGCAATCATAGACTCCATCGCTTCATACTGCTTCGCAGTAAAAGGCTGCACAGGCGAGGCATTCGCAAGCGCCAACCGCCCCTTCTCTGGATTAACACGCGCTAGCCGCCTAATACCGACCGTCATCAATTGGGCATGGCGAGCACTTGGTAAATGTGCCTCTTTAACCAGCCGATCGGGTCGTTGGTAAATTGCTAGCATTTCATTCAATAACGGCCTCAATGCAGGGGATGCCAATTTCCGTAAGTGTTTGAGCAGACCGAACGAGCGGGCATCAAAAGCCTTCAAGGCTCGTGACCATACCAATGTATCATTAGGGCCCTCGTCCTTTAGCCACTGTTTAAATAGTGGGTCACAAGACTTTGCTTGAGAGTGACCAAAATCCCAAAGCTTTGCCGCACCACGATAAGCGAGCGCCTTGTTACCAGCGCTCCACTGGGCGCGATACCAATAACACTGTAACTCAGGCATCTTCGGCGCCTCTGGCTGTACCAGCAGCAGATCGCCCCACGCATGGGCGACCCCTTTGGCCTCTATGTAAGCCGCCAAAAAACGATTGTGTAACGGTGAACCTGTCGCTCTATCCAAGAAATTTTGGGCTTGAACCGGTTTCAATTGATGCAGTTCCTTCCGCAACACTTCATAATCTAAATAGATCGCCAACGGATAGTCAGCAAGTTGTGCTCGTAGCGCGGTGTAACGCGGTCCAATACCACTCTGCAACTCAGCTTCCGCCTTTTTAAACAAGGTGTCCGCAGAAGCAAGTGCCTGTACCGAAGTGGATAAAAGACCAAGACATAGCAATGTGACGGCGCGTATAAGAGGCGCGAAACACCGGCGAGATCGTGTTGATTCTGACCTATAAAACACAATAACTCACATTAACTTCATGACTAATGATCATGGATCCGAAGACCTGACTTTGCAAACGCTACTAAACAATAGATGCTATAAATAACGTATCGTTCCCCCGCGAGGGGATCACTAGGAAAGCACATGAGTTCAGACAAAATTCGCCTGACACAATACAGCCATGGCGCCGGCTGTGGTTGCAAGATTGCGCCCGACCTCTTGGACCGCATGCTCAGCGGCAGCCTCGTTCGGGCAGGCAGTGGTAAGTTTAAAAACCTGCTAGTTGGCAATGACAGCCGTGACGACGCAGCGGCCTTTCATCTAGGTGACGGGCGAGTGATTCTCAGTACCACCGATTTTTTTATGCCTATAGTAGATGACCCTTTTGATTTTGGGCGGGTGGCAGCAACCAATGCCATTAGCGACATTTATGCGATGGGCGGCAAACCACTGATGGCTATTGCTATTTTGGGCTGGCCTGTTGAGAAACTATCACCGGAAGTCGCTGGTGAAGTGATCGCCGGCGGCCGACAAGCGTGCTTAGCTGCAGGCATCCCCTTAGCTGGCGGCCATAGTATCGATAGTCCAGAACCTATTTTCGGCTTGGCAGTGACGGGCGAGGTGGCTATCGAACATCTCAAGCGCAATGACAGTGCCCAACCTAGCGACTACTTGTTCCTCACCAAACCACTGGGAATCGGTATTTTAACCACTGCAGAAAAACAATCGAAGCTCAAGCCGGAACACGCCGCACTCGCAACGCAGACCATGTGCCAGCTCAATGAGATCGGCGCAGATCTTGCGCGCATAACCGGGGTTAATGCCATGACCGACGTCACTGGCTTTGCCCTAATGGGACATCTGCTTGAACTCTGCGAAGGCGCTGATCTTGACGCATTAATCGATTTTGCGGCGCTACCTAAGCTGCCAGATATCGATGGGTATATTGACGCGGGGTGCATTCCTGGCGGCAGCGGTCGAAATTTCAATGCCTACGGTAAGCAGCTGGGTCCTATGACTAAAAATCAGCAGGCGCTGTTGTGTGACCCGCAAACCAGCGGCGGTCTTTTGGTCTGTGTTTCTGCCGATGCCGTTAATACTGTCATGCAGCTACTCGCCAAGGCCGGTCTGCCAAGTCAATCGATCGGTAGGCTCATTCCAACCCGCGGTGGCGCTGAGCGTATTCAGGTTACCCAAGCCAATGAATGACATCGATGATTACGCTGCCATACTATTGAATGCGATACCCATGATCGACACCCGCGCGCCTATCGAGTTTGCGCGCGGAAGTTTTCCCGCTGCCGTCAACCTGCCGCTGATGAGTGACATGGATCGTTCCGAAGTAGGCACCTGTTACAAACAACAGGGGCAAGAAGCCGCGATAGCACTTGGGCATCAATTGGTTTCGGGTGACATCAAAGCCAGACGCGTCACACAATGGCATGATTTTGCAGAGCGGCATCCTCAGGGTGTCTTGTTTTGCTTTCGAGGTGGTATGCGCTCGGGTATCAGCCAGCAATGGTTAGGTGATGCAGGCGTTGACTATCCGCGAATCATCGGTGGCTACAAAGCCATGCGACGCTGGCTGATCGACAGCCTAGAACAGCTGTGCAAAACCCGAGACTTGGTGGTCATTGGTGGACGGACAGGTTGCGCGAAAACGGCGTTGATTAACGAGGGCTGCGGGGGCGACGCCATTCCAGGGAGTGTCGATTTAGAGGGCATAGCGCATCATCGGGGCAGTGCTTTCGGTAAACGACCGGGAGGCCAGCCTAGCCAAATCAATTTTGAAAATACCCTAATAATCGCGCTCTTGAGAACAGCAGAGATGCATACGGGCCCAATAGTACTTGAAGATGAAGGCCACCTCATCGGGCGTTGCGCATTGCCACTGGCGCTGCAGACCGCCATGAAAAGCGCGCCCATTATGTTGCTCGAGTCGTCTCTTGAGGCGCGCGTTGCACACTCCTTTGACAATTACATCCTCGATAATTTGCGCTGCCTTGAGCAACAAATGAACAACAATGATGTAGCTTTTGACACTTTCGCGCAGGGCCTAATGGACGCAATGGAAGGTATTCGCCGCCGACTAGGCGATGTTCGACATAAGTTACTTCACACTCAGCTCGAGCAGGCACTCACGAGCCATCGTCAAGGAGATACCAGCGGACATCTCATGTGGATTGAGTCGCTACTTAACGACTATTACGACCCTATGTACGATTATCAGCTCAGCAAGCGACAGCACCTAGTCGTCTTTCGAGGTGACCGAGACCAAATAGCGAACAAACTATGTGCATAAAGCAACGGTTAAAAACCAATCAACTACAGCAGCGCTTGTCTAGGAACTAGCAGCGCCGCGTCAATCGCGACATCAGTTCTAGGTGCGGTGTTTGTGGGAAAAAATCAATCGGCGTGACCGAGTCAACACTAAATCCCCCCGCCTGAAAATCGGCAACATCTCGCGTCCAAGTAGCCAAGTCGCAGCTAATATAAAAAATGGTCTTTAGATTCTTGAGCTTTTTCAGTAATGGCGCCCTCACCTTCAGACCTTCCCGTGGAGGGTCAAGGACTAAAAGTTGTGTGTTCTTGTGGCGACGCACTAAGGCTTCAACCGCTTCCTCGTCAAACAAATCAGCAGCCAGCACCGTGACCGCCGGCCATGCTCGCGCCGCTAACGCAGCGAGCGATGCCTCCCCCACCTCGGCAGCGACAATACTTTTAAAACCAGTGCTCACTAATACTTCGGTCAAGTTACCGCTTCCACAGAATAACTCGAGCACATGCGTCTCTGGACTGTGGTGACGACATTCATCGGCAAGCCAGTTCTGCATCACTAAGTTCTGCGTACTGTTACCTTGCCGAAAAGGCATTCGCTGATCTATCTGAAAACCACTGCTGTCATCGTCTATGTCTATGGTCACCCACGGTAAACGACCTTTAGGTCGCCATGACGCGTTAGGCAATGATGTTAATAAATCTCGGAGTGTGTTCCGATTGACATCACTCAGCACTAAGCAATCATCAATTGCCACTAGAGCGTTGGTTCTGGCTGAGACGTAGCCCAGCTGCTGTCCATCAGTTTTAAATTGCGCTCGATTGCGATATCCCAGCGGGCTGGGCGCCGCGATGATCGGCTGCAGCGCCTCACTGGCACCTAGGCGTTCGAGCGTATACGCAACCCGCTGTACCTTGGCCGCTACTTGTCCCTCACTGCTGATCATCATCCAGGGACAACCGCCACAGTCACCCGCGCGATGACCATGATGAGGGCAGCTCGGGCTTATACGAGCGCCTGACGCTTCGAGTACAGTTACAAGCTCACCCAACGCCACTTTGCCCTGCTGACCTGTTGGTCTAACCTGCACTCGCTCATTCAGCCAGGCGCCTGCAACAAAGAACGTGCGCCCGTCAGGATGCTTAACAACTGCGCGCCCGTCACTGGCAATGTCCTGAACGGTGGCTTCGAACACCCGCTCGTCGATTAGCGCCGCTTGCCGCTTGGGATGTTTGCGTTTGGTTTTTCTTGTCATTTGGGGCGAACATCCTCGACATTTTTGGCATAATAGCGCAGTTGCCCCCGTCGATTAACCGGATAAATCCTCCCTCTCCTAAAGGGAAGCTCGGGGTTCGAGTCCCTGCGAGGGCACCATAAATATATAAAAATAATATATATATCAATACCTAGCGATATATTTACACCCGCTATTGATAGCGTTATTGATAGATACTAGCCTTGGCCTCATTAGGAGAGATATATGGCTAAACGCTATCCGACACACATTAAAGCCACAGGCAACACTCTCCGCTATCAACGGGCGGCGACGCGAAGGCTGCTCCATATCGCCTCAAAACAGCTGTGGACATACCCACTGGGCCTCTCAATATCCGCCAGTGATTCAGCGATCGCGTTATTTTATTGTTCGATGTCTGGCGATCAGATATCAATGCTGATGAGCAGCATTTGATCAAAGTCTTGCTTGAAGACGTCACTGGATTTCGGTGAATTTTGGCCGGCATAGTGAGGTGTAAAAGTGATGCACTCAACGATAAGCACTTTATAAGGGTTAGGTATGGCAATTTCAGTAACGCAGGTGGGTGTGGCAAAGGGTATGGCTTTTGCTATGACGCTGTGTCTGGCGACCATTTTTTATGGTGTTTATCTAGATCCTTTTGGGTTTTCGGCGATCAATGACTTTCAAGGTAGAGCTCGAATATTGGGGTTATCCATAATACTACCGACCCTATTTATGTTTGTGTCTATTGGTCGAATGGCACGGTTTCGATTTTTTAGTCCCGATGAGATAGATGGCAGCGGTTTAACGAAAGGCTCTGAAGATTCCTTAGTACTGCAAAGT
>CAWUVW010000028.1:0-20638 GCA_963926105.1 uncultured Luminiphilus sp. | reverse complement strand
TTCGGATTTTCCACAGGGTAATCACGATCAGTTAGTCAGCAGTATTCGTAATAAGCTTTTCCCACTGGGCGATGACATTCAGTTCATCCCGGGGCATGGGCCCAACTCGACGTTTGGTCACGAGCGGGCCAGTAATCCGTTTGTCGCCGACAAGGTCTACGGTTAGGGCAGAGCGGCGCATCATTAATGATGCGCTTTTGTTGACTAGCGGCTGGCGCGATGCTGCACGGGGTAGGCTTCTCCCGCATATATCGTGGCGATCACCTCGATGTCTCTCAATGCGTCGTCGGCTACGGTAAGTGGATCTTCAGCGAGCACCGTAAAATCAGCAATTTTGCCCGCGCGGATCGAACCTAGATCATTTTCTCTGCCCAGTATCCACGCCGCGTCGATGGTGACGCCACGTAATGCTGTCTTACGCGACAGCTTCTCGGTCGCAAGCCCATCGTGCCCATTAATGGTTTGACGGGCACTGGCCGACCAGATCAGCGTCAAAGGCGACAGGGGCGCCATGGGGCTGTCTGAATGGAGTGCCAAGGGCACGTCGGCGCGCTCTAGTGAGCCCAGTCTTACCATTTGTGATGCTCGGTCGGGTCCGAGCCAATCTCCTGAATACATGTCAGAGAGAATATAGTGGTAATAAGGATTGGCTGATACCAGCGCGCCCAAGGCTTTGAGTTGGCGTGTTTGATCTTCAGTGCTGTAGGCAAAATGCTCGAGTGTTGTGCGATGATCTACCCGAGGATTGTGACTTTGGAGCGTGCGTAATAGCGCCATAAACCATTGGCCTGCGGCATCACCATTGGTGTGTGCGTGAATCTGAAAATCCGCATCCCAAAAGGTTTTGGCGAAATCTAATGTTGTATCTCGGGGTGCCATCCAAACCCCTTGATGACCGTCTAGATAGCCCGGCGGGCCCATTTGTGACAGCCCACTAAAAATGGCGCCATCGAGCATGAGCTTAAAGTGGTTGCCGACAGTGACACGCGGGCTGTTTTTACTTTGCCATTCACGAACCTGTGCCAGTGCCTGTTCCGAAGTTTGGCCACGCGCCATGAAGTCGAGAATCAATGGCGTCAAAATAATACGCGATGGTACGGCGGCCGCTTCTGCTACCTGCCGGATGAGCGCTATCTCGCCCGTGGGATCACCGAATATACCAATGCCCATATCTAGTACCGTTGTAACGCCTGCCTGATGCATCATTTTCAGAAAGTTAGCCATGCCACCCGCAAAGCGTGCGGGCTCAAACAGAAAAGTCATCGCTGAAGCCAGTGCCTTCAGGCCGCCTTCGTAGTAGTGACCGCGAGCCCAGTTGCCTTCGTGTATGTCTGCTAAATCAGCCTCGGTTAAATTTAGATAATCAAAGGCGGCATCGTTACCAATAATCTCGTGAAAGGAGCGATGCCAAATGATGACGGGTTGATCGCCAAACCATTGATTTAAATCTTCGCGCCAAATTTCACCGTGCCACAGCGGATGATATCCCCACGTTATAAATGGCACGCTGGTGTCAGTGTGTTCGGCTGCCAATTCCTGTAAACGATCGCGATAGGCTTCGGGTGTTGTTGCGGCGGGAAATTCGCCGGTCGGCAGGGACCAGTCGTCAGGCGCGATAAAAGGAAATTGTGTCAGAACTGCGGGCAGTGTGGGATGTACATGGGGGTCGATAAAGCCGGGCAATATGATCCGATCTTCAAACTGTCTGTCAATTTTAGCGCCGCGCAAAGCGATGACGGGTTGTAAGCTTTTTAATGAGCCAACCGCAACGATACGGCCCTCTTCTACTGCCACAGCAGTGGCCTCGGGAATGGCCGCCTCCATGGTGCGTATGAGTTTCGCGGTGTACACGGTCATTTCAGCCAGCGACAAAGGACTAATACTAAAAATAAGCGCTGAGATGAAAAGATGGCAGAGACGGCCAGTAAGCAGGTTTTTCATGGCGACAGAGGACTCTTTTTATTATAGAAAACAATACACAGTATTGATTGGAAAAATCGCGAGCTAAACTTTGTTGTCCCGCAGATGCGCGCTGACCGAAGCGTCTTAGTGCGCGCGACTCAGCGAATTATTTTGATCCAGTCACCAACCCGTGGCTCACCCACTGGGTAGTAACCGTTAATCAGGCGTAGCTGATCTTCAGCATTGGGAATGCGTGCGCTGCTGGCGAGGCTGGCCAGTGTCGCTCCGCGTGGCACCTGAATATAGTGCAAGGTACGACTAGTGCCGGTCACTTTTTCACGTGCGGCAAGTGGTCTAAAACTTGCAATCATCTGGGTAAAAAGCGGCTGGTCGGTGTTGAATTCAGATGACTCACCTTCAAACCTAAAACGATATTTATGGTCGATAACCGCTAGGCGCTTATCCACGCCGCCGGCACTAGCAACCGCGCTGCTGCCGATTAAGCCAAACTGGGACAGTGCAGTGACTTCACCGAGTTCCCCGCTGGCGTTTTGTGTTAGATCTGTTTCCGGCGTTAGCGTTGGGTCCAGTTTGGCGAGCTGGATTGTCATCTTGGCGTGCCCATCGTCGGCAGTGGCGACAATCGCGCGGCTGCCCTGACTCACTGACCAGCCCTCAGGATAACTAAAGCTAAAATCGAGTTTGTTGTGGTAGAAGCGATTGGGATCACTCTGAATGTTTTGGCTGGCACCAAAGACTAACCCTTCTATACGACGACGGAATTCGCCAGGCTGTGCTGGATTCTCGGGCTGGTTATCGAGATCGAGGTTGTCGGCGGTTTTTATGACGGTTTGTAGGCGTAAGTCATTGCGAGGATGGCTGGCATATAGGCCGTGATAAGTCCCTGTCGGCTTACCCGAGGCCTTTGCCGTACTGCGCCGATACATCTCTTGATCTTTGAGCACGCCGATCACTGACAAGAGTGCATCGGCATCATAGCCGGCGCTGTGCATACTGGTGGCGCCTGCGGCGTCGGCCTCGAGCTCCATGTCTCGGCCAAAACCACTGATTACCTCTGCGCCATACATTTGCGCGGCGTCATACAAGTCGCCGCTGCCGGTGAGAATATAGGCGGTCGTCGATAGCACGGTCGAGGTCATCTGCTGACTTTGCCTACGCCCATGATGGTTCTCGGTGATGTGGCCTATTTCATGAGCAATAACCCCCGCCAACTCTTCTTCACTGTCTAAAAATACCAGCAGGCCGCGATTCACATAAATAAAACCACCCGGGAGGGCAAAGGCATTGATATCGGGGGAGTCGAGCAGCGTGAAGGTGAAATCACTGTCGGGCATGGTCGAATTGGCTACCAGACGCTGGCCGATTTTATTGACATAGGCCGCCAATTCGACATCGTCGTAAATACCGATAGAGTCGATGAGTTTTTGATGCTCTTCGCTGGTCACTGTTGGCACTGATACTGAGCGTCCACCAACCGTCACCTTTGAGCTAGCACAGCCGGTTAGCAAACCGCTCAACATGAGCGCAATGCCAAATCTATAGAGGTGCATATTCAGTGGTTCGCCGATAGGTATTTAAGTAGTTGATCACCAAGGCTCTCACAGGCCGTGTCTTGGACGGGGGCAATCATCGGGATAGGTACGATAACCGCGGGCATATAGCTCTGACCGCTAGTCGCGGCGGCCAGACGACCGACTTCGGCAGGTCCTTCAATATCCCAAATGGTCGCTTCGTAATTAGATTCGGTACCCCAGGTACCAAAGCCAAAGCAGCCGGCCCCTCCGGGGCCAACGCCGCAGGTCATGGAGCCTGCGCTGTTGGTCTCGATGGTGGTGCCATCCACCCAAATCATATATTGCAAATTCATCTCGGCGAGACGCTCGGCTACCAACGCGTTCTGCATGAGTTGGCTGATCTTATCGACCGCTAGAGGCGCTGTGCGGGGCTCAAACCAGGGATACAGCGCATTGACAAACGCCAGTTCACCGATCACGCCGATGCTGTCGTCTCCGCGGGTGATTCGCTCGCCAATACATTGAATGAAGTCGAATTCAGTGTCGTAATCTGGAGCATGCCGGCGCCCTAAAATCACGACAGTGGCGTTGCCAATGCCCGCAATGGGCGCGTTAAAAGTCATCTCGTCGATAGTGGCGGTCACACAGCCCTGCAGTGCGAGCAATACACCGATAGCGAACGGCGATGTGCGGAGCATCTTGCTTAAGCCCTTTTTAAATGAAGTTGAAGCGGTCATAGCTCACCCAACAACTGGGCATCCAGCCAAGTTGCCACTTCAGGGACTTTGTTGAAACGGGTGATAAAGTGCGCGCCCGCATCTCGCAGCGCTACGACCGCCGCTAAATTGACGGCACTTTCATCTGACTGAAGAAAGGCGGTGGGTGTCTTGCCGTAAGCGGTGAGCGTCCAGTCGGCAATACTATCGTCGGGATTGAAACTGAGTGAACCATCGGCGTGATTGTGAATAGCTTCGAGCGCCACTAAGCGAAAGCGATAGCGCATCCAAATTTCATAAACCTTGACGTTGGTGTGTAGCGGAATAGCGTACTGCAGTTCATCGACCTTGGGGATGAGTACCGCATCCACCTCCTGCGCGTAGGCATGTAGATCTTCGTGGCTGCGAATATGTACGATCTTGGTAAACATACCGGCTAACAGTGTGTCCCAAAAAGCGACTTGGGCTTCGCCGGTTTTGACCAGCCATTCAGATTCATTGCGACCTTTGGCTTCGTCATAGAACTCGTGATTGATGAACGCGTCGGGATACAGCAACCCCAGGGTTAATGGCAGCGGCTCGATCAGCGGCTCGGGAAAGTTGCCCTGTACGATCACTTGTTTCGACGTGCACGCCGACAGCATCAGCACTAGCAACACGCCGGCTGCGCTACGCCACAATATTTTAGGGCCTAAAGTCATTGAGTCCAACAAATGTGCCACCATTTTTATACGTGAGCTCTCGCATCAGTGTAGCAAATCTTATGCCCGTTGTTTGCAGCTCCGGCGGTCTAATAAATTGTACGGGGAAACCCACCGCATGGATTCTCACGCGGCGATCACCTTGACTGTTCTCTTGGTTGAGCTGATCCACCGTGCGCACGACCTGTTCAATCGACTGGCCAGTGAATTCATCACCAAAGACATAAATGGAAATCTTTTTACTTGGATCATAAAAGCTGCGCACCGCTGCGGTGATACCCTCCACCGGCGACGAATTTGAAAATACATTCCAATTGCGCAGGTTGCGTAAAATGAGATCGCGACGCGCGGGAGTATCGGGAATCCATTGACCGCGATAGCGACTAAATAAGTAATTACCCATGTCGTTCATCACTTGAATACCCTTCACATTGGGGTAGATATTGAGCGTCGCTTCCATTTCCCGCAGCATGCGATCCCAGGCATAAGAGAACATCGAGCCAGAGGTGTCGATAATAAAAATGATGTATTCACTATCGACAGGAATACCGCCAATCAGCTGATTTTTGCTCTGGTACTGGTCGCCCAGTAAGCGTTTCTGTTCTTCGCTTAGTCGCTGCCGCGCAATCGCCAATTCCTGCTGAATGATGCTGTTGGTGTTGCGCGACAGTCCCAGTGCGTCGTAGCGCGATTGGGCTTTTGCTAATGCGCCCTGCAAAATAGCAATGCGCTCTTTAAACGTCGAGATCTGTTCTTGTTTGGCACTTAAGTCGCGATTGAATATTTTTGTTTCTCCGCGAATTTCAAAGAGCCGTTCGGTGAGCGCGGCTACGCGTCCGACCGCTTCAATTGTGGAGCGCTCGAGGATGAGCGGTTGTACGGTTTTGGTGATCATAATCAGCAAAATGATTGCACCAAACCCGCAGCAAATAACATCTAAAAATGAAATCGTAAACTCCGCTGTGGCGCGCCGCTGTCTCATGGCCAGTCCTTAGAGGGGCTCATGAAGGAGCCGCCACTTACCTGTGCAAGTTGCCAGAACTCGGAGGCCGCCAATGGGTCACCTTCCATCGGCGCCAAAATAATATTAACCGGTACGCCGCTGGGTAGCCGCCTGAGCGATTCCCGGTAAAGCTTCAGTCGGTCCGCACCCGAGATGGTCGTTTTGTTACTCGCTCGATCTCCCTGGGTAGGCAGGCCGTCGGTAATCAAAAAGATGTTGTCGGGTTTCGGAGTTAATTGCGCAAGTGCCGCAAAGGCGCGATGCAGACTGGTCCCGCCTGCAGGCAGTTGCTCAGCGAGTGTGGTTGATATGCGGGTCAAGGTCGCTGTGTCGGCGACCTCGAGCCAGCGAATACCTTGCTCACTCTTATGCTCCGCGAGAATAGGGCCGGCTTGGGTGTTAAAGCCAATCACCTGGTAGTGCGCATCTATCGGCAATTGGGCGGTGAGCCAATCGACTGTGCCTAGCGAGCGGCGCCATTTTCCGGCACTGCGCTGTAGGGCTGGGTTCATGTTTCGCAGGCGAATGACATTGACCAATTTTTCGGAGAGCATACTCGCGGAGGTATCGATCAAGATGGCGATGTGCCGCCCACCGAGATTTATGCCGGTTAGATACTGACGATTACCCTCGCCAACAAATTCGCGGGCGCTGCGTCCTGCCTCAGCTTCAGAGGACTCTCGCAATTGCTTTACGCGGATTTCCAGCCGGTTTATCTCTGCTTTTAGCACCTCGACGTCGGATGATTCGCTGAGACCGGATTCCTCTAGTGAGGCGACTAGCGCCTCGTACTCATCGAGCTGCTCGGTGACGCGGGTGGCGAGCCCTTGCGCCTCGACAATCTTGAGGTCAGTACTGCTGATGGCATTGCGCAGTGCGACAAGACCTGCCTCACCGTCGCGAATATCCATTTCAAGTAAATTGATTTCAGATAATACGTCGGTATTTTGGCGCTGATTTTGGACTTCTACCGAGTGATCGATGACCAAAAAAACCAACACAACCGCACCAAAGCCGCAGGACATAACGTCCAGAAAGCTGAGATTGAAGGTGGAGGTTGCGCGCTTGCGGCGAGCCATATTCAGCGCTCGACAATAATCAGCTGTGCATCAAAGCCCAGACTGTCACTCAATCGATCACCGGCATAGAGCCTCTGCTCAGATTGTGCCGGGTCACCGTTTACAAATAAGTCGGCGGCCACCTTGCCGCGCAGTGAGAAGACGCCGTTGTGCAATACCAGTTCTGCGCCACCATCGAGGGTGGTTTGAGCCCCCAGGGCCTGCGCAGAATGGCCGTAGAGGAGATGTGTTGGCGGCTGAGGGGTATCGCTTGTTGTTATGGGTGTTGTTGTATTGAGATCCTGCTCCGCACGACTTTCTACACTGTTATGCGCTGCCCGGCAGACGGGAATGCGTGTCTGAAACGCTAGGGTATCTGCGCCTTGGCGCAGCTGCGAACCATATTCAAGGAGTGGCAGTAACAAGGATTCGGGCGCGACTTCACAAATGGTGCCTGAGAGTTTCAGTCCTGGAATCCGCGCGAGCATCGGGTCGAGTAATCGGGTGTGCACGCCTTGGACTAACTGAGCGTTTATCGCGACACTTATTTGCTGGCCTATCGGTTGCAAGTGTTCTGCGGCAATTCGTGCTTGATAGCCGTCAATGGTCAGGCGTGTCTCTCCTTGGGCCTCGATATCACTCAGCAATTCGGGCAGTGCATCGTAAAGCAGCTGCTCGCTTTGTGCGCGTCGACTTGGGTCGAAGCGCGTTTGCAAAACGAACTGCTCGGCGATGGCAGCGGCCAGTTTATCCATAAGATGGATCAAGCCGAGCCCCGGTAGTACTTGTGAACTATCGGCATGGGCGTGGCCGTCTTCGATTCGCGTCTCGGTGACGACCATCTGATGCAGTTGTAGCTCGATATGAGTCGCTGCGAGGCCTGCGCTGTGGCCGCTGTATAGTGCAGCGGCCAGTGCGGATCGATGCACAATCGCTTCAACGGAAAACGGCAGCGTGCCGATAATACCCAAGAGTAAAGAGAGCTGGTCACGGGACATACTCCCCGGCGCTATCAGCGTGACCGTGTTGGGCTCACCGGCACTTCGGTGAAGTGCTTGCAAATGGTTGTGTACTAAATCGGCGCTATGACGCGCAGGACCCAATGCAGGTGTCAGCGCTTGCGTGTTTAATTGCCACCAAAAGCGTGTATTCACCGCGCGGGGCTGGCGTCGGGCGGTATACATGGCGGCGCTGCCGTAGTGATAGCGCTGATCGTCGAACCACACGTAACCCGGCGAAAGAATACAGTCGTCCTGATGCCACAACCGAATCTCGGCATCGTGTAGATCGAGCACGGCACTCACGTTGTTATCTGCGCTAGTCATGAGCGGGGTACCGCGAGATGACGCAGTAATTTACGGTCGATATAGCGCTGGGTATTCAGTACCAAGCGCTCCTGTGAAAGCTGTAATTGATGCAGTGCAAACATAATGATGATGCTGAGTACCAACGCGACAAAAGTGCTGTTAAAAGCGACGCCAAGACTGACGGTGACGCCGGAAATATCACCCTCTACCGCTTTGTAGGCTTGTCCTAATGCATCGCCGATACCGCGCACTGTGCCGATAAAGCCAATCGATGGGATTGCCCACGCGATGTAGCGCACCATCGACAGCTCTGAATCGAGGCGGTCGGCTTCTATATCGCATTGTTCGCGTACAGATTCTGATACTGCTGGAATACTGCTGGTTGTTGCAAAGCGCTGCAGACCATTCATCAGCGCGCGGGGCAATAAGAAATCTTGTTCGGCCTCGGATAGCGCCTCGAGTGAACGGGAATACTCGCGGGCGTCTTGGGGTAATAGGCTGGTGCCCTCTGGAATATCAAGCAGTGCGCGTTTGAGCATCTTTGCTTCTGCATGGCTGCGTTGTGCCTTGAGCCCTATAATTGCAAGCGCCCAGATCATTAAAATAAAACAGGCTTCTTGTTCGTAGTCACGAATGACAATGACAAGCGTTCGCTCGGGTACGAAGTCTTCGCCCGCGGCTTGCAAAGCCGCCTGCTCAGCTAGCTGTGCATCGGCACTAGGGCGAATGACGCCGACATAGGCGCCGTGCACAATAATGATGGCGAGCAATAAGGCGAACAGCTGGAAAAGAAAATCTGAAGAAAACCGCAAGTTCATCATCGCGTCCTATTAAGTTATATGTCCACTGGAAACGATACTGAACTGTCTTCAGATATCGATTCACTGGATTGGTAGGTCTGGGCTGTGCTCGTTTCAGCGGCGGCTCCTGGATTGGTCTCCAGAGGCGGTTCGCTCTCACGTGGTGGCAGATTATCATCTGTACTATTTGCAACATCGTTTGGTGGTGCATCTAAGTCAGTGTTGGCTGAGTTACTTTTCGTTAAGTCACTATCGGCCGCTACCGCTGAGGCCGCAGTATTTTCAGGATTTGACTGCGCCAGTAACGACGCCGGTGCGGCACTGAGCGCTAAACTCACCAGCACAGTGATCACAATACCCGACAAACTGCACGTTTGGGTGCATCGAGCTAGTGAAGAGACTGTCGGCTGGTTATTACTCCGCATAGCGTGCAATCCTGAAGCCTAAATCGTCTCGCCCGCGCTGGCCGTAGTCGCGATAACTCAAACGCAGTTCAGATAGCCGGCTGAGTCCCCAGCTGGCGCCGCGTATAGTGTAGTTATCCCCTGACTGAGGTCCCAGCGGATCTACTTCAACCTGCGCGTTTGCCGAGGGTATCTGATACACATCGTGAATCCATTCGGCGACATTGCCGCCCATGTCGAATAGGCCTCGATGGTTTTCGGGGAAGCTTGCTAGCGGTGCGCTGACGATGTGCCCATCGCTGTAGCCGTTGAGAATGCGACCGGTTACAAAGGCCGAGGTGTTGTCGGCGACATTCGTGACCGGTTTGCTAGGGGGAAATTCATCGCCCCAAGCAAACCGCCTTAACGTTTTGCCATCTACCCGGCTCGCATAGGCCCACTCTGCCTCTGTCGGTAATCTATAGCCGATACTGGAGGGGTTGTAGCCTACAACAATGCCTTGATTCTCACGATAAAAAGCTGGCAAATCCTCTTTGGCGCTCAGCCAGTTACAAAACCTTGCCGCCTGTTGCCAGCTGACTTGTGCTGCCGGTTGATGTTCGCGGTTGAGGCTGTTGCCCTCGATTTGGCCGCTGTTATGGCTGCTCAAAAACTGTCGAAACTGGGCGTTACTCGTCTCTGTACTCGCTAAATAGTAAGCGCGCTCTAAGCGGACGGCGTGCAGTACTTCGTTGGCGCGTCGTCCGGGTTCACGGCGCGATGCACCCATTTCAAATTCGTTAATGGGCTCGGCGCTTGGGTCTATGAGGATGAGGGTTTGACCCAATGCCGTGGTGATCTCTGGTGTGAGCGAAGCCTTGCGTGCTTCGGCTTCTGTGAGCAGCGTAATGTCGATGACTTGTTCAAGTCCGGGCCTGGGTTGTATACGGCTGCGCTGGCTGGCATAGCCTGCGCTGCGCACCTCGATGCGATGTTCAAAAGCGGGGAGTGCAAGCTGTTGAGAACCATTGCCCGCTATTTCACCGTTGATGAGTAATTGCGCATCTGCTGGGGAGATATTGAAGGTTACTTCGCCGAGCTCGGGGCTGAGTGACAGTGTCAGTGACTCGCTCACCCCTTGCGCTAAGTTAATTCGCTGGCTCTTACGGCGATACCCCGGCTTGGCCAATTGCACTAAGTGGTCACTACCCGGGCTTAAGCTCATCGTCAGCGGTGTACGACCTAAGAACTTGCCATCCAGCGTCACATTGGCGCCACCGGGTTGACTGTCGAGTACCAAGATACCGTCTGCCGGCATCAGTTTAATGGCGCCCAAATCTTGATCAATACCGGCAACCACTGCCAGCGAGTGCTGTGCGGGCACAAAGCCTGGAGCGCTGATAGTGAGTTCGATCTCTCCCGACAGTATCTCAACAGTCTGCTGGCCCAAAGGGGGTTCGGGCGATAAACCGCTGTTAAGAAAACGCGGATCAACGGGTTCGTCATTGATGAGTAGTTGGGTCGCAGCGGGTTGTGTGACCCAGGAGATCACCGCCCAGTCCGGTGGCATGACAATGTCAACACTTTGGCTGACACCCCGACCCGTAATATCAATGGTGCTCGTGACAGGCTGATAGCGTGATAGTTGCAGCGACACTTGCTGCTCGCCGGCGGCGATCATTTGTCCAGACAGTGGTGTGACACCCAGTAGCGCATCGTTTAAGAACACCATTGCACCAGCGGGTTGACTATTAATACTGACTTCGCCCGGCAAAATGTGCGGTGCGATATCAAAGCGCTGGTTGTCCGCGTCGGTCACCACAATCTGTCCTGTATAGGGCGCATAGCCCTCGGCGGTGATCGCGACAGTGTATTCTCCAGGCCGCATTAAATAGCGACTTCCCAGGGGTAAATTCAATCCTTGAATATCGACACTTGGCGCAGTGACTACCGCAATTTGAATGGCGATTGAGCGTGCGGTGAGTAAAAACAACAGCGCCAGAATAACGATCAGCGCAGCTGCGCTGGCGGCAATAACAGGCCAGTACTGTTGCTGGGAACGCGTGACTTGGCTGGCGTCTAAGGGTTCGAATAGCGCCGCGGATAATGGTGCTGCCGATAATGATGCCGCAGATGTAGATCGAGTGTCGTCAGCTGCGTTGGTATTTGCATTGCTATTGGCAGGCGCGAAATCCTGCGCTACGAGCGGTGTTATAGCCGCTGAATCGGGATCGTTGTTTTTCTCTGACGTCATGCGCGTTAAATGGCCTCGCTGCAACTAATGTAGATAGGTGAGACTTCGCTATTTGGCGCGACATCGAATGCAATGCGCACATCTCTAAAGCCTGTGCGAACACCCACCGCGGTGTAGCGCCCGGGACGCAGTGTCAACGATGTCGTTTCAAAGACGCCCAAACGCTTCACACGCAGTAGCGTCACATCGGTAATGCCATCTGAACTCAGTGCAACTGGTACCGGTGTCTTGGCGTAATCGAGGGTCGCTTGTACAGCGGTAATTTGCTCACTAAGGACAGGTCCGGGTGCTTCGACTTGCCGCGCAGCTGCGAGGGTTGCATCGGCTTCGCGAATAACACGAGGGTCAATTAATCGCGCCTGCTCGGCGATGATGGTCTTCAGTGCACTGGCAAGCTCAGCTCGCGGCTGACTCCTTGTAATGCCTTGTTTAGCAAACACCACATTGGCATCGAGCTCTGTCGCTTGTTGGTAGGTCGCCAGCGCTTCCTGCCATTGCTCACCTTGTTCTTGGACTTGGCCTGTCCGCTGGAGTGCTCTTAACTTGGATGCGGTGCGCGCTGTCGCCAATTCTAGTAACGCGGTGCTGGGTTCGGGTGCACCGGGACGGACTGCGAGCGCCTTTTTGAAAGCGGCTTCTGCCGCATCAAATTGCGCCTCATCGAGTGCGATATAACCGTCGCTCATCGCCTTGCGAAAGCGCGCGTCAGTTGCTGATCTTTGATAGTTACCCAGTACTTTGCGGGCGCCTATATGTGCGGGATCAGCGGTTACCGCGGTTTTAGTCGCGTTAACCGCTGACGTAAAATCATTGGCGACAGCGGCTTCATGTGCAGCACTCAGTGACTTGCTGACTGCCGGTATCGCCGCTACCCGGTTGGCCAATGTCGATCGCTCTGGATGGGCTGGCGCCAGTTGAATCAGTCGGTCTAGGTTGGTGTGTGCGTCGCTGTTGTTTCCGGCTTCTATGTCGGCGATAACGGCTGTTAGCGTGGCATCGATACGGGCAGGTATCGATTCTTCCAGTGCGGCGAGTCCGGCTGCTGCGCGTTCATACTCAGTGATGGCGACGGCAAAATTGCGATCGCGGTAGGCTGCGTCTCCCAGTTCGGCTATCGTAAGGGCCGCTTGATATTCTGCCGCTCCCCAAGCGATGACCGCGCGGTCTTGAAGCAGCGCTTGCAGTTCGAGTACCTGCTCTAGTGCTGTTTGCGCCTGTCGCCGTGCTTGGTTTTCTTGTGCTTCGGCAAAGGGACTGCGTCCCGGCGGATTTTCTTTTGCCGCAGATTGTATGCCCGCACTGCCCGGCGCTGAACTGTTGTCACCCTCGGCGGCGTTGCGCGCGGCGCTATCGATCGCGATTTTATTGGCATCAACCCAGTTGGGCAGGATGAAAACAACGGCGCCGAGCGCGATGATACCCGCCGCAAGGCTGATCAAAGCGCGGTTAGGCAGCCGATGCTGAACCGTCGTCGATGTGACCGTCTCGCCTTGCGGCGTGAATGACGCGGCTTTCAGCGGTTGTTCATCGTTATTGCTCACGGTTAGGGCGTCGCCTTAGGGTTTTCTGGAGTCACTTTATGGTCCGCATCTAGATTTGTAGGGTTGTTAGTTTGGATTTGTGCTGCGGGGTCTTTTTCTATTTGTACTTCTGAATTCAAAGCGCCAATTTCTGCCGCGTAGATGTCCGCCATGAGTTCCCGCCACTGGCCATATTGATCCTCGACATTACCACTCAAACGCACAGTGCGATCGTCAAGCTCAATCACGCGTGGGGTAATCTCGGCTTGCAGTGACTGACCAATTTCTTCGAGTGCTAGGGAGTGAATATTGGCCTCGTTGCGTTTTTCAAGGCCGCCTTTGAGAATGGCCGCGCCACCAAAAATACCGACTGCACCTGCCGTACGGATAACCTCATCATTCGAGCCCTGCGCTGCGATACCGGCGAGTATGGCAACACCGCCCGCGATCATTTGATTGCGCGCTTCGGTTTGCAGTTCGCGCTGCGCGACAACCTCTTCGTAACCGAGCTTGCGCCACTCTTGGTAAGGACTGTACATATCTTCGGCAAAGCCACTGTAATAACCTTGTAGCGTATCGACAAAGACGTATTGTCGCTGCCGGATATTACGCACGCGTTCAAGCATCGGGTCGTTGTCAGCGGGCAGACGCTGGATCTGATAAATCCCCTTACTATTTTGAACGAGGTAATCGGCGAAAGCGTCGCTGGCGAACTCACGTGCAAAACGCAGTTCCGCAACTTGGCGGATAGCGATGCGGTCTCTGCTGCTGAGCGCTTCGAACGCCTTGAGTAAGTCGTTAGCGATCTGTCGATAAACTAGGGTAAAGGGATCCTGGCGGGTACGTGTGGCTTGATCATAAGCGTAGCGGCTGGTGATACCCTGGTAAGTCTTATTTAGCCACACTTGACCGCGAGCATCAGTGACTTTGACATCCAGACTCAGTTGTTCACCATCGCTGCGGATAATGCGCCCAGCGACGAGTAAATCGGTGAACTGTTGGGTGTCGGGTACGACGCGCACAGCCCCCCAGGCACCTGACTCTTGCAATGTTTTACTCAGCTCATTGGCCATGAAGCGCGCTTCCGCTTTGCGTACTTCCGGATAAACCGGCACGTCTGCGCTTTCATCGATGGTGGCAATATTCGGATCGAAAACCGCCACACCGACATCGAGTAATTCGGCGTCGGGTATGACTTGCGTTGGAGTGTTCAGCGGGGGTACCGCAGTGCTTTTGATCGTTTGACTGACACAGCCGGTCAGCGCTAAGGCCGCAAGGACGATCGTTAGAACTTTCAAGTATCCAATAGCGCTCATTGGGGTGCCTCTATGCCCTTGTACTTGCGATATTCCACCCACAGTTTTTCACGAATCTCAGGGTCGGGCTCGCGCATAGCGGCCTCTCGCAACTGGCGTGCAACCACATCGTCATCGCGACCCTCGGGGATATCTTCAGGTGGCGCGTAGATAGCGGGATTTTCAGGGGGCATGCCTCGGCCGCCGCCGATACTGCCACCTGCTATACCGCCGCCGCTGGCAGCGCCACCCATCCCCGATTCACTGCCGTAGCCGCCGTCTGAACCACCGCCACCAGCAGCGCTTGCTGCCGCGGCGGATGTCTGGCTCTGCTGACTGGCGCGCTCGCGCTCAAGTTCGCGCTGCTTGTTTTGCTCCGCCAAAATAAGACCGTCAAACTCACTGGTACTCTGTTCTAACTGCCGATCTAAAATAGCGACTTGCTCGGCAGCAGTCAGCGTGCCTTGACCATTGCCAAAGCCTTCAAGACCGCCTTCGGCGCGTGTGCCTAGGTTGCCGTTGTCACTGTCACTGCCACCACCCTCGCTGGCCGAGGTGCCATTGCTGCCTGACCTGCCTGCGGTTTCGCTATTGCCATCAGCTGGGTTGGCGTCGGTGCCATTGCCGGCAGCAGAAGACGCGCTCGCTGTGGTCTCACTAGATTCGGCGCCATAGGCGTCGTCGAAGGTCGGGAGGGCGTCGCGCATGTCGGGCAAACTCGAATCAGCACCGGTGCTGCTGCCACTTTGTTCAAAGCCAGGTTCTCCTGCCGCACCGGCATTTGCACTGGCGGTCTCAGAGGATGCCTCCGCACCGCCCATATCTGGGCGTAAATCGCCGTCGGGACTACCACCTCCCTCGGCACCACTGGCGCTGGGTGATTCCTTGGTGGCAGCGCTATCGCTGGCGGATGAGGTGCTGCCGCTTTGATTGCTAGAACTGGCGCTCGGGCTGGCGCTAGAACTCGGACTGGAACTTGGGCTTGAGCTGGAGCTTGGGCTTGAGCTGGAACTTGGGTTCGAACTTGAACTTGAACTTGAACTTGAACTTGAACTTGAACTTGAACTTGAACTGGAGCTAGAACTGGAGCTGGAGCTAGAACTGGAGCTAGAGCTCGAACTGGGCGGTGGTGTCGCTGATGGCTGCGTTGGGTTACTGGCGCTGGGACAGCCCGTTAGCACTGCCACAGTGACCGCTAGAAAAACGAACCGATAACCGCTATTAACTAAGCTTAGAGGTCGGTCAATGCATTGTTGTTTTTTCACTGTGTCATCACCAATGTGTTTGCTTGCCAGTTCTGTGGATTAAACGACCAGATAATATTAGTGCTCGGTTTTGCCTCACCTTCCTGAAACGTAGGTCTGAAACGCACTCTACGCAAGTGCCGCAGCAGTCGCTCGCTCGAAACAGTAACCTGCTCGGGCTCGTTTTCAGGTATTTGTAGCCGCGTTATGTCATTCACACGTCCGGTATCCGTGACCTCAAAACGAATCGCCAGCGCACCTTCAGTATTGTCATTGTACGCGGGTAATGGCCGAATGCCGTCCAGATCAGGTAATGGTGTGGGCGAGGCAAATAATTCATCAAATAACCCTTCAGGATTATCTGTGTTATCGATCGCATCATAGGTAGCTTGGTAGTGTGCCAAGGCTGCTTTGCGATCACCAAACCACCATGACCAGTCGCCAAGTTGGATCAGATCGCGTGCGCGCTGACGCAGATCATGCGGGTTGTTAGCGCTGTTGATCTGCATTATAGCCTCTAAAACCGAACGCCCTTGTTTATAGGCAAGACTGTTGTGCGCGAGGTGACGGTCATCGTAGCCGTTGCCCGCCAGCACTGCGTCAAAGCCCTGATGGCCGGCGATTAGATATTGTGACTCCAACATGCCATTTAAGGGGGCTAGCAGTGCTGGCGAGGTATCGCCCTCGCTGTTGACCACTTCTTCGAGCGCCATTCTATTGAGCTGCCACATGGCGTATAAGCGGTCAAAACGCGCATCGCTTTCATCCATGCCGATGATATAGGCGTGTTTTTGCCAGCGAGCCTGATCGAGCAGGGCTTGTGCTGACGCAGTACTGTTATGGCGTAGTGCCCGTCGCTCGACGCGATACAGGTAGCGCTGGCGCTCATCGACTTGTATAAAATCGCCTAGTGCTAAGTGGCTGCCGATCTCGCCGCGCAACATAGTGAGTTGTTCGGGGCTATAAAGGCCCATATTAATACGGGCTATATGCACACCGCGCTTAAACACGTCTATTGCCTCTTCATGTCGAGCGAGGGACTGGAGGGATCTACCTAATGCCAATAGGTGCTCACTGAGTGCGGGATCGTAGGCGCTTTGCTGGTTTTCGATCGATTCAATCAGTTGAGTATAGGCTAGCGTGGTTGCATCTTCTTGGGGGGTGGCGCCCGCTACTGCCAAGTTCTGCTGCATATCGAGAATGAGCGCTTCATTGGTGCTTAGGCCGTTTTTCTCAGTAATTTCTTCTGCTAAGGCTGAGTTGATGCAGGCTACTTCACCCAGTACGAGTGTTGCCGATACGCCGATATACAGTGCGGCTTTGCAAAGCCAAGCGCTGTCTAGGCTGATATCCATCGTTATCCTCCCGCTAAATGCGTGAACTCTGGCAGTATAACGATAGATGAGCTAAAAAGTGGCTGCTTTGATGCGCCATGAATAATACCATCACCGTTTTTTCGGGACGTCGCATCAAAATGCAGCGTTCCATTTTGATGAGGAGTGAC
Organism: uncultured Luminiphilus sp.; assembly: GCA_963926105.1. GTDB lineage: Bacteria > Pseudomonadota > Gammaproteobacteria > Pseudomonadales > Halieaceae > Luminiphilus. The sequence continues at coordinate 3,416 of CAWUVW010000028.1, read as the reverse complement.
CACTTGGGTAAGTTTACCGACGACACCACCGTTCATAAGATATCGGACAACCAGTTTGCGACTGAGTTCCGGCGCGGTTGGCGTATAGGACAGGTACCTAATGGCGGTTACACCATTGCAATTATTGGGCGCGCACTCCGAGAAGCCTTGCCTCACCGTGATCCCTTGTCGATCAATGCGTTTTATTTGGCACCCACCACACTCGGGGCCGCCGAGATTATTATTGAGCCTTTAAAGCTGGGTCGTGGCACCAGCTTTGCTTCGGCATCTTTGTGGCAGTCGGGGGAGTTAAAAGTACGCGCTACCGCCGCTTATACCGACCAAGGGCGATTAGAGGGTGCCGATTGGCTAAACAGCGCGCCGCCAGAAGCTCCTTCATTTGCCGATTGCGCTGCCCCGAGTGCGGCAGTACTGGAGATTCATCAAAATATTGATATGCGGTTTGTGGCGGGGCAGGAAGTTTTTCAAGGCGCCGAGCCACCGGGCACTGGCGAGTTTATTGCCTGGTTGCAACACACAGATGGTGCCGATCTCGATACCATCGATTTATTGATGATGGCCGATGTGATGCCGCCGCCAGCGTTTACCTTGTTCGGACCTTACGGTTGGGTGCCAACGATAGAGCTGACAGTGCAAGTGCGCGGTTTACCCGCTCCTGGGCCGCTCTTGGGCCGGCATAAATCTCGCCATTTGAGCAAAGGCATTATCGAAGTCGATGGCGATTTTTGGGACAGTAAAGGTCAATTGGTCGCGTTATCACGGCAAATGATGAAGATCCGTTTACCTAAAGAACAGAGAGCTGCGCCGTTTGGCTAACAGTAAATAGACGTGTGTGAAGAGGCTCTTTAGCCGCCTTCACAGCAATCCGTCGATGCTTATTTGGCAACATGACCATCGGGCCGACGCATGTCCGCGTAGCCGAAGAACCAATCCCCTTCCATCATGATGGCGTTATTACGTCCCAGCGTACGCTGTGTGAGCTGCACGGTGTGCCCCATGGCTTCTAGCAGGCGAACAGTGTCTGGGCTGATACCTTCCTCTATGCGTGTTAGGTCCGGTTGCCACTGATGATGGACGCGCGGCGCAGCCACGGCAGACGCGACATTCATATCAAATACCATAGCGTTGAGCAGGGTCTGCAAAACTGCCGTAATGATCAGTGAGCCACCGGGACTACCGGTTGCGAGCCAGGGCTTACCGTCTTTAAACACCAATGTGGGTGTCATAGATGATAGGGGTCTGCGTCCTGGCACAATGGCGTTTGCCTCTCCTTGGACAAGGCCGTACGCATTGGCAAAGCCGGGGCGCGCAGCAAAATCATCCATTTCATTATTGAGTATCAGGCCCGTGCCCGGCACGACAATGTGCGATCCAAAGCTGAAGTTAAGGGTGTAGGTATTTGAGACCACATTGCCCGCGCTATCGGCGGTGGTGAAGTGCGTAGTTTGGGTGCTCTCAGGGCTGCCTGGTTGTCCCGGTGCGATGTCTGTTGCCGGTGTTGCGCGTGCATCGTTAATGAGCTGCCGACGCTCGTTGGCGTAGGCTTTTGAAATCAATCCAGCCATCGGCACAGCGTGTTCATCGGGGTCCCCCATATGTTGACTGCGATCCGCAAATGCCAGCTTCATGCTCTCGATAACACGATGTAAATAAGCAGCGCTATTGTGCCCGTACGCGGTCAAAGGGTAGGGCTCCAGTAAGTTAAGCATTTGGATGATATGCACCCCGCCCGAAGAGGGTGGTGGCGAAGAGATGATGTCGAAGCCATTAAAACTGCCGCGCACGGGCTGGCGCTCGATCGCCGCATAACCTGCGAGGTCCTCAAGCGTCATCAGGCCGCCGTTAGCCGTCATGTCTGAGGCGATCAGTTCTGCGGTTTTGCCTCGGTAGAAACCATCGTGTCCCCGATCGCGAATCCGCTTGAGTGTCAAAGCCAAGTCGGGCTGCTTAAATAGAGAGCCGATCGCTGGCGCTTGCTGACCTCCGGCGAGATACACCCGTTTAGCTTCGGCATTTTCCGCCAGTCGCTCGGCGCGGGAATTGATCGTCATGTTAAGTCCGACGGTCATGGGGAAGCCCTGTTCCGCAAGGTCGATCGCCGGCTGAATGACCGTGGCGAGATCGAGTTTGCCGTATTGAGTTTGGGCGTGGACTAAACCGGCGACTGTGCCGGGTACGCCCGCCGCTTGATGGCTAAAATAGGCGCGCTGTTGGTCGACGCTGCCATCGGGTTTCAAAAACATATCGCGGGTTGCCGCTTGCGGTGCTTCCTCCCGGTAGTCGATGAAGATCTGTTCATTGCTTTCGGCGAGATGGATGAGCATAAAGCCACCGCCCGATAAATTGCCTGCACGGGGCAGGGTGACGGCGAGGGCAAAGCCCGTTGCGACGGCTGCATCGATGGCATTACCGCCCTGTCGAAGCATGTGCATCCCGGCCTCGCTGGCCAGCTCCTCAGGACCAACCACCATACCGTCGGTGCCCATTGCAGGAATGAAGCGAGTTTGGAAGTCAACGAGCGGCGCCTGATCGGTCTGCGCCGCGACAGGTTGTCCCAGTGCAGAAACTAGTAAAAAACACAGGCCAATTTGGGGTAGGGCGTTACATAGTCGTTGCAGCATTTCATCATCACAGTTGGCAAATTAGGCGCTAACGCTAACGGTTCGGCAAGCTTTTCGCTAGCCATCCCGCGAAACTGGTTCGATTCGGGCTACACTTCGCCAATATATGGGGGGGAATCTCGATGAAATACGATCATTATCGTCGCAACTATCTGCTCGGGGGTTTGCTGCGCCCAATGTTAAACGACGACCCATTTGCACAGTTTGATCTTTGGATGCAGCAGGCGGTAGCCGCTGACTTGGCCGACCCTACGGCGGCATCACTGGCGACGATCGAAACCGATGGCACTTTGTGGCAGCGTATTGTGCTGCTCAAATTAGTTGATTCAAGCGGATTTGTATTTTTCACGAACTACCAAAGTAATAAAGGAAGGGCTATTGAGCTAGATCATCGTGCTTCAATGTTGTTTCCCTGGAACGAACTTGAGCGCCAAGTCATCGTGTCTGGCGTGATTGAGAAAATTGCGGCGAGCGAATCTGATGACTATTTCGCAAGCCGACCCCGAGCCAGTCAATTGGGGGCCTGGGCGTCGGATCAAAGTAGACCGATTGAAGGGCGTGACGCACTCGTGGCGCAATATGAGACTGCGGTGGAGCGATTTGGCGATGGCGATATTCCCCGGCCAGCCCACTGGGGTGGTTTTCGGTTGAAGCCTCAGCGGATTGAATTTTGGCAGGGCGGTGATAGCCGCTTGCATGATCGCTTCCGTTACACCTTAAGTGGCGATGCTTGGCATGTTGAGCGATTACAGCCCTGAGCTTGCAGACAGCCCTGAGCTTGCAGACAGCCCTGAG
>CAWUVW010000027.1:0-42389 GCA_963926105.1 uncultured Luminiphilus sp. | reverse complement strand
GGCTTTAAAGCAGTATCGCGCTGGATTCCCGGTGCATTTAGATGCCGACACATTCAGCTTAGTGCCAGATAATACTAAGTGACCTCAGCTCAAGTCGTTGGACGCGATATTGTCTTGAACAGCGGCCACACTTTGATGCTTTTCTGCGTTGCTAAAACCCAGGCTCACACGCCAGAATTGAACAGCGATTTACGCTATGCTGCGGCTAAAATTATTGTGCAACTTCGGAGTCAACTATGAGCACCACTTACCCCACGCTAAATCACGGTCTCGGCGAAGAACTCAATATGCTGCGTGACTCAGTTTACGCACTGGTGCAAAAAGAATTGGCACCACGCGCTGGGGACATCGATGCCTGCAATGAATTTCCCATGGATATGTGGCGCAAGTTTGGTGAACTCGGCCTGCTCGGCATGACAGTTGGTGAGGCGTATGGCGGCACCAATATGGGGTACTTGGCGCACTGTATTGCGATGGAGGAAATATCAAGGGCATCCGCCTCAGTCGGCCTGTCTTACGGTGCCCACTCGAATCTATGCTTAAACCAAATTCAAAAAAATGGTACCGAGGCCCAAAAGGTAAAATACCTCCCCAAACTGTGTAGCGGCGAGCACATTGGCGCTCTCGCCATGTCTGAACCTGGCGCTGGCTCCGATGTGGTCAGCATGCGGCTGAAAGCGGAAAAACGCGGTGATCGCTATGTACTCAATGGTAATAAAATGTGGATCACCAATGGTCCAGATGCCCATGTCTTTGTGATTTACGCCAAGACCGAACCCGAGGCGGGCAGCAAGGGCATTACTGCGTTTCTGGTAGAGCGAGATTTCCCCGGGTTTTCACGCGCGCAAAAGCTCGACAAACTGGGTATGCGCGGATCCAATACCTGCGAATTGGTTTTTGAGGACTGCGAGGTACCCGAAGAAAATATTCTTGGAGGGCTCAATCGCGGCGTTGCTGTATTGATGTCGGGCCTTGATTACGAACGCGCAGTTTTATCGGGCGGCCCAGTAGGTATTATGCAGGCCTGCCTCGATGTCGTCGTACCTTATGTGCACGATCGTAAACAGTTCGGTCAATCCATTGGTGAGTTCCAGCTGATCCAGGGAAAAGTTGCCGATATGTACACCCTGACCTCAGCGAGCCGCGCTTTTTTGTACGCCGTAGGTCGCGCACTTGATCGTGGTGAAGACAGCCGTAAAGATGCCGCAGCGGTTATTTTATACACCGCCGAAATGGCTACGAAGTGCGCGCTCGATGCAATTCAGCTACTTGGTGGTAACGGCTACATCAATGACTACCCGACCGGTCGTCTGCTGCGCGATGCGAAACTGTATGAAATTGGTGCGGGCACTTCTGAGATCCGTCGCATGCTGATCGGTCGTGAACTATTTAACGAGACGCACTAACTCATGACTTTACCTAAGCGCGTAAGAATCGTTGAGGTCGGTCCTCGCGACGGCCTGCAGAACGAATCACAGCCCGTTGCGGCAACTTCGCGTATCGAGTTAATTGATCATTTGGCTGCTGCAGGACTTGGGCATATTGAGGCGGGCAGTTTCGTATCGCCTAAGTGGGTACCACAGATGGCGCATAGTGATGCGGTTTTTGCGGGTATCACTCGCGTAGAGGGTGTTGTCTACAGTGCGCTAACGCCCAATTTAAAAGGTTTTGAACTCGCCGCCGCCGCAGGTGTTGATGAGGTCGCAGTATTTGCGGCCGCCAGCGAATCTTTTTCACAAAAGAATATCAACTGCAGTATCGCCGAAAGTTTGCAACGCTTTGAACCGGTTGTCGCCGCGGCACAGCAGGTGGGTATCCGCGTTCGCGGCTACGTATCTTGTGTGGTTGGCTGCCCCTACGAGGGCGACATTAGTCCAATTGCCGTGGCAAGCGTGACCCAAGCGTTGCTTGACCAAGGCTGCTATGAAGTTTCCCTCGGTGACACTATCGGTGTCGGGACTGCAGGAAGCTTCACGCTTCTGCTCGAAACACTGCTTGCAGATATACGTCATCAGCAGCTGGCACTGCATTGTCACGACACCTACGGCCAAGCGCTCGCGAATATTTTGGTCGGACTCCAGCATGGCATTAGCGTTGTTGACAGCTCGATCTCAGGGCTTGGCGGCTGCCCCTATGCGCGCGGTGCATCGGGCAATGTTGCTACAGAAGATGTTGTCTATTTGTTGCAAGGTATGGGTATCGACACAGGCGTTGATTTAGCCGCTTTGACAGCCGCCGGCGCATATATATCAAATGTGCTTGGGCGGTCGAGTCAGTCTAGGGTTGCGCAGGCTCTGCTCGCAAAATCATAAGACAAAGCAACGCGCAGTTATGCTCGGTGCTTGTACCTACGATCGACAGACTTACCGCGCTAAGCGCCATAGACCGCGCATTAAAATGCGCGGGTTTCGCCAATATCAAATACCCAGCTATTCTCATCGCCAAATGCAGTGTTTTTTGCTGCTGCCTTAAAGCGTATTGGCGGTTCACTCAGCGGTTCATCCGACAGATCAAAGGTCCCAAAGTGCATGGCCAATACCGTCTTCGCACCCAAGTCCTGCGCGGCTCGCACCGCCTCCTCAGGATTCATATGTGCCTCGCGCATCATAGCGCTAGGTTCGTAAGCACCAATAGGCATTGCCACTAAATCAAAGGGCCCGAGCTTCTGACCAATATCCTCAAAGCCCGAAAAATATCCGGTATCGCCGGCAAAGTAAAAACGACGCTGCTCACCAATCACCGCCCATGAAGACCACAGGGCTTTATGGGCGTCATTGAGGCTGCGCTTGCTCCAATGTTGTGCCGGTAAGCAATAGATGGTCGCGCCATCAATGACGGTTGTTTGGCCCCAATCGAGCTCTTGGATATTGCTGATTCCCGCACCCCGTAGCAAATCACCATTGCCCAGCGGCACTATAAATTGTGTCTGGTCATTGCGCTTTGCAAGATCGCGCAAGGTGGGCAGATCCAAATGATCAAAATGATTATGTGAGATGAGTACAAAATCGATGGGCGGTAGATCATCGAGCGCCAGACCCGGATCTACAAAACGGCTTGGCCCGATGCCCGGTATAGGACTGGGCCGGCTGGACCAGATGGGATCGGTCAAGAATGTCAGATTTTCGGTTTGCATTAGCAGTGTGGCATGACCCACCCAGGTTACCGTTGGCTCGCCCTGCTTCGCATTCGCGCGCAGAAAAGCACCATCGTTGTCGACTCGCTCGGGCGCACCTTCACCGCGCCTAAAATAGGTGCCAAACCGACGCAGAAAGAATGGTGCCCGTACGCTGAATGGTCCATGAGCGAGCTCGCCTTTCAGATTAACAAAACGGCCTTCACTGTCGCGTACTGCACTCTTAAATAACATCTCTGAATCTCCAAAACTAAACGCCACTGGCAACAGGGCCAGTAAAACCAATAAAGCAGGGGTCAATTTGCGCATTCGGCAGTCTCTTTCTATTGCTGTATCGTGTATTTCGATGCTTACATTTCACCTAAGTGTTCGTTCTGTGTGACTGTTGCGTTTGCGCCTGCCTGGGTTATTTCTGGCAGCGCGCGATGAGATGACAGCCGAATCAGTGAACGATGGACCCAATGTAAACCTCTCTAACACACACACCTTACAATACGCATTTACCGAGCATTTGGTTTTCTCTGTATCGTTCAACTGCGCCCCAATGTCTCAGCATTTAGATGGCTCAATTATCCGTAGATTACCAAAGACCTAACCCATGATGGCGCGGCGATACGCCCCCGCAACCTGATTATCTAGCCGACAGTCTCCTCATTTTTATTCGCAATGTCGTCTCAGTCATCGCGCCGTGCCCGCAGTGTTTTTGCACGCTAAGTGTTAACATTAGCCTAAGTAATATTTTGGAAACTGCCATGGACTTTCTCTATCCACCCATCGAACCCTACCGCCACGGCTGGTTAAGCGTTGGCGACGGGCATGAAATATATTTTGAGGAATCGGGCAACCCCAACGGCAAGCCGTGCTTATTTGTTCACGGGGGGCCGGGCGGTGGCGCAGCACCCCAAGCGCGACAATTCTTTGATCCAGAGCGATATCGCATTGTAGTATTTGACCAGCGCGGCTGTGGTCGCTCACGGCCACATGCTTCGCTCAATGCCAACACCACATGGCATTTAGTCGAAGATATAGAGCGCTTACGCACGGAACTTAACATCGATAGTTGGCTAGTCTTTGGTGGCTCTTGGGGCAGTACGCTGGGTTTGGCCTACGCGCAGACTTATCCGGCGCGCGTCACTGCGTTAGTACTTCGTGGCATTTTCCTGCTTCGCGATCAAGAGATTCACTGGCTTTACCAACACGGCGCCAGCGAGCTCTACCCGGATGCATGGGAGCGTTATATAGCGCCTATTCCCGAGGCTGAGCGCAATGACTTGGTCAATGCATTTCACCGGCGCTTAACCAGTGATGATGCTGACACGCAATTAACTGCCGCACGGGCATGGTCTGTTTGGGAAGCATCAACTAGCTTCCTCATTCAAAACCGCAACTTTATGGACAAGCTCGACGCTCCAGATGCCGCACTCGCCATGGCACGTATCGAGTGCCACTACTTTGTTAACGGCGGCTTTTTCCGCTCACCCAATCAGTTACTGGAAGACATAGACCGCATCCGCCATATACCCACGGTCATCGTACAGGGACGCTACGATGTTGTTTGCCCGCCGGTAACCGCTTGGGCGCTACATCGTGCTTGGCCCGAGGCCGACTTTCAGATGATGGCCAATGCGGGGCACTCGGCCTTCGACCCAGCCAACACCCAAGTGTTAGTTGCAGCCACTGATCGTTTTGCTCAATAGTTAGGATTTTTTAACCATTGAAAAGCGCAGGCTGTCTAGGCCTCTCTGTAAAAAATGGGGCATAGCCACTGCATGGTATGGGGTCACTTATCCATGCAAATGCTTAATCAGTCGCAGAGAACAACCGACGGGTTGTCGTTAATTATTAGGCTTTTTCTCCCCTACGAGCACGGGAGCGCAACCCGAACTTTGCTCATCATTAACGACAACGCTTTGTGTAGATAACGACCGACGTACCAACTGAGCGATAACTTTGGGTTGATCATTCTGGGGATAGTGCGCTGCACAGGGCAGGCGCCAATAGGTGGCTGCAGCGCCTCTGTTTAGCAAATAGTTCTCCCAGACAAAATCGGCAATCTCTGTTGTCGCTATTGGGTCCCGCTCACCCCAAATAATCGTCGCGGGTATCTCACTTTGCGCCAGCGTCTGCAACCAGGTGTGTTCAAACTGACGTCTATCATCAAGATATCTAAGGGTTTTCGGAAATACCGTTGTGCCGCCCTGGTACATAAAAGTAGACGATATATTTAGTTGTTCTTTGGCCGTTAAGGTAGGCGAATAGACTTTAGCCAAGCCTTTTGTGAATCTATCTGGAGTTAACACAAAGCGCGTCATAAACCAACCAAAGCCCGGCAGGGTCAAATATTTCTGGGCGGCGGATAACGCTGCCAAAGGCAAGTAAATACCACCATTTAAAATGACATGGTGGTCTATTTGATAGGCGGGTGATGCTGTCTGCTGGTATAGGGTAAGCAACGCAAAACCGACACTGTCGCCTTTGTCATGCGTTAACAGGGTAAATCTGCTGAGGTCCAGAACTTCTCGAATGAAGTAATCGACAAGCTGAGCATCATCGGAAATGGCGTAGCGATAGTCCCCCTTGGGTTTGTCCGAAAAGCCATAACCTGGCGTGTCGATCACCGCGATGTAGTATTCCTTTTCTAACTCGCCAATAAGCGCCTTAAAATCATAACTACTGGTTGGCCAGCCGTGAATCATGGCGATAGCGGGGTTATCTCTATTGCCAAATGTGCGGTAAAAAATATTTAACTCAGGCCATTGCCTGTTTTCAGACTGGCATGATTGCCAATGAAAATACGATCCACCACGACCCCATAATTCTGCATCGGGTCCCGCATCCGGATTGCGACGATAGAACTCTGCAACAGTACTGGAAGTATCCAATGGGTTCCGTAATGAATAAACCAAGATAGATAAGGTTATGACAGCAGATGACATCACAAAGGTGACAAAGGTGAGATCTCTGAACATTTTTAAACTCCGATCTTTTAGCTTTTTTCACCGTCTTTGCCGCTCGGCCTACTCAAAATATAACTCGCGACAATTGCAGCCACAGCGCGCGGATACCTGGCACCGCCTTGCGCATCGCGCGCCATTACCTGATAAAATGCCGCTATCACAACACGACACCCCATGAGCAAATCCAGAATGCGCGCGAGAAAGTACGCCACCCTGCTAGCGACTGACTGCAGCCTGTTATGCGCAGTTTGACGGGGTGAGCATAATCACTGCTACGCTATGCGTAAATTATCGACACACGCAGACAGTCCGTGCAAATATGCACAGATGGACTGGAGTCATTTAGAATACTTTTTAGCGGTCGCGCGCACCGGCTCCTTGAGCAGTGCGGCCAAACAGTTGCGTGTAAACCATTCAACGGTTGCCCGGCGCCTCGAAAAGCTGGAGCAGCAACTTAATGTTCGCTTGTTTGATCGTCTCAACAACGGTTATCAGTTGACTGCCGATGGGCTAGCACTAAGAGGACACGCTGCTCAGGTCGCGGGGGAGATCAATAAGATTGAGGGAATCTTTAGCGGCAGCGAGGCCGCACTGCGTGGCACCCTGAGAATCAGCAAGCCTAGTAGCGGCCTCCTGAATCTCGCCCCCTTACTGGTTGCCTTCCATCGCAGGTATCCGAACATCGACTTGGTACTCACAGCCGGCGGTGAGCGCAGTGAAGTAACGCGAATGGAGGCCGATGTGGTTATTCGTCTGACGAATAACCCACCGCAAGAATTAATCGCCCGTAAGCTTGGTCAGCTGCCCATTAATCTATTCGGGAGTCGCGCTTACCTTGAACACGCTGGAATGCGCGACTTGGCTGATCATGATTGGTTGATTTGGCAAGATGAAGACAGTTTGCTAAACATGGAACCTGCCTTGAAGCGGAACATACCCAATGCCCGAATCGTGTTGCGGACCAACAGTTACAATGAACTGCTTGAAGCGGTGAATGCCGGTATGGGGATCAGTCTCTTGTCCCCACTACAATGGCCAAGCACACACCAGTTGCAGCCGATAACACCCCAGCCGTACGAAGTCGACCAAGGCGTGTGGCTGCTGAGCCATCCAGATTTGCGCAATCGGGAGCGAATCCGAGTATTTAAAGACTTTATGATTGAGCATTTAAGCGCCACGCTGGCAAATTACTGGGAAGCGCAAGTGGCTCCGCAGTGAGCATTCTCGATAAAAGATGATGGGCCATCGTGTTCATCGATTTTGAACTCAGCATTTTACAAGGCAATGGAGAATTAAATGAACGTATCGATCATCGGGGCTACCGGTCACTGTGGACGGCAACTGACTGTGCAACTCTTGGACGAGCGACTCCTCCCCCCTACAGCAAGGATCCAATTGGTCGGCCACCATGGTGGCAGCAGTGAGCATGCACTCTGGGGGCTTCGAGCCGATCTCGAGGACGCATTTGTAGACGATGCACCGTCAATAGAGGTCGTGCTAGACCCAGAGGCTGTAGACGGCGACCTCGTTGTTATGTTGGCGGGCGCCACGGTGTCCGACGACCCTAATGCCACTATCGACCGCGCTGCTTTGGGCAAGAAAAATCGTGACATTTTCATCACTTATGCCGACGCTCTGGCTGCGCGCCCAGGTCCGCCGCCCGTGGTTATCGTTCAATCGAACCCCGTGGAACTCGGCGTGCAAATTTTCGCAGATCGGCTGGGATTCAGTCGTGTTCTCGGTGCCGGTGCCGTGTCAGATTCCTTGCGATTGCGTGCAGAGCTCGCTGCCGATCTGGGCGTGGCAAGACCCTGGGTCAGCACGTTCATGCTGGGCCAGCACGGTGACTTTGCCGTGCCGTTGTGGAGCCAACTACGTGTCAGCGGTGTCTCGGCAGCAGCAGTTGCTGCGTTCTCTGAGAACGTTCGCGCGGGTCGCAGGCTAGCTGATTTCCCTGACGAATCACGCACGCACAAAGGCCAAATGCTCAAGCTCATAAGAGCGGGGCAAGTCACGGAGGCATATGCCTACATACAGGGGATAGCACCGGATTTACGCGCAGTGGTCAAGCCATTTTTCACGCATTTCACAACAGGAGGCCACACCACAGAAATAGCTACCGCCCACTCCGTCATTGAGCTAATCAGAATCTTTGTCAGCAATAAGCAGAGCGTGATTCCTGCACAGGTGGCGCTCAACGGCCAATGGTTGGATATTCATGGCGTGGTCGGCGCGCCGATAATTACCGGACCCGATGGATGGGCATCCATTTATCCGCTAGCCCTAAGCCCCGAAGAAACCGAAGCAGTCGTGAGCGCTGCTGACGCCATTGCAGCCGCTAACAAAGCTTATTAGCAGCAGTATTTTCGTCAGCTTACCCTAAAGAAGCACAATGCTTGAGCATCCAAATTTTCAAGCAATAAAAAACCCCTGCGCTTTTCAAGTCAGGGGTTTTAATATGGCGCGCCCGGCACGATTCGAACGTGCGACCGCCTGATTCGTAGTCAGGTACTCTATCCAGCTGAGCTACGGGCGCGAAGGGGGCGAATTCTAGTGACACATCACGTTAAGGTCAACACTAATCACTGAGCTTAAGGCTAAACCCGCTCGCTGCTGCGTCGATACTAGGCTAAATCTAATGGCCGGCAACCCTGCTGGGGGTGCAATCACGCCATCCGATCAGCCGAGTAACAAACCGCGTTCGATATCCCCCAAAAAACTAACACCGAAATCCTCACGTCGGGAGACGCCCATTCAGCGCGCGTTGTAAATGCGCTCTTTGGCTAGCGATTTGCGTTAGCCCTCCGGGTTAACCCATTGCGCTAAAGCGTACTGTTAAAGGAACCGCCGTCTAGCAATACATTCTGGCCAATCATAAATCCTGCGTGCTGCGAACACATGAAGGCACAGGTGGCGCCGAACTCTGCTGCACTGCCATAGCGTCCTGCAGGAATCGTCGCCTCGCGCTTAAGACGAACATCCTCGGTTTTAGTGCCCGTTAGCTGCGCTTCAAATCCATCGAGATGAACGGTGCGGTCGGTGGCGTGCAGACCTGGGAGCAAGTTGTTGATCACCACACCTTTAGCCGCCACCTGGCGCGATACACCGGCGACATAACCGGTTAGGCCTGCGCGCGCGGTATTAGACAAGCCGAGTAAACCAATGGGTTGCTTCACCGAAATACTCGTAATATTCACGACTCGCCCCCAACCGCGATCTACCATACTCGGCACCAACGCTTTAATTAGTGCAATGGGGGCCAACATGACGGCATCGAACGCCTTGATAAAATCATCGCGCTCCCAGTCTTGCCAATGACCCGGGGGTGGCCCACCAGCATTGGTGACTAAAATATCAATCTGCCCTGCCGCTTCTAACAACTCTGCTCTGCCCGATTCGGTTGTGACATCACAGGCCACGGCGATCACCTGCACGCCGTAGTGCTCGCGGATATGGGCTGCAGTCGCTGCCAGCGCCTCACTGCCACGACCATTGATCACCAAGTCGACACCCGCCTCTGCCAGCGCTTCTGCGCAGCCGCGCCCTAGCCCCTTTGACGAAGCGCATACCAGCGCTCGCTTTCCCTTAATACCAAGATCCATCGCAACAAGTTCCCTTTCAATATTTCGTGATGATTAACACAATGATGCTACTCCGTATTAGTTAGCACAAGACGCCATAAGGCGTACTCAGTCAATCCATACAGCAGATACTCCAATTGATATCGTACCGTCTTTCGCGCTGCTATTTCATACGACCCATAGACAAGCACCAACATTGGAGGACTAGCAATAACACGCCCAGCAGAGAAATGGCTAAACAGCATACCGATTAAACCCTCATGAAGTGGCTTTAAAACCTCCCCACATGCACCCAAAGCCAGTAGAGTATGTAAGATAAATGAAAACTGGAGTTTATGCTGATGCTTCGCGCCGTACTGACCATCGCCTTATCGCTCTTGCTTTGCGTTAAGCCCAGTTTTTCCCAGGACAACGTAACCGACACCATCATCGCCGAACTAGCGTCGCGAAAAACCACCATCAGCAATCTGTCTGATCAGTTGTGGGATTTAGCTGAACTCGGCTATTTAGAACAAAAAAGCAGCGTCCTTCTTCAACAAACCTTGCGCAACGAAGGCTTTGATATCGAGGTTGGCGTCGCCGGCATTCCAACCGCGTTTATTGCCAGCTTCGGTAGTGGCGCACCTGTCATTGCCATTATGGGAGAATTTGACGCACTGCCGGGCATCAACCAGGCAGCCACACCCAGACAGCAGCCAATTGAAGGAAAAAGCACTGCGCAGGCCTGTGGACACAACCTGTTCGGTGCAGGTTCTGCGGCGGCGGCCATCGCGGTAAAAGACTGGCTTTCGCGTTCAGGCCATCAGGGGACAATACGCTTTTATGGCACACCGGCGGAGGAAGGCGGTTCGGGTAAAGTCTACTTGGTCAGAGCCGGATTATTTGATGATGTAGACACTGTTTTACATTGGCATCCCGGTGCGCGTAATTCAGCGGATGCCGAAACCTCTATGGCTAACAAATCTGCGAAATTCCGCTTCAAAGGTATCTCCTCCCATGCCGCCAAATCTCCCGAACAGGGTCGCTCTGCGTTAGATGCAGTAGAGGCGATGAACTTTATGGTTAACCTAATGCGCGAACATTTACCTCAGGAAACGCGCATTCACTATGTCATCACTGATGGCGGCGTAGCCCCTAACGTCGTGCCCAACTACGCAGAATCCTTCTACTACGTGCGCCATCCGAACGCCGAAGTTCTCCAAACAATCTGGGACCGCGTGATTAAAACTGCCGAAGCGGCGGCACTCGGTACCGGCACAACACTTGATTTTGAGATCATTCACGGCAATCACAGCACGCTACCCAACATCATTCTAGGTGAGCTGATGCATCGAAACCTGAGTATCGTCGGCGGCGTCAATTACTCTCCCGCTGAAGCCGCTTTTGCCGAGGAGCTTGCGCTATCGCTTCCTGATGGTGCTTATTCACCCGACATTGCAATGACAATACAGCCTTTCAAACAAGGCCATACCATGGGCTCGACTGATGTTGGCGACGTCAGCTGGAACGTCCCGACTGCCGGATTGCGCACTGCCACCTTTGTACCGGGCACTGGCCTCCACTCATGGCAGGCGGTGGCTGCAGGCGGTATGTCGATCGGTCATAAAGGGCTGATGGTCGCTGCCAAAACCATGGCGCTTACCGCCGTAGAACTCATGCAGAATCCCGCCATCATCGAGCGCGCAAAAGTTGAGTTTGAACAACGGCGCGGGATTAACTTCAAATATGAAGCGCTGCTGGGAGACCGAACGCCTCCCTTAGATTACCGAAAGTAATAGAATATCTAGCGCTCTAAGACCATGTAAATCAATGCGGCAGTGGCCACCGGCGTCGGATGGCCCTCCTCGTGCACTACAACGTCACCAAACACCAGCTGACGACCGTTTTTACGGATCGTACCTGTGGCTATCAGATCAACACTCGCCACAGCTGCGCGGGTGAAGTTAGTGTTTTGATTCACTGTCGTACAGTTTCCAATGCGTCCCATCCCCGCCCAACAAACCATTACCATGCAGGTGTCAATCAGCGACATAAGCGCCTGACCGCAAACAATACCTGGCTGACGAGTAATAGCCTCGCTGTAAGGCATGCGCATGACAACCTCGCCATTGCCGCTAATCGATTCGACACGCAGACCTAACGCTAAGAGCCATGTGGCAAAGCCTGCGTCTAGTTGTGCATTGCAACTAGCAACAGAAACTTGCATGCTGGGATCGATTGACAACGACATAAAAATTCCTCTGCGGTCTTACAGCTAATCACTTAATTTTTGCTACGGCTTTAGCTCTATTAGGTAAGTATCCAAACAGACAACTGATTAAAAGTCGCGCCTAATGAATAATGCGTAGCCCACTAATCGATTACGGACCCCCAGCTAAGCCGGCTCAAAGCCTAATAATCCATCGACACCCAGCCGCTGCAGCCAGACCCTCGAAGCGCCGCCGTTCAGTCCTGACAACGCCAGCGATCCACGCAAAGAAGCCGATAGTGCAGTCGCCATCATTCGCTGTTGATAGGGTAAGTTCACTTCATAAACCGGCAGCGAAGCTTCCAGCGTTTGGGCGCTCGCCAATCGATCAGCAAAACTTCTAATGAACTGTTGCAGTGCGTTGATTAAGCTCGTGTCTTCATTCACATTATCGGTCAAGACAATGGACCAGGTCATATCTGGTGCAAGCTCGCAGCGTGCCACCGGAGCGCCGGGTAGGCGCCCTCCCCACTCTTGGGGGGAAATGAGCGACAACTGCCATTGCTGATTAACACGATAAAGGTGATAACTATTGCCTGGCACCGCACGAAACTTAAAGATCGCCGATAAAACCAGTGATGAAAGGCAGTAATCACGCAGGATCTGCTCGGGAGACTTTGCGGCAACATCCCAAGGGGCAATGGCCCGCAGCTGATCCAGTACAGGAACCATACCCTTGCCCTGAGGGTTCCCTGTCGGATGTACATGTTCCTTCACTAATCGAATACTCTCTTTGACTGCAGTTGTACCATTGGCGTGTAGTTACGTTCGCGCGTTAATTTCGGATGACTCAAGCTAACTCTGGTTGCCGCACCACAATAGCCGCTCGGAATGTCTCGGGAATTGGCGTGCTCTTGCGGGTAACTTTGTCGGTAAAGACATGCGTAAAAGTACCCCGAGCAGCCAGTTCACCCGTGCGTAAATTTTTAAGTTCAAAAACAGTTTCTGCACTGGTATTACCCAACCGAGAAAAGCCGACTGCCACTTCGATCACATCCTCTCCCAAGCACTCACTGAGGAAATCGATATTGGCGTTGACGGTAAATGTCAGGCTCGGCGCTTTATCTAAACGCGCAAAACTCATTCCCAGCTCTCCCCAAAATTCACCCACTACCTCATCGGCAAAGACCAAGTAATTGCCAAAATACATATGGCCTTGAGGATCGGTATCGCTATAGCGGACCTTCATTGTATTTCGGTAGGGGAAATTCATAATTATTCCTGTCAACACTTAAAAACTAGAGCATGCGTAATCAACTGAAATTTTGGGTTAATACATTAGCAAACCCGCGGCATCGTATTATCGTGATAATGCAAACTTAATACATTAATGAACCGAGCAAAATCTATCACATAAACGCCTGGATGCTGCGCGTATTGCCGGGCTAACGCACGCGAGAAAGACAGCGACTCTTTGTTCGACCCCAAATCTAGTGCACCGTATTACGCGCTATCATGGCATCATGTAGCCCGAACATATTATTACCTTACCGCCGAACCTCAAGCTGTGCGAGCGACACTCTACGTTATTGGGTCAAATAATGATTGATCTCAGATCAGGCGCCACTAACGTGACCACTGACAAGGCGTTACTATTTGTCGCCCAAAAACACGTAAGTTAGCGCGTAAAGGTTCAAGTGGTCGATGTTTGCGCGACAGGCACTTAGCTATACCTTGTAAACTAATGACTAACATTTAAGGAGTATACGCCGTGGTGACAACCATGAATGAGCAGACCATCCGAGAAGTTGGAGATGCGTTATTTGCGGCTATGAGGGCGCAGAAAACTATCGCGCCTCTCACCGAGACCTACCCCGCAATAACGATCGCCGACGCCTACCAGATTTCACTGCACTTCTTAGAACAACGTCTCGAGAAAGGCGAACGCGTGATCGGTAAAAAAATCGGTGTCACCAGCGCCCCGGTTATGGATCTTCTCAATGTCCGTCAGCCCGATTTTGGATTTATGACGGATGCCATGCGCTATGATGGCGTCATGCCGATCTCAGACTTGTTGATCCAAGCTCGCGCAGAGGGTGAAATCGCCTTTCTACTCAAAGACGATCTTGTCGGCCCAGGCATTACCTCAGACGACGTCATTGCTGCTACGGCAAGCATCATGCCCTGCTTTGAAGTGGTGGACTCGAGAATCCAAGACTGGAAAATCAAGATTCAAGATACCGTGGCAGACAATGCCTCTTGCGGCCTCTTTGCAGTGAATGAAAGTGCTGGCATCGACCCAAACAGTTTTGACCTGGCCAACTGTGAGATGACGGTCACTAAAAATGGTGCCGTGATTTCAACAGGGAAAGGCTCTGCCGCCATGGGAAATCCGGCCAACTGTGTGGCTTGGCTCGCCAATACATTGGGGGAGTACGGTATGACACTCCATGCGGGCGATATTATATTGTCGGGCAGCTTGGTGCCGCTAGAGCCAGTCAGTGCGGGCGACGTGATGATCGTAGCCGTCAATGGCATGGGCGAATGCCGTGTTGAGTTTATCTAACCGTAAAATCGACAGTCGCCAAGCTACACTTCGCAACTAAAGTCGCTACACTGCGTCCATGCATCATCATGAACATAATACCCGCCGCATGGGCAAAGTCATGGCGGCCATCGCGTGGATCATCATTTTGGTGCTGATGACGGCGTATTTCTCAGATTTCTTGCAAGATCAACAGAACCCAAATCGCAATTTGGTTAGTGGTGTGGATGGCAACGGCAGCGGGGAAGTGGTGCTCCAGCGAAATCGCGCCGGGCATTATATAACCCCTGGTCTAATCAACGGGAAACCCGTTTCTTTTCTGCTCGACACTGGGGCAACTGGCGTAGCTGTCTCTGAAAAACTCGCGACGCTGTTGGACTTATCACCGGGTCAAGCTGTCATGACCGAGACCGCTAACGGTCGTGTGAAGAGCTACCTGACTCGGCTCGACAGCGTCAGCGTGGGTGATATTGTGCAATATGACGTGCGTGCCACCATTGCGCCAGGGCTGACCTCCCAAGAGGTGCTGCTGGGCATGTCATTTCTCAAGCATCTAGAGATTATTCAGAGAGGCGATACCTTAACTTTGCGGGAATAGCTTCTATCACGCTGTCAAACCGCATAGAATATCGCGCCTTAATTAACACTATTATTTCCCTCTGGAGCAGACTATGAATACCCATGTGATTGTCGTTTTGTTTATTGTGGTTGTGTCAGGCATTATCTGGGCCGGCACTTCGCACAACAACCCAAGCTGGTCAGGCAATAATAGTCAGTGTATGGACGAATGCTACGACGACTGGAAAGCGGCTAATGGCGGCGGTATTGCAGAGCTCGAGCAGTCCAAACAAGTCGCTTTGGCGGCGGCATCCCCAGAAGTATTGGGCAAAACCTACTACGGTCAATGCATCGCTTGCCACGGCGGTGGTGGCGAAGGGGGTATTGGACCTAAATTACAGGGCCAAGCTTCAGCAGACATCAAAGCCAAGCTAACCGCCTATCGCGCGGGAGAATCACGTGGTGGACAATCAGCCATGATGTGGCCGGTTGCTAAGCCCATGAGTGATGATGATATCGGCAACTTAGCCGCTTATCTCTCCAAGCTTTAAGCGCCTCAACCCTAGTAAGCAAGCCCGCCGTCGAAAGATGCTGCGGGCTTTTTTAAACCCTTTGGATAAAAATGTTTAGACTTGCATCTCGCGATTAGAGCCTTGCGATTCACGCCGCCGACAAGACCGCCCGCTAGATCAAAAGTACGTTAAAAGAAAAGAGTGCCAGCAAACTTAGTCGGCAAATATCCAATAGCCAAAAAGCCCGACCCGTGCGGCCCTCTAGTCCCCACGCGATACTGACACCTGTCCATAGCATCAAAACAATCACCTGCCATCCAAGTACACTGCCTGTACCGACAACGTCGAATTGCCCAAACAGCGAGAGCGCCGTCATCAACACCAAATTCAAACCCGCATAAAACTTGATCCAGCCACCGATCACAGGGTCATATTTTTGAAACACGCTTAAATCGTTTTTAGATCGCGGGTGCGTTTTAGCTACATCAGTGGGCTGCCAACCAGTTCGTGCTGTCAGCACTTTTAACCGTGATGACCATGAGTCCGTCCGCAGTATATCGGTAACCATGTCGTGGTAAACATGCGTCAGTGCGACTAGCGGATTCCAACTATTGATCGGGCCACGAATGCCATAAATACAAGACTCTTGCGCCAACTCTCGTTGGTAAGTGCCAAACAAACGGTCCCAAAGGATAAAAACGCCGCCGTAATTCCGATCCATATACTGATCGTTTTGCGCATGGTGTACGCGATGGTTCGACGGCGAGACAAAAAACCATTCGAACCAACCCAGCTCGGGGATATATCGCGTATGAACCCAGAATTGGTAAATTAAATTCAGTGCCCCGACGGTCACCAGCACTTCCGCGGGAATGCCCAATACAAACATGGGAATATAAAACACCCAGCCGAGTAAAAAACCAGAGCTCGTCTGCCTAAGCGCCGTACTTAAGTTGTACTCCTCGGATTGATGATGCGCCACATGCGCCGCCCAAAGGATCTGCCGCTCATGCCCAAATCGATGCAACCAGTAATAGCAGAAGTCATAGAGCACAAACGCAACAATCCAAGTGAGTGGCGCTGTCGCGTCCCATAAACTGAGCGAGAAATATTGTGTGGTGGCGTGATATACCGCACCGCCGATACCGAGCATGACAAATCTACGCGCCTGACTGAGATTGCCCAGCATCAAACTACTTACCGTATCATTCAGCCGATAAGTCCGATTACCTGTGTGCCATCCCCACGCCAGCTCAAATGCGATAGCCAGTAGGAAAAAAGGCACTGCATATAGAATTAAGTTCATTTCGTTAAGCTGCTCTTTAATATTATTATTCGCATCTATATAGACGCCGGCTACTAGTGTGGCGGGCGCAACCACCTTTTATCACTAGGCGCTGCGGCAAAAGTTTTCACCGCCGATAAACTTGCAAAAAAAAACGCCCACTGCAATAGCGGGCGTTGATAATACACAACCTAAGACTTAGAAACTGTAGGCAAATTCGAGCTCAAACTGACTCATGCTAAGGGTAACTTTCTGTGTGGGATCAAACAGATTGTTTCCAGTGACACTTTTCTCTGGGGCGTACATAACCGCTATCGAGATTTGATCGCCGTTATCACGATCCATCGAGAAGCCCGCTGTAAAATGTTGCTCGACCGTGGCAGGCGCGAGAATATTGATCGTGACATTTTCACCGCTGATTGGCTGTTCACCGTAGCTGTAACCCGCGCGTAAGGTAATGCCATCCATGCTCTCGGGCATCCACTCCGCACCGAGTTGGTAGACAGTCACGTCATCCCAACCGAAGCCAAAGCCTTGATCACCGCCCAAACAGTTTTCAAAATTGGTTCCGCCCTGGCCCGCTGTTGGACAGCCAGCCACATTGGTCAGTGGGTTGGCAACCGAGTCAACATCGGTATAGTAAGTTCTCTCAATATCAAAATGTACTGTCGCGCGGGGTGTTAAGGCATAGCTCATGCCCACTTTGGCCTGCGCAGGAATATCGAAATCGCCCTGCTCTGCAAATAGGTCGCTGTACTTAGTAAACTCTTCCATTTCCATCTTGGATTGGTAGGCCGCAGAGACAGCAAAGCGGTCACTCACATTCCAAATCGCACCGATTTTTGCGCCAAAACCAAAACTTGAATCGCTACCTCTATTGGTTAGGTTAGCTGGCATTGTTCTGCCGCCAGACAACGCAAAAGTTTTCGTATAACCCGCGAACGCGCCAACACCGTCAGCCTCAAACAGCTGATACTCAAAAACAGGGGCTATACCGAGCGATACGTCACCGACTTTGAAGCTATAGGCAATTTCCAAGTAGGCTTGATTTAAATTAACGCCCGCATTACCTGCACCGAAAGTACCAGGATAGGAGCCAACCGGCGCGGGACCCGGGCCATCGGGATCAAAGGAAGCGCTGCCAGAGGTATAGTCCGAATTCATGCCACCGCGACCATAGAACGACACGGTCAGTGCGTTAGTTTCATTCATCTTCCAGTTCTTCGAGATATAAGGAATAGGAAACCACTCACTACCGCTATCGACTTCACCTGCGTCAAGAGAAAAGGCACCAAATTGCCCATTAAGCTGGCTCTGTGTCGCCTCATAACTCCGACGCGGAGAAAAAAGAGCGATACCCACGTCTATCTTCTCACCGACTAATACGCCGCTCGCTGGGTTGTTCGCCGCATCGATAGACATAGTGGGCATCGAATCGCCCGCGCCTGCCATCGCTTTGCTATGTGTTCCTACGCCATGCGTGAAATAACCGTTGGTCGCGTAACTAGGGGCTGCAGCAAGGGTGCTGAGAAGGCCTATGGCCAGTACTTTTTTCATCGTTTCAGTCTCCGAGATTGAGAAAACACATTCTAATCGACTCCATTTTAAGAGCGGTAAGGGTCCTTCCTGTCTTTATAGGTCTGTAAAAATTCTACAGTATTTATAGTTATAACCTTATTCTAATATGAATGTACCTGTGTTTCATCATGTTATCTAGGCTCATGACCTTATTTTTTAAATGTTTTACCTGAACCGCTAACAAATCGCCGCTAGAGGCCTTAGCTAAGGTAAATCCATAGCCATACTTAGACTGTGAAGTAGTGGTTGCTTGACTATCGGCCTAGAGACTCTAATCTTTGATGTTTCACATCTATAGAGATCTTAGATCCATGGCACTGAATCGCTGTAATACCGCTGTAATCGTCCTTGCACTCGCCAGTTGCTTAGTGACGCCAGACACTTTCGCCTTTACCGCTACCATAGAGCGCGACCCTTATGGGGTGCCTCACATCCACGGCAAAACCGACGCCGACGCGGCCTTCGGTTTAGCCTACGCGCAAGCAGAAGATAGCTGGTCCATTATACAAGACTCCATCCCCTATTATCGGGGTAATGCCGGCGCCATTTTCGGACCCGACGCTGCCGTATCCGATTACCTCGTTCATTGGCTGGGCTTATGGGACGATTTAGATGATCGTTATAACACCGACTTAAGCCAAGCCATGCGCCGCTATGTTGAGGGATTCGCAGCCGGGTTCAACCAATACGCAGCAGACTACCCAGACGCCATTACAGAAGATGTGTTGCCCATCACCGGCCAAGACATCATCGCGGCACATATGCTCCGGCATGTACTCTTTTATGGATTCGATGCGCATATTAAAGAGATCACGGGAGAATTTCGCGCACGTGAAATAAACCCGCCCGGCACTGTACTGCGCGATGGTGATCCTACGGGGTCAAATGCCATGGCAGTGGGACCCTCGCGTACTGCGGATGGCTCGACGTTTCTGGCCATTAACTCGCACCAACCCTTGACGGGCTCCGTTGCTTGGTATGAAGCGCACATATCTAGTGACGAAGGACTCGATATTATGGGAGGTACTTTCGCAGGTTCGCCCACAATGGGTGTGGGCTTTACCCGTCATCATGGTTGGGGCACTACCGTCAACAAGCCAGATCTAGTCGATATCTACGTATTAGAAATGAACCCCGATAATGACAACCAATATCGTCTTGATGGTCAGTGGCACGACCTCGACGTCTTTGCGATCGAATTAGATGTGGTGGTTTTGGGATTTATTCCCTGGAGTGTCACCGAAACAGGGTACCGATCCAAACACGGACCGGTGATGAAAACCGATCACGGGACCTATGCCATTCGTTATGCCGGCATGAATGAAATACGTCAGGTGGAACAATGGTTCGCCATGAACAAGGCGACTGACTTTGAGAGTTGGAAGGCCGCTGTCGATTTAAACTACATCGCCAGTTTCAACTTTGTATATGCCGATCAAGAGGGCAATATCTTCTTTATTCACAACGCTATGATGCCCAAACGTGCACCCGGCTATGACTGGCAGCAATACCTACCGGGCGATGACAGTCGTCTTATCTGGACCGAATATCAGCCCACGTCTGTCTTACCTCAGGTCAAAAATCCGTCCTCTGGCTTCCTTCACAACGCCAATCAAACACCGTTCATGGTGACTAGCCTAGGCAGTAATCCAGACATGTTGGTTCCTCAAAATGAAGCCGGCTGGCAAACCCGTATGACCAACCGTGCTACCCGCGGCCTAGAACTCTTTGAAGCCGCAGGTCAGGTATCATTTGATGAGTTTTCTGCGATAAAACATGACCACAGCTATTCACCCAATTACCGTGGTATTGCTTTTTTAGATACGGTCCGCAGGTTGACAACTGACGATGTAACACAGCGGTCTGCGCAAACAATTCTGACGCAATGGGACCTAGGTACAGGTAAAGATAATCGCGGTGCAGCGCTGGGCGTATGCGTCTTGAGGGCCGAATGGCTGAGTGAGAGTGGTGGCACGCCACTACCTGACCCACGTATCACGCTGGAAACCTGTGCCGATGAAGTCATGAACTTTGCGAATCGTTTAGATCCCCGCTGGGGGGATGTCAGCCGTCACGGACGTGATGGCAAAACCTGGGAAGTTGCAGGGGGCCCCGACACTTTACGCGCCATCTATGGCAAAGAGCTCGACGACGATGGTTACCTCACCGCAACCGGTGGCGATGGCCTCTATTATATTATTAGATGGGCTGCCGACGGCCAGCAAACCGTACTCGGCGTGCATCAATACGGCGCGAATATGGTTGATCCTAATTCGCCACACTACCTTGATCAAGCGGAGGACTACGCTAACGAGGTCATGCATAAGCCACTCTACAACGCAGCCGACCGCGCCTCTCGTATTGAAAGCCGCTACATCGTGAGCGACACCGCAGACTAGGGATGCTGGGAGCCGGACAATACTTCTATTGTGCCGCCCTCCCCTTGATGCGTCTGCACTAAATAGACGCGGCGAGATAACTCGCCTGATTGATCGCCGCTTTTGCGTCGAGTTCAACCGCCTCTTGCGCACCGCCAACTAAGTCAACGGATGCGCCGCGAGCCTCGAGTTCATCGTACAAAATGCGTAATGACTCTTGCCCAGCACAGATAATAATGGTGTCCACATCTAGGGTATGCGGTTGCCCGCCCATGGTGAGATGTAAACCTCGATCATCGATACCCACATAATCAACCGCGTTCATCATATGCACGCCGCGCTTATTCAGCGTCAATCGATGGGTCCAACCTGTCGTTTTGCCCAGCCCGCGTCCAACCGGAGTGTCTTTGCGCTGCATCAACCACACTTCCCGTTCAGACTTCTCAACAACGGGCTCTACACCGGTCACACCACCGCGCGGATGGTTCGCGAAATCGATGCCCCACTCTCGCGCAAAGACATCAACATCCAGCGCCGCAGAAGGACCCGCATGAGTAATGGCCTCAGTGACATCAAAACCAATACCACCGGCTCCGATCACAGCCACTTTTTTCCCTACGGGCTTAGCGCCCGTCAGCGCGTCGATATAGCCGATGACCTTGGGGTGATCTATGCCAGGAATCGCTGGCATACGCGGGGTAATGCCCGTTGCAATCACCACATGATCAAAACCACCGGCCAGCAGCGCGTCGGCATCGACCCGCGTATCTAGATATACACTCACATCCAACTTTTCCAGCATCGCGTCGTAATAACGCAGCGTCTCGTAAAATTCTTCTTTGCCTGGTATCAATTTAGCCAAATTAAACTGACCACCAATTTCCTTGCCTGCATCAAACAGCGACACTTGATGACCTCGCTGTGCCGCAACTGTGGCGTAGGCGAGACCCGCCGGGCCTGCACCAACGACAGCGATCTTCTTGGACGTATCGGTTGGTGGGTAATTCAAAATTGTCTCGTGACAGGCGCGCGGATTTACCAAGCATGAGGTCACTTGAAAAGTGAATGTGTGATCGAGACAAGCTTGATTACAAGCAATACAGGTATTAATTTCATGGGGGCGACCTTCGGCTGCTTTCTGCATGAACTGGCTGTCTGCCAGCATTGGTCGCGCCATCGATACGAGATCTGCATCGCCGCGCTCTAGAACCGCTTCAGCGACCTCGGGCATATTGATTCGATTGGACGTAATAACCGGTACGCTAACCACCTCACGGACGCGTGCAGTCACTTGGGTAAAGGCTGCTCGCGGCACCATCGTCGCGATGGTCGGCACCTGTGCCTCGTGCCAAACAAAGTGCGTTGAAATTAAGGTAACCCCGGCCGTTTCTAGCGCCTTTGCCAGTGCCGCTACCTCATCCCAACTCATACCACCTTGCAGCATATCCATGGCAGCGATCCGGAAAATGACTATGAAATTGGAGCCGACCTCGGCCCGCACGCGTCGCACAATCTCAAGGGGAAAACGCATCCGATTCTCGTAGCTACCGCCCCATTCATCAGTCCGCTGATTCGTTTTTTCAACTAAGAATGTCGACAGCAGGTAACCCGCAGAGCCTATAATTTCGACGCCGTCATAACCTGCCGCCTTCGCTAAGCGCGCACAATTGGCATGATCTTGAATCTGTTTTTCGATGCCTTCAGCGTCGAGCTCTGATGGCGTATATTTACTGATGCGCGAACGAATACCCGACGGTGCGACCAAGTGATCATTATACGCGAGCGGCCCCATATGTAGGATTTGCATGCATATTTTTACATCAGCCGCGGCGGCGTGTACCGCATCAGTCACAATTCTGTGACCCGCTGCTTCCTCATCGGTATTGAGCTTGGAGGCCGAGAAGGCAACCTTGCCCTGCTCGTCCTTCACGGCAAGTCCACCCTCTTCATTTGGTGAGATCCCACCGGTAATAATCATGCCAATACCACCCGCTGCACGCTCGGCGTAAAACGCTGCCATGCGGTTAAAACCGTCGGGCATTTCTTCAAGACCGGTATGCATCGAACCCATAATCGAACGATTACGCAGCTGCGTGAAACCTAAGTCTAGCGGCGCAAAAAGATGGGGGTAGCGCAACTTACCCGAGATTTCTGGATTGTGGTCATTATCTGCCGCTGTGTGGTGAGCTGTTGCCATGAAAGTAAGCCTTTGACGGGTTAAGCGAATGAAAACGAATTGAGTGGTTTAACAGTATACGCAAAATATTGTGCCTGGATGTCGCAGCGTGACGAAACGCACCATCTCATTGCGGTGGGCAAGCCATGTCAAGCGCCACTTCATGGCCTCTACAGAGACTGTTAAGGGACAGATAATATCCGCGGCCCAGAGGCAGAATGAACCCAGAGGCATAGCAATAGCTATTGAGTGACATTGATTGCAAGGGACGCCATAGTACACTTGGCTAGCATTTACCCGATCATCGCAGATCCAGTACAGCGGCGCACAACAGGACAATGTCAGCACAACCAACGCAGTAGGAGCAGCACGCCATGAACGGTGCAGAATCTTTAATCAACGCACTGGCCGAAGCCGGTGTCGACACCTGCTTTGCCAATCCTGGCACGTCGGAAATGCAACTGGTGGCCGCCATTGATAAGCAGCCCAAGATGCATGCAGTTTTGTGCTTGTTTGAAGGTGTGGTAACCGGTGCCGCAGATGGTTATGGTCGTATGGCTGATAAGCCTGCGCTGACGCTACTCCATCTTGGTCCAGGTTTTGGTAACGGTACTGCCAACTTACACAATGCGCGCCGTGCTTTCTCGCCGGTGCTCAATATGATTGGTGACCACGCCACCTACCACTTGCAATACGATGCACCTCTGACCGCAGACATCGAGGGCTTCGCCAAACCTGTTTCAGCGTGGATTGGCCTCTCTCAAAGTGCAGACGACCTCGCAGCTGTCGGTCTACAAGCATGGGCAAAAGCTCAAGACTACCCCGGCCGGGTGACCAGTTTTATCGCGCCGGCAGATCATGCTTGGACAGAGACGCGAAGCGCTAGCGCAATACCCGCGGTAGCGGCGGCACCAACGGCGGCAAGCGCTGATATCAACGCTGCGGTAGAGGCCCTGCAAAAGGGCTCGGTAGCGATCATGCTCGGAGCGATGGCGCTACGAGAAGACGCGTTGTGGCAAGCGGGGCGTATCGCCGCCGCCAGCGGTGCTCGCCTGATTACAGAAACGTTCTTCACTCGCATGCAACGCGGAGCCGGGCGCGTACCTGTTGAACGCCTGCCCTACTTCGGCGAACAAGGCGCAGATTACTTAAAAGATTTTGAAAACCTCATATTTGTTGGCACTAAGCCGCCCGTTTCATTCTTTGCTTATCCCGATAAACCAAGCTGGTTATCACCGGAGGGCGCCACGCTAGTACAGGTCGCCGACGCCACGGTCGACGCACTCGATGCACTGACCCGCATCGCAGACTTATTAGACGCGCCGGCAGAGCCCACCGTATTGCAGCCCCGCGCCGCACATGCGTTAGAACACGGCGCGATTAACTCAGTAGCGCTTGGCAAAGTGATCGCCAATCGACTACCCGAACACGCGATCGTGTCAGATGAGGGCGCTACTAATGGTTTGGGCGCTTTCTTAATGACGGCATGTGCGGCGCCCCACGACTGGCTGACACTGACAGGCGGCGCGATAGGGCAGGGATTACCTGTCGCATTGGGGGCGGCTATTGCCTGTCCCAACCGCAAAGTTGTCGCTTTGCAGGCGGATGGTTCTGGCATGTATACCGTGCAGGCACTGTGGACTATGGTCAGAGAAGACCTAAATGTGACCGTATTACTCATCAACAATAATTCTTACGCGATCCTCAATATCGAGTTAGCGCGTGTAGGCGTACAAAATCCGGGGCCCACAGCGCTATCGTTACTCGATCTAAGCAATCCCTGCATTCAATGGACAGCTATTGCCCAAGGCATGGGCATGAGCGCTGAGCGGGTCACGACGGTGGTAGATCTTGACGACGCCATGGCGCGTGCGATGGCAGCGCGCGGTCCTCATCTGATTGAAGTGATGGTTTAAAGGAGCGCATTCATGGGCAGTCTAAATTTGGTGCTTGCATCGACCGAAGATTACCGTCGTAAAGCTGAAAAAAAGCTGCCTCGCTTTCTGTTTGACTATTTAGATGGCGGCTCTTACCAAGAGCGCACCTTAGCCGCCAACTGTGCCGATTTTGAAGCACTCCAATTCAAACAGCGCGTACTCTATGACGTTTCAAAGGTCAGCTCGGCGACGACGCTTTTCGGCGACGACCTAGCAATGCCCGCGGCGATGGCGCCTATTGGCATGGCGGGCATGATGGCCCAGCGTGGCGAGCTGCAAGCCAAACGTGCCGCCGATGCGCTCGGCATTCCATTCACCTTGTCAACTGTGAGCATCTGCTCGCTGGAAGAAGTGGCCAAGGTGTCAGATAAGCCATTCTGGTTTCAGCTTTACATGCTGAAAGATCGTGGCGCAGTCGTTGATATGCTGCAGCGCGCACGCGCTGTAAACGTAGACACATTGATATTTACAGTCGATCTAGCGGTGCTCGGTGCGCGTTATCGGGACGTGCGTAACGGCATGTCTGGTGGGCTCAATCGCTGGGCGCAATTTCGCAGCACAACACTGTCATTTATGGGGCATCCGAGCTGGGCATGGCATGTCGGTATTAAAGGTAAGCCGCATACTTTTGGTAATCTCAAGGCCTATGTGCCGGACGCCTCGACGCCAACAGACTTCCAAGCCTGGATAGCCGAGCAAGTCGACCCGTCTGTCACGTGGAAAGATATCGAATGGCTGCGTCACCAGTGGGATGGCAATCTCATTATTAAAGGTGTGTTGAGCCCTGAAGATGCCGTGGCCGCTGTAAACGCAGGTGCGGATGGTATTTCGGTCTCCAACCATGGTGGTCGACAACTAGACAGCGTGTCTTCAGCTATCGCCATGCTACCCCGAGTTGTAGATGCGGTTGGTGATCGCTGTGAGGTACTGCTAGACAGCGGTGTTCGTAGCGGTGCGGATGTACTCAAAGCGCGAGCGCTCGGCGCCAAAGCGGTGTTAATTGGTCGCCCATGGGTTTACGCGGCTGCGGCCGGCGGAGAAGCAGGCATCACGAGCCTCTTGAACACTTTTAAAAGCGAATTACAGGTGGCTATGGCGCTGACGGGGGTCACCCATACTGATCAAGTAGATGCCCGAATTTTAGATCGCCGATAAGCCTGTTTGGCTACCTAGGTATAAATCGTTAAAAGCAGGTGTTCTCGATTCATCCAGCGACCAGTATCATCCGTATTGCTTTGTACGCAAATGTTTTCGGCTAGCTTCGTTCGCCTTTACATTTTCCGCTATTATTGTCAGAGATCACGATGCGTTATTTGATAAAACCCCATACCAATGCTCAGATCAATGCCGTAAACGGTCGTATCGGGCGACGCCTAAAAATCCTGCTGGCACCACTAGGTATGCTACTTATAGTGCTGGTCGGCTGCGGCGATGACAAGGTTTCTCAGGGTGCTGGCAGGCCTGATCGCAATCGCTCAATTCCCGTAGTGGCATATCCGGCAAAAATAGAAACACTGCGCGAACTTATTAGTGCTATCGGTACCGCGCGAGCGCTGCATAGTGTGATGGTATTCCCTGAAAGTGACGGTATGGTCACTGAGATCAATTTCAAAGCCAACGAGTTCGTAAAAGCAGGCGACGTACTTATGTCGTTGGATGCTCGAGATCAGCAACTGGCGGTGCAGTTAGCCAAAGTGCGACTGGCGGATGCCCAGCGACAGCTGAATCGCTTCACATCGGTAAATCAACGCTCAACAAATATTCCTGAAAGCGAGGTAGATGCAGCGAAGCTTGCGCTGGAGGCTGCCCGAATCGGCGTAGATACTGCCGAGGTAACTTTGACGCGCCGTTATATTCGCGCGCCGTTCGACGGTAATGTCGGCATTACGGACATCGACGTCGGTGACCGTGTGGATGCCAGCACGATGATCACTACTATTGATGATCGCAGTACACTTTTGGTGAATTTCAGTGTGCCTGAAGGTTTTATTGGCCAAGTGATCCCCGGCTTGAGCGTGTCGGCAAGGCTATGGGAAAGCGATCAACCGCCGATACAAGCGCGAGTTGTCGCCGTCGATTCTCGCGTCAGTGCCACATCACGCGCTTTCGTCACCCAAGCCGGTATCGACAATTTAAGTGATAAATTGCGTCCGGGCATGGCATTTGAAATGAGCCTAGCGCTCAGTAGAGGCGATTACCTTGCTGTTCCGGATGTGGCAGTTCAATGGGGTGCCGATGGCGCTTATCTCTGGATTGTTAAGTCAGAGGGTAGCGATGCCTCGACTCAAAAAGCGCAACGCGTAGACATACAGATCGTCAAAAGGCTTGGCGGTTCCCTGCTCATCGAAGCAGATATTAGTGCTGGCACGTTGATTATCGCTGAAGGTGTGCAATCTGTTCGGCAAGACGTCGCGCTCAGAGTGCTCGACCCAGCTGCCTTGGACGGAAATGCGCGAATCGAACGGGCACAGCTATCACCATCCGGAGATGCTGCGCCCAATGGTTAAGCTGAAATTACATACGAGAAAAGGCGGTCTACCAGAACTGGGGGTTCGACGCCCTTGGCTAGTGGCTGTACTCAATGTACTCATTGCCATCACGGGACTGGCGGCACTGCTTGCCATTGAAGTGCGTGAGCTCCCAGATGTCGACAGACCGATCGTTAACGTCCGCGCCGTACTACCTGGTGCTTCGCCAGAAACCATGGATTCTGAGGTTACACGAATCTTAGAAAGTGCTGTTGCGCGGGTCTCTGGCGTAAAAACGATCGATTCATCAAGTGAAGAGAACAATGCGCGCGTAACCATTGAATTCACGCCTGACAGCGATATTGACCGAGCGGCATCAGATGTCCGCGAGGCAGTCAGTCGTGTCGAGCGAAATTTACCCAACGCCATTGAGCAATTATCAGTTTTCAAAGCCGATCAAGATGCAGAAGAAATAGTGCGTATTGCTGTGCGCAGTGATAACTATAGCCCGCAGGAATTGGCGCGTATCGTTGAGCAAGACATTGTTCCAGCCTTTATATCGCTCGCCGGCGTTGCCGATGTTCCGCTCTTTGGGGACCGCCCAAGAATTTTACGCGTCATCCTCGATCCCTTGCGTCTGACGAGTTATGGCCTAACGGTTTCAGACATCGCTGACGTTTTACGTCAGGCGCCGCTCGACGTTCCTGCGGGAAGCTTCAAATCTGGCGAGCAACAGTTAATGGTTCGGGCCGATGCCGCAGTTACCGAAGAGGATGACATTGCGTCGCTTATCATCCGCGACGATGTTCGCCTACGTGACGTTGCCAGAGTGGCCTTCACCCCTACTGATGCCAACAGCATTGTGCGTCTCGATGGCGAGCGGGTCATTGGTATTGGCGTGATGCGTCAAGCGGGATCTAACACCATTGAAATTTCAGAGGGTGTTGATCGCGCTATGGCGCAGTTAAACGAGCGCTTTGACGATATAGAACTCATCAAAATTTCTGACAATGCCTGGTTTATTAAGGGCGCAGTGAGCGAAGTCCTTTTCACGCTGGGTTTTTCCATTTTGATTGTTATCGCCACCATCCGTATTTTTTCGGGCTCGATGGCGATGACACTGATCCCCGCAGTCGCCATCCCTGTATCACTCATGGGAACCTTGGCCGCAAGTTGGTTATTTGGCTTTTCGATCAACATTTTAACGCTATTGGCTCTGGTGCTGGCCACGGGTCTTATCGTTGATGATGCAATCGTTGTCCTGGAAAGCGTACAACGGCGGCGTAAAGAGGGACTCGGTTCCAGCGCTGCAGCACTCATTGGAACGCATCGCGTATTTTTCGCCGTTATTTCGACGACCGCCGTACTGGTCGCCGTATTCATACCGATCGCGTTCTTACCCGGCACTGCAGGTAGACTGTTCAGAGAATTTGGCTTAGTGCTGGCGGTTGCGGTGGTTATCTCGTCATTCGTTGCGCTGTCACTGGTTCCAGCGATGATGGCGCGCCTACCGGACAACACTGACGAGCGACCCCTATTCCAGGGACTGGGCTCTGCGCTTGCACGATTCTACAAGGTGAGCCTAGCGCTCGCTTTACGCCATCCTTGGGTCACCTTGCTTATTTGTCTCATCCTAGGGCTTTCGGCGGGCGCGTTGTCTGGAAAACTTGATCGCGAACTCCTGCCCACGGAGGATCGCGGCAACATCAATATTTTCGCTCGCGGACCTGAAGGGGTAGGTCTTAGCTATGTAGAACGACAAGCTGACTACATGGAAAATATTCTCCTGCCATTGATCGACAAAGGTGAAATCGAATCGCTGTACACCGTAGTAGGTCGCTGGGATCCAAATATTGTTTATATCAATGCGAAGCTCGCGCCGTGGAATGAACGCGATCGCAGCCAGCAAGAGATTCAAGCTGAGCTTGATCCCCTGTTCGCTAACTTACCTGGTATGTCT
Source organism: uncultured Luminiphilus sp. (assembly GCA_963926105.1). Lineage (GTDB taxonomy): Bacteria > Pseudomonadota > Gammaproteobacteria > Pseudomonadales > Halieaceae > Luminiphilus. The sequence continues at coordinate 13,133 of CAWUVW010000027.1, read as the reverse complement.
GTGCGAATCTTTGCCGGCAATAGTCTCAATTTGCGTGGTGCATCAAGCAGCGGTGTTCGGCTGGCACTTCAGGGTACCGACTACGAAGAAATTTATGCGGCGGCACGCAATTATAGTGCCGCCATTCGAGATCGACTTGATTCAGTGAGCGCGCCGAATATTTCTTACCAGCCCTCAACACCACAATTGTCAGTGCACATAGATAGACAGCGTGCATCAGACCTGCAAATTCCCCTCGATCAACTCGCACAAACTCTACGCGTGATGGTCGGTGGTCAGCAGGTGGTTGATTTAAACGCTAATGATCAATCGATCCCGGTTGTACTAGAGGCGGGCAATCAAAAGATCAGTAGCCCTGCAGACCTCGTGAACTTATTCGTGCGCTCAAACAATGGCAGCTTGATTCCACTGTCGAGTATCGTGACGCTTGAGGAGCGCGGCGTAGCAGACCAGCTCGATCGGCGTAAACAGCGGCGCGCCATTGAAATTGACGCTTCAGTTAATCCTGGCGTGCCTTTACAACGGGCCATCGAAGATATGATGCAACTCGCTGCTGAAGTATTGCCTGATGGCATTACCATCATTACGCAGGGTGAAGCGGCTGCACTCGATGAAACGAGTCGCGACACCCTCATTACCTATGGCTTCGCAATGCTGATTGTGTTGCTCGTATTGATTGGTCAATTCGAGAGCTGGACCTCCGCACTGGTCATTATGAGTATCGTTCCCTTTGGCTTGGCCGCTGCGATCTTTGCATTATTCATTACCGGCACCTCACTCAACATCTACTCACAAGTAGGCCTCGTAATGCTGATTGGTTTGATTGCCAAAAACGGTATTCTGCTAGTGGAATTCGCCGATCAGGAACGGGACCGTGGCGCTACGGTTCGCGATGCGATCACCACTGCTGCCGACGTCCGCCTACGGCCAATCGCTATGACCTTGATATCGACAGTGCTCGGCGCTCTACCACTGATTATCGCTAGTGGTCCCGGAGCAGAAGCGCGCTCTGCGGTGGGCTGGGTTGTCTTTGGTGGACTCGGTTTGACCACATTATTTACGCTGTATCTGACACCTATCGTGTATTTAGGCCTTGCGGGATTCGCCAGACCGAGGGCTGAAGCCACGCAGAAGTTGAACAGAGAGCTCGATACGCTTGAGTAGGCACGCGCCTTAAGTGTCATCGATCTCTTCCCCGCAGAGCGCAGGGTGACGAGTGCTTATGAACGCGCTTAACACAATGTCTTACAGTGATTGAATTTCCAGGACGAGTTTCCCTCGAGTTCGTCCGCCTTCCGATTGCCGTTGCGCGTCTGCTGCTTGCTCTAAGGGCAGCGTGGTCGTCACCGGCAGTTGCAATCTACCCGCATCAAATAGTTTCAGTAGCTCACCAAGGCTATGGCCGTCGGGGCGATGATGAATAAATTCAGTTTTTATATTTTTCGCGGCAATGCGGTCAGAATTCGGTGGCTCATTGTTTAAATAGGCGATAGTACCCCCAAATTTCACGAGTTCAATCGCCGCTGCGATATTGCGGTCATCCAGAATCGCACCAACAACGACATCAATACCGTCGGCTTCGCGCGCGCGAATGAAATCCACATAGTCCTCCTTCGTGTAATCAATCACATGATCAGCGCCAAGGCCACGAACGTAATCTGCGTTCGCTGCACTCGCAGTAGTGTAGACCGTCGCGCCAAGATATTTTGCTATCGAGATTGCGACACTGCCAACACCACCTGCACCCGCCTCGATAAGCACACTCTGCCCGGACGTCAATTGGGCAAATTCAACCAAGGACTGCCAGGCTGTCAGGCTCACTAAAGGGAGCGCCGCAGCTTGGACATATGACATCGACGCGGGTTTTGCCGCGATCGCACTAGCGTTTACCGGCACATATTCTGCATAAGTACCATGTTGAATTGACCAGGTAAAAGCGAGGCCAGCGACTTCATCGCCCACCTTCCAGCCAGCAACATTGTCGCCAACCGCGACAATTTTTCCGGAAAAATCCCAGCCGGGCACAACAGGAAAAGTGCGCGTGATGTACTCCGTGAGTTCGCCTGCTCGCAAACGCCGATCAATAGGATTCACGCCAGCTGCGGCGACTTGCACGAGAACCTCATCAGCGCCAAGTGAAGGTATAGGACGTTCTCCGACTTCCAATACCTCAACTGATCCATGATTATTGTAATAAACTGCTCGCATGATAAACCCTCCGCCCAAGTCACTTTTTTATAACATGATTTATACACACTGTCGCTGAGCTTCCAGGGTGGGATTTGATCAGAAGTTCTAGCTTGAAGTTGGCAAATTCGACCGATTTTGATCGCAGACCCACTTAGGTGTCACCCACCGCTGATGGCACCATCCGATTCAATATCACAGCGAATAAATGTTGGCGGTATTGATATCAATGCACAGCAGACAGTCATAAAATCAAGGCCACTCGGAGCAGACCATCAAGGAGACAATAATGCGCATAGCCATCATCGGTGCCGCCATAATTTCACTACTACCCCTAGCCGTACAAGCGGAAGATTGCGTGCCATCTATCTGGGGGATTGATGACGAAATCGGGGCCACCAATAGAATAACTCCTGAGCGCGTGATCGCCGCGGCAGGCCTTATTAAACAAGGCCAAACGCATCCGCTGGGCATTGTCATCAAACCCGGAATGCCTGCCTATCCTCCCCGCAGCGTGCAGCTTCAGGTCGTACAGCCAGGCCAGCATTTTGTCACCGACACTACAACACTATTTGGCTGGGATGCATCGTCAAACGATGACCTTGTTCAGATGTGGTTAGGTGTGGGGCCGCAGCTCGATGGCCTCGGTCATATGGGCGAGTCGGGTATGTTTTACAACTGCAACGCGGGCAAAGATATTTCGCCGATTACTGGTCTGACTAAGCTGGATATCAGCAAAGTACCACCCATGGTTGCACGGGGCGTCATGATCGATATGGCCAAGCACTTTGGTGTAGCGGCTATGTCAGCCGGCCAACCGATCAGCCCCGACGACTTAAAAGCAGCGATGAACGCACAGGCGGTAGAGGTCAACGAAGGTGATGTGATATTGCTACATACGGGCTGGACCGACGCAAAGCTCGATGCTGCACCGCAAGAATGGGGCAGCACTATTCCCGGCATTACCAATGCCGCTGCGACGTACTTGGCGTCACTGAAACCAATGGCAGTCGGTGCTGATACTTGGGCGGTCGGTGCAGTACCGTCTATTGAGGGTGACAAAGTTTTTTATGATCATGTCATTTTCTTGAAGGAAAACGGGATTTTCATCCTGGAAACAATGAATACTGGCCGCCTCGCCAGGGAGTCAGTGCATGAGTTCATGTTTGTTCTGGGGCAGGCCAGACTACAGGGTGCAGTTCAAATGATGATCAACCCTGTCGCCATGTGGTAGGCATCAACATCTATCTGTCGGGACGCGTTTCATATCTGCGCGCATCAGCACGCGCGTCAAAAAAACAACACGCATCACTATCGCCATCTCTCGATAAGCTTGTTCGATCAATGACAACCGCACCCGTTCAGTACGCTAGTCCGCACGTGTCCACTACGTCAGCCAACCGCCAGCTTCACCATCGACAATAAGGTTCGGCAGATGCTGTCAATATTGCGGATGCGTGTGAAGGGCGTGCTGCGCTACGCAAATAACGTCCTGCGGCGACTTAAATGCCCCCGAGGGACCGCTGCTCACAATGGCGTGGTCAATTTTTCGCGCCGATAATGGCTGTGCGGTTAATCGAACAAGTCCCCAGACTTTTGGGGCTTCACCACCGCTTTGAAATCTTTTTTTTCATCGGACGCATTCAATTTCGACGCAGCCTTAGCCGCACCGATGGGCGCTGTCGGAAGCACTGTTTGAACCGGCGAATTATAGGCTTCTTCAGGCAACTTAGCGCGATGCCGCTTTAGTGTATAAGGTGCAGGTCGCTTCGGCGTAGGCGAGAGGTCAACCTGTTTAATCAGGTCGCGATAATCATTGCTCGGCTGATTGACCGCAGTATTCACAGGATGGCATTCGATTCGATTGGTGATCGCGCTGGCGAATAAGTCATGCCCCTCTAGCCAGTGATCAACGGCCCGCAAATCCAACAGCACAGGCTGACGGTGATGCACAAAAGCAATATTCTCACGGGCTTCTCGCGTAACGATGGCGCAGCCGCTTTGTCGATTATAAATACCGGCGAAGTAAAGTAGCTCACCCTGTGCATGATGGTAATAGGGGATTTTACGCGTCCCCTGTCGCTGCCATTCATACCAGCCATCTGCCAGAAATACACAGCGCAAAGCGCCTCGGAAGGCGGGCTTTTCCCGCAGAGTTTCGGCACGTGCATTATTTAAGTGCAAAGGTTTTTGCGCCCAAGGTGGCGCGTAATCCCAGCGCATGTTTTGAAGCTTCCGCTCGCTGTCATAGACGAGTACATCGCTTTGCGGAGCAATATTGAAACGATCAACAACGTGTAAGCCCACCCCTTTTAGCTCTGGGCGGTTGGATACGGACAACGTGTAACGTCCACACATAACCCCTCCGTCATGCCACATGACGAGTGACATCATGACATGTCAGAGCGAGAAATACTTCTCTTAAAAAACCTGGAAAGCTCGCCGGCGAACTTCCCAGTTTGAGTTACACCCTGCGTCAGCCGGACTCACTATCAGACGAATAACTCACCTGCGGCGAGCTTTTGAGCCACAATCGCTGGCGCTCTAAAGCGGTCGCCATAAACAGCCGCCAACTCGTCACAGCGGGCAATGAAGCGCTCGAGTCCGTAGGTATTGACGAACTGAAGCAAACCGCCGGTCCACACCGGCGCACCGATACCCATGATTGAGCCGATATTGCCATCAGCAACATTGCGTAAAACGTTGGTCTCAAGACACTTCAATGCTTCGATAACCTGACGGAACAACAATCGATCTTTGATATCTTCGTCGGGCAACGACACATCTGCCTTGTGGAATTTATCGATGATACCCGGCCATATCGTCTTGCTGCCATCTTCGCCATAGGTGTAATACCCACCGCCATGATGACGACCACCGCGACCATTTTCGGTGACCATCCAAGCAACGAGGTCACGAAACTGGGTCTGATCAGTAAATTGGTCTTCGAAACCGAGGTCGGCCCAGGTTTCTTGGGCTTTACGTGACAGCTCTTGGCTCACTTCATCGTGAACTGTCAACGGCCCAACCGGCATGCCAATGGCCTTGCCTAGATTATCGATCTTGATTGGATTAAGTCCTTCCACCACCAAACGTGCACCCTCTTCCAGATAGGTGGCAAATGTACGCGAAGTGAAGAAACCCAGCGAATCATTAACCACGATAGGCGTTTTGCGAATTTGACGGGTGTAATCAAAAGCCTTCGCCAACGCGACATCGCCTGTCTTTTCACCGCAGATAATTTCTACAAGCGGCATTTTATCGACCGGTGAGAAGAAATGAATGCCGATAAAATTCTCGGCATTAGTACTGGCTTCAGAAAGCATAGAAATGGGTAGCGTTGAGGTATTCGAACCCCAGATACCACCCTCCGCCAAGAAATGCTCGAGCTCTTTTGTAATTTGGTGTTTGAGCTTAACGTTCTCAAATACCGCTTCGATGATGAGATCACAGCCTTGCAGATCTTCATTGACCGCCGTCGGGTGGATCAAGCTCAATACGGCATCCATTTTCTCCTGGGTCATGCGGCCCTTGGCGACACGCTTAGCCAGCAGCTTCTCGGAGTATTGTTTGCCCTTATCGGCGCCTTCTTGTGAAATGTCTTTTAGCACCACCTCAATGCCGGCCATAGCCGAGACATAGGCGATACCTTGGCCCATCATGCCAGCACCTAACACGCCTACTTTGGTCGTGGTTTGTGGCGGCACATCTTTGGGGCGAGAAGCGCCACCATTGACCTTGTTCATCTGGAAGAAGAAGGTATTAATCATGTTTTTGGCTTGCGGTGTACATGCAAGTGTCGTCAAACCCCGGCTTTCGATTCGCATGGCGGTGTCAAAATCAACTCGCAGTGCCGATACTGCCACATCGAGGATGGTTTCTGGCGCAGGCAAAAGACCCCGCGTCTTCTGGCGCAACATCGGCGCACCGATTTGGATCATCTGTGCAACAGCGGGATTGTTGGCATTGCCACCGGGAATTTTGTACCCCTTAGTATCCCAAGGCTGAACCGCTGCCGCCGCGTTGTCTTTGTTCTCGAGAATCCAGGCTTTAGCGCGGGGTAATAACGCCGCTTGATCAGCGACTGTCTCGTGAATTAAGCCTGCGGCTAAGGCCACATCAGCACCGACACGCTTGCCTTCCATCAGGAATTCATTGCTGGCCACCAGGCCTAGCAAATAAACCATCTTGACGACGCCACCACCGCCTGGGAGCAAGCCTAATGTCACTTCGGGTAACCCAAGTTGTACCGCTTTGCTATCAACCGCGAGGCGATAATTACAAGCAAAAGTAAGTTCCAAACCACCACCAAGCGCCGCACCGTTAATCGCCGCAACAACCGGCACAGGCAATTTTTCCAAACGACGGAACCCTGCTTTGACCGCTTGAACGCCCTCAAAAAACTCCTCTGCCTGGGCATGGGTGACCTGAGACAGCGTGTTCAAGTCACCGCCGGCAAAAAAGGTCGATTTGGCCGAGGTGATGACAACACCCGCCAGGCCACTTTCTGCCTCTAACTTGTCCACTAAGTCGATCATCAAGGGCAAAAACTCAGGGCTCATAGAATTAACGGGGCCGTTCATATCCATCGTGACGGTGACGATACCGTCCGCGTCTCTTTCGTAATTAAATCCGCTCATAATAATCTTCTATTCCTTATTCGCAGTCAGACTCAGACGCGCTCAATGATGGTAGAAATGCCCATACCGCCACCGACACACAGTGACAACATCGCGCGTTTAGCACCACGGCGTTCAAGTTCGTCGAGCATGATGCTGATGAGACAGCCGCCAGTCGCGCCCAGGGGGTGACCCATGGCAATGGAACCGCCGTTCACATTGGTGATCGAGTGATCGACCCCAAGATCTTTCATATAGCGCAGCGCCACGGAAGCAAACGCTTCGTTAATTTCCCATAGGTCGATATCTGCGACGGTTAAACCCGCTTTTTTTAGCGCCTTAAATGCCGCAGGACCCGGACCGGTCAGCATGATGATGGGATCGGTAGCCAAAACCGCGGTGGCCACAATACGGCCACGGGGCGTTAAGCCGAGATCTTTGCCTGCTTTTTCACTACCGATTAATACCGCTGAGGCGCCATCGACGATACCAGATGAGTTACCCGGAGTATGCACGTGGTTCACTTTGTCGTAATCGTTGTACTTAGCCAGGATTACATCGTCAAAGCCGAAGCTGCCAGGCACGGCGAACGACGCCTTTAAACCTGCCAATCCAGCCATCGTGGTTTCGGGTTTGATGAAGTCGTCCCGCTCCAGAATCATCACACCGTTGCCATCACGCACAGGTACAACTGACTGATCAAACCAGCCACTATCGCGGGCATGTGCAGCACGACGCTGAGATTCCATGGCATAAGCATCGACATCTTCGCGGCTGTAGCCTTCGAGGGTAGCGATCATGTCGGCACCAATCCCCTGAGGGACAAAACCGGTTTTCAATGAAAAGCCTGGGTCGGAACCCATCGCACCACCGTTAGAACCCATAGGCACACGAGACATACATTCGATGCCCCCAGCAACCACCAAATCTTCCCAGCCCGAGGCAACCTTCTGCGCAGCGATATTCACAGCTTCAAGGCCCGAAGCGCAGAAACGGTCAAGCTGGACACCGGGAACCGACTCATGCCAGCCCGCATTCTGAACAATCATTTTCGCGACGTCGGATCCCTGCTCGCCGATCGGCGTAACGCAACCCATGACAACGTCATCAACATAGCTGGTATCAAGCGTGTGCCGCTGCTGCAATTCGCGCAGGAGACCCGCGCCGAGATCGACCGGCTTAACTTCGTGGAGTGTACCCGTGTTTTTACCCTTGCTTCGGGGCGTACGCACGGCGTCATAGATATAAGCAGTATTTGTCATGATGTGCTTTTCTCTGCAAGTAATGGAATGGGGAGTAATTGCTGGCTGAGTGGCTAGCTTACCGCAAGTTGCTGGTTGAACACACAGTATGTTGGCAAACTGGTGGCCGATAGTGACAGATGCAGCGATTACCGCGCATGTGTGACTCGCGCGATGGCTTGATACGAGCATTGGGGCGACAACACCCATTTAAATTGCGGCGCCCAGGGGTTCTTCGTGACTAGGCGTTTGCGGTCCGCTGCCCCGTAACCGGAGGAAACCGCCCGCTTACCGATATCTATGCTTAGCGCTCTGTCCAGACTTCTAGGTAGTTAATACGCTCAACGCGTCGTAGGGTCTTAAGATCGAACAGCGATTCAGACAAGTGGCTGACCTGAAAAACGCCTCCCATTGAGACTGTCCGGCGGGCTAAGACAAGGCCATACCCGCTAAGCGCACAAAAACGAGCGGTCAGTAAACACCGCTCATTATCGAACGCTGGCGAGCGCCAGTGTTCCGAGTAAAGGATAGTTGCGCAACCTGCTAGCAAATGAGGCGCTAAATTTAAGCAACCACGGGCTTAGAGCCTTTTAGCCCGTACCAAAAAATATAGATGTAGCAGAAAATTGGGATAATAAATCCGACCCGCAATCCCCAAGTATCAGCGATAACGCCCTGTATTAATGGCACCACAGCGCCACCCACAATAGCGAGGCATAGCGCTGCAGAACCGGCGCTTGCCAGCCGACCCAGGCCCTGCAATGACAGCGAAAAGATAGTGGGGAACATAATCGAGTTACACAGTCCAACCGAGAGAATGGCATACATCGCCAAAGTCCCACTTGAAGTCGCTGCCGTCGCCACGAGCAATATCGCTAAAGCCGCGTGAATACCCAGTAGGAATCCAGGGGCCACACGAGTCATCAGCGCTGAGCCTATGAATCGCCCCACCATGGCGCCGCCCCAATAGAGAGCCACGTAATTCGCCGCAGAAGCCTCGGTTAAGCCGACCACGTCAGACTGCCCCAAGAAGTTGACTAAAAAGCTACCAATAGCCACCTCGCCGCCAACGTATAAGAAAATCGCCAAAACCCCGTAGAACAAGTGTGGGTTCGCTAACGCTTCAGACAAAGTGGCGGCGCCCTGTACTTCTTCTTCAGCGTCCTTTAGTGCAGGCATTTTAATAAAGCTAAAGACAGCAGCAATCGCAATCAGCGCGAGTGCGAGACCGACATAAGGCATTTTTACCGACTCGGCATCGGTAGCCGAAGTAGCCGATTCCAGTCCCGTAAAAATCAGTGCGCCACCAATAATCGGAGCCACTGTAGTCCCTAAAGAATTAAACGCCTGCGCAAGATTAAGCCTGCTCGCGCTGGTGGCCGGAGGACCTAGCGCGACGACGTAGGGATTAGCGGCAACTTGTAACAGGGTAATTCCTGAGGCTAAGACAAATAGCGCCCCCAAGAACAGACCGTAGGTTTGATACTCGGCCGCAGGATAGAACATCAGCGCACCAACACCCGCGATACAGAGCCCTATAATGACCCCGCGCTTATAGCCCACACGGTGCAATAGTTTGCCCGCAGGAATCGAGCAAATAAAATAGGCACCAAAGAAACAGAACTGGATCAACATAGCCTGGGTATAGCTAAGATTGAATGAACCCTTAAGATGAGGGATCAAGATGTCATTGAGGCAAGTAATAAAGCCCCACATAAAAAAGACGCTGGTCATCACGCCAAAGGCTAGCGGATGACGCTGCTGTTGATCGCCCGATACTGCTGCCGCCGCGGCGCCTGTTGGACTCATATTGGCCATTGTTTTTATCCTATTGCCTTTTTAGGGTTTAGTCGCTGCTTAAAGCTTATGCTGCAAAACAGCGTTTATTCCCTAAAATTTTACTGCAGTCGCTCGCAAAGGGCTATCGAACCGCGTCTAATCCATCTTATTTCTATAGCGTTTGGTCGCAATGACCGGCTTTGGCCATTGTCTCGGTTGAGGGTTAATTCATCTATTTATCGGTTCATCAACATTTCAATTGCGTCCAACGAGTCATGGCCAGTTTGGACTGTGTCGCTCACGGCCCGTTCGCTGGATCGGCCTGACTCCGGACAACAACGGCTAGCCAAGACCGCCAGTTTTTCACCACATCCAGGGGTAATGGGTGAGCTGCGATGCGCTTTACTGCTCAGCAACCTCGCCCATTCGCAACTCAGCAAGCAGCAAGCAGCAAGCGATTTGGTGCTAGTGCGCGACAGCGTGCTTGGCGTATACTTTTTACTTCTTAATCAGTTGATTACACGGCCCATGTCTACGCAGCAAAGCAAAATTGGTCAATCACTGGTGCGCCTGTCAGTCGGTATTATTGCGATTGTGGCGGTATCATCGATTTTGCTGATCGCCGATCGCGGTGCGCGCTATCGTACGGATGCGCCTCAGCCGGGCCGCCTCCCCCACGTGGCGCTTGTCCAGCATGCGTCGATCGAACCATTGGATAGTGGCGTTAAAGGTATTTTGGATGCGCTTGCTCAGCGGGGCTACGAGCCCGGCCGTAGCATGAACCTGACGAGCTACAATGCTCAGGGCGATTTCGCAACAGCAAATACGATTGCCAAGGCTGTTGTTGGCGACGATTTGGACTTGATTATCACGTCATCCACGCTCTCCCTGCAGACTGTGGCTGCCGCCAATAGACTTCGCCCTGCGCCTAAAAATCATCTCTTTGGCATCGTGACCAACCCGTTTGATGCCGGGGTTGGCGCTAATCGTGAGTATCCGTTGCAGCACCCGCCCTATCTTGCAGGTCTTGGCAGCAACTCGCCGGTGCGAGAGTTATTTGAAATCACCCTCAAGCTCCAGCCCTCCCTTCGAACCATCGGTCTAGTATGGAATCCAGCGGAGGCCAGCTCGGAGGCGTCTACACTGCTAGCCCGAGAAGTTGTGAAAGATCTCGGCCTTGAACTGCTGGAGGGCAACGCCGAAAACGCCGGTGGCGCGGGTGAGGTCGCCAGATCCTTGTTGTCTCGCGGTATCGATGTGCTCTGGCTCAGCACCGATGTCACCACGACAACAGCACAGGCAGTGATGATCAAGGTCGCGACGCAGGCGGGGATCCCGGTCATCTCCTCGATGCCATCGTCTGCGGATCACGGCGCGCTGATCGCGCTGGGTGCGAGCTATTACACGGTCGGTTTTGAGCAAGGCCAGATGGCCGCCGATATACTCCAGGGGCGCGACCCCGCCACTATCCCCATTATCAACTGGTCACCAGCGGTTCTTCGCCTCAATCTCAGCGCGCTGGATCGTATGCGGCAAGCGTGGGTCATTCCAGCGGACCTGCGCGCACGCGCAGAGACAATCTTCGACACCAATGGTGTGACTCATCAGAATGTACCCGCGCCGGAGGCTCCGAAGGCACTCGATTGGAATCGATGATTGCTAGGCATATGGCGCGTTTACCCGCGCAAGTTTTGACGTTGGTAGTTGCTTCACTGACTCCCCTTTAAGAGAGAATATAGAGAGAATGTCGTCATGAATCTGCTTATTGCTGCCCTTACGCTGGGTTTGATTTTCGCCGTGCTCGCGCTAGGGGTGTACATTAGTTTCAAGATATTCAACATCCCCGATATTACTGCCGAGGGATCTGTCACGCTGGGTGGTGCCGTGGCCGCTGCGCTCATCCTGTCGGGCTTCGGGCCCGTAACAGCGACAATAGCCGCCGTGTTTGCTGGTGTCGGTGCCGGTTTTGTCACGGGGGTTATGGCCACTAAGTTTTCAATTCAACCCTTGCTCGCCGGTATTCTCACAATGACGGCCTTGTATTCGGTGAATCTTCGCGTCATGGATCGAAGCAACTTACCCATCAGCTCGGAGGACTCTTTAACGCGCTATGCAGAGCAGCTGGGCCACACGCTCTTCGGATCAGCGCAGAGCCTTGATATCGCTGGCTGGGCGGTGGGGGTTTACGATCTTTCCTTGCTGCTCGCCATGCTAATTTTGGTAGTGATTACCGGCGTGAGCATCTACTGGTTCTTCCAGACCGAGCTGGGCTCTGCGATGCGAGCTTCCGGCGACAATCCGCAAATGATCGAGGCTTTGGGCGTCAGTGCGCAGACGCTGGCGATAACAGGCTTGGCCATTTCCAACGGTCTGATTGCGCTCAGTGGCGCGCTGCTCGCTCAATACCAAGGTTTTGCCGATGTGCAGATGGGTATTGGTATTATTGTTCTCGGGCTTGCCAGCGTTATCATCGGCGAAGCATTGGTGGGCAGTCGTTCGGTCGGGCTTATGATTTGTGGCGCCATCATGGGTGCCATTTTATTCAGACTTCTAGTTGCGGTAGCGCTTCGATGGGGTATGAATCCGAATGACTTAAAATTGATTACTGCGGTTTTTGTGTTCCTTGCGCTAGTGGGCCCAATACTTATTCGCAAAATTAACGCCCCAAAAATCGTTCAAACGTCAGAGGGCTGATATCGTGCTCAATATTTCAAATATTTCGAAAGCCTTCCACGCGGGAACTACCAACGAGGTTCGAGCGCTTTCAGGCGTTTCCATCGATCTTGAACCAGGATCGTTTCTCATTATTATCGGTACCAATGGCAGTGGAAAGTCTACGCTTTTGAACGCTGTAGCGGGTTCCTTCCTAGTTGACACAGGTTCTCTGCAAGTATCTAGTCAGGACATTACTCGATGGCCTGAGCACCGCCGTGCGAAGCTGATTGGACGGGTATTCCAAAACCCGTTCAGTGGCACTGCACCTAATATGTCGATTGCCGAGAATATTGCTTTGGCGACTCGAAGGGGGCTTCGCCGTGGCCTTGGCAGTAATGTTTCGCCTCGTCTGCGCGATGAGATTCGAGACCGAGTTTGCGCCCTCAAGATGGGTCTGGAAGATCGTATCGATAACCCCATCGGCACGTTGTCCGGTGGTCAGCGTCAGGCACTCACGCTACTAATGGCTTCATGGCTGAAACCTGACCTGCTGTTACTCGATGAGCACACCGCGGCGCTGGATCCAAAAAGTGCCGATCAGGTCATACAGTTAACGGCAGAGATTGTTGGTCGCGATAAGCTCACCACGCTG
>CAWUVW010000026.1:0-3361 GCA_963926105.1 uncultured Luminiphilus sp. | reverse complement strand
ACTTACACACCAACTAAGGATGTATTTATGACACTGGATATTAACTGGTTAAAGCGGTCCCTAGCCGCAGTCGCTCTGCTCACTTTGACGAACGGCGTTTCGGCAGAGATATGGACAGATTACAGTCCGAGCGAAGCAGTCACCGAACTCACGGTCTTGGACGTTAAAACAAATTTTCTAGATGACTACCTGGTCAATTTGAAAACAACCTGGGTGCGAGCCATGGAAGTTGAAAAGGCGATGGGATCGATCGTGGATTACCGCGTCATGGTAGCCAACGGTGCGGACTCTCCCAACGTCTGGTTAACCGTCACCTACAAAAATATGGCCGCTATGCAAGGTAGTGCAGAAAAATATAAAACCTTTATGCAAAATTTTGCAGCCGCGGGAATGAACGAAGAGGCTATTGAAAAAACATCGAAAGGTTATGAAGAATATCGCAGCATCATCGATTATGCGCTAATGCAAGAAATCAGCTTCGCTGAATAAGCCAATACGAATCAACCTATAAGAGAGGAGTCAATACATTCTGCCGGTACATTGCCAGGCCAGCCGTGGCAATGTACCGCCTTTCACTAAGCGCCAACGGCAAGGTGGTTTACACCCTGAAGACGCGCTACTGGGGATGGAACGACCCAGGTAGCATTCGAGCCGGTGGATTTCATCGCACGTTTGGCGGCCCGGGTGCCTAAGCCCCGCGTCAACCTCACCCGCTATCACGGCGTGCTGGCCCCCAACCACCGCTGGCACGGGAGGATTACGCCAGTTAAGCCAGAAGCATCAGTGAGGAAATCTACTCTCAACAGGCCGTTTATTTTCCCTCTACTTTCACACACCAAAATATCGGTGTTTACCATATATTCAGCAATCGCCTCGCCAATAGGATCTGCCGTAAGAAGCCAATCCATGAGATCATTTGTGATCTGCTTTTGATATAAATAGATATCCATGGCAATCCGTATTGTCTGAGATCGAGCGCTTACAATTTATCTATTATTTTGTGCGCCAATATTAAGATTTAAAACGGCCAAGGATAATCAAGAGATGAAACAATGACCATATCCGAAGCGCACTACGCGGGCGATACGCGCGAACTCATAGATACCACCATCGGACAACATCTCAACACTGTTGCGGCGAGAGACCCCAAACACATTGCCTTAGTCGTGCCCCACCAGAATATTCGATGGAGCTATGGCGAGTTTGTCAGAGAGGTTGATAAATTAGCGACCGGATTGTTAGTTCTGGGGATTGAGAAAGGAGACCGTGTTGGCATCTGGTCACCGAATCGCTACGAATGGGTGCTGACCCAATTTGCCACGGCAAAAATTGGCGCCATTATGGTATGCATCAACCCCGCCTACCGCCTATATGAGCTTGAGTACGCGTTAAACAAGGTAAGCTGCAAAGCGATTATTACCGCTGAAGCTTTCAAAACCAGCCACTACCTAAAGATGCTGCAGGCGCTTGCACCCGAACTAGACGTCAGCGTGCCAGGAGAACTCGTATCGAGCAGACTTCCGCATCTCACAACCATCATTAGAATGGGAGAAACCCAGTCTCCGGGCATGTTGAACTTTGGCAATGTGTGCGAGATGGGCGGGGAAGCTGAATACGGGAGACTCCTAGAATTCTCAGAGACGCTTGATCCATTGGATGCTATCAATATCCAATTCACCAGCGGCACGACGGGAACACCCAAGGGCGCAACACTGTCGCACACCAACATATTGAACAATGCCTATTATTCTGGTGTCAGCATGCACCTCAGCGCCGACGATATTTTGTGCATTCCCGTGCCCATGTACCATTGCTTCGGCATGGTCTTGGGTACTCTGGTCTGCGTCGCGCATGGTGCAACTATGGTTCTACCCTCTGAGGCGTTCGATCCTAAACCAGCACTCCAGGCTGTGCAGGACGAAAAATGCACCGCGCTACATGGTGTACCCACGATGTTCCTGGCTGAGCTCGATCTACCTGACTTTGCAGACTTTGATCTGAGTTCGCTCCGAACAGGCATCATCGCAGGCTCCACCTGCCCTATTGAGCTCATGAAACGCCTCATAGGCGAGATGGATCTAACCGAAATTGTGATCGGCTATGGGCAGACCGAATGCAGCCCCATTAATTCAATGACAGCCATTGAGGACACCTTCGAACGTCGCGTCACCACGGTTGGCCGCCCACACACCAACTGGGAAATGAAAATCATACGAGAGGATGGATCGACAGCGTCCACAGCTGAAACGGGTGAAGTGTGTTCACGTGGGTACGGTGTGATGCAGGGCTACTGGGAAGATGCTGAACGCACTGCTGACACGATCGATTCAGATGGCTGGCTGCATTCTGGTGATCTCGGTGAAATGGACACAGAGGGCTTCGTCAAAATTACCGGCAGAATAAAAGACATGATCATTCGCGGTGGTGAGAACATTTATCCGAGAGAGGTCGAGGAATTTTTCTATGGTCATCCGTCAGTTCAAGAGGTGCAGGTATTTGGTGTCCCCGATGAAAAATACGGAGAACAAGTGGCCGCATGGATTCAATTGAAAGAAGGTGAAGCAATAACAATCTCGGAACTACAGCAGTACTGTGCCGGTCAGATCACACATTTTAAGGTGCCAAAACACATTAAGCTGGTCGACGAGTTTCCGATGACTGTCACCGGCAAACTACAGAAATTTATTATGCGCGATGAATACGCCGCTGAACTGGGACTGTGATGGAAATTCATTGCGCATGAAAATGCGTTTAGCTGCGCAACAGAATGGATGATATAGAAATTATCTCAGTTTATCTGAACTAAAATTTTTAGTTTTGACAAACATTATTTAGATCTCCGCATCACGATATCTAGGATTACTCCCACTCAATAGTGGCCGGTGGCTTTCCAGAGATATCGTAAGTGACGCGTGAGATGCCCGATATTTCATTAATGATTCGATTCGAGACAGTCTCGAGCAACTCGTAGGGTAGATGCGCCCAACGCGCGGTCATAAAGTCGACGGTCTGGACCGCACGAATAGCAATCACATACTCGTAACGGCGGCCATCACCGACAACACCTACGGACTTAACGGGTAGGAACACCGCAAAGGCTTGGCTTGTTTTATCGTACCAACCCGAGCGACGAAGCTCTTCAATGAAAATGGCATCGGCTTCACGCAATAACTCGGCATAAGGTTTTTTCACTTCACCAAGAATGCGCACCCCTAGCCCAGGACCAGGAAAAGGATGTCTAAAGACCATATCGCGAGGCAAGCCAAGCTCTAGACCTATTTGGCGAACCTCATCCTTAAACAACTCCCGCAAAGGCTCAACGAGTTCGAGCGCCATATCATCAGGTAAGCCACCGACATTG
>CAWUVW010000025.1:0-34515 GCA_963926105.1 uncultured Luminiphilus sp. | reverse complement strand
ATATTGAACAGTTAAGCACTCACCCGGCAATCGGCTTGTTACAGGGTCAACAGATCAAGCCACATCATCATGGTGTTTGGGGGTATGCCATGCAAACCGGCGCCTCACATACTTCGGTGAGGGCCTTTCTAACCGTATTGTCGATTTTTTTATCTGACTTCTTCATCTGTACGTGTCCTAATGCTTGAAGAACGGTCGCCTTAGCTATCGTGCTGCCGTATCTGTTTAAGCGGCCTAGGCAAGCGCTGGATGGTAATCGATAGCGCGTTTTCAATAATAGACACAAGCGCGTCTAGCCACTCGCTAATGTGAGCTATGCCTATCAATTAGTGGTTCATGAGCTCATACTGACTTTGTTACGTGTGGATTAGGCGCTACGCGCCGTAGTTATAACGTAACGATTAACGTCATCATTAACCTGACCATTAACCTGACCATTGTCCCTAGGTCGGCCCACACTGACTTTAGGCTTATAAAGCTTACCGCAAAGGGAACGTATCATGAGCAAAGGACAAGACAGTAAGAAAAGCGCCAAAAAGAAACCACTGCTAACGGCAAAAGAGAAAAAAGCCGCAAAGGCAGCCAAAAAGTCTACTACCAATGTTTTAGGTCACTAACTGCGGGCTGGCCATTAAGATTTTTCGATGGCGTTGATTATTTGATTTAAGATAGCGCCAGAATGGCTCTAGTCGCACAGGCGCTTTTCTTCAAGACAAGCAAAAGCAAGCAACCCATGTCCCTGGCTTTATCGTGTTAAAGAAAAAGACTCGACTGCGTGGAAAGCATGAAGGTGACTACCTCACGCCGTTGGCGCACTTTCAATCGCCCTGTAATATTTGTAAAACGAGCAGCCCGATGGCAAAGCCAAATTCCGGGCTGTCCGGTTACGCAGCAAAATTCGCTGAGTTACTGGCTATGTTCTGCCAACTACATAGGTACGACTTTATTCGCACAAGGGCCTTTCTGACCCTGGCCAACTTCAAACTCTACCGCCTGGCCATCGTTTAACGTTGCAAAACCACCGCCACTCTGGATTTCTGAATGGTGGACAAAAAGATCCTTGCCGCCATCTTCAGGTGTAATGAAACCGAAACCTTTATCTGGATTGAACCACTTAACTGTACCTTTGCTCATTCTCTTTACTCTTAGTGTTGGTGAAAGATAAATATTTATATCCGAATTCACCGGTTCGAACACAAGAATGGAAGTATAAGACAAATAAACGGCCTGTTGTGAGTAAATCTGCCCATAAATAATTGTTACCTAGAAGAAAAATATCGCGACTAGCCGATCTGTCGCACCGAATGTCTGCTGATATCAGTGATCCTGCACTTCATATTCGTTCATTCTTGAAGGAGCGCCTACAGCAGTCCTCGCCATAAGGTCTCCAGTAGCGCCCTTGCTAATTTAGGGTTGTGGGGTCGCTTGAAGCGAATAGGGTCAGTGTACCCTAGGGCACTCTCTCTTGATGCTGTGCATCAATTCACCTTGTCTCAGGCGGAGCCCGTGATGGTGTCATCAATAGCGGTAGGGTAGAGGATGTTGGATTCTTATTGCGTGATTTGTATCTTTTTGCCGAACGCTAGCCTCTGGAAATGAGTGCCAGCCGTTTTCAATGTCGTTTTTACTGAGGGCATAAGGGTTTAACTTTGGCAACGAATGCCCGCGAGGATTCGGCGACCGTTGGTGATGAAAATTTTCTTCGAAGACAGACTATTTAAAAATTCGCGCACGTCTTCTGGCAGTGATTCCGCTATTAGTGATGGACCTTGGTCGCTCAGGGTTGCCCCTGAGAGCAATATGCCCAATGTAATGATCAACTCACGAGCCTGTGTAATGGGCAGATCCAGGGCTAGCGCTGCTTCGTCCGCGATGGCATTGAGGCAGGCTTTGAAGTGACGCTTTGAGTCGATCAAAAGCGCTATGGATATATTGTGCTCGATCACATGCTCCAGTCTTACCAATATGGGCACCAATATAGGATCGGCCATGGCTGAATCGTAAAAGAATTGAACAAAGTCATCCTCGGTTAGTGCGTCAGCTAGTGTTGTCTTCACTACCTGACTCCAGTCTTCGAGCGCTCGACTGTATAAGGCGAGCACAATGGCCTCTTTGGTAGGAAAGTAGAGGTATAAGGTACCTTTGACGATACCCAGTTGGCTGGCCAGCTGACGCATTGAAAAGCGTTCGTAGCCCACCGCTTCAAAGTGACAGCGCGCACCACTGAGGATTTCCTGACGCCTAAATAGTTTTTGCGCCTGAGTAACGGCTCTGCGTTTAATTCCGGACATAGTTAATTCATATCACAAGGGCTGGCTGGCCAGCCCTGCTCGGATAGCGTGAGTGGAATATGGGTGGAGTCGTTATTCAGCGCTTCACTTGCGCCTTGATGGCCTTTTCCGATGCGTCACCATAGGGTGGCAAAAAGCCGCCCAATTTTGAGACATTGAAAGATCTGGTTTGTCGATAGACACCTTTGGCATGACTGAAGGTCTTAAAGCCCTCAATCCCGTGATAAGCACCCATGCCACTGGGACCGACACCACCAAAGGGTAGATCTTTCTGCAGCATGTGAAACATCACATCGTTGACACAGGCGCCGCCAGAAGTTGTCCGCTTGAGAAAGTTGGATTCCTCTGTGACATCGGTTCCGAAGTAATATGCGGCCAGTGGACGGGGCTGGCTGTTAATAAAGTCAATGGTGTCATCAAAGTTACGATAGGTCTTGATAGGTAGAATTGGGCCAAACATTTCCTCTTGCATACAAAGCGCCTCATTATCGGGTTCGATAACCAAGGTGGGCGGCATTTTTAGACTCAAGGATGTTTCAAACGACTCATTGGCGGGGTTGATGGGTATAATCTGGGCGCCGCGGCTTTCGGCATCTGCGAGATAGCCTGAAAGACGGTCGTGGTGCCGTTGATTGATCACTGAAGTGAACTGCGGATTATCAAGCAGCGTGGGGTACATCTGAGCGACAATCTTTTTAGCTAGGACAACAACCTCATCAAGAGATTCCTCTGGCACCATCAGATAATCAGGCGCGATACATACCTGTCCTGCATTGAGGCACTTGCCACTCATAATGCGTTCCATAGCCTGCTCTAAATTAGCACTGCGAGAAATCACGGTGGGCGACTTGCCTCCGAGCTCCAGTGTCACAGGTACCAGGTTTTTAGCCGCGGCCGCCATAATATGCTTTGCAATACTGGTCGCACCGGTAAAGATCATGTGGTCATAGGGGAGGGAGGCGAAGGCCTGGCCCACCTCGGGGCCCCCAGTGAATACCGCCAGTTCTGTCGGGTCAAACGACTCTGAAACCAGCGCCTTAATGACCGCCGCGGTCTCGGGTGTGAACTCGGAGGGTTTGATCATGGCGCGATTGCCTGCTGCCAGTATATTTGCCAGCGGCTCAAACACCATGCCTAGTGGGAAATTCCAAGGCGCGATAACACCCACAACCCCTTTGGGTTGATACTCAATTTTGGAACGACTGCCCAGCAGGCCGAGCGGGAACATACTCGGACGCGATTCGGCTCGCATCCATCGCTTCAAGTGCTGGCGGCTGTGCTTTAAGCAGCCAATTGACCCGCTGACATCAGTCATTAAGTTCACCTGACGAGGCCGACAACCGAAGTCGGCATTCATGGCTTCGCTGATGCGTTCGGCATGGCGGACGAGCGAATCAATAGCGCGATTAATGCGGTCGATACGGACATCTGCAGTCACTTCACCTTCATCGAGATAGCTTTGCTTTTGGCAAGCTAAAGTGTCAGTAAGGTTTGCCAGTAAGTCGGCGCTGGCGAGCTGGGGTTCAGAAGCAGTCATGAGTATTCCTTTATTGGTTTTAGATGCAGTGACCTGACTGTAAATGACCCTTGGTCATTTGTAAAATTTTCGGCGCGTTTTCTATCGACCTTACAGTGCGTAGGGTGTCTCCGCAGCGGAGTTACAGCGGCTGTCGTCTATAGAGGCCGAACACTTAATACCGACGGAATGCTTTTCACCGCATCGAGGGTCTCTTGGCTCGGTTGCACACTGATGTCGAGAATATTGTAGGCAATGTCGTCGCGACTTTTATTGACCATATCGACGATATTGATTTCATGCTCAGCAAATATAGAGAGAACTTTACCGAGAACTCCTGGCTTATTCTCGTTGGTAAAGGTCAATCGCGCGTGGGTCTTGCCGTGACTGCGAGCTAACTCTGTCGTTGGGAAGTTAACTGAGTTTTTGATATTGCCATGCTCGAGGAAATCTCGTAGCTGCACAACGGCCATAGTAGCGCAGTTTTCTTCCGCTTCGGCGGTACTTGCCCCGATATGCGGCATGGCGATGACTGATTTGTGATTGAGTAACCAAGGCTCTGGGAAGTCGCAGATATACTGACCTAAGGCTCCAGCATCTAATGCGCTTAGCACGGCTTTAGAGTCAACAATTGACGCGCGTGCGAAGTTTAAAATACGGGCGGTAGATTTCATCAGCTTCAAGTTTTCTTCGTTGATCAAGTCTTTGGTGGCAGCAATCGCTGGCACATGTAATGTCATATAATCGACTCTACCGAGTAACTGCTCAAGGCTTTCCATGCGTTTAACCTGCGAGGACAAACGCCAGGCTGAATCAATAGACAGGGCAGGGTCATAGCCGACCACCTTCATGCCCAGTGCCAAAGCCATGTCTGCAACCAGCGAGCCAATCGCGCCCAGGCCAACGATGCCTAATGTCTTGCCCATAAGCTCGCTGCCGGCGTAATGCTTTTTCTCTTGCTCAAGAAGCTTGGCCATTTCCTCTGAGTCATCTATCTCGGTCAGACTATTTACATAGTCCCGCCCCTGAAGAATGCCTCGCGAACCGAGTAGTAAACCCGCTAGAACTAGCTCCTTAACCGCATTAGCGTTAGCGCCAGGGGTGTTGAAGACAACTATGCCCTTGTCGGTATAGTCAGCTGTAGGGATGTTGTTAGTGCCGGCGCCCACCCGTGCGATTGCTAAGACAGAGTCGGGTAGGGTGATGTCGTGGAGTGTTTGGCTTCTGAGTAAGACACCCTGCGGCTGGGTTTCATCTGCAGACACCTGATAAAAATCAGCGGGAAATCCGGATAAGCCCCGAGCTGAAATTTTGTTATACGTACGGATATAAAACATGATCCAGGCCTTTTATTGTGATTGAGTGACTTGGGTGTAGGCCCAGCCAATCCATTGCATGAGCTGCGTGATATCAGCGGTTTCGACAGTAGCACCACCCCAAATTCTAAGCCCCGGCGGCGCGTCTCTGTAAGCACCGATATCATAGGCTACCCCCTCATTGCCTAGTAACGAGACCAATGCCTTGACTTGCTCTGGGCTCGCATCAAGGGTTAAGCAGATACTCGTATTCGAGGTTGTGGCTGGGTCGTGGGCTAGGAACTGCAGCCAGTCTTGGTGGTCTACATAAGCGGATACCGCGGCCAAATTAGCTGCTGAACGCTGTATACACGCCTCGAGGCCGCCTATAGATTCAACCCATTCTAGCGCGTCAATATAGTCTGCAACGCAGAGCATTGAGGGCGTATTGATGGTCTCCCCGCTAAAAATGCCCTCGATCAATTTGCCGCCTTTAGTCAGACGGAAAATTTTTGGTAGTGGCCATGTGGGTGTATAGGACTCTAGTCGCGCGACAGCGCGTGGGCTTAATATGAGCATGCCGTGAGCGCCTTCGCCGCCCAACACTTTCTGCCAGCTATAGGTGACGACGTCGAGTTTCTGCCAGGGTAAATCCATGGCAAAAACCGCAGATGTCGCATCACAAATACTCAGGCCCAAGCGTTGGTCCGAGATCCAATCGGCATTCGGGACTTTGACACCACTGGTGGTGCCGTTCCATGTGAAGACCAGGTCGTGATCGGGATTGGCATCATTTAAATCAGGCAGCGAACCGTAGTCAGCGCTGAGGTGACGAACCTGTTCTAGCTTCAGCTGGGTTTTAATATCGTTCGCCCAATCCCCGCCGAATGATTCCCACGACAAAACGTCTACGGGCTTTGGCCCAAGCATAGACCACAGCGCCATTTCTACCGCTCCGGTATCTGACCCCGGTACAATGCCAATCCGATAGTCATCAGGGATGCCTAAAATTTCGCGAGTCTTATTTATCGCAAGCCCCAACGTTTGCTTGCCAATGGCAGAACGGTGCGAGCGTCCCAAACTTTGAATATCTAGAGACGCGACATCATAGTCGGGTCGTTTACTACACGGACCCGACGAAAAGTTGGGGTTGCAAGGCTTGGCGTTTGGCTTCATGAAGGCTTCCAATATTTTGCTCGATATACATCTGTGTGAGTGAAGAAAGAGTCAGCGGGCAATTCTAATACAAACAAACCCTTTCCCGCGTGATAACCCATATTTTATTGGAGAATTTCCGTCATTAAGCGCTTCTTGCTCTAAGGAGTCCAAGTGGAATGGTCGATGTGGTCAGAAAATCCGATATTTGTTTTGTCTTCACAGCAAGAATAGTGGTGGCTATATATCTGGTTTCTCCCTTACCTTTGCTTAGGTCGCGGTCAGTGGAGCTTTATCGAGTAAAATCTAATGTTGATGAGCCAATAGGGAACATATAGGGAAGCGCACTAGCTTCGTCATTGACCCATCTAATATAGTGGGAACCTCTAGGCGGGTGAGCACTGATGCGATTTTGGCTATTAAAAACTGAACCTGATGAATACAGTATTGACGATCTTGCGGCCGCAGGTGAGCAGGGGGCGCCTTGGGACGGGATTCGTAACTATCAGGCTCGAAATTATCTGCGAGATGATCTGTCTGCTGGTGACCGCGTACTCATATACCACTCCAGTTGCGCGAAGGTGGGCGTGGCGGGCGTAGCGCTTGTGCGGCGAGGAGGATATCCAGACCCGGCCCAGTTTGACCCTGAAAGCCGCTATTACGATCCGAAAGCAACCCAGCAAAACCCCCGCTGGTATCAACTTGACCTAACATTTGAGCGGCGTTTCGAGCAGGTGGTCTCCCTTGCACGACTAAAGAAAACCCCAAAGTTGCAGTCTATGGTGCTGCTTCGCCAGGGACGGTTGTCGGTTCAGCCAGTCGCTTTAGCTGAGTGGGAGGTGATTCTGGAGCTTGCTGAGCAAGGCCTTTAGGTGGTTGCCAGCTATGACGTGTTTTGAGCGCTAAAACTCGAGCGACGCGACTTGCCAAAGCCACACAGCCCTGACAGGATCTGAAGGCATACGCGTCCATTTGTAGAAAACGATTATGTCACAGACTCAAAATGACCATGTCACCGCCCATCAAGCTGAAGACGATGCCAGAAATGAGGCATTGCGCATTTACGTTGACGGCAAAATCACGCCAAAAAATTTAGCTATGGTGTCAGTTTACGATTCCGGCTTCATGATGGGTGACGGCGTTTGGGAAGGATTGCGTCTTTACAATGGTGTCTGGGCTTTCTGGGACGAACATCTTGACCGTTTGTTTGAGGCGGCCAAGGCGATCGACCTCGACTTAGTGTTAGATCGTGACGGACTCAAAAAAGCGCTTTTGGACACTCAGGCTGCCAATAGCATGACCGATAACGCACATGCTCGCCTGATGGTGACGCGGGGCATTAAAAATCGACCCTTTCAGCATCCGAACCTGTCGACCCAAGGGCCGACCATCGTGATCATTATGGAGCATTCGCGGCCTAAAATTCCTCGCCCTATCACTTTGTCGACGGTGCCGCACCTGCGCGGTTTACCGATGACACAAGACCCTAAGCTGAACTCTCATTCCAAGCTGAATTGTATTTTGGCTTGTATTGCAGCACAAAAGGCGGGCGCTGATGAGGCGCTGATGTTAGATCCGCACGGTTTTGTGAACACGACCAACGCGTGCAATTTTTTTATCGTCAAAAAAGGCGCGGTTTGGACGAGTACCGGGGATTACTGTATGAACGGCATTACGCGGCAAAAGGTTATTGATCTGTGTCGCGCTAACGCTATTACTGTATGTGAGCGGAACTTTTCGCTCGTTGATACCTACAGCGCAGAAGAGGCTTTTTTGACGGGGACATTCGGCGCTCAGACGCCAGTATCACACATTGATGGTCGTCAAATCGGTACGGGAGAAATGGGACCGATGACGCAGCGCTTGCGTGGCCTCTACAAAGATCTTATTGCGCGCGCTGCCTCAAATTAATTATGACAACGCGCCTAAAAACGATTGCAATGTGGTCTGGTCCACGCAATTTATCAACGGCGCTCATGTATTCGTTTGCTGCCCGCAGTGACTGCGCAATTTGGGACGAACCTTTTTATGCCGCCTATCTCGCTCAGACGGGTATTGACCATCCAATGCGTGAGCAGATACTCACAGCGCATGAAATAAATGCAGATCGAGTGGCCCATGAATGTGCCGAAAGACCGCTGTCGGGGCAGTCTATCTATTATCAAAAGCATATGACTTTGCATATGGTCAAAGAATTTGACCGGAGCTTCATGCGCCATTGTGAGAACATTTTCTTGATTCGTCATCCGGCTTTGGTGGTTGCTTCCTATGCGAAGAAGCGCGAAGACCTTAGTTTGAATGATATTGGATTTGTGCAGCAAAGGCAGCTTTTTGATGAGGTCAGCGGCTGGCTCGGGCGTCGACCGTTGGTGATTGATAGCCAAGATATATTAAGCAATCCACGGCAGAGTTTGAGCCGCTTGTGTGCGGCTCTGGGTATTAGTTTTGAGGAGCGTATGCTGTCTTGGCCGCAAGGTGGGCATCAAGATGACGGCGTTTGGGCCGCCCATTGGTATGAGGCCGTCCATCGTTCGCAAGGGTTTGCTCAACCGACGGAGATGCCACGAAATCTACCTGAGGCCTATGCAGATTTAGTGGCCCAAGCGCTGCCGTACTATGAATCCCTTGCCGCCTATAAAGTTTGAAGCTGAGGCGTCGGTGGTCCTTTTTAGCAACATGCTGATGTGGCGAATTGACTAAGAGCGAGGAAGATCGGGCCTAGGCTGCAGTCTTGGCGCAGTTGAAATAACGGTCGACGCAACATTATTCCTGGCTTGCTTACAGGTCTGACGTAGAATTGTCCCATGCGTGACCAACATCTTCCTATTACTGATCAATTGCCTGCCATTCACCGTGCTTTGGAAAGTCATCGCGCACTTGTCTTGCAGGCGGAACCCGGCGCAGGTAAATCTACGGTTCTGCCTCTGAGTCTTTTAGACGCCGACTATCTTGGTGGCCAAACGATCATTATGCTCGAACCTCGTCGTGTTGCTGCGCGTTCAATCGCCCATTATCTTGCAAAGCAGCTGGGTGAGAAGGTGGGAGAGACCATCGGCTACCAAGTGCGCAATGATCGTAAACACAGCCGAGGAACACGGCTAGAAATTGTCACTGAAGGGGTGCTCACCCGACGCCTACAGCATGATCCTGAGCTTGCAGGTATTGGGCTCATTATTTTTGATGAATTCCATGAACGCTCGTTGTACGCAGACCTCGCTTTGATGCTGAGCGTTGAGGTGCAGCAGGCACTGCGTGATGATTTGAAGATCTTGGTGATGTCCGCAACACTTGATGCTGATCGAGTGGCGGCATATCTGGGTGATGCCGCGGTCATCAATTGCCCTGGGCGTGCGCACAAGGTGAGTGTCGAACACCTGCCAGCGCCCAATAAGTATGACCTGCCTGAAGCTGTCGCCGGCATTGTTCGAGCCGCGTTGCAAACGCTTGATAGCGGCGACTTGCTGGTTTTCCTGCCGGGTCAAGGTGAGATTGAACGCTGTCTCAATGCGGTGCAGCTTGCATTGCCAACTATGCCTGTGAGCAATAGTGCCGACCTACGCCTGCTGCCTTTGTACGGCGGGCTGTCCCTGGTGGAGCAGGAACGCGTGCTAACGCGCACAAATGAGAGTGCTCGACGGGTGATTTTTGCCACCAACATTGCAGAGACCAGTCTCACGATCGACGGTATTACCGGTGTCATCGACACTGGCCTTGAGCGTCGCGTGGTCTATGACCCAGTGAGTGATATGACCCGGCTTGAGACCATGCGGATATCCAAAGCATCCGCAACCCAGCGCGCTGGCCGGGCGGGGCGCCTAAGTCCTGGCCGTTGCTGGCGACTTTGGCCCGTATCAGTTCACCAGCAATTGGATGAGTACCAAACAGAAGAAGTCTGTGCCGCCGATTTGAGCAGTACATTACTCGAGCTATTTGCCTGGGGCTTCTCGGATGTCGAGAAGATTCCCTGGCTGACGCCGCCGCCCAAGGCGCATGTGAACGTCGCCTGTCAAAACCTCAAACGACTGGGGCTGATCGACGACAAACAACAGCTCATTGGACAGGCTGGTCAGGTTTCTAAGCTCGGTGTCAGTCCGCGAATAGGCGCCATGTTACTTCACGCACTGTCGCGTGTTGAGGTGACGGCCCCCGACGAAAGCCCGGTCATGATAGTGGCGTGTCTCACGGCGGCTTTGTTGGGAGATAGAGATATTTTCTATGGGCGGCATTCTTCAGATCTCGATCAGCGGTTGATCGCGCTCAACGATTATCAGCGGGACAAAAAATCTGCATTGAAACTGTATCCGTTACATTCTGGCGGTGCTGCCGATGCGCTCGCCATAGCCTCTAACTTGTACCGCAGACTGTCAGGGAGCGTTTTGCCCACAAGTTCTACAGAGTCGATAGCTTTACAACAGCAGCTAATGGGAGAGCTTTTACTGTACGCATTTCCCGACCGACTGGCGAAACGCCGTGGTCAAACACGCCGCTACCAATTGGCGAATGGCCGCGGCGTCACTTTGCCCGACGAAGATTCGCTTGCCAGCTTTGAATGGCTCGTTGTGGTGGACGCCGATGGGCAAAAGTCCGACGGGCGGATTTTTAGTGCGATAGCATTGCGTGAATCGACGGTGATGGCTTACGTAACCCCACGGTTAAGGCATGAAGACGATATTCGGCTGAGTGCTGATGGAGGCAACCTCAGCCGATGTCGCAAGGCTTATTACGAAGCGCTGTTAGTACGTGCGAGCAATCCAGAACCATTAGCGAGCAGCGATCTTATTGAATATCTGCCGGCTATTTTTAAGCGCGAAGGTTTGGTGTTACTTCATTGGAGCGAGGCCTGTGATGCCTGGTTGATGCGGGTGGCTTGGCTGAGCCAGTACATTGCCGATATGCCCGATTTTACCAAGACATCGCTTTTGGCAACAGTTGATACATGGCTATTGCCGTATGTGCCAAAAATCTTGCGACTGGCAGATTTGAAAAAACTCCCTACACTCAGTCTGTTAAAGGCCAAGTTAAATTACACGCAGCAGCTATTAGTCGATGCGCAGGCGCCAGAAATTTTCACAGCACCCAGCGGCAAAACAGTTGCCATTCGATACAGTACAGATACTGATCCCACAGTGGCCATTCAATTGCAGGAACTGTTTGGTCAGCTAGAGTCCCCTAAACTTGCCGGCGGTGAGGTGCCGCTTCGATTCGAATTGCTATCTCCTGCGCGGCGAGCCATACAGACTACCAGCGACTTAGCGGGTTTCTGGACGAGCTCATATTTTGACGTGGCGAAAGATATGCGAGGCCGCTATCCCAAGCATCGCTGGCCCGATGAGCCATTGCTCGAACGACCGGGCAAGTCCATTAAAAGACGCTAACACGATCTTGTTTGCAGGCCTTAGCGTTCGACCCATGAGGTGGCGGGCTATACATAGCGGCAGTGCTGGCAGGGGGTTTATTTCAGTGCGCTACAAGGCTTTGGCGGCGCGGATTTAGCGTGTACCCATGGCGCCGGGGCAAGGCGACCGTCGCGTCTGAGTTGCTCATAGGCGACTTGTTGCAGTTTGCTGACTTGTGCTCGAGACATACCCAGTTCGAATCCAGCACACTCGTTCTCACCTAGTGAGCGAGGATCAACGCCTGTGAGGTTACCAAAGATCACTAACGCTTCCAGATAATAGCCATAAGCGCTTGCGTGGTAATGGTCATAGCTCCAAAGATCAATCTTACCCGCATCAATGCCATCGTAGGGATTAGCATCCGCGAGCCCGCTTTCAATCGCTAATAGCCAAGCTTGGCCCACAGCATTGACTGAAGTTACCCCTGGCGTAGATGCAGCGAGCTCATAACCATGACGAATGTCTTTTGTCATCTGCGCCAACGTCTTATCGCTCCAATATTTGCCAGTTGGGTAAACTTGATCAGCTCTTGGCCATGTTGCAGTAAGGTAGACTGCAACCTTTGGGTTTTGTTTGCGTAGCACAGCAGTCATAGCCGCAGTACTTGCCACGAGTGCTGCCGGGTTGCCCGGATTTTCGGGGTCCAGTGTGCTGTAGCCGTGCATAACCACTTCGTCCCAAGGTCTTTGTTCAATGACGTCGAGCTTGTGGTCTAAGTGAAACTGTATATCACTGCCGCCGCGGGTCTCTAGGAAAACAGCGTATGACAGCCCCGCCTGCGCAGTGAACGTTTTAAATAGTGCAGGCACGCCGCCAATACCTTCATCGTTTAGATCGGTGACCGACTCGGCTCGATAGTAGCGCGTGGCAGATCCCCATCCAAAGGTAAAACTATTGCCGATAAACAGTACTGATGTTTCGGCGAGTACATGAGTTGAAATGAACATGGCAGCTAACAATAAAAGCGGTTTCATAGATTTTTTCTATAAGTGAATAGTGGCGTATCGATGGTTAAGTTGGATGCATTTTCTGCGCTCTGGCGCAAGGTTGACAGAAGTTTTGTATCATCCTGGGCGCTGAAGGAAACCGTTTTCATTGCATAATTTCGCTAAAAATCGGAGCTGATTCCGGCGCCCATGGTTCATATTTTTCCATGACGGTAATGAATAAAGGGGAGTTGAGTAACGTATTCAACCAAGCTTTTAATGCGGTCAATGAGCATCGTGAAAACCAGGGCATGTCAACCATTGCAAACTGACGGACAAAGGGGACTAGGGCGATATCGCATAAGCCTATGTGGTCTCCATGCAGCCAGGCGGCCGTGCTCAGCGCGTTATCGATGGCGACTAAGTAGGGTAGTGCTTGATCGCGATAGAATTCAGCCACTTGCTCGGGGTACCGGTCGGCATATTTATATTTGTCTAACAGTGTTTTGAATGGACCATCATTGTCCTGCAGCCAAGCCTGTTCGCTGCGACTGACCGGCGGATTTCGCCAGCCATCAGGGTCTGATTGGGTCAGAGCCCAAAACATAATCGCTAAGCTTTCATCAACGACTGCGCCGTCGGGAAGTACGAGGACCGGCACAGTGCTTTTAGGTGAGGCATTAAGCATCTCTGCCGGTTTGTTGCGCAGTGTTATCTCACGGTGCTCACAGAGAATCCCTGTATACGCGAGGGCCATACGCGCACGCATTGCATAAGGGCAGCGACGGAAGGAATACAAGATTGGCAATGATGACAACGCCGTTACCTCAGGCGCGCAAGGCGCGGTAGTGGAATATAAACCCGTTTTACCGTCAGCTTACCTCGCGGGCGCGTATTCATGAAGTTTTGCTTCGTGTAACGCGGCGGTTTTTTTGATAAATTGCGCGACCTTTTTTAATCAGAGATTAATAGCATGCTTAATGTAAACAGCTACTTCGATGGCAATGTCGCTTCTATCGCTTTCCAAACAGAAACCCTGCCAGCAACCGTGGGTGTAATGGCACCAGGCGATTACGAATTTGGCACCAGTCGGTTCGAAACCATGACAGTTATAAGCGGTACGCTGACAATTTTATTGCCTGCGCAGACCCAATGGCAAACTTTTGAAGCGGGCCAGAGCTTTGAAGTTTCGGCCGATAGCCGCTTCCAGGTTAAAGTGGCAGTGGACACTGCGTATCTGTGTACCTACGGCCAATAAATATAATTTGTGTGCTAAGTAAAGTTATAGATACACTTTTAGGCTAATCATTACGACGCTAATTTACGCTGTATTGAACGCCGTATATATCGCGCATCGAGCAAGAGGTTAACTATGATCCGTCCTTTTCACCTCGCACTACCATCGGCAGATTTGGCCGGTACACGCGCGTTTTATACCCATGTCATGGGATGTCGAGTAGGGCGTGAAGATAGTACATGGATTGACCTTGATCTATTTGGCCACCAGCTGGTATTTCATGACTGCGGTGGCGAGACGCTGGGGCAGTACTTTAACCCTGTTGACGAACATCAGGTACCACTGCCGCACTTTGGCGTGATCTTGAAGTCCGCTGATTTTGATGAGCTTGCGGATCGTTTGCAAGGACAGGTCGAATTTATTGTCGCGCCCTACAGGCGCTTTAAGGGCACACCCGGCGAGCAAGACACCCTGTTTTTCTTAGACAATAACGGCTACGCCATTGAGTTTAAAAGCTTTGAAGATGACCGCTTTATCTTCGAGCCTTTTGAGTTAGGCCAGTAGCTGTGGGTTGGGCAGCGTGGTTAGCCATGGCAGCCGTGAGGCCCTAGATCAGAGAAATGACGCCAGCTAGATTTTGGGGTCGCCTTTTACAATATCACCTGTAGGCATTTTTTTTCTATGCATTCGCAGCACTTGGTTGAGCACTACGGCAACCACCGTTGCAAAAGTTAGCGACGAATCAAAGAGCGGTAGGAGCCAGGGGAAAACCCCCGCATACAGTTCAGGCATGGTGCTCAGGCTAATACCGAAAGCGAGAGCGATACCAATGACGAATAATTTAGGGGTATCAACACTCGTGCTGAGGATAATCTGTAAGCCTGAGAGCATTAGGTGACAAATCACTAATAACAACAGCGCCCCTGATACAGGTGCCGGCATAACCGAAAGTACGGCACTTAGTTTTGGTGAAAACCCTAGCAGTATAAAAAGACCACCAGCAGCTAGACCAATCCAACGACTTGTCACCCCTGTTGCTCCGGTGATCGCTACATTGGTAGACGAGCTCGAAGCGGCAAAGCCGCCCAGCAGCCCAGAGGCAACCACCGTAAGTCCATCTGCGGTTAGGCCGTCTCCGGCTCTACGCATATCTATCTGGACAGGTCCTGCACTGTTAAATTTCTGGCACAAGGTTAGATTGCCGAATGATTTTAACGCGCCGCAGATTGAGACAATAATAAACACAGGCAAAAGCGACCAGCTAAAGGATATTTCCCACATGCCTTCATAGAGGGGCAGTCCGATCCACGCAGCGTTGCCCACAGCTGAAAAATCCGCTGCGCTCAGTAATCCGGTTGCGAGGCAAAGGCCGTACCCCACAATCATTCCAATGAGAACACCATAGAGCTTAAAATTGGCAGAACCCCACACACTAACACCGGCCATAATAAAAAGCGTCAGTGCGGAAACTATAAGACTGATATCTTGTATCGGGTCGCCCTCATAGTTAATGCCAAAAAAGTGGGCGGTGCCTATCGGTATTAGGCCAAAGCCGACCATAAAAACCACCAAGCCGGTAATCTCGTTCGGAAACAAAAATTCCAGTCGGTGGAAAAATTTGGCGAAAACGATCTCAGTAAGGCCTGCAGCGATGATCATCCCGCGCATGAGCGGCAGGCCGCCGAGCCAGGCAGCACCGATTGTCGCAGCAAAAAAGTTGGGTGCGGGCAAGCTCGGGCACAAGTAGCCGGAACCAATGCCCTTCCAGCGAATGGCTTGTAGCATCGTGCCAAAACCTGCAGCTATCATTGTCATTGCAACGGTGACTTCAATCTGCCGTGCGGTTCCGCCAATCTCTGTGACCAGCACCACGGCGAGCACCAGCGTTCCTGACATGGCAATGACATGCAATACTGAAAGTAGCCAGAAGATTTTCCAAGGAGGTAGATCGTCAACGCCATAGAGTAAGTTGCTGGGTTTGTTTTCCATCGTTAGCCCCTCATCCATATAGGTGACGCAAGATAAAAATCAGATCCGACAATTAAGATCTGCCCATTAATATTGATTTTACGCGCATAGATTGCTTTGCGACTTGGAACCTGTTCCCCGGGCTTGGGCCAAAGATACTGGACCCAGGCATCTGGTTTTTTGGCTAATTTTTTGATGAGTTGCTGAAAGGGAAGTACACCTGCGGCGTCTTTGATATTTAAAATATTTCGTCCGGCCATAGTTGGGAACGCGGGATCAACGAGGGTATTTCCCTGCTCATCGATAACCCAAATAAAAGTGTCTAAAAAATAGAAGGGTGAGGAGAGGTCGAGCAACCTTGGAAACGCCAACTCGGCCCCCAGATTTTCGATCAAATGACTGGCTTCAATGACACGTTCGGCAACCCACCGTTTCTCGACCTTTAAATTGTAGCGACCGCTGCCTACCAAGTAGATCTTGCCATTAGACGTAACAACTTTGCGGATGTACGAACTCTTGCTCAGCGGACTGAGTTGAGTCTGATCTTCCCAATGATAGATCACCCATCCTGCAGCGTCTTTCTCTGGTTTTTTAGCAATATCTGTAATGTACTTGATCACTGGTTTGCCAAAAGGATCCTTAAAGTCGATCAGGTTCTGGCCGATTAGCGTTGGGTTAGACGCATGGTAAGCAACCGTACCGTCTTCTTCATAAACGAAGATATAGCTCGCTTGCAGCCATTTCGAATCTTGCTTGCCAAACTGGGGAAACGCAGATTCGCCCTCAGCTTCAATTAAAGACGCAGCGTCATCGACCAGTGCGATTAACCGTTTAGTTGCGACATAGGTGTATCGCGGCAGCGTGCTATCGTCTGCTTGCACATTACTGTCCAACAACAGACCCATCATGAGTAAAAAGCAACCGGTCCATTTCGGCCGCTTAAGAAACAAGCCTTCTATGCCGGAAATATCATTACACGCTTTGGATGGGAAAGGATTTTCCATAGGGCGTTTATCCGCGTATTATTATAATCGGATGAGTTCTACCCCGATCTAACACAGAACATATCACCGTATCAATTGGGTAACACGCTGTTTTAGTAGTGCCGCATTATTGGCTTGATTTTAGAGGCAGACATGATCAGCAGCTCGCTGAGTAAAC
The DNA here is from genome assembly GCA_963926105.1 of uncultured Luminiphilus sp. Lineage (GTDB taxonomy): Bacteria > Pseudomonadota > Gammaproteobacteria > Pseudomonadales > Halieaceae > Luminiphilus. Next base: position 17,570 of record CAWUVW010000025.1, on the reverse strand, counting down.
AGGTCTAAAAGGCTATTAGAGAGCAGCGCTGCTGAACCAATCGGCAAGATCCATGTCAGGTTAACGCAATGTCGCTGAAACCATCGACCAGGGTCTGCGCCATCTTTACAAGTAGACCTGCGTGAGTGGCGCGCACGCTAAACATCTCAGCGGCTGCTGGCTTGAGGATAGGGCATGACGCTTTCATCCTTAACCGCCAAAACCGCTGCCGATGTTCGCTTCACCCATACGAATCAAGCGCGAGGTCTGCACTGCAGCTTGCCGATTGACTACTGCCTTCTGGTATTCGGGGTCGGTCACCATCTCTAAAAATGCGCCGGCATTAGGGTAGTGGGCAATAAAAATCTGATCCCAGCGCTCATCTTCAGGGCCGATGACAATGGTTTCAGGTTTTCCTCGCCAGGTAATTGTGCCGCCAACTCGCTCAAAAATAGGGCCGCTGGTCTTTCCATATTCCAGGTAGGCCTGCTCGCCGGTGAGACCTTGAGCGGCCGATGGATGCTGACTTGGATATGCTGCTTGTTCGCGAAAGCGAAGCATATTCAGCATAAATATAGGTGTGCTGCGATCCAACGCTTTGAACGCTGCGAAGTTAATGCCAGATGGGTCAACGAAGTTTTCTATACCACTCATTTTTTACAGCTCCACTGTTATGCTTGGTCGGGGATCTAAAAAATACCACAACCCCACGAACATGGCGGACAATGGTAGCCGAAGCAGGCGTATTTATTTAGCGAGTTGGCAATAAAAAGCGCGCTGTGTTTTATCGCGCTAGAATAGCCGTGGCTAAAGCTGCGCTTTGTAAAAAATTGCCCACTGGGAGGCATTGTGACATCGATTATTCGCACACATTTTAAAGAGCACGCTACGGTTGTGACAGCACTGGAACATATTGAGGCTGATATCGCTGCCGCTGGAAAACTCTGTGCCGAGGCACTGATTGCTGGGCATCGAGTATACCTATGCGGCAATGGTGGCTCCGCAAGTGATGCGCAGCATATTGCGGCTGAACTTATCGGTCGGTTTGTCGGCGAGCGACGAGCGCTGCCAGCGGTAGCGCTCAATACTGATACCTCTGCACTAACAGCGATTGCCAATGACTACGGTTACGACTGCGTATTCGAACGTCAGGTCGAAGGCTTATGTCAGGCTGGCGATGTGCTTATAGGTATCTCGACATCGGGGCAGTCGCAAAATGTGAATCGTGCGATTACTGCCGCGCAAGCGCTAGGTTGTAAGACTGTTGGACTTTCTGGGAAAACCGGCGGCGCGTTGCGTGCAATGGTACATGTGGCCGTTGTCGTACCATCTGATGTCACTGCAAGAATACAGGAGTGTCATATTTTGATTGGCCATATCTTGTGCGATCTGATCGAGCGTGAGCTGGGTTTGATCTAGGGCCTAACGAGTCCACCATGGGCGATGTAGAAGACTAGAATGCAGCAGTTTGGCGACGACTTCTTGAGGATTAACGTTTGGCCGATCAAGGGTTTTAAAAGGAATGGTTTAGGCGTTAGGTGACACTCCATAGTACGGTACCAAGGACACGGCGATGGCGACAAAAGCGGCTTTTCTCGACAGAGATGGTGTTATAAATATCGATCACGGCTATGTATATCGTTGGGATCAATTTGAATTTCTACCAGGTGTGGAAGCGGCGCTCCTCGATTTGCAGGAAGCCGGTTATAAGCTTGTTATTGTTACCAATCAGTCGGGTATCGCCCGCGGATACTTTGCCGAAGCCGATTTTGCGGCATTGAGCGAGCAACTTACGCAGCACTTATCGGCCAAAGGCATTTATTTGGCGGGTACATATCACTGCCCCCACCATTTAGAAGCAGGTCTGGCGCCACTAAAAATTCAGTGCGATTGTCGTAAGCCCTTGCCGGGTTTGATTTTGCATGCGGCCCGAGATTTGGATATTGATCTTGCGGCATCCTTAATGATTGGTGATAAACCCTCTGATGTAGAGGCGGGAAGGCGGGCAGGTGTCGGACAGCTCTTTCAGGTCACAGAGGATGCACCGCTAGCGGGTGCTCAGCGGGTTAAATCACTAGCCGCTATGGTCCAACTGCTTAAGCGCTGAGTGAGAATGCTGTTAATGACAGTGATTGATCGCCTCATACCTTATCTCTAGAGCCGATGTATGCTGACTAAGCTTAGCAAATCTATGCCGTTGACGTTGTCTATAGTATCAAGCTGAAGCGCAGTCTGACGTAACATCCGGATGTCCCATCGTGTTAAAACTAACCGCTGACGATATGACTGCTGCCGCGATTTGAGTTTGCGCGCTTTGATATCGATATTTGGGCAACGGGTTTGCTGTGCTAGCATCAGCAATTCATAGACTTTAAAAGCAGCCTCAGAATCCTATGCGTGTATGTCCCTCATTTGAAAATATATCGGTGCTGGTCATCGGTGATGTCATGCTTGATCGGTTTTGGTCAGGTGCGACCCATCGCGTCAGTCCAGAGGCGCCTGTGCCAGTGGTGAAAGTTGCCGTTTGCCATAACCGCGCTGGTGGGGCGGGTAACGTCGCGGTTAACATTGCCAGTCTGGGTGCCCACGCAAAGCTGGCTGGCCTGTGTGGTGAAGATGAGGCCGCTCAATCATTGCGTGCATCAGTTGAGGCGTCGGGGGTCCAATGGGCCGTAACCCCCTGTGCTGCAGAGACAATTGTTAAATTGCGCGTATTGAGCCGAAACCAGCAATTATTGCGCATGGATTTTGAAGGCAATTTGAGTGAGTACGCCGATGATTTATTTCTGAGTTGGCTCAAAACATTACTGGTCGATATCGATGTGGTGGTGTTGAGCGATTACGGCAAGGGCACTCTAAATAGGGTTGCCGAGCTTATTACGGCCTGTCGCGAGCTTGGCAAGCCGGTCTTGGTTGATCCAAAAGGCATCGATTTGAATCGCTACCGCGGCGCATCGTTATTGACGCCAAATCTGTCTGAATTCGAAGCGGTTGTGGGTAAGTGCCACTCTGACGAGGAGTTGCTTTTGCGGGGCGTGCAGCTCCGTGAAGATCTCGATTTAAACGCCTTATTAATCACTCGCAGCGAACGGGGCATGACCTTGTTCGAAAGAGGACAAGCGCCTTTACATCTCCCTGCACGAGCGCGTGAGGTATACGACGTGACCGGTGCTGGTGATACGGTGATTTCGGTCATGGCGAGCGCCATCGGTGCGGGTGAGACACTCGCTAGTGCAACGGCGTTGGCCAACGCTGCAGCTGGTGTGGTGGTTGCCAAAGTGGGTACGGCATCGGTTACGCGTGACGAGCTCAGCGCAGCTTTAGCGCAAGATGTTGCGCAAAACATACCTCATATTGCTGGCGTACTCACTTTGCCACAGTTGATGGAGCACATTGGCCAGGCGCGAGCTTCTGGTGAACGTATTGTCATGACAAACGGTTGTTTCGACATTCTACACGCGGGACATGTGAGTTATTTAGATGGCGCTCGCAGGCTTGGTGACCGACTTATCGTGGCGGTTAACAGCGATGATTCGGTTGCGCGCCTTAAAGGCCCGTCACGCCCTATTAATTCATTAGCTGCTCGAATGGCAGTGCTGGCGGGTCTTCGCAGTGTCGATTGGGTTGTGTCATTTAACTCGGACACACCAGCAGAATTAATCGCACAAGTGTTGCCTGATGTACTTGCTAAAGGTGGTGACTACATGGCGGAAACTGTCGTTGGTTATGATGCAGTAGTGGGTAATGGTGGCAAGGTTGTAATTTTAGATTTCTTGGCGGGCTATTCCACCAGTCGCACCATTGAGAGCGTGCGGGGTGAACATACTGGCTGAGACAGGCTCAGCCAGGTAGATTTTAGATGGGTGTAGCGCAGGGTACTCAGCCCGCCCTACATGTTGTAGAGGCTGTGCTTAGGGTTTGATATAAGCTCTTGGCATCTCTGGATTAGCCGGCAGATAGCGATCAAGAAGCAGCGTTTGTCGGCTTTGCATTGAGTCCGCTTTACCCCTGATAATCACAGCATCAGCTTGGCTGGTCACTTCGAGTGGGTCGCCACTCCAAATGACTAAATCCGCTTGTGCACCTTGGTCCAGGACACGTGAACTGCCGCCGAAGATCATCGCAGGTGTGGTGGTTAATGCCGCCAATGCCGCACTGTGATCTAGCCCAAAAGACACTGCATTGCCCGCCACTTGACGAACTTTACGTGCGTTATGTGTTTCGCCACTGGTGAACATAATCGTGACACCAGCGTCTTCAAGTAGCGCCGCGTTATCTAGCCGGGCACCTAAAGAATCAAAATCGGCAGGTAGATTGTCAAGGGCGTTGATAATCACGGGAATCTCAGCCGCAGCGAGTGTATCGGCGATCATCCAAGCTTCGCGACCGCCCAAAATTACAGCACGTATTTTATGTGTTTTGGCAAACTTCACCACCTGCATCATATCGCTGGCGCGATTGGCGTTGAATATGAAAACACCGTTGCGCTGAGTGTTTTTCATTGCACGCTGGCCCGTAGCATTGATCAGTTCAAGATCATCATCATCTGCCCGCATCTCGCCAAAGGCCTGCTCTAATAGCATCCAATGTGCCGCACGAGAGCCGCCGACGTAATCTGCACTGTGACCATCAATATCAATAAAGATGACAGCGTTACCTTCGAAGCTGTCGTAGCCCCCATCGAAACGCACGAGGCCGCCAGTACCTGCAATGCTGCGGTCGCCACTGGCGACGCCGAGTAGTGTGTAGCCGAAACCTTCAACACGCGTGATGGGAATCACGCTGGTATGTGGTGTATAGGCTGTGCGGACGTCGAATTCGGGATGCATGATACCGGTATAGATGTCACGGATACGGCTATCAACTGCTTCCGATACGGCTTCGACCTCTGAGATTCCTGAAACGGTAACACCCGCAAATAGCGCAGGTGTAACAGCACGACCCTCTGCATCGATCACGGTCATGCTGTTGTTCGTGGTTATTTGGTCCGCGATGCGAGTGATCTTGCCGTCGTCGATCAAAATGTCAGCGCTTTCGATCACGCCTTTGCTACCCATAGTGTGCAGCGTTGCATTAGTGATGAGCAGACTGTCGGCGTGTGCTACGACGCCACTTAATGTAAGTACGGGCAGGGCAAGCGCCGCTGCGGCGAATAGATTTTTCATTGCGCTACCTCCAGCAATTGACCGAGCTCGAAATCGGATTTGGGTTGCTTACTGCTATCCATGCGGTCATACACAGTCGCGCCATCAATAAATACCTGATCGGCTTTTGCATAGACGCTAAAGGGATTCTGATTCCAAATGACAACGTCGGCCATCTTACCGACTGTCAGCGTACCGGTTTGATCTTCAATACCGAGGGATTTCGCGGCATTCTCGGTCAACCAGCGAATCGCGCGCTCGGGCGGAATATCTAAGCCTGCTCGCTGCCCTCGACTCATCGCTTTCGCCGCTTCTTGGTTTAAGCGTTGAATGCCTTCGTCGGAGTCAGAGTGCACAATTGAGCAGCTGTTTTCAGGTCGGTCAACTAAAGCTATATTTTCTTGGATACCGTCATAGGCTTCCATTTTGAAGCCCCACCAGTCGGCCCACAAGGCGCCACAAACGTTTCGCTCGGCCAACTGGTCGGCGATTTTGTAGGCTTCAACACCGTGGTGAAAAGTGCCCACGCGGTACCCGAACTCATCTGCAATATCGAGAATGGTCATCATTTCATCAGCTCGATAGCAGTGCATGTGGACAATAATTTCGCCCTTTAATACGCCTGCCAATGTGTCGAGTTCCAAGTCTCTCGTAGGTGCTTTTTTATCTTCTTTATCACTGGCTTCGTAACTGGCCCAGTCATCGATATACTTCTGCGCATTGATCCAAGCTGTGCGATATTCAGCGACGTTACCCATGCGCGTTGACGGCGCTTTATTGCGATTACCATAGACCCGCTTAGGGTTTTCACCACAAGCCATTTTCATGCCATAGGGCGCGCCTGGGAACTTCATGCCTTGATAGCTCACCGAGGAGACGTTTTTTAGCGTCACACTGCGGCCACCAAATAAGTTGGCTGAACCCGGTAGAATTTGGAGGCTAGTTATGCCACCGGCTAGCGCACGAGGGAAGCCTGGATCCTGCGGCCAAATACTGTGCTCCGCCCATACTTCAGCGGTGACCGGCGCAGTCGCTTCATTGCCATCGGAGTGTGCGCTGACATCTGGACTTGGGTAAACACCCAAGTGGGAGTGAACATCGATCAAGCCTGGGGTTACCCAGCGTCCTTGTGCATCAATCGTAACGGCATTTTCTGCGGTGCTACCCGAACCAATCCATTGTATTTTGCCATCGGCGAAGTACAGATCTGCGCTGTCTAATCGTGCCCCGTCGCCGGTCAAAATTGTGGCATTGGTAATCAGTGTCGGCTGTGAGGGAAGTGGTTCGTAAGTGGAGGGGAACGGTTCTGCTGAGCCCAGCCCCGCAAATAGGATCGCTGCGGCTGCGCCGGCGCCTACGATAGAGTGATGCATATTTTTAATCCTAGTAGTTTATGGACGGATAGTACGTTATACCCTACGCTGTTTTTTGCCAATAAAATTGAACCAAGCTTTTTTGATTGGCCCCAGTGGTGTGCGGACAACGGGCCCGGCAGAATCCCAGAGAGAGGCTTTTTTCTCCCGTTTAAATACAGTCGATAGCGCGAAAAAGTCTTGTATGGCCTTGCTTTTATCCATGCCGTCGCTATAGCCCAGCTCAATTAACCGCTGACAATATCCCTGTTCAAATAAAATATAGCTGAGCGCACCACCCGAGCCAGTTTCTTTAATTGAGCTAGTCGCTTTGAGAAATACCCGCATTGAACGCGGTAACTCAGAATAATGCTCCCGCGCGATATCCGCTAAGGGCTGTGAGGGCGAGATGCTTAAGGTCTCGATTGGACGCAGGACGCTCATTCCCAACGCTGTTTGCTGTCTGTTATTCAGCCCCGCTAGCAATTGGTTAATGCGTTGCAACGTTTCTAAATCGGCTTCCACTGCATCTAAAAATACCGCGTTGAGCATCTGTCCAAGTACCTGGGGGATGGTGGGGGGGGACATGGCCTCAACGGAGCTGCCAAGGCCATTGGCTTGGGTGTCCTCTCGCACGCCAATAATAAGTAGACGTTCTGCACCGAGGTGAATGGCGGGACTGAGCGGCCGTATTTGGCGTAGTGCACCATCACCAAAGAAGTCGTTGCCAATGGCGGTCGCAGGAAAAAGAGTGGGTAGTGCTGATGAAGCCAGTAGATGCTCTACACCCAGTTCAGTAGCAATACTGTCTCGTCGGGAGCGCGTCCACGGGCGCATGGCATGATGGCTTTGGTAAAAGGTGGTGGAGCGTCCAGAACTGTAGTTCATTGCTGTCACGGCGACGGCCTCAAGTTCTCCCGAGGCGATGGCGCGTTCAATATGGGTGAATTGAATAACGTCTTCTAACAGTTCTTTCAACGGACTATTGTCGAGCAGTGCCAGCGATTTGCCCTGTGCATATCGACTGCTCAAAGTTGCCCAGAGGATTTGTAGCACATTGCGGGTGACCCCAAGCAGACGCGTTTGATATATGGAGCCGCTTTCTAATGAGCCCCACATGGTGGTTAGCGCATGCGTACGGCTGCGGAAGCTACCTGGTCTTCCGGCTAAGGCTAGGGCATTAATCGCGCCCGCAGAGGTGCCCGTTATGATCGGGAAGGGTTGTCGCGTCTCAGGAGGTAGCAGTTCGGCAATCGCTTGTAAAACGCCTACTTGGTAGGCAGCTCGTGCGCCACCACCCGAGAGAATCAATCCGGTTTTTTGGTTCATCACTGGCATTTTATAACAGGCTGCTTCAGTCTATAGGACATTGAGTTTACTTAAAGAGGCATTAGCAATGCGACGTTTTGTTGATTTATCGATCTATTTAGAAAACGATGTGATCAGTGATCCGCCGATGATGAAGCCTAACATTGATTACGTGCGGCACGATGAAGGAGCCGAGCAAGTGGCGATGTTTTTCCCCGGTGTCGCCAAAGAAGATCTACCTGATGGAGAGGGCTGGGCGATGGAGTTCGTCCAGCTGTCGACACATAATGGCACGCATCTTGATGCGCCCTATCACTTTCACAGCACCATGAACGAAGCGAGCGGCGAAAAAGAGCGCTCGATCACTATTGATGAAGTGCCGCTGGAATGGTGCTTTCAGGCTGGCGTGAAACTCGATTTTCGCGACAAACCCGACGGTTACGTTGTGACCGCTGCGGATGTTGAAGCCGAACTTGCACGCATTGAGCACACCTTGAGTCCGATGGAAATTGTGGTGGTGAACACGCGAGCGGGGGAGCGCTACGGCCAGCCCGATTATGTGGATTCAGGCGCGGGCATGGGCTATGACGCTACTATGTACTTGTTAGAGCGCGGTATTCGTGTCACCGGTACCGATGCCTGGAGTTGGGATGCGCCTTTTTCACACACCCTGGAGAAGTACAAAGAAAGCGGCGATGCAAGCTTGATTTGGGAGGGTCACAAAGCGGGTCGCGATATTGGCTACTGCCACCTTGAGAAGTTGCACAATTTAGAAGTTTTACCCGCAACAGGTTTCACGATCAGTTGTTTCCCGCATAAAATTCGCGGCGCCTCGGCAGGATGGACGCGGGCTGTGGCTATTTTCGATGAATGAATCTCTGCTGTCCTGCTGCTTGTGGGTCGCTAGAATGCCTAAGCCTCACTTTTTAAATTCTATAATTAACATTAATTTACTAATTTAAACTATTGTTTTAATTGATTTATATGCGTCTAACGCCGATTCTCTTGCTTGTTTGTGGTCAACAATAGGGCTCGGGTAGGTCTTACCGAGCTCTACACCCGCTGCGCGTAAAGTCAGTTCAGGCGCCTCCCAAGGCTTGTACAGATATTTGTTCGGCAATGCGGCAATTTCAGGTACCCACTTGCGCGTGTACTCGCCAGATTTATCGAATTTTTCGCCCTGTGCTATTGGGTTAAATATACGAAAGTAGGGCGAGGCATCGGCGCCCGAGCCCGCCACCCATTGCCAACTACAGGCATTGGCGGCCAAATCTGCATCGAGTAAACAGTCCCAAAACCACTGCTCCCCCAGTTGCCAGTGGCACAGCAGGTGCTTGGTCAAAAACGAGGCCGTAATCATGCGCACGCGGTTGTGCATAAAGCCCGTGTGCCAGAGTTCGCGCATGCCAGCATCGACGATGGGGTAACCGGTTTGGCCGCGCTGCCATGCGCGTAAAAGAACAGAATTGTTCTGCCAGGGAAAGAAGTCGAAGGAAGACTTGAATGATTTCTCAGGCATGTCGGGAAACAGCGTCAGCAACTGGTGGCAGAATTCGCGCCAACCCAGCTCGCTCAAGAACTTATCGGTCGCTTTACTGACGCTGGGATTCTGGGCTTTTAGCCGCTGCGCTGCATGCCAAATTTGTCGCGGTGATATCTCGCCAAAACGTAGATGGGGCGACAGGCGTGAAGTGTGGACCTCGGCGGGGAAGTCGCGCCCAAGCGTGTAGTGCTGCACCCGCTCGGCTAAGAATTGTTCAAGCATTGCGGCGGCGCTGACTTCACCGGGTTGCCACTGCGCGGGCCAAGCTTCTGCCCAGTTAGGCGCGCTGGGTTGCAGCTCCCAGCTGTCTAAATCATCCGAAGGCAGAGCGGTAGATGTCCATTCTACCTTGGGTATGGCGCGCGTAGGTGCCGGCGGTAAAGACCGCAAGCAGGCCCGCCAAAACGGCGTGAAGACCTTAAAAAGTGTGCCGCCGCCGGTCAAAATGTCGCCAGGCTCAAAGAGTAGGGTACCGGGGTAGCGCTTAAATATCACGTTCTGCGCAGCGAGCTCAGTGTGTAGGTCTTTTTCGAGTGCATCAGACCAAGGGTGGTATTGCTTACTCGCCATCACGGCGGTCGCACCCGTTTCAGCAAGCAACTGCCTGAGTACAGCTTTGCTATCACCGCGCCTTAGCAGTAGCTTGCCACCTCGGCTTTGGATATCCGCAGCCAGTGCGTTCAAGCTCCCATGAAGCCACCAGCGACTTGCGCTGCCTACAGCCCAGTCACCGCCTTCATTATCATCATAAATAAATACCGGCAGCACTGGGCCCCGTTCTGCTGCAGCACATAAACCTGGGAGATCGCTTAATCGTAAGTCGCTCCTAAACCAGTAAATCGTTAAATCAGACATGGTGTGGTTATATTCCTTTGAGGTCGTTTTGATTAATCAGTGCGCTGTTAGGTGATACGTTTGTTTTGGGCCGGTTCGGCAGTAGATCGATGGCCGTTATCAGATGTTGGAGCGCTCCGGTTTCTATTTTTAGGGTTGCTAAATCATCTGCGCGAGTCTTACCTTCATTGACAACAATAAGAGGCTTACCCAGTGCAATGGCTTGCTTGCAGAAACGAAATCCAGAGTAGACTTGCAGCGAGCTGCCTACAACTAGCAAACCCTCAGCGGATGCAACAGCCGCTTGGCATTGCTGTACGCGCTCGCGGGGTACATTGCCACCAAAGAACACGACATCGGGCATCAGCGTGCCGCCACAGGCCTCGCAGTCAAGTATACGAACACTGGCGACATCTTGGTCGGCTAAGTCGGCATCGCCATCTGGCCGCGCCACTGTGGCAAATTGATGATGCTGCGGATTGAGCCGCACGAGATGGCTTTGAACGTATTCACGTTCATAACCTGCGTTGCAATTAAGACAGCGGACTTTGTCGAGTCGTCCGTGTAAGTCAACCACTGCCTTGCTACCCGCCCGCTGATGCAATCGATCAACATTTTGTGTGATCAAGAGTGTGCTGTATTCTGCGGCCTCAAAACGGGTTAACGCTAAATGCAGCGAATTGGGGCGCGCCTCGCGAATGCCGGGCCAGCCGATCAATGATCTCCCCCAATATCGCTGCCTGCTGCTAACGTGATGAACAAACTCTTGGTGTTGGATTGGGCGGTTGCGTAACCAGCCACCAGTTGCGTCTCTATAGGTAGGAATACCCGAGGCGGCACTGACTCCTGCGCCAGTCAGCACGGCCCAATGACGATAGCGTTCAAAATATTCGCTGAGATGTTCAGAAGTGTAAGGCATGGTCGATATACGCGTCAGAGGCTATTTTGGTTGCTTTTCTTCGTTCTGTGTTAGACACATCAATAAGATAAACTATACGGAGATTGTCATATATAGGGGAAACCGATATGCACATATTGATCACGGGTGGGACTGGCTTTATCGGCGCAGCATTGGTGCCAGCGCTTTTGGCACAAGGTAACGCAGTGACCATTTTGTCGCGCTCGCCGCGCGAATCAAGTAGCAAGCAGCGCTATGCCACCGATTTAGCTGAGATTACTGAGCCCGTTGATGCGGTTATTAATCTTGCTGGAGCATCGCTGGCGGACAAACGCTGGAGCGACGTTTACAAAGCCGAAATAGTAGCCAGTCGTGTTGCACTGACGCAGCGTTTGGTCGACTGGATGGCAGCACAGAACGTCCCCCCTAAAATATTAATAAGCGGCAGTGCGATTGGCTACTACGGTCACTCTCAGGATGCGCAATTTACCGAATCTAGTCCCGCGGGTGCGGGCTTTTCGGCAGATTTGTGTCAACAGTGGGAGAGTGCTGCACTGCGTGCGGAAGCGCTTGGCATACGTGTTGTGGTGCTGCGTTTAGGTGTTGTATTCGACCGTGAGGGTGGCGCCCTTGAACCGATGATGCAGTCATTCAACATGGGCGTTGGTAGCTGGGTTGGGAACGGTAAACAATGGCTAAGTTGGGTGCATCGTTGGGATGTTGTTCGCGCGATCCAGTATCTATTGGCCAATAGCGAGACGACTGGTGCGTATAATCTAACAGCGCCAACGCCGGTGACGCATAAGGTCTTTGCTGAGATACTGGCTGCACGCAAACCCACCTTGTTTAATATGGGAGTGCCGGCGTTTGCAATGCGCTTGCTGGTGGGTGAGATGGCTAATGAGCTGTTGTTAGCAGGGCAGCGGGTAATCCCCAATAGACTCTCTCTAGAGGGTTTTGAATTTAGTTTCGCTAGTTTAGATAGCGCATTGATCGACATTTTGTCACGCACGCAACCCAGGTGATTAGCAGCATTGGCGGATTTGGACGCTGATGCGGGACCCCCAAGTCATTGAGGTAGACCCCATTCTGAGCGTATTCATCTACGCGGTGCACGCTGACGCGTGCTCAATAATGGCTACACTGTACTGTAGTCCTCAAAGGCATCTTGAACCGCTGTTTTCGCGCGAAGTTTCTTTAGCGCATTGCGCTCTAACTGACGAACCCACTCACGACTAACCCCCATGATGTCAGCGATTTCTGTACGGGACAGGGGGGGGCCATCATGTAAGCCCCAGCGGGCTGTCACCACCTGCTGCTCAGCTTGCTCAAGTTGATCGATAGCGCCGGTTAAAAACTTATGTAATGAAATTTGCTCTGCGCTATCTTCGGTACCGCCATAAGTTTCTCCGACGATGCTGTCGATAACACTGCCATCACCATCAGCAAAGCGCGGGGCATCCAGTGAAACACCCATGTTTCGCAGCTGTAGTAGTTCACGTGTTCGGTTTATATCCATACCGAGCCGGGCGGCCAGATCTTTATCATCCGGTTCAAAGCCCGTGCGGGCGTGCTCAATGGCTTTCTCTTTATAGAGCCGGCTCATCTGCTCTTGTACATGGGTCGGGAAGCGGATCAAGCTGCCCACATCTCCTACATGGCGACGCACTGCCTGCGTTATCCAGTTAAAACAATAGGTACTGAAACGAAAGCCTTTTTCAAACTCGAACTTTTCTGAGGCTCGAATTAAACCGAGTGTGCCTTCTTGAACAAGGTCTAAGTAGCTCACACCGCGGTTCCGATAACGCGCTGCGATAGAGTAGACCAAACGCAGATTATGCATAACCAGGGCATCTCTAGCCTCCGTGTAAACTCGCAGAAAATGTCGTAGCGTTTTAGCTTCTTCACGCGCTAGCGCGATACTGCTAATTGGCTCGTGCCACTGCCGTTCCCAAATGCGGATAGAGTCTGCAACGCTGTCGGCAAGCTGGCCGCCAGCGCGCCGCAACATAGTGACAGCCATGCCAATAGTGAGGCTGGCGGGGATCTGTAAGTTATCCGAGAGTGCTCGACGTGTTTTAGTTGAGCGCGCGGTGAGTAATTTTTGATGCAATGCCCGTGCTTCAGCGCTACGTGTCCCATCGATGAAATAGGCGGCAAGCTCTCGGCGCAGCACAAAGTGCTGATCTCGATTGTCAAAGCGGCTAATATCTGGGGGGTTGCTTAAACACTGGCCGCAAAAATCAGCAAAATAGACCCGCAGTGATGGCGCATCGACAAATAAATGATGCAAACCTCGCACAGCGACCCATTTTCGACCATCTATTTCTCGCTCTTGTTCCGGGGTGAGTAGGGGGTATCTCCGCGCCTCTGCAAACATGAGTTCGAGATCTTTGTCGTCACTGTGGTCTGCGCTGTTCATCGTAGGTCCCCCTGTTCTCATACATGCAATTGGCTTTGGTGTCATATGTACGCGGTCTACAGGGGCATAGGATTGCTCATTCGTTATTTTGTCCAATAAAGGGTAAACAAAATATGGTCAAAAGGCTGGGTTAGAGAGATCTAATTAGTTTTGACAGGCGTAAGTCTAGTCAACGCTGGGTTAAGCCTAAGGTCAAAGTGATGAATGCACCGATCAATAACGGAATACTACTCGAACCAAGACCACTTTACGGCATTGGCACAGTTGCGCGGTTGACTGGAATAAAACCCGATACGCTGCGTATTTGGGAGCGCCGATACGGGTTGGCTGCGAGCCATAAGTCGTCGTCTGGTCGTCGCCAGTACACTCAGTCGGACTTAGAGCATTTGCAGATTGTGGCAACACTGGTTGCCGATGGCGCTCGTATTGGTGACATAGCCAAGAGCCCACGCAAAACGCTTGAAATACTCGTGCAAAATCGCAGTCGTCAGCTGGCTAAGAAGCTGCCGCAGCGCAAACCACAGGTAGTGTTTGTCGGCGCCGAGCTCTGTTGTTGGATCGAAGAGCATCAGGGATGCATCTCGGCTGTAAGTGCGTATCTGATGCGTGGAAATTTGGCGATGGCAGTGGATCAATTGCACATCGATGAACCCGTAGACATGTTGGTGGTGGAGTGTCCGGCAGGATCTACGGGTCTGCTTAACGGTATAGAGGCGCTCGCCAAACGCATGGGTGCCGAGCGTACACTGGTCGTTTATCAGCTGGGCAATGAAAAGTGGCTAGAGGCAGTGGCGCGTCGTGAGATGACGGCCATACCTTTTCCTCCTGATCCAGCGCGGCTAGCATTTGAGGTCAGTCGCGTGGCGGTCGCCCATCAAGCAGAGCAAGGTGAGTTCGATTTAGGCGAGCTGGCCAGGGTCAAAGATCGTACCTTTAGCGACGCTGAGCTTAGCGCTGCGCGCGACCTACAATCGACGTTAAATTGTGAATGTCCGCGCCATATTACAGACTTGATCACTGCGCTGGCCAACTTCGAACAGTATTCCAGCGAATGCGCGGTAGAAAATTGGCACGATGCAGCCGTGCACACCTGTATTTACGCTTATACAAGTCAGTCGCGTTGGTTGATGGAGAAAGCGCTTAGCGCCGTCTTAGAAGACCGCGGACAAGAGTTGCAAGCCTTGATGAAGGGTAATGCTTTAATGAGTGGTACAGAGGAACAACGATGAATACAGTGGTGAAACAACGCGTAATGGCTAGCCCCACGGCGGCGGCTGAGCGGCTGCCGTGCAGGGGTTGTACCCGGGACTGTAGCAACTACGCAACTTGTGATGGACGTCCTTGGGCTCAGGTTCATGACAAGTCTAAGGTGAAGCCCACTTAGCCTTGCGACATCTGGTGCAAGAAACAAGCGTGTTAGTACGCACTTAAACTCGGCGTTGGGCCATCGCGCTCAACGTCGTAAAAAATTGGTGTACGCCTGGATCACGAATCACCACGACGACTTATAAGAATGGGGGAGGGTTGTATGCCGGTACTTAAACTTATAGTGATAGGGTTATGCTTTGGTATGTTTGTATTTAGTGCTTGGGTTTACATTGAGACCCAAGATTGGGTTGCGGTTATTTTTATGATGGTCAGCCTGACGTACGGCGCACTGTTTAACAGCGGCCGTCTCGACAGGCTTTTTGAAAAAGAAAGCTCAGAGGATTGAGCGAATTAAGATCACCGCAACAATGACCGGGCAGACGAATTTTACGTAAAGCGGCCAAATCCGCCAAAACCAAGTATTTTCTGCGCTGCTGCCATTCTTTTGGAGTTCACGTAGCAGGCTGTCCCGATGCCATACCCAGCCTGCAAACACGCACATCATTAAGCCCAGTAGTGGTTGAGCATAGCGAGTGGTGATCGTAATCACCAGGCCGAATAAAGTATCGAAATCTAAAATAATAGCCGTGCTGATACCGGCGATAACCACCCCAGCAATGAGGGCAGCCCAGAGCCGCTGCCACCGGTAGTGCTCCACAAGAAACGCAACGGGGACCTCGAGCATTGAGATAGATGAGGTCAGCGCGGCGATACTCATCAAGCCGAAGAACGCCGTGGCGGCAATGGCGCCAATGCTACCCAGCGTCTCAAATAGCGCGGGTAATACACTAAAAATGAGGGTGTCTTCTGACAGCAGCGCGCCGCTTGCATCGAATATTTCAACACCGCGCTCTGCAGCGACATACATGGCCGGTAAAATCAGGAAGCCTGCAAGTACTGCAATGGCGACATCGACGAGTGCCACTAAAGCGCCGGTAGATGGCAGGTGTTCCTTGTCAGATAAGTACGAGCCGTAAATCAACATGGTGCCCACGCCGAGTGACAGGGAAAAGAATGCGGCACCAAGGGCTTTGAGAATGAGACCCCCAGAGAGCACTTTTGATAGATCGGGAAGCAGATAAACCTTGAGGCCAGTCATGGCACCTTCTAGGGTAAAGACGTATAGCGCCAGCGCGACAAGCGAAATGATAAGGATTGGCATGAGCCGCGTCGACCAGCGCTCAATACCCTGGTGAACACCACCAATCACAATGCCTACTGTCATCACCATAAAGGTGAGCATGAGCATGATATTGCGGCTGATACTTGAGCTTTCGAGCCACTGCGCGGGGGTGCTCATACCGATAAGATCGAGAGGGTAGGAGAGGGTGAAACCCAGCATCCAGCCCGCAACAATGCCATAAAAACTTAAGATCAAGCTAGCGGCGGTAATGCCCAAGAGCCCTGTGCCTGCGCCAATTGCCTTAACGATTGGGCGGGTGCTCAGGCTGCTTAATGCGGTGACGGCATTGCCGTGAGCATGTCGGCCAATGAGTAGCTCGGCCATCAGCACTGGATAGGCGAGGAGAAAGGCCAGTACCAAATAGACCAACACAAACGCTGCCCCGCCATTACTGGCTGCTTGTGTGGGAAATCCCCAAATGTTGCCCAGTCCAACGGCAGAGCCGGCTGCAGCCAGAATAAAGCCGGCCCTTGAGCCAAATTGTCCTCTTTGCGCTGTCAAAATTTGCGTCTCCTGATTTTTTGACTATTTTCCCCGTCCTGCGGAAGTTTCACAACACAAACACAGTGTTTTATGCGTATTTAATGCGCTCGTCGAGCTGCATGTATTTAAATGTATAAGGCAGCGCTAGGTCGTTTATTTGATAGACAATTACTACCAACGCTTTTTTAGAGGTAACTCAATCATCGAACTCTTTTAGGAAATGATGTTCAGCGGTTTTGTCTGAACCCGCTGAAATCATTAGTGCGAGATAGGTGTAAAGCAAATTGGCTATTCTCTGGCTGGCAACCATGCCAAACGTATCGTTTTAACATAAGCTTGGGGGAGTATTATGTGAAAGGGCCAAAGAGACGATAGTAGGTGTAATACCAATATGCGCCCAAGATCGACTCAGTATGGACCGTCGACACCTGGGTGCGCTCAAATTTACGATCAGATTCGCCACTATTGTTGACGCTATCGAGCGCTAAAACTTAGCGACAGCTCAGTGATAATCAAGAGCGCTGGAGGGGATTGCTAAGAATGGAGGCGCTCTACGTGGTTTTGCACAGCATTAGGGCGACCCATGCAAAAAGTTTCTTGGTGAACCGTGTAAAACGAGCTTTAATCGCTTCACATCGTAGTGGGCAACCCAGTATACTCGCCGCGCGGAATGCAGCGCACAAGATAGACTGCTTTAGTGCTCAAGCGAACCTTCCGTAACGGTACGTAAACCGTAGGTTTACAGCGTTCCAGCTGGAAAACCCCACTCTGCCCGGGTGGTGAAATTGGTAGACACAGGAGACTTAAAATCTCCCGCCTATTGCAGGCGTGCCGGTTCAATTCCGGCCTCGGGCACCATTCCATTCCGTCCCATTTTGTCTAAGGCCCCCATAGAATAAAGGCTTTGCTCTCACTCCGCATATCTCTTGTGCGGTCACTCACAGCCTATACTGTCCCCAAGCGTTTCAGTCTGTTTACGTTACGTGTGTATACACATATATCACGGCGATTGAATACGCTAAGGCAGGGACTTCACCGTTTTAACCCCAAGCGAGA
>CAWUVW010000024.1:0-13235 GCA_963926105.1 uncultured Luminiphilus sp. | reverse complement strand
TGGGGAAGACAATACACCGGCGGCCCAGAGAGTACTGTGGGCCGTAGTCATTGGCGCGATCGCTTCGGTGCTACTGATGGCCGATGGCCTTGCTGCACTGCAAACTGCCACTATCGCCAGCGCACTGCCGTTTTCTTTTGCTGTCCTAGGCGCTCTATGGGGGTTTTGGCGTGCGCTGGTAGTCGATGGCGCCAAGCGTCAGGCAGTGAGCGTAAGTCCGCCGAGCGCTTCAGAGACCGGCCTATGGCGCCATCGGCTGAGCAACTTACTCGACTTTCCCGGCGACTCCGAGGTGCAAAAATTTCAGCGAGATGTGGTTTTTAAGGCGATGCGTAGTTTTGCTGAGGAGCTCAACAAGCATGACTTCCGCACTTTGGTCAGCAACCACATCTCCGATAACGCAACGGTGCGATTGGAGGTCTACCACGGCGAGGAAATTGACTTTGTCTATGAAGTACGCAGCCGCAGCTATCCGATGCCCGATGACTCACTGACGGGTAAGTCACTTGATGAAATGACAGAAGACGAAACGTTTTATCGCGCGGAAGTCCATTTGATGGAAGGTGGGCAAGATTACGACATTATGGGCTGGAATGAAGCGCAGGTGGTGGGCGACATATTGAATCAATACGAGAACCACCTGCATTTTTTACACACGGTGCGATAGGTCGATAATCAGTCTTCTGGCGTGATGATATCGATCGTGTGAATTGGGGTTTTTTGGCGCGTTGGATTGAGTGCGCGCATTGCAGGAATCATGCGGTCAAGTGATGCCTGACGGTTATCTGGCGCGGGGTGAGTGCTCAAAAACTCAGGGGGTCGTTCATCGCTCAGGTCGCCCATTTTCTGCCACAGTGTAACCGCTGCCTCGGGGTCAAAGCCCGCCTGAGTCGCCAGTTGCATACCGAGTTCGTCGGCTTCTGATTCTGCGACGCGGCTGTTGGGGAGCTCTAGCGCCAACTTAGCGGCCACAGCAGCACCCGCCACCGCCATGCCATGATTATCTGATGCTGCGCCAATCGCCACGACTCCTAGGGTCGTGGCCATCGCGCGTGACATGCGTTCAGCCGTGTGGTTTGCCAATGCGTGGGATATTTCATGACCCATGATCTGTGCAAACTCATCATCAGTCAGCTTCAGCTGTTCAAACAAGCCGGTGTAGACCGCCATCCGGCCGCCCGCCATGCACCAGGCATTGACTGTTTCAGGGTCGTCGATAATGGCGACGCTCCACTTCCAGCTGCGACTCCCCGGGTAGTCAGCGATCGCCGCAGATACTATCTGCCCGGTAATACGCGCAACGCGTGCGACAACCAGTGGGTCGGTGACGAGCTGATTGTCTTTGTCCAGCTCGCCCACTGTGCTCAAGTAAGCCACTTCCGATTGCACAATAGCGGACTCAGGCGAAATGAGCATGAATTGCCGACGTCCTGTGGGGCTTGTGGTACAGGCGCTTATGGCAAGACACAAGGCGGCGACTAATGCGTAACGAAACCACTGCATGACGAGAGATCCTCTAACCGAATAAGCGTTCTATAGTGTCACGCCAGCGGCTGCCTTGTGAATGGCGGACGGCCCCCGGGCGTGTGGCATTTTAACAACTTGTCATGTCGTCATGCTGGGCGAGCTATAGGTGAACATTTGCGTTGACGCGCTATGCAGGTTCAGATTCGGCTCCCGCACTATTGCGCAGCACGCCGCGATATACCCAGCGGGCGTTGGATTCACCGATAATTACTTTATAAACATCTTCACTAATGGGCATGAAAACATCATTCTCGCGCGCTAGCTCGATCACCGTAGGCGCGCTTTTCACCCCCTCGGCAACCATGTGCATGCTAGCGATGATGTCATCGATGGCGTGACCTTTGGCAAGTTCAATACCGACATGCCGATTACGACTCTGGGGGCTTGTGCAAGTTGTGATCATGTCGCCCATACCCGCGAGCCCGGCGAAGGTCTCTGGACGGCCTCCTAACGCGGTGCCAAGGCGTGT
Source organism: uncultured Luminiphilus sp. (assembly GCA_963926105.1). Classification (GTDB taxonomy): domain Bacteria; phylum Pseudomonadota; class Gammaproteobacteria; order Pseudomonadales; family Halieaceae; genus Luminiphilus. Next base: position 11,239 of record CAWUVW010000024.1, on the reverse strand, counting down.
CATTTCAGCGAGACCTCGGGTGATCAGGGCTGCGCGGGTATTATCGCCAGCACCCAAGCCATCACACATGCCGACCGCAATCGCAATGATGTTTTTAAGTACCCCGCCGAGTTCGCAGCCCACAGCATCGTTATTGGTGTAGACCCGAAATAAACCGACATTAAACAATGGCTGTAGCCATGCGACACAATCTTGGTCATCCATTGCCAGTACACTCGCCGCTGCTTGTCCTGCGAGAATTTCACGTGCGAGGTTTGGTCCAGTGAGTACGCCAGCGGGCCGGCCGGGCAAGACCTCCCGAATGATTTCTGTCATGCGTAAGCGTGTGCCGCGTTCGAGGCCTTTGGTCAGACTGATCACAGGTACATTGGGTTTGATGTCACCCGTGATTTCCAAGAGCACATCGCGAAAGCTATTGGAGGGCACCGCCATCACGATCACATCAGCCTGAGCGACGGTCGCATTTAAATCATGGTTCGCGCGGAGTTTGGTATTGAGCGGGGCGTCCTGTAGGTAGCGCGAGTTGCGATGAAATTGATTGATTTCATCAACCGTATCGGCGTTACGCGCCCAGAGTGTTAAATCTGTATTACGACTGAGCAGTGAGGCGATGGTCGTCCCCCACGATCCGCCACCGATAACGGCTACTTTACATTGATCCACGAGCGGTGTCCCTCACTGTCATAGCGCCACGACTCGAGATGCTCGATGCGCGAACCACTTCAATTCGTCGCACCAGTGTGTTGAGCGCCTGAGCCTGGCGACTCCGCGCTGACTTATAATCGGGTCCGCTGGCATCGACCAGTTTGCGCGCGGTTAATAGCTTGTGCGCGGTCTTAAATAGTAACTTTCCGACTGATGCCTCACTGCTGACTCGGCGCTGCAGCCAGGCTTGTTTGCCATAGCTCATGCAGCGCTCAACACACACATTCTCACTAAAAATATCTTCGCCATGCCAGTCAGCTAAAATATCACCTGCAATGCAGTAGGCTTCGGCAAACATTTGTAACGTCATGTGTGCGACACACGGCGAGATGCGGAAGAAAAGCTTACGTGCGCCCCCTACGCTCTGGTTGAGCAACGCCTCCCAGTCGGGTGCAATCAGGTCGAGCTCGGCTTCGATTTCACGGCGGAAAACATCGCTGGCCGGATAGAAAAACTCGAACTTAAATAGGTCACGTAACTCATCGACCTCTTGCCAGAAAATTAAGGCAGGGTTGGTGATCGTCTCGGCCGCTTCGGCAACTGCTAATAACGCGACTTCGATAATGGCGCGATTGAGGAAGTAATGAGCAATAGTGTTGCGGTAGTAGCTCGCGACTGAGGCTTGTCCTTCGGAGATACCATAGACTGTTTGCGGGCCCCCATCGAAGCGCGAGATGATGCCTCCGTCGATCATAATGCCGAGCAGATTATCCATATTGACTGCGTAGTCGTAGTCAAAATCGGGTGACACACGCAAATTGCGCACCTCGGCGAAATACATCAGATCTTTAATCTGTTTGGCGATTTCTTGTTCGGTCAGCGCACGAGGGTAGACACCCAGCAAGCTCATGCTGACAACCGCGGGGAAAGTGATCGGCGTGACGCGATTCGCTTCAACTGCGACCCGAAAAGCAATTTTCGATAACGCCAGCGAATCGTTTGGATCCGGCGCTTGCGGCAGTATGACAGGGTCTCCGAAATCGACATAAATCTTACCCATCGGCTGCGCCAAACTCCGGATGTAGCCAATTAACCAGCTGAGCGACTCGGGTGCCTTGGGGTGGCCGGCTTGTTCACGGGCGTATTCTTCCGCGTCCCGAATCAGATCGTAGGTAACGGTGACCGGGATGATATGGATATTCTGCGCACCCGAATTGTAGCAACCCTCAAGGACATATTTTAGCAGACCATATTTCGGCGGCATTAATTTGCCGAGGCGCGACCGAGTGCCTTCAAAGGACCAAGTCAGCGGGAAATGCTTTTCCATCAAATAGCCAATGTACTGGCGCAGTGTTGCTTTATAGACTTCGTTATCGTTGAAGCTCCGCTTGATAAAAATACCGCCCGCTCGGCGCAGCAAGAAGCCCAGTCCCGGGAAGTTGAGGTTGGCACCGCCAAACATGTGCGGCATTGGGAAATCGTTTTCAAACATAATCTTTGGAATCACGAAACCATCCAGATAGGTTTTGTGGGTCCACAACAGCGCCGATGGATGATTGCGCACCATCCCGCGTATCCGCTCTAAGTCCTTTTGCTGATATTCAATGTCGGGCTCATAAGCCAAGCCCAGACAGAAGTTACAGAATTTAGCCCATACATCCAGCCAGAAGCTGGTGGGTATCGAAATCATCTCCTGGAAGTATTCCTCCACCTCCTTGTTGACCTGCCCGATAGATTCGCCTTTGTCTTGGGCAATCTGTTCTAAACGTGCCTTAAATTCTTTATTGCTGCGCAGACTTTGGGTGACATAACGCGGCACCTTATAGCGTCCACCTTGGAGTTTGCGCTCACTGATATCGAGCACTACAGCCGCTTGTCGCGCCACGAATATCGCAAAATCTTCAGCATGCTCCATAGCAGCGTGGCCGTATTTTCGTTCGAAGCGCTGCGCTAGCTCTGCGACAGAGCCCGGTTTACCTGCGAGTAAATGTACGCGATAGGGGCTGCGCTTGGCGATACGTCGCGCCTGCCATTGTGCGGGGCGGCGCTCGCCACCGCGAATCAAATCGACAACACGTGGCCGCGTGTGCTGGTTGTCTCGACTTGACGTCCAGCTGAGTCGTAGCGGTGCTACAAATGCATCTGGCGTTTCACGTAGAACAGTCGTCAATCGGTTGACATTGAGCGGTAGGCGGTCATCGCTCAGCAGTAGCGGGACGCGCCGAGGTAGGGTGGCTATTGGATTGTGTCGATCAATCCAGCTTTCGAGGGTCGTGCGCTCAAAGCTATTGTTGGCGTCAAGAATGAAAATGACCTCCTTTATATCCTCAGGCCAGGGCGACTGGGCCAGCTTATCGGTCAAGCTATCGTGCGGGTGCATAGTTTAACGTCCCTTCGCTAGCTTGGGTTTTACCGCGCGCTTGACTGGGGCTGTCTTTGGTGCCTTGTTTTTGGTTGCGGTTGTGGTGGTAGCTTTGACAGCTTTTTTGGCTGTTGGTTTAACTGCTGCGCGTTTGAGTGCGGTCTTCTTAGCTTTTGCTGAAGCTTGTGTGGTGGTTTTTTGTCGGGTCTTTGGTTGCGCCTTTAAGGCGCTTTTGGCGGCAGACTTTTTGCCGGACTCAACTTGCTGAGCCCCCTTTGTAGTCGCCGGTTTGGTAGTCCGTTTTTTAGCCGCAGCTGTGTTAGCTGAAGCTGTGTTAGCTGAAGCTGTCTTGGCGGTGCCGGTTTTGGTGGGCACCCTAGCCGCGGCTTGTACTGCGCTTTTCTTAGTGGTGCTTGTCACTTCTACCTGACCTAATGCCTCGAGAAATAATGCGCGAACCTGCGCTACCTGCTGCTCCATGTTGGCCGTAGTCCATTCGTTAGTTTCTATCGGTGGCAGCACTTCAACGTCCACTGTACCTTTGCGAAATATAAAATCGCCTTTAGGTGCGATATCACTGGCGTTGTGGATCACAATAGGGACAATGGGGACGCCGGCCTGCATGGCGATATGAAAGCCGCCTTTTTTGAATGGCGCCAGTTTACGGGTTGGCGTGCGGGTGCCCTCAGGCGCCATCACGACTGACTTTCCCTGCTCCCGCATGGCGATAACCAGCGGTTTGATCGCCTCAATTGCGCCCGCGGGATCGTTGCGGTCGATCATCACCACGCCCGCCATTTCTAACACTTTGCCAATGAGGGGAAGTTTTTTGATTTCCTTCTTGCCAATACTGGCAATATCCCGACGCAATAAGCTGGTAATAATGACAACATCGGCTTTGCTTTGGTGATTAAACATGAACATAGCTGGCCGCGCTTTCCATAGGTTTTCGCGTCCCTTTACGTTGAGTTCTAGTCCGATTAAGGCCGCGGCGGCATCAGAAAAAAGCGACATAGAAAAGTTCACGCCGTCACGTGCTGATCCGGTCAGTGCTGTGATCGGTAAGCCCGCTGCAAAACTGGGTACTAAACTCGCAGTTGCGGCGAGGGAGCGTGCGAACCGACCAACGCTCGCGCGGCCACGACTATTAAAACTTGCTGCTGGCCAAGCGCGTTGATTGGCAATGTCCATCAGCCGTTTGCGCGCGTTGAGCACAACGGGCTTGCCGACATACTCCAGCAATTGAATATCATCGGTACTATCTGAGTAGAAGAAGCTGCGGCTCAGATCGCAGCCAAATTTTGCAGCTAGATCTTTAGCGGCATCGACCTTGCCCTCTCCGAACACCGTCGGCTTGATGATCCTGCCGGTGAATTTACCGCGTTTAACCTCTAAGCCTGTTGCATAGACATGCTCGATATCTAAGTCTGTCGCTGCAGGTCTAACTTGATAGGGTGTCGCTGAACTAATGATGCCAATAGTGTGGCCTTTCGCGCGATGCGCTTCGATCAGTCGTCGGCTCTCAGGATAAATGAGTCGCGCTATACCTTTGCGAAACAGGTTCTCGCTCGCAGTCATGTAGTCCGCTTCTGATCTGCCGGCCAGAAATTGCGCATGAACCGTCATCATTGCCGAAAAGCCCATGTTGCCCATACCAAAGCGGGTTAGTGCGCGGGCGAGCTCAAGAAATTCGTCGGCGGGCAATTCGCCACTGGTGAGTTGATCTTTTAAAAATACGGTAGCCGAGTAACCAGAAATAATGGTGCCATCGAAGTCAAAAAGTGCTGCGACTTGCGGCCCAGATTCCGATTGCGCAATATTGGCTAAGAGTTGTTCAATATTCACGCGGTGCTCCCGACAGCGGCTGCAAAAAAATTATGGTTAGAACTTTCTTGTATCGTTGATATCGCGTTGATACATGTTCGTAGAAAGTTACACGCGGTGAGGGCCGCTAGCAAACCAAAATCTCGGCTTAAATACCGATTAGAGACATTGGTTCTATTATTAGGATTCCCTAAACCACTATTGGTCTAGTACATTCGACATTCTGATCCTAAATCGCTTTAGCGGCACAGCTGCTTCACAGGAATATCATTCATGGACTATGGCGTTCTGAGCCTCATACCTACAGCGTTAGTTTTGATACTCGCTATTTGGAGTCATCGCACATTGGAGTCGGTGATTGCTGGCTCAATATTGGCGTTTTTGATGATGGACGGCATTTACTTCGTTGACGCCCTCGCTGCGACGACGCAAGCAGTACTTATGGACGAAGACACCGCCTGGGTGGTCTTAGTTTGTGGCTTGTATGGCTGCTTTATTGCATTGCTGGTGAAAGGCGGTGGCTCCTTTGCGTTTGGTGAAATGTTAACCAAACACATTAAGAATAAGAAAGGTGGCTTGTTAGCAACCTGGATGCTGGGGCTGACGATTTTCCTCGACGATTACCTCAACTCTTTGACGGTTGGTTCCACCATGAAGGCCGTCACTGACCGCTTTCGGACCTCTCGTGAAATGTTAGCTTATGTGGTCGACTCCACTGCAGCGCCGATGTGCTTACTGATTCCAATTTCAAGCTGGGGCGTATTTTTTGCCAGTCGCCTAGAAGCAAATGGCGTCGCCGAGGAGGGGCAGGGTATCGCCATGTTTATCGAAGCCATTCCCTACATGTTCTATCCTATCTTTGCTGTGCTGCTCGTGCCGCTCGTGATTATGGGTGTAGTGCCGTTGGTAGGGAAAATGCGTATCGCGGAAGAGCGGGCTGAGCGCACCGGCGACCTAGGTGTCTTTGAAGATGCGGCGATGACGACCGAAGCGTCAGACCGCGCAGGTGTCAGTGCATTTTTTCTGCCTATTGCAGCTATGCTGTTCTTTACGGTGGTTCCTTCGGTCGATCTACTGCGCGGTGTAATTGCCGGTATTATGATTACCCTAGTGCAATTTACCCTGCAGCGAATTATGCCTCTGGGTGAGTTGTTCGACACCTGCATCGATGGTTTGAAATCGATGATTCCAGTGCTCACCATGCTAGTGGCGCTATTTGTATTTGTTGAAGCCAATCAAAAGATCGGCATGACCGACTACGTGATTAACAGTGTGGCGCCCTATATGACAGCCTCGCTGTTACCGTTATTGATCTTTGTCACTATGTCGATAATTTCATATACAACGGGATCAAACTGGGGCGTCATTGCGATTGCGATGCCTATTGCATTCCCATTGGCGCAGGCGCTAGAAGTGGATCAAATATTGGTGGTCGGTGCGCTTTTGTCGGCCAGCGGCTTTGGGAGTCATGCTTGTTTCTACTCCGACTCTACCGTTTTGTCTGCGCAGGGTGCGGGCTGTCGTACTTATGACCATGCGATTACTCAGCTGCCCTATACGGTTATGGCGGCGAGTGCTGCGGCGTTACTTTATTGGATCGCTGCTTTGATTTAGCCAGGCTGTGTTGCCGAACTTAGTCGTTCAACGCGCCTGTTATTCCTTACCCAAGGAGCGCATAGTCGTTGCTAATGAACTTTGCTACCCGTGACGACTCCCGCTTAAAGCAATTGCTGCAGCAATTTTGTCAGCAAGAGGTGCTGCCCAATAGCTTTTACGATAGTGCGCGCGCGTGGTTTTTACCGCTGGCAGATTCTATTGCGCAGCGGCAGAAGCTTAACGCCCGACCACTTTTGATAGGTCTAAATGGCAGTCAAGGATCGGGTAAGAGCACGCTGGCAGCGTTGCTATCTAGGGTGCTTTCCAAGGCTTATGATCTACGCACTGCGGTTGTGTCCATTGACGATTTTTACCGTACACGCGCAGAGCGCCAGCATTTGGGGGGGCAGGTTCATCCACTGCTTGCGACCCGTGGTGTCCCAGGTACGCACGATGTGTCTTTGATGCAGCGAACGTTAACTGCGCTGCTCATGGGGGACGGCGAAGTGAGGCTCCCTCGTTTTGATAAGTCTCAAGACGATCGTATGGAGGTTTCTCACTGGCATCGGTTCACTGCGCCGGCAGATGTGGTGATTCTGGAGGGCTGGTGTGTAGGCATCACGCCACAGGCTGAGTCTGCGCTAGTCGCGCCTATAAATAGGCTAGAGGCAAAAGAAGATGTCGACGGGCGATGGCGTCGCTATGTTAATACCATCCTCGCACAAGAATATGGTCCGGTGTTTGATCGGCTGGACGTGTTGTACATGTTACGCGCGCCAAGTTTTAACTGTGTATATCAATGGCGTTTGGAACAGGAGCGTCGTCTGGCGCAGCGTCTAGACGTGAACATCGGCGATCGTCATTTGATGACTGCAGCAGATATTCAACGTTTTATTCAGCATTTCGAACGATTGACCGAACACGCCTTGGCAACGGTTACTTCTCAGTCAGATCTTGTTTTTCAACTAGACGAGATGCGAGACATCACTGAGCTAACAGGCCCACTCAGTAAGCGCATGCGATGAGTCTGATGTGAGGATGTTCTCCATGGGTCGCGGCAGGGGCAGATGAATATCATCGTTCCGGTGCGATATGTCTGGAGCATGGCCTGATCTGTATCAAGTATCAGTTAAAGACACATCAAGAGGGACGGTGTTTAAGAGGGTGCCTACAGCAGCCAGCACTAGCGTTAGGGCAATGCGTTGCGTCAGATAATCTATCGGCAGAATTCTTTTCCTGTGACAACTTACTTGCCATTAATTAGCGACGATTTTTCAGCGGTATTTATAAGCGCACCGGTGGACAAATGTAAACAAAAACCCCCAATAATGCTTTCGTTGACGCAATTGTTGAATCGGCGTGTCGAAGTTACACACCTACTTATTTTGCCTTGTTAGTGGCGGGCGCCATAAAGCAAGATGATTCGCGTGTGTCTTGGCTGAATCATAAATAGATCAATAGTTAGGCTCATCGGTAGTGCCTCTACCTGCAGGCCATTGCAGCCCAGTCATGGCAGTCATAATTGATCATAATTGCGCATCGCTTACGCAGATTTGACGCAGTCCCCTGACATTTTTGCTCGCTGTAATGGCCACTTAACCCCTTCACAACGAGGCTTTAAAATGAAAACATCTACTATTGTTATGTCATCCATCATTGCTGTTGCCGTGCTGTCAGCTAACCCCGCTGCTGCTAAAGTACCTACTGAGACTAAGCAGGAACTCACCGCGTTAAGCGCTATTGCTATCGGTGCGGTTGCGGCCGGCCCAGTCGGCGCGCTTGCCGGCATGTTGGCAGGAACGTGGTTGATTGAGCAGGTTGGTCAAGCGGACGCCTATGATGAAAGCCTTGCCAGTCTTGCGCAAACGCAGTCGGAACTGGCCGCGAGTCAATCCTCTTTGGCGCAGCTAGAGATGCGGCTAGAAGCGGCCGAGGTCGAACAGCAGCGCCTGGCACAGATGACGTTAGATCAGTTGCAGCTGGAGGTTTTGTTTCGAACTGGTGAGAGTCAGCTAACTGCGGCGGGTAATAAGCGCTTGCAGTTATTGGCGAGCTGGCTGCGAAGTAGTGGACGCACGCGTGTCGCGATTGCCGGATATGCCGATCCCCGGGGTAGCGAGCCCGCCAATTTGGCTTTGTCGAAGGCGCGGGCAGAGCAGGTTGCCCTGGCGCTGGAAAACGCCGGGGTCTCGAGGGCACGAATGACCGTTAGCGGAAAGGGTGAGGCGCTATCACATGCCCTGCAAGGTGACCACGATGCCTATGCGCTGGAGCGTCGAGTGCTCATTGAATTGCAGCCTGAAGGACAGTTCGCGACATTACAGTGATTTGCATTGGGTAGATCATGGGTTGAACTCGAAAGCGCATGACCGATGGTCTGGCGCTTTCATTTACATTTTTGACGCGCGCGAAATTTTGGCGACTGATCGCGCAAAAGCCACAACCTCACCCTCTGAAGTAATGATTTCGCCGTCCAAAAAAGCCGTTTTATGCGTCAGTTTCCGCGCGTTTCCGCGAACTGTCAGCGCTACATTTCCTCGGGTGATACCCGGATAGTGCGTAGTGAGCTCCAGCGTTGATACGCCCACCACGCTGTTGTCGTGGGCAAACGCCGCGTGGCTCATTGCAGCGTCTAGCATTGCAGCTACAAAGCCACCCTGCACGACATCAATACTGTGGCAAAAGTCTAGCGGTACTGTGAATGTAAAAGTGCATTCGCTCAGTTCAGCATCGACCGCAACAATTTGACCACCCAATAACGTCAGAAAAGTTGGCGCGCGAGCATTCAGTGCGGCGACAATTTGGTCTGTGTTCATGATCTAACCTTTACCTTTGGACAATCAGCGGCAGTCGTGCAAAGCGGCGTGCTAAGCAATCTCATGTAGTCATTATAGCGCTAACCATCTCTAAGGTCAGAGTATGGACTTGGCTGGACCGTTAAATTGTTGGCAATAGGCACTGGTAGCTTTTGGGTTTTCGCGCGTTTAATAACAAAGGTTTATGTGTTGAGCACGTGGGTATGAAAATGATGGGACAAAAGTAATGACTAATTTAGGCTGGATACGCGGCATTCTGGTTTTGTTGGCAGACAGTTTGTGACTAATACGAACCCTGTCTGCTCAGGAGTAAGTGGGTGTTTGCAAGGGACAATTTGTCCTGATCGGTCGAGATTTCGACGACTTATATATAGGCCGCTAGGGCGCTTGTTATTCCGGCAAGACTGGCTTTTTATGCCTCATATCAAGCGCGTCCAAATTGCAACTTGCATGATCATTTCGACGGCGCTCACCCGAATTTGCGCGGCACCTATCTGGCGCCAGGCGTTGTATATCTGTCAGTCTATGCGACGGCTATTGATACGCTAACCTACCGGTATTTTGGTGAGTTACCCGACGAGGCGGCCTATTTACGAGGCGTTGCCCCGAAAGTTGTTGCAGATTTCGTCGTCTAGTCGTCGATCTCCGCAGCCCATGAAAATCGATAATGGTGAATTGCCGCGTTTTTCACCGCGTGCAAGCGCAGCAACATACTGTCATCCATGCGGTAGACTTTGCGCTTTAAGTAGCAACTTCAGTCGTGCCCGTAGTCCTTAAGTGTCGCCATGGCAACGAAACTGATCGCCGCCAGTGCTACTAAATAATATGCGGGTGCCGCAATGTCGTGACTCTCCTTGATCAGCCATGTACACACCATGGGTGCAGTGCCGCCAAAAATAGCCAGCGTAACGTTGTAAGCGAGACCAACGCCGGTATTACGAATATCTGCGGGAAAGGTTTGGACTAGCGTCGCTGCCATGGGGCCATATATAAAGCTGTTAATAGCGGCAAATACCAGACCTGCAACCAAAGCAGCTACGAGGGTGCCGGTATCGATCCATAAAAATAGGGGGTACGCGAGGACGCCAGTGAGTCCAATACCCGCTAACATGACACGACGAAAACCAAATTTGTCCCCGAGCCAGCCGGAAACGGGGATCATCATCAGCAAAACGGACATGACGATTGTATTGATACCCATGGCGTGTGCCACTGGATTTGGAATGATCTTGGACTGATAGGTTGGCATCCAGACAAATAATACATAGAAGCTAATTGAAAACAGCAGCAAAGCGGCCATTAAATGAAGCACAGTAGCAAGATGTTCTGTGAGCACGATCTTAATTGGCATCGCTTGACTTGCTGTTTGTACCATAGGATCTGCCGCTAGCGCGGATCGTAACCAGCTGCCGATTAGGAAAATGACTAATCCGAGCAAAAACGGAATGCGCCAACCACCGGCTGCCATCGCGGCATTATCGAGAAATAGTTCGATGACGGTCACCACGGCTGAGCCCAGCAAAACTCCGGCTACTGCGCCAAAAAATGCCCAGCTACCATAAAAGCCTTTGCGGCCTTTTGGTGCTGATTCAACCAGAAAGGTTACCGATGTGATGAGCTCTCCGCCCACAGAGATGCCCTGAATCAAGCGCAGTAGAATCAGCATCGCCGCCGCCCATGCGCCGACCTGCGCATAGGTCGGCAATAAGCCCACCAATACGGTGGGTACTGCCATAACAGCAATCGACCAGCGCAGGGCGTGGGTTCGTCCGATACGATCAGCAATATAGCCAAACACAATACCGCCAAGCGGTCGCATCAAATAACCGGCTGCGAAGACACCGTAGGTTTGAATTAGCGCCACGATAGGATCTTCGTTAGGAAAAAACAGGGGGCTCATGATGGGCGCGAGAAAACCAAAAATCGCAAAGTCATACCATTCAAGTAGGCTGCCTATGGCACCGGCGAACTGCGCGCGAAATCGATTCATATTAGT
>CAWUVW010000023.1:0-89175 GCA_963926105.1 uncultured Luminiphilus sp. | reverse complement strand
TGCCAATCCCAATCGCCATGAGAGTCAAGATGGCGAGCGGGGCTATGGGCGCAAATTACTTAACGGCTACGCGCAAGAAAATCCCGTTGCTGACGCGATCGCTGAAGCGGATATCTATATTGCTTATGGTCGGTATCAGCAGGCAATTGATCTCCTGGCTGCGGCGACAAAGGCCGAACCGTCGCACGCAGAAGGTTTTGTGAAGATGGTGGAAATCTATCTTAAAATCGACCGTCGAGAAGAGGCCGAAGCATTATTACCTGCCATTATTAACACGGGTGATATTCAAGCCCAGTCGGCGGTAGAGGCGATGTTGAGTCAATATGGACCAGCAGAGCTGACGAGCGAGCTGGTGGATGAGCGAGCGAATGGCGCAGCCAATAGCGTTGTAGCTGTTGACGATAACCCGCCCACTGCAGCTAATTTTAACCTTGCGGTCGCTAAAGATGCGTTAAATGAACCTGCTGCGACACCTTCTGAAGAGTTGCCTGTTGGTCTAGCTAGTGAGGAGCGAACGATGCCCTCAGCTGATACTCCATCCGAGTCGGCGGAGTTGGTTAATGAGCATTTATCCGGCATTGAACTGGGCTTGGTTGATTTGGATGAGACTGAGCTGCAAAATACCGCAGAACTTGATCAGGTAACTTCAGCAGATCTCGATCGTAGATTACCCCCAGAATTGGCGGCGGTATTGGGTTCGGATATTCGGCCACCGGCGGTTGATTATTTGCCTGATGAAGAGGATGGCGGGTTGGTGTACGCGCTTGAAGCGAGCCCCGCTGAGGTGAAGTTAGACCTAGCCCGTGCTTATCTTGATATGGGTGATGATGAAGGTGCGCGGCCAGTGCTCGAGGAAGTGATTTCTGAGGGTGACCTGTCGCAGCAGGCGCAAGCTCGCGAGTTACTGCTGGGCATTGAGTAAGAATAGCGTAGGATTTAGCGATAAACGGGTGTCTGCGGGCACCCGTTTTGCTGCGCGTATCGAGTATAACGGTTCGCGATTTCATGGCTGGCAGGCGCAGCCTCACCTCAGCTGCGCAACAGTACAAGAGTCATTGGAGATGGCGCTCGCTCAAATTGCGAATTGTCCGGTCAGATCCCACTGCGCAGGACGTACCGATACAGGCGTACATGGTTTTGGGCAAATCATACATTTTGATGACCCTGTTGGGCGCAGTGCCAAAGCATGGGTGATGGGGACAAATAGCGCTTTGCCCGAGGCTATTCGTGTGCATTGGGCGCAACCTGTGAACGATGATTTTCATGCGCGTTTTAGTGCGACTGCACGCCGTTATTGCTATGTCATTGCCAATACCGTAGTTCGTTCGGCGCATCTTGCAGAGCTGGTTAGCTGGTTCCGCAAACCCCTCGATAGCCAGGCAATGCACATCGCGGGACAGCAGCTGCTTGGCGTGAGAGATTTTAGCGCTTTTCGCGCCGCCTCCTGTCAGGCAAATAGCCCAATACGCGAGATTAGGGCGTTGAGTGTCGAGCGTCGCGGTGACCTAGTTTTGATCACGATCACTGCCAATGCGTTTCTTCATCATATGGTTCGCAATATCGCAGGTAGTTTGCTGTTGGTGGGTAGCGGCGTTAAACCCGTCGAATGGATAGGCCAACTACTGGCTGATCGGGATCGAAGTCAGGCGGCAGATACCTCGTCAGGGGCTGGTTTATATTTGATGGAAGTCGAATATCCCGCAGCATTTGGCCTTCCGTCAACGCCTGCGGGGCCAATGATACTTTCGGGCTTAGGATAGCGCCTCGGGCTTTGCTACACTCTGCGTCTGATTTTTAAGAGCGAGCATCAATTGCAGATCAAAATTTGTGGAATTACCCGCCCTGAGGACGCCATTGCAGCAGTTACAGCAGGTGCCGATGCCATCGGTCTGGTCTTCTATACGAAGAGTAAACGCGCGGTAACCATTGCGCAGGCGACGGATATATGCAAGGTTTTGCCCCCCCTCACGCAGGTCGTAGGGTTGTTTGTCGACGCGCGTGAGCAAGACATCGAGCAAGTGCTGAATGCGCTTCCGTTGACGTTACTACAGTTTCACGGCAATGAATCTGCCGCCGACTGTGAGGTATGGGAACGGCCCTATTTGCGAGCACTTAATCCAGCCGCAGGCAGTGACCTCAATATGCTAATGGCACCTTATACTCGGGCGCGTGGCTTCTTATTGGATTCGGTTCACGAGGGTGCGTTTGGTGGGACGGGTGAGACATTCGATTGGCAGTTGTTTCCTTCGCAATGTTCACGCCCTCTCATCCTGGCGGGCGGACTGTCCCCAGAAAATGTAGATCAGGCGATTAGGCAGTGTCGGCCTAGTGCGGTTGACGTCAGTAGCGGAGTTGAATCGTCGCCGGGCGTCAAAGACGTCGTTAAAATGAAAGCTTTTGTTGATGCGGTTCGCAATACCATGAAGGATGGATGAGAATGACTATAGATGTAACGCCAGAATTATTAGCCTCACTGCCAGATGTTCACGGTCGCTTTGGGCCTTATGGTGGTAAATTTGTCGCCGAAACACTGATGTCGGCACTCGCTGAATTAGAGACACTCTACAGGCGCCTCAAAGATGACGAAGAGTTTCAGCGGGAGTTTGATGAAGATTTAGCGCACTATGTTGGTCGTCCATCACCATTGTATGAAGCCAAGCGCTGGTCTGACCAAATAGGCGGAGCCCGTATTTACCTCAAGCGCGAGGATTTAAATCATACCGGCGCACACAAGGTAAACAACACTATTGGCCAAGCGCTGTTGGCGAAACATATGGGAAAGAAGCGTATTATCGCTGAGACCGGTGCGGGCCAGCATGGCGTGGCTAGCGCTACTGTCGCGGCGAGACTCGGTCTGGAATGTCAAGTGTTTATGGGGGCCGAAGATGTTAAGCGCCAATCGCTTAATGTTTATAGAATGAAATTACTTGGCGCAGAAGTGATCCCTGTTACATCGGGGTCTAAGACGCTTAAAGATGCGATGAATGAAGCGCTGAGAGATTGGGTGACTAATGTCGACGACACGTTTTACATCATTGGAACGGTCGCAGGCCCGCATCCTTATCCGATGCTTGTTCGCGATTTTCAGAGCGTCATTGGTCGCGAGGCACGTCAACAGTCGTTGACGATGACCGGAAAGTTACCTGATGCACTGGTCGCCTGTGTTGGTGGTGGTTCTAATGCGATCGGTCTCTTTCATCCCTTCTTGGCTGACAAATCCGTGGCGATGTACGGCGTCGAGGCGGGTGGCTTGGGTATAGAGACGGGAAAACATGCGGCGCCACTGAGTGCGGGCATCCCTGGGATATTGCATGGTAATCGCACGTATTTGATGCAGGATGAGAATGGTCAAATTAGCGATACCCATTCGGTCTCTGCAGGCTTAGATTACCCCGGTGTTGGGCCCGAACATTCGTGGTTAAAAGATATTGGTCGGGTTAATTATGTGGCTGCTAACGATGAGGAAGCGCTAGCGGCTTTCCATAAGCTTACGCGAATTGAAGGCATTATGCCTGCACTAGAGACCGCCCATGCGCTCGCTTATGCAGAGAAGTTAGCGGCAACTATGACCTCTGAGCAGCACATCATTGTTAATCTCTCTGGGCGTGGTGATAAAGATATTCTTACCGTTGCGGCAATTGAAGGGATCGAGGTCTGAACAGCTAAAAGACATTATCTAGGTAGAATTATTGTGAGTAGATTAGCGAAAGTTTTTAATAATTTACAGCAGGCTAGACGTAAGGCAGTTGTGCCTTATGTTGTTGCTGGCGACCCCCACCTAGCAACAACGGTGCCATTGATGCACAGCTTAGTTGCCGCCGGTGCGGACGTGATTGAAATTGGGGTGCCGTTTTCTGATCCGATGTCAGAAGGTCCTGTGATTCAAAAGGCCCACGAGCGCGCTTTAGCAGCGGGTACGACATTGCGGCAAACTTTATCCTTGGCAGGTGAATTTCGAAAAACCAATACACAAACACCTTTGGTCCTGATGGGCTATGTCAATCCTATTGAGCGGATGGGCTATCCAGTCTTTGCTGATCTCTGTGCAGAGGCGGGTATAGATGGTGTGATCACTGTGGATTTACCCCCTGAAGAAGTGGATACCGTTAACTTAGAGTTGAAGCGTGTCGGTATCGACAACATCTTTTTGATCTCGCCTACAACGCCTGATGCCCGCATCGAAATGATTACCGCACGCGCCAGTGGGTTTCTATACTACGTAGCAGTCAAAGGGGTTACTGGCTCTGGCGCATTGGATGCTGCAGAGGTGGCCGAGTGCCTCGGTAAAATCCGTAGGGTATCCGAACTTCCGATAGCGGTGGGGTTTGGCATTAAAGATGCCGCATCAGCTGCCTCGATCGCTGAATATGCCGATGGTGTGGTTGTCGGTAGTGCTTTGGTAGATGCGCTGGCAGCGGCATCTGCTGCGGGCGCGACTCAAAGGCAGTTGGAAGCGGTGGCGACAACGATTATTGGTGATATTCGCGCGGGCGTCGATGGCGTTGCTTCCGCTGTTTGACTTAGGACGGGTATAATGGACATGTGGCTTTTAAGCGGAGTTTGGCATGAGCTGGATCGATAAAATTCTTCCCTCAGGTGTGCGCAAAGATGACGCCAGAAAACGCGCCAATGTGCCCGAAGGCCTTTGGAAGAAGTGCGTCAAATGTGACGCGGTGTTATACCGACCAGATCTTGAGCGTAACTTGGATGTTTGCCCAAAGTGCGAGCACCATATGCGCATAGGCGCGCGCCGTCGATTAGATGTGTTTCTAGATAGAGAAGGTCGCAGCGAGATATTTGCCGATATCGAGCCGATAGATCGCCTCAAGTTCAAGGACAAGCGCAAGTACAAAGACCGGCTGAGTGCGGCGCAGAAGATTACGGGTGAAAAAGATGCCCTGGTAGCCATGCGCGGCAAACTACAGGGTGCGGAGCTGGTCGTGGTCGCTTTTGAATTCAATTTTCATGGTGGCTCAATGGGCTATGTCGTGGGAGAGAAATTCGCCCGGGCGGCGAGCTTAGCGCTAGAGCAGCGTTTGCCGCTGGTGTGTTTTTCGGCCTCGGGTGGCGCGCGTATGCAAGAGGCATTGATTTCTTTGATGCAAATGGCCAAGACTTCTGCTGTGATTGAGCGCTTAAAAATCGCCGGTGTGCCCTATATTTCAGTGATGACAGATCCTATCTATGGCGGTGTATCTGCGTCACTCGCGTTACTGGGTGATATCAATGTCGCGGAGCCTGATGCACGGGCAGGGTTTGCTGGGCCCAATATTATTGAGCAAACCATCCGCCAGAAATTACCAAAAGGATTTCAGCGCAGTGAATTTTTACTTGAGCACGGCGCGATCGATATGATCGTGCCCCGTAGTGAAATACGCGACACGCTAGCGCGTATCTTGGCAAAGTTTGCAGGTGGGAGCTCTCCTACATCCGACCCGTCTTGCGCAGCGGTTGAGGAAACTATTGCACCGGTTGGCCTAGGGGATGATGACTAACTTTGGATTAGCCCAGTGGCTTGGCTATCTTGAACAGATTCATCCAAAGGCTATTGATCTAGGGCTTGAGCGTATCGCAAAAGTTGCGGATCGCTTGGGTTTGAGATGTGCTCCACCGAGTACAGTCACTGTCGCGGGTACGAATGGAAAGGGTAGTTGTGTCGCAGTCTTAAGTGCGGCCCTTGGCGCCTGCGGGAAAAGTGTTGGCGTTTATACCTCACCGCACCTCATTTATTTCAATGAGCGTATTGTTATCAATGGTCAGCCTGCGGGTGACGCAGCTATTTGTGGTGCATTCGCGGCGATCGAGGAGGCCCGCGGTGAGATCACGCTGAGCTATTTTGAATTTGCCACCCTGGCAGCGCTTTGGCTATTTGCTGAGGCTGGCGTCGAATACCAAGTACTCGAAGTTGGATTAGGAGGGCGTCTCGACGGTGTCAATATCTTGGATGCTGACGTTGCTGTCGTTACCAGTATTGGACTAGATCACACCGACTGGCTAGGCGAAACTCGGGAGGCAATTGCCATTGAGAAGGCAGGTATTGCTCGCCGGGGCAGGCCGGTAGTGCTAGCCGATGCCGATCTACCGATCACGCTCGTGCCCGAGCTTGAACGAATTGGCGCAGATATCCAACAGCTCGATAAAGACTGGGTTATTGAGGAAGATATCCTGCGCTCGATCAGCGGTGTCGCTATTGCACTACCTATCCCTAAAGGTTTGTTAAAACGTAATGTGGCAGCGGCATTGATAGCGCTCGAATGCCTCGGCATCGATATCCACGATCCCAAAATTCATCCTGCCGTGAGCCAGCTCATCGTGGCCGGGCGACAGCAGCACCTCTCGATTAACGATATCGATCTCGTTCTGGATGTTGCGCACAATCGCGAATCAGTAGCGGCATTAGTCGATGAATTAGCTTCAAAACCTGTGCCTGGGCGAACTTTAACCATTTTTGCTGCAATGGCCGACAAGCCAATCCGTGATATCCTTACCGCGAGTGCTGAATACGTAGACGAATGGTTTTTACCTGAATTTGTTGACCATCCAAGAGTTGCCCCTTCAGCGCAATTTGTGGATCAGTTACGTGGGCATTCGGTCCATCCATGTGATGATTTCAATGCTGCTTGGAAAGCGGCTTGGTCCGTCGCAAGCCCAGGAGATAGAATACTGGTGTTTGGCTCTTTTGTTACAGTGGGTGCAGCTATTGACTGCATTCGGCGCGCTGATGAAAGCGTTTAGAGGGCGTAATGGATTCGATTGTTAAACAACGGTTGGTAGGTGCGTTGGTGCTGATCGCGCTGACTGTCGTTTTTTGGCCGATTATTTTTATACAAGCCCCTGACGACGAGACAATTGTGCTGGCGCCAATGCCTGCGCGTCCAAGTTTTGATCGTACTCCAATACTGCGTCCAACCAGTCCGCGGGTGGATATTGAAGCGCAATTACCTAAGTTATCTGATCAAACTGAGCTTGAGGCTCAGGCGGATGAAGCCAGTATGCTGGCTGATATGCCTAGTAAGGCAGAAACCTCCGAGGCCGTAGCGCTGCCTTCGGCTGCCGCTCTCGATCCGGTTGTGCCCCGCAATTCAGTGCCGGCAGTCACGACCATCGATAAAGATGGACTGGCAATCGCGTGGGTACTACAAGTCGCAACGGTGAGTAATCAATCCCGTGCCGAGATTCTTATGGGCCGACTTAAGAAGCGTGGATATCCAGCCTATATCGAGCAGACAAAAAAAGCAGGGAAGGTGCTTTATCGACTCAAGATTGGTCCTAAGGTGGAGCGAGCAAAACTTGAGGCGATTAAGTTGGAGATCGATGCGTGGCTAGGGGTTGACGCCACTTTATTGAGGTATGTCCAATAGCATGGAAGATTTTATCGATCAGATAATCCAGACCACGGCTAATTTCAACAGTCTCGATTGGATCATTATTGTCAGCGTCACCATCTCCATGATGTTTGGTTTGTGGCGTGGATTCGCCCGTGAGGCCATGTCATTGCTGGGCTGGGTTGCCGCTTTTGTCGCCGCGAATTTACTGGCTCGCCCGCTAGCTGACTCCCTGCTCGCGGTGAGCGACAGCCCAACCTTCCGTTATCTATTTGGTTGGGGACTTATTTTTGTTGCTGTGCTCGCTATTGTTGGAGCGGTGGGTGGTTGGCTGTCTCGTCAGATGAAGCAACCAGGATTTAATTTAGGTAATCGTTTACTCGGCGCTTGCTTTGGTGTTTTGCGCGGCTTAGTGATCATGATGGCGTTTACCCTCGTGCTTAAAGGTTTATTGCCTGACTCGGAAGAGAACTGGCTTGAAGACGCTAAGTTGATGCCGCCGATTGATGCAATGGCTGATTGGTTTAGTGAGAATTTTGATGATTTGCTTGATGTGCAGCCCGCCAAAAATCTAAGCGAGCAACTTGAAGCTTCTGAATTGCTGTAAGACCTAGGAGAAGTCTATGTGTGGATTGGTAGGGATTGTAGGCAATCATGATGTTGCTGCGGACATCTATGATGCGCTGACAATGCTGCAACATCGAGGACAGGACGCTGCGGGTATTATGACGTGCCATCACGGCAAGTTCTTGCAGCGCAAAGGTGAGGGTCTGGTGCGAGATGTCTTTCGCGATCCGCATATGTCTCAGTTGTTAGGTCATTTTGGTATTGGGCATGTGCGCTACCCAACGCAAGGTAGCTCTGGCACCGCAATGGCACAGCCATTCTATGTTAACTCGCCCTATGGTTTGGCGCTGGCGCATAATGGCAATCTCACGAACGCTAAACAGTTGACTTCAGAGCTGTTTCAAAGCGATTTGCGACACTTAAATACCGACTCTGACTCGGAAGTTTTATTAAACGTTTTTGCACATGAATTACAGCGACTTGGGAAATTAACGCCCGCAGCGCATGATATTTTTGCGGCGGTTAGGACGGTACATAGCCGCTGTGAAGGGGGCTATGCGGCGGTGGCATTGATCGCCAAGCTCGGTATTGTAGGTTTTCGGGATCCTAATGGAATACGTCCCTTGGTAGTGGGTGTGCGTCATGCCGAAGACGGATTGGCTGAATATATGTTGGCCTCAGAGAGTGTCGCGCTTGACGTTTTGGGCTTTGAGCTGATTAACGATGTGAAGCCCGGTGAGGCGGTTTACATCACGGCTTCGGGAGAATTACTGCGCGAGCAATGCGCTGAGCATACGCGATTGACGCCCTGTATTTTTGAACATGTTTACTTTGCGCGTCCCGACTCTTTGATGGATGGTGTGTCTATTTATAAGACGCGGATGCGTCAGGGTGAGCGGTTAGCGCATAAGATTCTGCGTGAACGGCCGGACCACGACATTGACGTTGTAATCCCCATCCCAGACACCAGTCGCGTAGCGGGGCAGTCGCTGGCTTATGAGTTGGGTGTTAAGTTTCGTGAAGGCTTTATGAAAAATCGTTACATTGGGCGCACGTTTATTATGCCCGGGCAAAATCAACGCAAGAAGTCTGTGCGACAAAAACTCAACCCTGTGCCGCTTGAGTTCGAAGGCAAAAATGTCCTATTGGTTGATGACTCTATTGTGCGTGGAACCACTTGCGAGCAAATTATTCAGATGGCGCGAGATTCCGGGGCGAATAAAGTCTATTTTGCTTCTGCAGCACCACCGGTGCGCTATCCCAACGTCTATGGTATTGATATGCCTGCGGCCCGGGAGCTTATTGCACACGGGCGAACTGTAGACGAAATTTGTAGCTCAATTGGTGCCGATTGGTTGGTGTATCAAGATATCCAAGATTTAATTGATTGCTCCCACGAAGGAAATGAATCTATCGACGGATTCGAATTGTCGGTATTTGATGGGCAGTATTTGGCGGGACTAATTGATGCTGATTACCTCGATAGTATCGAGGCGGCGCGGGGCGAGAGTGCTTCGCTAGGGCAGGGGCGCAACCAGGATGGTGCAATGGTTGGTTTACATAACGATGCGTAAGGCTTGGCGATGACTTCTGATACTGGCGATTGGCTGGACAATGCCCATAGTGACACCTTAGCGATTCGGGCTGGTATCCGTCGCAGCCCCGAGGGTGAACATTGTGAATCCATATATACGACCTCGAGCTACATCTTCGATTCACCAGAGGATGCCGCCGCTCGCTTTCAAGGCGAATACGAGGGGAATGTTTATTCTCGCTATACGAATCCGACGGTACGTGGTTTTGAACAGCGGCTAGCGGCGATGGAGTCAGCTGAGGCTGCAGTGGCGACTTCCTCAGGCATGGCGGCTATTCTATCGGTTTGTATGGCGTTGCTTAAGCAGGGTGATCATGTAATTTGTTCGCGGGATGTATTTGGAAGTACCGTGGGTTTGTTTGAGAAATACATGGTTAAATTCGGTGTCGACGTAAGTTTTGTACCCTTGCGCGACTTGAGTGCATGGCGCAGTGCGATGACGCCGCGTACGCGTTTGCTGTATTGCGAGACGCCTTCAAATCCTTTGTCTGAGATCGCTGATATTGCAGCACTTGCAGCTATTGCTCAACACGGCAATGCTCGCCTGGTGGTAGATAATTGTTTTTGCACGCCGGCGCTGCAGAAGCCTTTACTATTGGGGGCTGATATCGTCATTCATTCAGCCACCAAATACCTCGATGGACAAGGTCGTGTGCTCGGTGGCGCAGCGGTGGGTGATGCGGAAACAATGGCTGAATTGACCGCATTTTTACGCAGCTGCGGTCCGACTTTGAGTCCATTTAACGCCTGGGTGATAATGAAGGGTCTCGAGACCTTGTCTTTGCGTATGAATGCCCATTGTGCGAACGCCCAGGCGCTAGCGGAGTGGCTTTCGGATCGAGATGAGGTAGCGCACGTTAATTACGCAGGACTGGCAACACATCCAAGTCATGCGTTAGCCGCTCAGCAGCAGACCGGTTTTGGTGGCGTGCTGTCTTTTGATGTGCGCGGTGGGCAGTCAGCTGCATGGGCGTTTATCCGTGCGACCGAAATGATGAGTTTGACTGCTAATCTAGGTGATGCAAAAACCACCATCGTACATCCGGCGACCACCACCCATGGTCGACTCAGCGCAGAGCAGCGTGCGCAAGCAGGTATTGTGGATGGTTTGATTCGAATCTCAGTGGGCTTAGAGCATATCGATGATATCAAAGCAGATTGTATCCGTGGCTTTGCCGGTATGTGCAGAAGCTAAACCCGCTTAGTTCAGCGGGAGATATAGATTTCCGTTGGCGGTTTAGTTCGGGCTTAGTCAGGGTTTAGTCAGCGCTAAGACGGCGTCTGCATAGGACCATGATCGACCATAGGGAGTGACCATTGCACGAGCAAATAGATCAAGCCGTTGCGCATATTGGAGAGGCGGTACTCGGTAAAGAACATCAGGTTCGACAGGCGCTATGCTGCTTAATTTCGGGTGGGCATTTGCTTATTGAAGACTTGCCTGGCATGGGTAAAACCACATTAGCGCAAGCGTTATCGACGGCTTTAGGATTGCATTTCTCTCGGGTGCAGTTTACTTCCGATCTTTTGCCAGCGGATATTCTTGGTAGCGCGATTTTTGACCCCGAGACAGCCGCGTTTGTTTTTCATCCCGGTCCGATTTTCACTCAGGTACTACTTGCAGACGAAATTAATCGCGCAACGCCTCGCACACAAAGTGCTTTGTTGGAAGCGATGGCTGAAGCGCAGGTGAGTATCGAGGGGAAAACCCGTCAGCTGCCATCGCCATTTTTCGTTATTGCCACTCAAAATCCCGCACACCAATCGGGTACCTACCCCTTGCCTGAGTCGCAACTCGATCGGTTTATGATGCGTCTCAGTCTTGGCTATCCCAGCGCTGCCGCGGAACGGCAGCTACTGCTCCGTACCGAAGGTATTACAGCTGCTGCGGCCCATTCGCTCATTGATATAGAGCAGCTGGCCCATATTCGGCAGGCGACTGCAGCGGTGGTAGCAGCGGAGAGTCTGATTGACTATGTGCAACGCTTAGTTGCCTTTACCCGAGAATCTCAAGAATTTGCAGTGGGGCTGTCACCTCGAGGTGCAATGGCATTGGTGGCGGCGGCGCGCACTTGGGCATTGATGGAGGGTCGGGACTTTGTGATACCTGAGGATGTTCAAGCAGTGCTGGGCCCCGTTGTAGGCCACCGCCTCGTTCCCCGCGCCGATTATTCGGGCGATGGTAATGCGCTGGTGGCATTGATGCTGCGCCATGTCGATATCATCGGCAGCTAAGCCCCCGCAATTTTTAGCACGCTGGCGTGGGCCGCTGCGCGTGCGCTGGCAGCGCTGGTTGAACCGGCGATTGCCGCCTGGGCGCTCGATCGTGCTGAAGCAAAAGCGCCTTTTTATTTTCGCTTCCCCCGCTGGTTGGCTATTCCTGTTTGCACTGCTAATCATGCTGCTAACCGCCATTAATTATCAAAACAACATGAGTTATGGTCTGACATTTTGGTTAGCCATGATGGCCAATGTGGCGGTATTGCATACCAACGCAAATCTATTAGGTCTGAAATTGACCGCGGTCCGCGCTGCGTCGGTATTTCCTGGCCAGCAAGCGGAGTTTGTCTTTCGTGTCACAGCGCGAGATGGACGCGACCACAGAGCCATAAAGTTAGCGTGGACTAATACCTCGGCATTGATCGATATTCCGGCCGGTGAAACGGTCGACGTTTCCTTGTTTCACGCCGTGGATGCTAGGGGCTGGTTTCAGCCGCCGCGGCTGCTAGTGCAGTCGACTTGGCCAGTCGGTTTGCTGCGGTGCTGGACATATGTTGATCTCGACTTTCGCGCCTTGGTCTATCCTCAGCCTGTTGCGAGCGAGGGGCTTATACCCACCGACGCCGACGATGGCGCAGTCGGTGTATCGGAAACACTGGGGCATGACGATCTCCAGGGTTTTCGCGCTTATCGAGTGGGAGATTCCCGCAGGTTCATAGACTGGCGCAGTTTTGCCAAAGGCCAGGCCTTGCAGACTCGCCTACATTCACGGTCTGTGCAGCAAGATCGCTGGCTAGATTGGGCGATGTTTTCGGAGATTGGTACCGAGCTGAGATTGTCTCGACTCTGTTATTTGGCGCTAAAATACGACGCTACTGGTGACGAATATGGATTGCGATTGCCTGGCACCGAAATACCCATGGCCTCAGGTGATCGGCATCGTGAGGCGGTGCTACGTGCGCTTGCGCTTTATGACATTGAGGTCACTATAGGCAGTGGTGCGACAACATCGAGTGCGAGCAATATCGTATCGTCTTTGAATACTCAGACTGCTGCCACGCGCGTCGAGATAAGATGAAAACTGTTACACCAATACCGCGTAATGCTTTGGTGTGGCTTTTGCTGTCTCAGCTCATTGTAATGCTCCCGCATCTTGAACGTGTTCCCATCTGGATTTTACTGATCTATATTGGCACGGCATTGTGGCGTTTGCAGATGTATCGTGGGCGGGCAGAGATGCCCAGTAAATTCGCGCGCGTAGCCCTAGTCATATTGGCAACAGCCGCGCTGTTTTATAGCTATCAATCGTTTGTGGGTTTGGAGCCCATGGTCAGTCTTTTACTTACTGCAACAGGCCTAAAGCAAATAGAGGCAGTGGCGACCAAGGATGGCTACACCTTGGTGGTGTTAGGTTTATTTATCTGTATCACCGAATTTTTGTTTTCACAGCAGTTACCTGTTGTCGTCTATACCTTGGTCTGCACTTTATTGTTAATGGCGTCGTTAGTGACTTTGAATGAGCTTCCTGGGCAACGCCTTGCTGTTACGCCCTTGGTTTTAGGTGGCAAGTTATTAGTCCAAGCATTGCCGATGATGATCGTGCTATTTCTGATATTTCCCCGTATTGGTCCGCTATGGTCAGTCCCGTCAAAGGATGGTGCTTCGATAACGGGTATGAGTGACACCCTACGACCGGGACAGATCAGTCAACTCTCTCGCTCCAGTGCTTTAGCTTTTCGAGCTCAGTTTAAGGAAGATATTCCAGCACAACGTGATCTGTATTGGCGTGGCGTAGTCATGAGTGAGTTTGACAACGGCGGCTGGCAGAGCGTTGACTGGCGCAGTATTCCCAAGTCAGAACTCAGTCAAATGGCACCCGAACTCACAGGTACATCGCTGGATTACCAAGTGATTATCGAGCCAACTATGCAGAACTGGCTGTTTGCACTGCCCTATGCCGAGAGCAGTGGCGCGAGCATTAGAGGTACTACGGATTTCCGTCTACTGTCTGCAAAGAAGATTGATAATCAGATGGGTTATGCGGTCCGTAGCTGGCCACAGGCGATGTTAGAGGTAAATTTGTCGGATTGGCGACGGGAGGTCGAACTGGCTTTCCCCGCGCAGGAAAATCCTCGCACTCGGCAATGGATACAAGCCCTTCGGGAGCGTTATTCGGAGCCCGAGGCGTTGATCAATGCGGTTCTAGCGCACTTTCGCCAAGCGCCGTTTTACTACACATTAGAGCCGCCACAGTTACCTGATCAAAACTTCGTCGATCACTTCGTCTTCGACAGTCGCCGTGGGTTTTGTGAACACTACGCCTATAGCTTTGTCGTCATGATGCGCCAGGCGGGAATACCCGCACGTATTGTTGGGGGGTATCAAGGCGGCGAGGTCAATCCACTCAATAATACGGTGCTGGTCCGTCAGTTCGACGCACACGCCTGGGCCGAAGTCTGGTTGGCGGGGCAGGGCTGGATACGTGTGGATCCCACGGCAGCGGTATCGCCAGCGCGCGTGGAGTCAGGCTTGGAAGCTGCACTGAGCGAGGCAGAACGCAGTCGTCTACTTACAGAGTCACCATTTTCCGTATTGCGTTATCGTAACAGTGCGCTCGTCAATTGGATGCGACTGCGCTATGACACCATAGCGTGGCGCTGGCAGGCGTTTATTGTGGGTTTTGACAATGATGGTCAGGTTGGTTTGCTGAAACAACTATTTGGCGATATCCGAGTCAGCGGGTTTGTCACCGCGATGTTGGGGAGCTGGGTGTTGGTTTTGGCA
This sequence comes from uncultured Luminiphilus sp., assembly GCA_963926105.1. Lineage (GTDB taxonomy): Bacteria > Pseudomonadota > Gammaproteobacteria > Pseudomonadales > Halieaceae > Luminiphilus. The sequence goes on along the minus strand of CAWUVW010000023.1, from coordinate 74,685 downwards.
CCGCTGGCATGGTGGTTGCTGTTGCGCAATAAGTTGCCCTTGCGATCACCGGCAGAAATCGCACTGATCAAATTGTGTCGCCGATTAGCGCGTCTAGGCATTGCGCGTAAGCCCGGTGAGGGAGTGCGGAGTTTGAGCGCGCGGGTCAACGCGGAGTTAACGGCCGAGCAAGCAGCGCCGCTTTGTATTGCCTTGCGTGACGTCGAATCACTGCTTTATCAGAACCCTATAGAAGAAGACTAGTCGTCGCATTTAATTCGGCGAATGCGTGGTTTTTGACATGTTATGGCTAACCCGAGTGCACTCAGTAGTGGTTGATGTCTTCGGTATTCTTGGTGGTCCTTAGGACCCATCGCCTGAGTGGGTACAGAATTATTACTGATAAGACTCCAAAGGTAGTGACTGAACTTTCCCATGTTTGGAAAATTGCAGCGTCCCCCAGTATCAAAATGCCTAATCCAGTCATTAAGCCGCCAATGCCAAAGGATAATGCAAAGAATTCAAGTCCAAAAACAAGATCGAGTACGATCAATGTAAGTCCCAGTATCATCCATGTTTCGTAGCGTATTAGAAGGGATAGCATAGGTTGATCCTCGGTTAGCTAGACTTTAGTAATTCTTGTAAAGCTGATAACGAACCAATGGTTTTGGTGACATCAGTGGGCAAAACAATTGTTTTAGCATTGTCTGAAGCCGCCAGTACGCCAATGGCCTCGACTTGCCGTTTTAAAATATCATAGTCAATTGCCGGCTTGCCGTTTTCTGCTATAGCCTTTGCAATCATCGTTGTCTGTTCCGCTGTGGCTTGTGCGGTTTTTATAGTGGCGTAGGCTTGCGCATCTGCGGTGACTTTTACTGCTTCAGCTTGCTGTTGCGCTGCGTACAGCTGAGCATCTGCCTCTAGTTGAACTCGGGCGCGCTCCCCCTCTGCGCGCGCCACAGTGGCGCGGCGCTCGCGCTCAGCGTTTAACTGCTGGCGTTGTGCATCTTTGGTTTGCTGGTCGACTTGAACATCGGTGATCTCAGATCGAGTGACTTCGAGTCCCCACAGTGCCGCCGCTTCACGCAGATTCTCGAGAATGCGCTCATTCATCCGGTCGCGGGAACTCTGCAATGCGTCGAGCTCAAGTTTTCCAGCTTCGTTGCGGATCGTAGATTCGGCGGTTGTCTTAAGCGCCAGAGGTATGTCACGTATTCGATAGACACTTTTCGCCGCATCAATAACACGGAAGAAAATGGTTGTTTCTAACAGTATCTCTACGTTGTCTGCGGTGATAACTGACACCTTAAATGCGTCAAGCTGCCGCTCCAGGATCACCACTTTATGGGCAATATTATCTAGCCATGGTATTAAAATGTTGATGCCTGCAGTGAGCGTTACCTTGAATTTGCCGAGTCGTTCGACGACATGCTCTTCGCTCTGGGGCACGATGGACACGGCCTTGATGCCTGTGATAATCATCAGCACTAAGAAGGTGAGAGTAAGTGCAGTTCCTAAAGCCACGTGTGTTTCTCCAGTCAGTATGAAAGTTGAGCGTGTCGAAGGGGTCAATGACTGAACGCTAGACCTCTTTTAACCGCTTGGCAAGACCCGCTGGAAGCTGACTGAGAGACGAGCTTTTTGCACGCACATCTCGTGGCAGAATGCTCACCCTCAAGGCGGAGCAGTTGTTCCTGCAATCAGGGCTTCTTTGATTCGATTTTACGAATGAGGCGTAGTGACTTTGGCAAAGGCGACGGTCACGGGTTATAAAAAGGCGATTTTAATTGCAGTCGTTATCGCTGCACTTTTCTACACTAGATCAGTGGCAGTGCTGTTTTGTAACGCACTTGTTTAAGCGCAAAACTCGAGCGAATTTTCTCTATTTCAGGCATTGGGGATAACCGTTCCACGATAAACCGCTCCAGCGCACCAATATCAGTTATTGCGACACGAATGAGGTAATCCTCATCACCGGTCATTAAATAGCATTCCATTACCTCATCATAAGCGCAGACCCGCGACTCGAAGTCCTGGAGTATCTGACGAGTTTGCGTCTTAAGGCTTATGAAAATGAATACGTTTAGGTGTAGGTTTAGCTGTAGCGGATCGAGTAGCGCAACGTAGTGGCGAATCAATCCTTCTGATTCCAATCGCTTAACTCTGGCCAGACAGGGCGAAGCGGAGAGACTAACGCGCCTTGCGAGTTCGGTATTGGTTATCCTGCCGTCAATTTGCAGTTCTCTTAGTATTTTTCGATCAATATTATCGAGCGGCATAAACATTCTCTGTGGTGAAATATCGGTTTTACAGCATAACATGCTGCAAACATACCGATCAGGCAGATTATACGGTAAAAAAATCCACGCACGGTAATCTACAATGTGATGTGGAGGTATTAACCTATGACCCAAATTGCTATGAGTGCTGCTGAGACCCTGCAGGATGAGTTTGATCCTGAGGAAGTGGCTGAGTGGTGCGATGCATTTAAAGCTATTGTCGCGCACAGTGGCCCAGAACGAGCCCGACAAGTGCTTGATGCAGTCGCAGCGATGGCGCGTGCCCCCGCCATCGCATGGCAACCGGCCCGTGGTACATCTTATGTGAACACCGTGGTTGTGGAGCAGCAACCCGATTTCCCCGGTGATCTCGCCATCGAGGAAAAACTGGTCTCGATTATGCGTTGGAATGCGCTGGCTATGGTGGCTCGGGCCAACCAAGCTTATGGCGAGTTGGGAGGTCATATTGCCAGCTATGCCAGTGCCGCTGATCTCTTTGAGATTGGATTCAATCATTTCTTCCGCGCGCGCACCGAAACCACAGGTGGCGATCTGGTGTTTTATCAGCCCCATTCTGCGCCAGGTGTCTATGCACGCGCTTTTCTGGAGGGACGTTTAAGCGAACAGGATTTGGCGCATTATCGTCAGGAGGTGAGCGCCTCTAAAGCAGGTGCTCGGGGTCTCTGTAGCTATCCTCACCCATGGCTAATACCCGATTTCTGGCAGTTCCCCACAGGATCGATGGGGATAGGACCCATCAGCTCCATCTACCAGGCGCGTTTTATGCGTTATTTACAAAATCGCGCGTTATTAGATACGTCCAATCGTAAGGTTTGGGGTGTTTTTGGCGATGGCGAGATGGACGAGCCGGAAAGCATGTCTGCCTTGACTCTAGCCGCAAGAGAGGGGCTCGATAACCTGGTTTGGGTGGTGAACTGCAACCTGCAACGCCTGGATGGCCCGGTCCGTGGCAACGGGCGTATCATCGATGAACTCGAGGCTCTGTTTAACGGGGCAGGTTGGAATGTCATCAAGTTGGTATGGGGTTCCGACTGGGATGGCCTGTTCGCCCGCGATGCTGAAGGCGCGTTGTTGAGCGCCTTTTCCGAGACCGTGGATGGTCAGTTTCAGACTTTTGCCGCGAAGGACGGACGTTACAATCGCGAGCACTTTTTTGGTCAGAATGAGGCGCTTGCTAAATTAGCCCAAGGCCTCACTGACGAACAGATCGATCGACTTAAACGCGGTGGTCACGATCTGGTTAAGATCTATGCAGCCTATGATGCGGCAGCGCAGCATTGCGGCAGACCCACAGTGATCCTCGCGCATACTAAAAAAGGATTTGGTATGGGTGAGGCCGGGCAGGGCAAGATGACGACCCATCAGCAGAAAAAGCTGGATGCCGGTGCGTTGATCGACTTCCGCAATCGTTTTAATTTACCGTTGTCAGATGCAGAGGCAGAAAGTCTGAGTTTTTATAAGCCGGATGAAGACAGTCCGGAAATGCGTTACCTGCACCAGCGTCGACAGGACTTGGGCGGTTACATCCCCAGTCGTAGCTCGATAGCAGACGTACTGCCCGTACCGCCGCTGTCGGCTTATGGGGAATTCGGTCTTAATGCTGATGGTAAAGAAATGTCTACCACCATGGCTTTCGTGCGTATGATGACTAATCTTCTCAAGGATAAAGTGCTCGGAAGCAGAGTGGTGCCCATTGTCGCCGACGAGGCCCGGACGTTTGGTATGGCCAATCTATTTAGACAGGTGGGTATTTATTCTAGTACAGGGCAATGCTACGAACCCGAAGATATCGGCTCTATCCTGAGTTATCGCGAAGCGCTGGACGGTCAGATTCTTGAAGAGGGTATCAGCGAGGCCGGTGCCATTAGCTCTTGGGTTGCGGCCGCCACCAGCTATTCGGTGCATGGACTGCGGATGTTGCCGTTCTATATCTACTACTCGATGTTTGGTTTTCAACGCGTAGGCGACCTTATTTGGGCCGCGGCGGATCAGCGCGCGAGGGGGTTTTTGTTAGGTGCCACGGCAGGCAAGACGACCCTGGGGGGCGAGGGCTTGCAGCACCAGGATGGTCACAGTCATCTGATTGCCTCTACCGTACCGACCTGTAGAGCCTATGATCCGGCATTTGCGGGTGAGCTCGCCGTTATTCTCGATCACGGCATGCGTCAGATGCTGGAGCAAGACGAAGATGTATTCTATTACATCACCGTCATGAATGAGACCTACCCCCAGCCGACATTGCCTCCTGATGTGGCGCAAGACGTCGTCAAGGGTATGTATTGCTATTTGACGCAATCAGTGGATTCAGCGACGAGTAAAATCCGCCTCTTAGGTGCAGGCACTATCTTGCGCGAGGTGATAGCCGCCGCTCAGCTGCTCGCGGACGATTGGTGTGTGGAGAGCGAAGTCTGGAGCGTGACTAGCTTCACCGAGCTGGCTCGTGAGGCGCGCGAAATTGAGCGCTGGAATCGTCTACATCCGCAGGATGAGCCGCGGGTGAGCCATGTTGCCGCATCTTTAAGCGGTGATGTGCCGGTTGTCGCTACGAGTGACTATGTGCGTGCTGTGCCGCAACTGATTGCAACCTATGTAGCGCCACGTTACAGCGTTCTGGGGACCGATGGCTTCGGGCGCAGTGATACACGTGCCGCGCTGCGCAACTTCTTTGAGGTAGATCGCTACCACATCGTACTGGCCGCGCTGTCCGCGCTGTCTCAACGCGGGGACATCGCTCCGGCAGTCTGCGCAAGTGCAATTGCGCGTTACGGCATTGATACCGACACGCCGCCTTCTTGGCAAATTTAACGACGACAGTTTTCTATACAGGCTAGCTAGCTGAGATTGACCTTGGGTTCAGGCGATAGTTAATAACTAATCGCCCATAGCCCGAGGTTTATGTCATCTACTTGCGTATCAGCAGATGATTTTTTAAGCCACTTGATCAATCTGTACAGCGGCGATTCTCTTGCCATCATCGGCTAGTTTTTGAAATTCAACCAGTTGATCGAAATTCATATAACGGTAAATCTCCTCCGACATAGAATCGAGTTTCTCGGCAAATTCTAAATATTCTGCCGGTGTTGGCAATTTGCCCAAAATCGCACCCACCGCCGCCAGCTCGGCTGAGGTGAGGTACACATTTGCACCATCACCGAGGCGATTCGGGAAGTTACGGGTCGATGTTGATAAGACGGTGGCGCCGGGTGCCACGCGTGCTTGGTTGCCCATGCACAATGAGCAGCCTGGCATTTCAGTCCGTGCACCGGCTTTGCCGAAAATGGAGTAGTAGCCTTCTTCCATCAGCAAGTGCTCGTCCATCCGCGTTGGTGGAGAAATCCACATGCGGGTCGAGACGCTGCCTTTGTGCTGCTCGAGTAATTTACCCGCAGCACGGAAGTGGCCGATATTGGTCATACAGCTGCCGATAAATACTTCGTCAACCTTGTCGCCAGCGACTGAAGAAAGAAGACGAGCGTCATCGGGATCGTTCGGTGCACAAACGACGGGTTCTTTAAGTTCATTGAGGTCAATTTCAATCACCGCACTGTATTCGGCATCAGCATCAGCGGACATTAGGCTGGGATCAGCAAGCCAAGCTTCCATCTTGCGTGCACGTCGCTCTAGGGTTCGTGCATCACCATAGCCTTCGGCAATCATGGCTCTGAGTAAAACGACGTTAGAGCGCAGGTATTGGGCAATCGTGTCTTCGTCGAGTTTGATAGCGCAGCCTGCAGCAGAGCGTTCAGCAGAGGCATCGGAGAGCTCAAATGCCTGTTCAACAGTCAGTCCTGTCAAGCCTTCTATTTCAAGAATACGACCAGAGAAGATATTCTTTTTACCTTTCTTTTCGACGGTCAGCAATCCTTCTTGTATGGCCGCGTAAGGAATTGCATGTACCAAGTCACGCAGCGTGATCCCCGGCTGCATCTCCCCTTTAAACCGGACCAATACTGACTCCGGCATATCGAGTGGCATAACACCCGTTGCGGCTGCAAAAGCGACTAGGCCTGAGCCTGCAGGGAATGAAATGCCCATCGGGAAACGTGTATGTGAATCGCCACCTGTGCCGACCGTGTCGGGCAATAGCATACGGTTCAGCCAGCTGTGGATAATACCGTCCCCTGGACGCAGCGAGACGCCGCCGCGGGTCATAATGAAATCGGGCAGCGTATGCTGCGTATCAATATCAACAGGCTTCGGATAGGCAGCGGTGTGACAGAATGACTGCATAGTGAGGTCTGCTGAAAAGCCCAAACATGCGAGATCCTTCAGTTCGTCACGGGTCATTGGACCAGTAGTGTCCTGTGAGCCAACTGTGGTCATCCGGGGTTCGCAATAGGTTCCAGGGCGCATGCCTTCCATGCCGCAGGCGCGACCGACCATTTTTTGCGCCAAGGTAAAGCCCTTGCCGGTATCGACGGGTTGCTCAGGGCGACGAAATAGATCGCTCTCAGGGAGGCCCAGTGATTCGCGGGCTCTGGTTGTAAGTCCGCGGCCAATAATCAAGTTGATACGTCCACCGGCGCGCACTTCATCAAGCAACACGTCAGACTTCAGTTCGAATTCGCTAAGTACGCTACCCGACGCGCTAAGAATTCTACCTTCGTAAGGGCGGATATCAATCACGTCGCCCATGTGTAGGTCATCAACAGGGGCCTCAAATACCAGCGCACCGGCATCTTCCATGGTGTTGTAGAAGATTGGAGCGACTTTACCGCCGATACATACACCACCTGCGCGCTTGTTTGGTGTTCCCGGCATATCATCACCAAAGAACCACAGTACAGAGTTGGTCGCCGATTTTCGTGAGGATCCGGTCCCGACGACATCACCGACAAAAGCAACGGGTAAGCCTTTGGCTTTTATGGCATCGACCTGGGACATAGGACCGATGGCCCCAGCTTCATCGGGGATGAGTCCGTCACGTGTCATTTTGTACATCGACAACGCATGCAGTGGAATATCAGGACGTGACCAGGCATCCGGTGCCGGTGAAAGATCATCGGTATTGGTTTCGCCAGTCACTTTAAAAACGACCATTTTGATGGATTCAGCAACCGCATCACGATCGGTGAACCACTCTCCCGAGGCCCAGCTTTCCATGACCGATTGCGCATTGGTGCTGCCGTTCTTTGCAAGGGTTTCAACATCGTGAAAGGCATCGAACATCAGCAGCGTATGCTTTAGCTCTTTACTTGCAAAGGCACCAAGTTCGGCATCGTCAATAACACTGACCAGTGTTTCAATGTTGTATCCACCATGCATATTACCCAGTAATGTTATGGCATTAGTCTTGCTAATCAGAGGGCTATTGGCGTCGCCCTTAACAATTGCAGATAAGAATCCCGCTTTCACGTAAGCAGCTTCGTCAACACCTGGTGGTACACGGTGGGTTATCAGTTCGATTAATGTCTGCTCTTCACCCGCGGGCGGTGCTTTCAATAAGTCGATCAAATCGGCTACTTGGTCGGCGCCGAGCGGCTTTGGCGGGATATTTTGTAGGGCGCGTTCCGCAACGTGTTCGCGATAGGCTTCAAGCACAGTGGAGCTCCTTGCTGTCATGGCATTCAGATGATGTCGTGTACGACGAGTAGCCTGGAAATCCTAGGGTTTAGCGATTCCCTCATGCGCCGTCGCGCAGTGACGTGGATTTAATTTACAGGGGACAAGTATAACTCGCGTCCAGCCAAGTCGATAGCGTTGCAGCTTGATATCGTGCATTCGTGCTCGGCATAGCCTAAAATTTTGCGATGTCTGACACTTCTCACAGAACAAACCCATCAGCGCAGCTGCCCGAGGTTCGCACACCTTGCATTGGTGTCTGTTCGACGGGTATAGGCGATAGTGTCTGCCGGGGCTGTAAGCGGTTTGCCCATGAGGTAATCGATTGGAATGGCTATGGCCAGGTTGAAAAACGTATTGTCGATACGCGGCTGGCCACTTTTTTGTCGCTCTGTGTGGCGAATAAGTTTGTCGTGGTGGACCCCGCATTGCTTCGCTGGCAGCTAGAAGTGCAACAATTACGCTTCAACCCGCAGCATGACGAGTACTGCTGGTTATTTACGCTTTTAAAAGCCGGTGCGAGTCAGATAGTTGACCCGCAGAAATATGGTTTTTCGATACATCTCAGCTGGCGAGAGGCGTCCTTAACGGCGCTGCGTGAAATGATTGATCAAGAGTTTTGGACGTTGTCAGTCGCCCATTACGACCGTTATCTCGCCACCCCAGATCTATTTACAGAGGCTAAGACATATCGATGAAAGCCGCTATTGATCTACGTCCCGTCATGAACTTTCTACCTTGCAAAACGCCAGCCGCTTGGGTGGCTGAAGCGCAGCTGCATCCACAGGTATTATTAGTGGATCATGCCAATTGTGAAAAGAAGGCGGCGGCAACGGCCATGAGCCTGATTAACCGGCATATAGATAATTATCCATTGTTGAATAAAATGTCTCGATTGGCGCGCGAGGAACTTCGACACTTCGAGCAGGTTATTGCCGTGATGAAGCGTCGCAATATCGAATATGTCACCGTAACGGCGTCTCGCTATGCTGGTGGGTTGCACGCTCTGGTTCGTAAGAATGAGCCTGGCAGATTGGTAGATACCTTGCTGATGGGTGCATTGATTGAGGCGCGGTCTTGTGAACGATTTGCGGCGTTAATACCAATTTTAGATGAAGAGTTGGCCGAGTTTTATGGGTCGCTACTGCAGAGTGAGGCACGTCACTTTCAGGACTATCTGACGTTGGCGCAAGCGCTAGCGTCGGAATCTGAGATTGCCGAACGTTTGGCGGTGTTTAGAGTCTGTGAGCAGCGTCTGGTCGAAGACTCAGATACTGAATTTCGCTTTCACAGTGGCGTACCTGCAAAATAATGGTAAAGCGCCGGTCACCGAATAGAGAATGTATTCAACGTGATGCCACTATCGTTCGCTCTTAACGCCCAGCCATTGTCCCACCAGTCGCCTAATACCCAGCGAACACCCGTGCTGTGTTGATGCTCGTTCGGACGATGCGTATGACCGTGAATAAGGCGTGTAACACCGTGACGCTGCATCGCCTCGATAACGGCTGACTCGGCTACATCCATAATGTCTTCGGCTTTATTGCTGCCCGCTTCTTTGCTCATCGTGCGAATTGTCTGGGCAAGCATCCGGCGCGCTTCTAGCGATTTACTGAGTGCATCTGCCTGCCATGCAGGATCGTGGGCCATTTTTCGAAATTCTTGGTAATCCAGATCGTCGGTGCACAGAGTATCACCGTGCATGAGTAACGTAGCTTCGCCCGCCAGGTCGATAACTAAGGCGTCCGGAAGTAACTCGCCACCAGCGCGTTTTGCAAATTCAGCACCGAGTAGAAAATCTCTATTTCCACCCATAAAAAACACGGCGCTGCCTCGAGCTGAAAATGCGGCGAAATTTGCGGCTGTGCGCTGCGCGAGTGGGGCGTCATCATCATCCCCGATCCATATTTCAAACAGATCGCCCAATACGTACAGGGCTTGTGCACCGCTTTCACGGTGCAAGAATTGAGTGAGGGCGGCCTCTATGTGAGGCGCCTCGTCAGAGAGGTGCAAGTCGCTGATGAAGAGGGTATCAGCCATTTGAGTCTATTCTTCTAGTAGTAAGACCGACTCGATAGAGACGGTGTCTGTGGGCACGTCCTGGTGACCGCCTTTACTGCCGGTCGGGACTGTGCGGATTTTGTTCAAAACTGCTTCGCCCTCGATCACACGACCAAAAACGGCATAACCCCAGCCCTGCATGTTTTTACCCGTGTGGTTGAGAAAGTCATTGTTGCTGACATTGATGAAAAACTGTGCGGTCGCTGAATGAGGCTCCATGGTGCGTGCCATTGCAAGCGTGCCGCGCTCGTTCTTTAGGCCGTTATCCGCTTCATTTTCGATGGGCTCCATACAGGGCTTTTGCTGCATGTTGTTATCAAAGCCGCCACCTTGGATCATGAAGTTGTCGATCACGCGATGAAAAATTGTGTCGTCAAAGTGCTTTGTCTCGACGTACTTGAGAAAATTGGCGACCGTCTTCGGTGCTTTCTCTTGGTCGAGCTCGATTGTCATGGTGCCGAAGGTGGTTTTCAACTGGACGCGCGGGTTGGCCATGGGTTAATGCTCCTGCAAATTTTTGCAACGGGGAAGAACAGGATCTTACAGGTTCTGAGACCGTGCGGAAATCAAACTATGTGGGTTAGTTCACAATTGTCTGAACAGGTATACTTCCGCCTCGGTTTTTTGAGATAAACCCTATGGAATCGGCTGCACGCAGTAATTTTCTGAAAAGTCAGATCCAAAACGACCTAGACAAAGGCGTCGTGACGGAGGTGGTAACACGTTTTCCGCCCGAGCCTAATGGCTATCTGCACATAGGTCACGCTAAGTCGATCACCGTCAATTTCGGTCTGGCTGAGCAATTTGGAGGACGGTGCCACTTGCGTTTTGACGATACTAATCCTGAGAAAGAGAGTCAGGAGTTTATCGACGCTATTCAAGATGACGTGCAATGGCTGGGTTATCAGTGGCATGGAGAGGTACGCTATGCATCGAGTTATTTCCAGCAACTCTATGACTGGGCCCTCCATCTGGTTGACCAAGGTTTGGCCTATGTCTGTGATTTAGATGCTGAAGCGGCTCGGATATATCGAGGTACACTTACCGAACCTGGCAAAAATAGCCCCTATCGCGATCGTACAACCGCAGAGAATCGCACCCTGCTGCTGCGCATGCGCGCCGGTGAATTTGCCGATGGAAGTTGTGTATTGCGTGCCAAAATTGATATGGCGTCACCCAATATTAATCTCCGTGATCCCATTATGTATCGAATTCGTAAAGCGCATCACCACCAAACTGGTGATGCATGGCCGATATACCCAACGTACGATTTCGCCCACGGGCAGGAAGATGCGATCGAGGGTATTACCCATTCGATCTGCACCTTGGAGTTTGAAGATCATCGACCCCTGTATGACTGGTTTGTTCAGCATTTGCCAGTGCCCACAGCGCCACACCAGTTTGAGTTCGCGCGGCTAAATACCAGCTACACCATCACCAGCAAGCGTAAGCTCAAGTTACTCGTCGACTCGGGTACCGTCGATGCTTGGGATGATCCGCGCATGCCGACCATTGCCGGTCTTCGTCGCCGTGGTTATCCGTCGGCAGCTATCCGTCATTTTTGTGAAGAAGTGGGTACCTCACGTTCGGATGGTGTGGTTGATATGGCGATGCTTGAACACGCTGTTCGCGCTGATCTCAACGACAATGCGGCCCGCGCTTTTGCAGTGTTAAACCCCTTAAAGGTTGTGCTGAGCAACGTCGATACAGATGAAGTACTGAACATTGCTAATCATCCGAGCGACACGTCAAAAGGTACCCGGCAGGTCCCTTTCAGTCGTGATCTATTGATTGATGCCGACGATTTTCGTGAAGAGGCCAATAAAAAGTATAAGCGTTTAGTCATCGGTAAGCGGGTGCGACTGCGCGGTGCTTATGTGATAGAGGCCGAATCATTTGAGAGTGATGCCGAGGGCAATCCAAGTACAGTCTACTGTAAGGTTATTGAAGGCACGTTGGGCGAGGATCCAAGTGACGGCATAAAACCCAAAGGTGTTATCCATTGGGTATCCGCAAGTACCGCTTTGCCTGCCACCATACGTGTCTACGACCGATTATTTACCGACCCGAACCCAGGCCGAATCGATGATATTTTGTCGGTGGTGAACCCCCAGTCATTGGTCTTACTTCATGACGTGATGCTTGAACCCTCTCTTGCACACGCAGTGCCGGAGCAGGTTTTTCAATTTGAGCGCGAAGGATATTTTGTCGCGGATAGGTATTTGCACACCTCAGCACGGCTCGTATTTAATATGACCATTGGTCTGCGTGATACATGGAGTGAAAACCATGGCTGAACTGTTTCTACACAACACGCTGACGGGCGAGAAAGAGGTCTTTGTGCCTAATGACCCTGCGCGGATCACCATGTATGTCTGTGGGCCGACGGTCTACAATCTTGCGCATATCGGTAATGCTCGACCTGTAGTGGTGTTTGATACCTTATTCCGACTATTGAAAACGCGCTATCCGCAGGTCGTCTATGCGCGCAATATTACTGACATCGACGACAAGATAATCGCAGCGGCGAATCAGCGCGATTGTGATATCGCCGAGGTCAGTGAGGAGTTTACGCAAAAGTATCGTGAGGATATGGCGCAGCTAAATGCGCTGACACCGACGTTAGAGCCTCGTGCGACTGACAATATTGCCCCAATGATTGATCTTACTGAGCGTTTGATCGATTCAGACAATGCTTATGCGGCAGATGGGCACGTATTATTCGCCGTCGATTCTATGAAGCGCTATGGCCAGCTCAGCGGCCGTAAATTAGACGATATGCTCGCTGGTGCGCGGGTCGATGTGGCGAGTTACAAGCGTCATCCAGGTGATTTTGTACTGTGGAAACCGTCCTCGGATGACGAGCCAGGTTGGGACAGCCCATGGGGTCGAGGTAGGCCAGGGTGGCATCTGGAGTGTTCCGCGATGATACGCGCCCATCTGGGTGAGGCGATCGATATTCATGGCGGAGGTCGCGATTTGATTTTCCCGCATCATGAGAATGAACGCGCACAAAGCTGCTGCGGATATGGTGGAGATTTCGTTCATTACTGGATGCACAATGCCTATGTAGATTTAGATGGGGAGAAAATGTCTAAGTCACTGGGTAATGTTCGTACGGTGAGAGAGCTGCTCGGTGATTATCCGGGTGAAGTACTGCGAATGGCGTTGCTATCGGCGCATTACCGATCACCGCTGAATTTTTCCGCAAGCCTGATTGATAGTGCCCGCGGATCGCTCGATAGCTTTTATTCGGCACTACGTGCCACCGCTGATGTTGCTTCTGAAACAACTGCTGTCGAGGATACAGCGGCGTTTGCCGCTCTATTGGATGACTTGAATACGCCGCTAGCGATAGCGGGTTTGCACGCGGCTGTGAAGGCTTTAAATAAAGCGACTGTTGGCGAATCTAGCAGGGCGAAAGGTTTGGTGCTCGCTAATGCAGCGGTTTTAGGTTTGCTGAGCGAAACACCCGAAGCCTGGTTTACCCATGGTGGCGATGGCGATATGAGTGCTGAGACGGTAGATCGTCTGATTGTGGAGCGCACGGCTGCGAAATTGGGTAGAGACTTTTCGCGAGCTGACGCTATTCGTCACAAATTAACCCAGGCAGGTATTGTGCTTGAAGATAGCGCCGACGGTACGCAATGGCGGCGTGTTTAGCACTGAAGCATGTTGCGCTGCTAGCTGTCTTTGACACTCTCCATCACCACAAAGGTGCTCGACTGCAAAACGTTGGGCAGGGCAGATATCTTTTCGCCTAACACCGCTCTGTATTCTTCCATGTTGCGTGTGCGCACTTTAACCAAGTAATCAAAACTTCCCGCGATCATGTGGCACTGTTCCACTGCGGGGATCATGTTAATCGCCTGATTAAAAATTGTAAGTGCTTGGCTATTGGTTTGCTTGAGCGTGACTTGTGCGAAGGCGATGTGGTTTTGACCCAGTTTACTGTGATTCAGCCGTGCGCAATATCCTAGAATATATCCGTGTGACTCCAATCGTTTCATGCGTATTTGGCAGGGTGTTTTCGACAATCCCACCTTGTTGGCGAGGGCGGTCAGGGTGATTCGCGCATCAGCCTGTAGCGTGTTTAAGATCGCGTGATCGAATTTGTCGAGTGTATGCATGAGTGGATCGCTATATCCCATATTGATTAGATAAATTGAAAATTTAGCCTAAATAACACATTTAAAATAGTCGATAAGATAACTAAAATCTATTATTTCAGGAAAAATATCTTAGAGAATGGCGCAGCATAGGCCAATGATGACCTTTTACAGGCAGCGAGTTATGAGCGCTTCGAACACCTTGGAATTGCACTTGCTGAGGCAGAGAATTGCCGACCATTATTTGGCAGACGAAACAAGCACTGTACGCGGCTGTGTCGATCGAGCCAAAATTTCGGAGGCACATCGCGCATTGATCGCCACCGAAGCAGCGGCGTTGATTCACACGGTGCGTAGGCAATCAAAGCCTTCGATTATGGAGGCTTTTCTCGCCGAGTATCCATTGAGTACGAAAGAAGGGCTAGCGCTGATGTGTATGGCTGAGGCGCTGTTGCGAGTGCCCGATGCGGATACGGTCATAGCATTAATTGAAGATAAAGTCGGCGCGGGTGACTGGCAGTCCCATATCGGTCAGTCTGCTTCAAGTTTGATGAATACAGCTAGCTGGGGCTTGCTGGTTGCGTCTAAGCTATTGCATACCAATAACGAGCAGGGTTTGCTGGAAACCCTTCGGCAAATGACTCGACGAATGGCTAGCCCCGTTATCTGCAAGGTTGCTTTGCAGGTAATGAAGCACATGGGGCGACAGTTTGTACTCGGTAGGGACATTGACGAAGCGCAGCAGCAAGGTGCTCAGTGGCAGTCACGTGGCTATACCTATTCATACGACATGCTGGGCGAAGCTGCGCGCACCGAAGTGGACGCTGAACGTTACTTCCGTGCCTATCAATCGGCGCTTAATAGCATCGCTTTGTCGGCCAAGAGTGCAGATATTCATTTTAATCCAGGCGTTTCTGTAAAATTATCCGCGCTTAACTGTCGGTATGAGTGGCGTCAGCGTCAGCAGGTAATTGCAGAATTGGTACCCAGGCTTAAGCGATTGTGTCTACAGGCAAAGCATTACAACATCGGTTTAAACATTGATGCGGAGGAGGCGGACCGGCTTGAGCTGTCATTAGATGTTATCCAGGCGGTGCTCGCATCCCCAGAATTGACGGGTTGGAATGGCTTCGGCATCGTTGTCCAGTCCTATGGACCCCGCGCATCATTTGTTCTCGACTGGATCTATGCGTTGGCAAAGCAATACGATCGTCGTGTGATGGTCAGATTGGTAAAAGGTGCCTACTGGGATACGGAAATCAAACGGGCGCAAGTGCTTGGCTTGGACGGTTATCCTGTGTTCACGCGTAAAGTGAATACAGATGTCTCTTACCTCGCATGTGCTCGACAATTACTGGGGATGACAGATCGTATTTATCCGCAGTTTGCGACCCACAATGCGCACACTGTCGCGGCGATTCTAAATATGGCCGAAAATTCCGCCACCTTTGAATTTCAGCGACTGCACGGCATGGGTGAAGCGCTTTTTCGAGCAGTATTATCTCAGCAGGCGGTTCGCTGTCGGATATACGCACCGGTGGGGGAGCACCGAGATCTACTGGCTTATTTGGTGCGACGATTATTGGAGAATGGTGCCAATAGCTCGTTTGTGAATAAGATGGCTGACTCGGAGATTGCGCCTGAAGATATTGCGCGTGATCCGTTTGCCACCATCGCTGCCTTGGAAGATCGGATCTTTAACGCATCGGTGGTTAAGCCTGCCGATCTTTTTGGCGGCGCGCGTCGAAATGCGCTCGGTTGGGATATCAGTGACCGAAACCAGTGGCAATCCATTGAAACCGATATGGCTGCTTTTAAGTCAAATCAATGGCGTAGTGCTCCTATGCTGGCAAATCCGTCTCCCGCCGCCCAAAGCACTCTCAAATTGGGGCGTTCGTCTTCTATCTACAATCCAGCCAATAGCACAGATATTGTTGGGGTCGTTGTTGAGGCAACTTTAGCTGATGTCGACAGCGCGGTTAATGCGGCACACATCGGGTTTTCAAGTTGGTCTTCGAGATCACCAAGTGACCGTGGTGATCTACTCCGGGGTGTTGCCGATCTATTTGAGGCCCACGCGCCAGAATTAATTGCACTGCTTACTCGCGAGGCAGGAAAAACAGCCATTGACGCTATTGGAGAATTGCGTGAGGCGATAGATTTTGCGCGTTTTTATGCGTTAGAGGGCGCTCGTGTCGGCGGATTTGGGCGCGGCGTGGTGACCTGTATCTCACCTTGGAATTTCCCTTTGGCGATTTTTGCAGGACAGATATTCGCCAATTTGGCGGCGGGCAATGTGGTAATCGCCAAGCCAGCGCCTCAAACCCCGTTGATCGCAGCACGGCTAGTAGCGCTGATGCATGCGGCAGGTATACCCGCTGCGGCGGTTCAACTTTTGCCTGGTGGGGGCGGTGACATTGGTGCGAGTTTAGCGGCGAATGCCCGTATTGACGGTGTCTGTTTTACTGGCTCCACAGCGACAGCGCAGTCGATTAACCGGGCTATGGCTGCGTCAATGGCGCCAGATGCGCCATTGATAGCTGAGACTGGCGGCCTCAATGCCATGATTGTTGACGCTACCGCGCAGCCTGAGCAAGTGGTTGCGCACGTGATTGAATCTGCATTTCAGAGTGCGGGCCAGCGCTGCTCGGCGCTGCGAATACTTTATTTGCAGGTTGATATCGCTGAACAAGTGATCACCATGCTGCTCGATGCCATGGACGCTTTGGTGTTGGGTGATCCATGGTGTTTGAGCACCGATATCGGTCCGGTGATTGATCAACAAGCACAGCAATTAATTAACGACTACATTGAACAATGTAGTGGGCAAGGCGTTGTTTTAAAACGCACTCATGTGCCCGATGACGTGGCAAAGACGGGTTATTTCATTGCACCAACTGCCATTCAAGTTGCTGGGATTGAAGCGCTAGACAGAGAAATATTTGGGCCGGTCTTGCATATTGCCACTTTTGAGGCATCTGAGTTAGACGCCGTGGTGGACGCAATTAATGCTAAGGGCTTTGGCTTGACCTTTGGTATGCACAGCCGAGTTGATACGCGGATTGCGGCGGTGTCTGCGCGTATTCGTGTGGGTAATATCTATATTAATCGCAACCAAATCGGTGCGGTGGTCGGTAGTCAGCCTTTTGGTGGTGAGGGTCTGTCAGGCACGGGGCCAAAAGCGGGTGGGTATCAATACGTGCCTAGGCTGCAAGCCAGTGCGCCACTGATGCAGGCTGAGTCCGTCCCTGCTGATGTTGACGCGGCTGCGCTGCGCACCGCCATTGGCAAGGTCGCCCTGTTGGCTGTCAGTGGTCCTGCAGCGCGGCGCAAGCAATTACGGGCAGCACATTTGTCGTTTGGTGAGCTCCTAGATGAAGACACTGTGCCGATGCCGGGACCAACTGGGGAGTTAAATCAGCTCTCTTATCATGCGCGTGGTGTCGTGCTTTGCTTGGGGCCCACCCGTGAATTACTGCTTGCGCAATGTGCCGGTGCTTTAGCCCAAGGAAACCGGGTTGTCATGGTGTCGGAGAGGGCAACCAGCGCTGCGAGTGCTCTGGAGTCGGCCGGTCTGGCCATTATTGCGATTGATGGTGCGTTACTCCCCCAGGCGCTGGCAAGTGTCGCTGGATTCGACGCCGTTGTGAGTGGCGCAGTATTGGGGTTACTGCGCGATTATCGCATTGCTCTTGCAGCCCGCGAAGGCGCTATTTTACCGCTGATCACAGATCCGACACAGAGCGCTCGCTTTGTGGTAGAGCGCCTTATCTGTGTGGACACTACAGCCGCTGGCGGTAACGTCAGTTTGATCGCCAGCGCTGAGTGATACAGAGGTGTTAGCGGAGCGCTTTTTCTGCCGATTCAACGGTCTGCTGGATTAACGTATTAATTGTCATCGGGCCGACTCCGCCGGGTACTGGTGTGTACGCCGCGACACGATCCAAGAGCGGCGCAAGTTCAATGTCGCCAACGCCACCTGGATGGTAACCAGCATCGATGACCACGGCGCCGTCTTTGATCCACTGTGCGCGAATGAATTCGGGTCGGCCGACAGCACCCACGATAACGTCTGCCTGCTTAATGAGCGCTGCGAGATGCTGTGTCTTCGAATGGCAAATTGTGACGGTTGCATTAGCCTGCAACATCATCATAGCCATGGGTTTGCCAAGGATCGGGCTGCGACCGACAACAACTGCATGCTTGCCCTCGAGATTGATGTCGTAGTGTGCCAGCAGTCGCATAATGCCCTGGGGCGTGGCGCATCCGTAAGCCGACTCTCCCATCGACATACGACCAAATCCCAGGCAGGTAACGCCGTCTACGTCTTTGTCTAGCGCGATGATATCGAAGGCGGCGCGTTCATCGATTTGCGATGGTACGGGATGTTGTAACAATATTCCGTGTACATCCGGATTGCTGTTGAGCTCTTCGATTGTGCGCAGCAAATCATTGGTACGCGTCGTGCTCGGGAGCTCGATAGCGAGTGACTCCATACCTACCCGCCGGCAAGCATTACCTTTCATTTTGACGTAGGTAGCTGAAGCGGGGTCGTCCCCGACTAATATTGTCGCCAAGATCGGTGTTTTTCCCTTTGACTGCGTTTTTATTTGTTCGACGCGCGAACTGAGTTCGGTTTCTGTGAGTTGTGCAACGTGTTTTCCGTCTAAAACGAGCGCAGACATGGGATTAGGCCTCTGATAAAAGTGGCTATAGTTGCAGAATTGTTGTCTCGGTAAAAGTCTGCAGAACAGCAATTGACCGGTTAATAGCAAACCCGTATGATTGCGCCCCGCAGCGAAGAGGCTCTTTGCAGCGTCGTCGGGGTATAGCGCAGTCTGGTAGCGCGCCTGCTTTGGGAGCAGGATGTCGGGAGTTCGAATCTCTCTACCCCGACCATTTTTCTGAGACTTAAATCTCGTGCGGTCAAGTTAACTATGCGATTTGACGGTTTCGCTCGACGAAGGTAAGTCGAGTCCAATGCATCGGAATTTCTGCCTGTAATGGTGGCTGTAGCTCAGTTGGTAGAGCACAGGATTGTGACTCCTGAGGTCGCGGGTTCAAAACCCGTCAGCCACCCCATTTATTTCTCTGGCGACGTCAGCACAGATTGTTTACTTTAACAACTGTGCCGGGATTGTCGTTGTCGCTTTGTTAAATGCTCAGTGCGTCGGTGCCCGTGTGTGCCCACCCAATGTCGACCGCCTGGAATCGGTGCGGCCGTATCTAGGCGCTGCGTTTTTCATTCGCGGACTCTGGCACTTGCCATCATCAAGCTGCGCGATCTGCATCGATGATGGCGATATGGGCCAGTCCTCCCCGGAATTGGTTGAGTAACATTGCCCTGTTTTTCAGTAACGCATCTCTGTTGCGCGCTTTAACATGGCCAAAGCCGCGTAACTTTTTGGGTAACCCAGCGAGCTCGACGGCAGTCGTATAATTTTCAGCGGTTAATCCACGGCAAATCTCGGTCAGCATATCCTGGTACTGGAGGATATCTTGCCGTTCTAGGCGACGCTCATCGGTCAAACCGAAGGGATCCAATGCTGTGCCACGTAAGATACGTAGTGGTGCTAGCATTTTGAATATCGGCATCATCCACGCGCCAAAAACACGTTTTTTAATTTTTCCCGTCTTCGGGTCAGGATGGCTTAATAGTGGCGGCGCTAAATGAAACTGTAGTTTGAAGTCGCCCTCGAACTGCGCGCTTAGCCGTTGGCTAAAATCGTCGCTGGCATAAAGTCGAGCCACCTCGTATTCGTCCTTGTAAGCCATGACCTTGAACAAATATTTGGCGGCAATTTGCGTCAGAGAGCCGGCTGCCTGTGGGTCTATATCGCGCTTGCGCAGCTGCATGATCGTGTCTAGATAGCGATTTGCATACCCCTCATTCTGATAGCCAACCAAGCGTTGATAACGATCCTGGATCACTTCATCTAGGGTTTGGGTTGTCGTTTGTGCACCTTTTGCTAGCTGCGTTAAAAACGGTGATGGCTTGTGTGCAAAGCGACGGCCCATCTCAAATGCGCGCTTGTTGAAGTCGATCGCTACGCCGTTAAGTTCAATGGCGCGCTCGAGTGCGTGGCGCGTTACCGGCAACCAGCCACGCTGGCATGCGAATCCTAATAGGAATAAGTTGATGCCAATAGCGTCGCCGAGCAAGCGGGTGGCAACATCAGTAGCATTAATAAATTCTAAGTTTTGTTCGGTAATTTCAGTGGCGAGCTTGCGTTTCATGGCGCCGCTTGGAAAACGAGCGTCAGGGTCGAGAATAAACGCAGCAGTGGGTGTCTCCGCCTCATTAATCACGGCATAGGTGCGTTCATTTGATACTTTTGCAAGGGCGTCATAGCTTGTGCTGACGACCAAGTCACAGCCGATAAATAAGTCCGCTTCGCCTGCAGGAATACGTACAGCTTTAATGTCATCTTGTGCTGTGGCGACCCGCACATGACTGACTACGGCGCCAAATTTTTGCGCTAATCCTGTTTGATTGAGAGTTGCACAGCCCTTGCCCTCAATGTGTGCTGCCATAGCGACCAGTGCTGTAATAGTTAGCACACCGGTTCCACCGACACCGGCAACGACAATGTTCCACGGCCTGTTGAGTGTGGGTAGTTCGGGTTCGGGCAATGGATCAAACAGTGCCGCAGCGTCGTTGTTATTCTTTGGCTTACGCAGCTGGCCGCCGACGACTGAGACAAAGCTCGGACAAAATCCATTCACACAGCTATAGTCTTTGTTGCATGCGCTTTGATCAATTTTGCGCTTGCGTCCCAGTTCGGTTTCCTTTGGAAGAACCGAGAGACAATTTGATTGCACGCTGCAGTCACCGCAGCCTTCACAGACATCCTCGTTGATAAATACCCGTACTTCGGGATCACTGAGTTTGCCTTTTTTACGCCGTCGGCGCTTTTCCGCGGCACAGGTCTGCTGATAAATAATCACCGACGTGCCTTCGTATTCCCGAAGCTGTTTTTGCAGTACGTCGAGTTCATCGCGGTGGTGCAAACTATAGCCGGGGATGGTTTTGAACTCTCCGGAAAATACCTCTGGATGATCCGACACCAATGCGATGCGCCTAACGCCTTCGCCGCGCAGTTGATGAATTAGATCGTCGACGGATAGTTGTCCGTCGAGCGACTGACCGCCGGTCATCGCCACCGCATCGTTGTAAAGTATTTTGTAGGTGATGTTTACACCGGCGGCGACTGCGGCGCGAATAGCCAAAATTCCCGAATGGAAATAAGTACCATCGCCAAGGTTTTGAAACACGTGTTTGGTTTCGGTGAAGGGTGCTTGACCAATCCATGAGACACCTTCCCCCCCCATTTGACTGAATGTGAGCGTATCGCGGTCGGGCATCCAAGTGGCCATGTAGTGGCAGCCGATTCCCCCTAGTGCGTGACTGCCCTCCGGGACGCGTGTCGAGGTGTTGTGTGGGCAACCTGAGCAGAAATGCGGTGTACGCTCGATGGAGTCAAAGGGGAGTGCGAGCGACTGCTCTTTGGCTTTGATCCAATTAATCCGCGCTTCCAGGGTAGGGTTTGTATAAAAACGCCGTATGCGCGCGGCGATAGCCAACGCCACCATGGCAGGGGTGAGTTCGCCGAGATTGGGTAGCAAGTCTCGTCCGGTTTCATCAAATTCGCCAAGTACCCGCGGCCGCGCAGCAACGGGATAATTATAAAGCTGTGAGGTGAGCTGGTCTTCGATGATTGAGCGCTTTTCTTCAACGACTAAGATTTCTTCAAGACCGTCGGCAAAACGGTGAGTTTCCTGCGGTTCAAGGGGCCAGGGCATGCCGACTTTATAAACGCGCAGACCAATCTCGTTAGCCGAACTTTGGTCGATCCCCATGTCCTCCAACGCTTGCATGACATCCAGATAGGCCTTGCCAGAAGTGACGATGCCAAAACGTGCCCGCGGGCTGTCTAACACAATGCGATTAATCTGATTGACTCGCGCAAACTCTCGCGCGGCGTAAATTTTAAATTTATTGAGCCTTCTTTCTTGTTCCAGTGGTTTGTCGGGCCAGCGCGCATGCACGCCGTCTTCAGGCATTAAGAATTCGTCGGGGGTAATAATATGAATGCGCTCTGAATCGATATCTGCGGAGATGGCAGAGTCCATGTTTTCAGTGATGGCTTTGAGCGCAACCCAGCAGCCGCTGTAGCGCGACAGTTCCCAGCCAAAGATGCCCAGATCCAAAACTTCTTGAACGTTTGCAGGTGCCAGGACGGGTACCGATGCGCCGATGAACATATGTTCTGACTGACTCGGCAGCGTCGATGACTTGCACGCGTGATCGTCACCTGCGACAGCCAGTACGCCGCCGAACTTCGATGTGCCAGCGGCGTTTGCGTGTTTGATAACATCCATTGATCGGTCCACGCCAGGTGCTTTGCCGTACCACATTCCAAAAACGCCATCATAGCGAGCGCCGGAAAATAGGTTGCTTTGCTGACTGCCCCAGACCGATGTGGCGGCGAGATCTTCGTTAATACCAGGCTGAAAATGAATGTTATGCGCTTGCAAAAATGGGCTGGCCTTCCACATAGCCTGATCGACGCCCCCGAGCGGAGATCCGCGATAGCCCGATACAAAT
The DNA here is from genome assembly GCA_963926105.1 of uncultured Luminiphilus sp. GTDB lineage: Bacteria > Pseudomonadota > Gammaproteobacteria > Pseudomonadales > Halieaceae > Luminiphilus. The sequence goes on along the minus strand of CAWUVW010000023.1, from coordinate 52,066 downwards.
CCTGCCGTATTTAAACCGCGGGCCATGTCCCGTTGGTGCTGAAGCATAGGCAGTCGAACCAGAGCTTCTATACCGGTCATATAGGCGCGGGTTTTATCCAGCGCATACTTGTCATTTAGCGAGACTTTGGCGAGTCGTGGGGTTTGCATCATCGGTGGCAGCTCCAGTGAGTTACGCTTAATTCGGGCTGAACTGCCCTAGCTGTGCGTGTGGTCAAGACTGCAATTGTGCGCATTCAAGCGAGAAATTTTTATTGCTTTATGCAATTAAAACGCTATTTTTAGACTTAAAATTCCTTTTAATACCGAAATAAGGTCTAAAAATGACAGAATTATTGCAAAAGGCCGATATACAGGTGCTCGACGCGCTTCAGCGCGATGCCAGCATGAGTACGGGTGCGCTGGCTGAGAAACTCCACATGTCCCAGTCGCCTTGCTGGCGCCGAGTCAATAAGCTTGAAAGCAGTGGCATCATTCAGCGGCGTGTTGCCGTGTTGGATCGACAGCTTCTTGGGATGGATGTGGTGGTCTTCGCCACCGTCAATTTGACCCAGACGGGTCGACAAAATCTTTTGGCTTTTGAGGAGACGATTCGCCAATATCCCGAGGTGATGGAGTGCTACACGATGACGGGGCTGTGGGACTATATGCTTAAGATTGTGACCAAAGACATTCGTCACTATGAGGATTTGGTACGCAACAGTTTGGTGGCGAGTGACGCGATACGAGAAATTCATTCCCATGTCGCGGTGACAGAGATAAAGAACAGTACAGCGCTGCCCCTGTTGACGCAGCTCAACTGAATTGAGTGGTTTGAGGCGTGCTCGATACCCTGTGTGAGTGGCGCTCGCGGTGCTGGCCAGAAAGCGCTTTTTGGCCAAAAAACGGCCTCTACAGGCGCCGCATAAGTTACCGCTTTTGCGTCATCAGATCTGGGCTTTTCCCGCAAAGTCGGCCGATTCTTATGGCGGCTACTCGGCAGATTAAATTCGTGCTCTAATCGAAAGTGAGCGGTATAGCTCATCTAATTTTCTTAGCTAAAAGGATGTATCTACAATGAGACCCTATAAAAATATCGTTTTGCTTTTTGCCGCTCTCGCAACATCGGTTGCTGTTGCTGATGCAACAGACGACTTGATCCTGCTCGATCAGCAATGGGGTGAGTCAGGTTGGCCCTCTGGATTCGTTTCTGAGGACGTTATCAGTATTGGTCCGGCCGGTATTGTTGGCTTTAACGAGATGGTCGCTGACGCTGACGCAGAGGCTGAGGCTGAGGCTGATAGGGAGGAAGCCTACGTGGTGAGTGGGTACCAAGTGAAGTTCTTAAGTGATGATATCGCAGTGATGGTGCACACCGCAGCGGGGTCAAGTCCTCACTCAGATTTGCATGTTTTCCAAAAGCTGGGCGACACATGGTTGGTAATGGCTAACGCCGCTGCTCCGATTACCCAGTAACCCGCCTAACGCACCCTGCCTCGCGTAAAAAAAAAGGGGCAGGGGTTCTCTGCAAGTCGATCTTCGCGACAGGTATTGCGCGCTATATCGTGGCGGGAAAAGGCGATGTTCGTCAGGTGCTTTGATGTTGTTGTTTTTCAGGGCAACTGATTGGTGGTGCGACCTAGGGCTCGTGCGACCTTTTTGATGAAATGGTCCGCCCGGCAGGATTCGAACCTGCAACCTCAGACTTAGAAGGTCCGTGCACTATCCAGTTGTGCTACGAGCGGAGCGGGGCGATTATGCCATTTCAAATGGTCTTTGTGTAAACCATCTAGTAAAACGATGGTGCCTTGCCCCAAAATATCTCGCGCGCTGATGTGAGTGCCGAAAACATCTAGCATCTGGTTGACTTTGAGCGTTGCAATACCGTGGGCCACTGCCCAAGGCTGCACTGCCACTTGCATCGGTGCTCTAGCGCTGCCGCCCCTATTTACCCAGCAATAGTGTTTGCAGGAAGTTAGCAGCACGCCGAAGCCGTCGCCCTGCATTCGCGCTTCCTGACGACCATGTTCTATGTCGAAATGGTCTTTTCACATGAGGCCAAAAAAGGCGTGCTGCTGTTCGGCGAAGACGACATGGCGGTCACCTAGGGTAAGAATTTGCGCTCGGCTGCCAGCGGTGCTCTGTTGCTCGGCTTCCTTCATGGTTTGGAAAAGTCCCAAAAATGCCAGCGCCCTAACCGCTCGGAGCAGATCTTCTTTGGCTTTGAAGTGGCGGTAAGGCGCGTCACCATAGCGCGCTTCGTCGAAGGCATCTTTAGAGGTAAGACCTTTTTCCATCAGGTCTGTGGTGCGTGAGGCGTGTAATTTGGCGAGCGCTAATTCAGCGCTGATCTGCGCCAATTCGGCTTCTGCTACATTCCGTCGCGTACGTATAGCTGGTTGATTGTGCCGGCAACTTCAAATCCCAGCGTGCTGTCATTTGCGGCGCGAATAATTCCGACGAAGTTGCCGTTCCTTGCATAACTGGGTGGTTGATCAAAAGTAATGGCAGGTGCGGGCAGCAGTCCTGCAATCTTAGCGCTACTGGCTTCAGCCCGCTCGAAAATAATACTTGTTGCTGCCGTGACAACGGCGTCAGCGCCAGCAATAAGAGATGAGTAGCGTATCATCGAGTCGCTCAGCGGCGCAGTAGACCGAGTTAATTTGAGGAATGAAAAATTTAAATCATATATACACCAAAGTTATTGTAATTGACCTAGAAATCAAAGTCCGTTTCAGCTGTTGTCACCCGGACCGCTGCCGTAGCGGTCTCCCTGCGCCGATGGGTAAATTGAGAATATGATGGTTAATATGCGCGGTTAACGTTGCGGTATGGTCGAGATTTCGAGACACTACGCGACCTCGGTACGCTGTCGGTAAGATTTTGTTTGCCAACAGCGTGCAGAGTGTCATGGTGACTCGGATGGTCCCCTCGCAGCGATAGGTAGCAAACCCCGCCAGGCCCGGAAGGGAGCAACGGTAGTTACCAACTCGGGTGCCGGGGTGTGGCTGTTCGAGTCGCCTCCCTTTTTACGTTGTGCAAGGGCTTGAGCCCCAAATAACGGCGGACAGCGAATGACTTATCAGGTACTCGCCCGCAAATGGCGTCCCGGAAGCTTCCGAGAAATGGTTGGGCAGCAGCACGTGCTTCGCGCGTTGATCAATGCCCTCGATCATGACCGGCTGCATCATGCCTACCTGTTTACGGGAACCCGCGGTGTCGGCAAGACAACCGTGGCCCGCATACTCGCCAAGTGCCTCAATTGTGATTCTGGTGTCAGTTCTGAACCCTGCGGCAGCTGTGCCTCATGTCGCGAAATTAGTGAAGGGCGTAGTATTGATCTTATCGAAGTCGATGCCGCTTCACGAACCAAGGTCGAAGATACGCGCGAATTACTCGACAACGTCCAGTACGCACCAACCCGCTCTCGCTACAAAATTTATCTCATTGACGAAGTCCATATGCTGTCTAATCACAGCTTCAACGCGTTGCTAAAGACATTGGAGGAGCCACCACCTCACGCGAAATTCTTATTGGCGACTACCGATCCGCAAAAACTGCCTGCAACCGTGTTGTCACGCTGCTTGCAATTTAACTTAAAGAATATGGTGCCCGAACAAATCGTCGAGCATCTCGCGCATATCCTCGGTCAGGAGTCGATTGACTTTGACCGCAATGCGCTTGGGTTTTTGGCGCGAGGTGCTGAAGGCTCTATGCGTGATGCATTGAGTTTGACCGATCAAGCGATCGCTTTCGGCTCCGGCAAGCTTCGCGAGGCTGAGGTTCGAGATATGCTCGGCACTGTAGATCGCGGCCGCGTCTTGGCACTGGTGGAAGCGTTGTTGACGGGGGAGCCGGCACCGGTATTAGCGCTCATTGCAGCTATTGCTGAACACGCGCCGGATTACGCTGCGACGCTAGATGAATTAATTAGCACATTTCATCAAATGACCATTGCGCAAATGGTGCCCCAAGCGATAGATCCCAGCTGGTCAGAACACGCTCGCGTCAGTGAATTGGCCGGCAAAGCCAGTGTCGATGACACCCAGTTGTTTTATCAATTTGCCATTAATGGTCGTCGCGACTTGGCGGTTGCCCCCGATCCGCGTATTGCCCTTGAGATGACCTTGTTGCGGATGATTGCCTTTCGCCCGGCGACTGTTGTTTCATCAGATACAACGGGTACGCATGCCACAGGTGTGGATAGGGGAGCATCCCCGGCAAAAAAGCCTGAACCACCGGCGTCGCCGGTGGCGCGTTCTAACCGCATTGAAGTGTCGCCATCGGATCTGAATATTCAGACCAGCGCCGCATCAATTTCACTGGTCAATACTAAAATCAGCGCGGCCGATCAAGCAAAAGCGATACCGGCGCATGAGCCTGCTTCGGTACCCTTGCCATCGGCAGCAACGCCTATGCGAAGTCCAGAGAAAGCGTTTGACGTTGCGAACGACGATATGCCGACGCCGGGGTCTTGGCCAATGTTTTTTGAAACGTTGGGATTGGTAGGGATTACCGAGAATATTGCGCTGCATTGCGAGCTGGTACGGGTCGAAGGCCGAAGTCTGTTTTTTGTACTTGATGCAAATAATGCAAATTTCTTTAATGATAGCCAACCAGAAAAAATGCAGGTGGCACTCAATAGTCTGTTAGTCGAACCTGTCACTGTATCCATTGAGCTCGGTGCAGTAGGTGAGGCCACTCCTGCAGCGCTGCGCGCACGTTTGGCCGCTGAGCGGTTGGCTTCAGCGGAATCTGCGATCGCTGCCGATCCGGTTTTAGCGGCGCTTCTCGCTGATTTTGATGCCATAATTATTCCTGGCAGTATCCGTCCGCGCTCAACGAATTGAAAGATTAGCGGTTATATAAGGAACCTAATATGAAATTAGATCAGCTGATGAAGCAGGCGCAGCAAATGCAAGAGGGTCTTGCCAAAGCGCAAACGGCGGTTAATGATCTGGAGGTCGTTGGTGAAGCGGGGGCGGGTTTAGTTAAAGTGCGTATGGCCGGGAATATGATGGTATTGGCTATCGACATAGATCCCTCGGTACTCTCTGAAGAGCAAGCGGTGCTTGAAGACCTTATAGCCGCCGCAGTAAATGACGGTGTGCGTAAAGCACAGGCTGCTGCCCAGGAAAAAATGGCAGCAGTAGGCGCTGGCATGGGTCTCCCTGCCGGTTTTAAAATGCCTTTTTAACGGATAAAGCCAATTGAAATTAAGTCCAGCCATAGAATCCTTAATCGATGCCTTACGCTGTCTTCCGGGCGTTGGACCAAAATCGGCTCAGCGTATGACACTGCATTTGCTTGAACGGAACCGAGAGGGGGCGGCCTCGATTGCGGACGCGCTATTGAACGCACTTGAGAGAGTCGGTCGTTGTCAGCAATGTCGAAACTTTACTGAATTGAAGGTTTGTGAATTGTGTGGCGATCCCCGTCGTGATGCGAGTCTATTGTGTGTGGTTGAAACCCCCGGTGATGTTTTAGCGATCGAACAGACCGCCAGCTACCGCGGGCTATACTTTGTATTGATGGGGCACTTGTCGCCGATTGACGGAATTGGGCCAGAAGATATTGGTTTGGATCAGCTAGGTGACAGATTCACTGAAGATACTGTTACGGAAGTCATTTTAGCGACTAATCCAACGGTCGAGGGAGAGGCAACTGCTTGGTATGTGGCGCAGCAGGCAAAGCGGGCAGGTGTTACTGTAACGCGCATTGCTCACGGCGTGCCATTAGGTAGCGAGCTCGAGTACACCGACGCGTCCACACTGGCCCACGCACTAAGCGGCCGAACCCGATTACCCGAGGCATAGACCGCCATGAGCTGGCAGTGGATCGATAACGATCAAGATTTAAACGTTTTACTTGAACAGGCAGCGCAGGCAACTGTGGTCGCAGTAGACACGGAATTTCGCCGGCGGGATACGTTCTGGCCAGAGGTCGCGTTGGTCCAGCTCTGCTTTGATAGCGAGGCCTATCTGATTGACCCATTGAAGATCGATGATACGGGCCCCTTAGCGGCGCTACTCACCGACCCCAAAGTGGTCAAAGTACTCCACAGTGCCAGTGAAGATTTAGAAGTTTTTGACCGCTGGCTCGGTGTATTGCCAACACCGCTGTTTGACACTCAAAAAGCAGCGGCGATGTTGAACATGGGCTTTGGACTCAGCTACCGAGGGCTTGTTGAATTACTACTGGATTTGACTATAGCTAAGGATGAAACCAACTCTGATTGGCTGTTGCGTCCGCTAACTGCGGCGCAATGCGAGTACGCAGCACTTGATGTCACGCACTTAATGGCCTGCTGGCAATTGATGGCAATGAAGGCAAATGAATTAGGCCGATTTTCGTGGATTCTGGAAGAGGGTGCCGCGATGAATCCTGGTGGTCGTGGTCCGCTAGCTAAATTTAAATCCGCATGGAAATTAGCGCCCCAGTCCCTCGCTATGCTGTTGGCGCTGTTAGCTTGGCGAGAGGATCAGGCGCGAGCAAGAGACAAACCGCGTAGTTGGATTTTGGCCGATAAAATCATCTCTGAATTGGCCCGTCATCCACCACAATCAATACAACAGTTGGCTGCCGCGGGTGTGCCTGCAGGTCTGCTGCGACGCAATGGTGAGCAGTTGATGACGGTGTTGCAAAATGCCGCCTCTGAGGCGGAGCATCAGCCGCCAAATCGTTTGTTGCCACCCGCCGGCGCTCAGCAGCGTAAGCTGGCGAAGCGCTTGGTCGAGACCTTAAACGCTATCGCGGATCGTCTTGCGATGAATGCGGAAATCTTGATGCCGTCGCGGGAGCTCGAATTGCTCGCACGTGAAGCCTTTGGCGAATCGATTGCGGTTCCAGAGAGTTGGCAGGGTTGGCGAGCAGAGGCGGTCATCATGCCGATGCGCGATGCCGCACGAAGGGCCGCCGAGAGTGAGGAGTTATCATCTTGAAATTGGTTCAGGTATTTCGTTCAGAGAAAAAAGAAAATAGTTATTTATATGTTGAGCATGGATGTGATTTAGAAACGCTACCCCAAGCATTGCGCAACATGCTCGGTCAGCTGAATCCCGTTTTATCTATGCGTTTGACGCCTGACCGAAAGCTGGCGCGGTATACGGGCGCACAGGTGCTTGAGGCGATATCAGCACAAGGTTTTTTCCTACAGCTGCCGCCATCATATCATCAGGAGTTAGCGTGTTAACCACCGGATCTTACTTGCTTGCCTTGTCGATTTACATGGGCGCGGGCCTGCTTACGGTTTTTTTTATTTACCGTTGGCTCGGAGGTTTGGTCTCGCGTCGCCCCCAGCGCATCCTTACCGCGGTCGCTTTTGCGCTGTTATTGACACCAGCACCTGCGACCATCGGTGCTGAAACTTTTGCCCCAGCTTTAATTGTAGGTATTTTTGACTTGCTCTTTAACGGTGGCTGGTCCGTAGCTCAGCCCGCACTGCTCAGCCTAGCGGCGACATTATCTGTTTCAGTGATAGCGGGAATATTCCTTAGCCGAGCTCGATCCGCCTAAAATAATCCACTACCAAAATGACGAGAGCCTAGCAAAGCATCGCCAAGTCGATCAGACTTCACTAGTCTTATCTGCCTTATTTAACGACAACGGACGCGAGAAGCACATGAAATTTACGGGTACTGAACGATACGTTGCCACCGATGACCTGCGCATAGCAGTCAACGCAGCGGTCACCTTGCAACGACCACTCCTGATCAAAGGTGAGCCAGGTACGGGTAAGACCATGTTGGCGGAGGAGGTGGCCGCAGGTTTAGGTCTGCCTTTGATTCAGTGGCATATCAAATCGACAACTAAGGCACAGCAGGGACTCTATGAGTACGATGCAGTGTCCCGCTTACGAGATTCACAGCTAGGTGATGGTCGGGTTCATGACATCGGCAATTACATCCGGCGTGGCAAGCTTTGGGAGGCATTTGACGCCGATGAACAAGTTGTCTTGTTGATCGACGAGGTGGATAAAGCGGATATTGAGTTTCCCAATGATTTATTAGTAGAACTCGATCGCATGGAGTTTTATGTTTATGAGACGGGTGAAACGATACGTGCGAAGCAACGTCCGATCATCATCATCACGTCCAATAATGAGAAAGAACTCCCCGATGCTTTTTTGCGTCGCTGCTTCTTCCACTTCATCAACTTCCCTAATCGCGACACCATGCGAGAAATCATCGATGTGCACTATCCGGTGATTTCTCAAACACTGGTAACTGAAGCACTGGAGGCTTTCTTTGAATTGCGTGATATTCCGGGACTCAAGAAAAAGCCCTCTACCTCAGAGTTGATCGATTGGTTGAAGCTACTCATGGCCGATGAGATTCCTGACGAAGTATTAAAGAATCGCGATCCTAGCAAAGCGATCCCACCTTTATATGGTGCATTGCTCAAGAATGAGCAGGACGTGCAGCTGCTCGAGCGGTTAGCCTTCATGCATCGCCGAGAAACTCGCTGAGGCAGCCCCATGCTGGTCAACTTCTTTATGGGACTCAAGGAGGGTGGCGTACCGGTCACTCCCCGAGAACTACTCGATCTTCTCGAGGCAATGCAGCGCCATCTTGCTTTCGCAGATATCGATGAGTTCTATTACTTGTCGCGTGCTGTACTAGTTAAAGACGAGAAGTATTTCGACCGTTTTGATCGCGCGTTTGGACTACATTTCCGCGACCTAGAGGGTCTCGACGATATTATTGAAGCGTTAATACCCGAGGACTGGCTGCGTTCAGAGTTTATGAAACAACTATCCGAAGAGGAGAAGGCGAAGATAGAGTCGCTGGGTGGTCTAGAAAAACTCATTGAGGAGTTTAAGAAGCGCCTCGAGGAGCAAAAGAAACGTCACCAAGGGGGCAATAAATGGATTGGTACCGGTGGTACCTCACCCTTTGGGCAGGAGGGCTATCATCCCGAGGGTGTGCGGGTGGGTCCGAATGCAAAAAATGGCCGGGCGGTTAAGGTTTGGGATAAGCGAGAGTTTAAGAATCTCGATGATGGTATTGAGCTGGGTACTCGAAATATCAAGGTCGCCATGCGTCGCTTGCGTAAGTTTGCTCGCACAGGTGCTGCGGATGAGCTGGATCTGGACGATACGATTCGCTCAACTGCCCGCAATGCCGGATTGCTTGATATTAAAATGGTGCCCGAGCGACACAACGCAGTGAAAGTCCTGCTGTTTTTAGATGTTGGTGGCTCCATGGATCCTCACGTGAAAGTTTGTGAGGAGCTTTTTTCTGCAGCGCGCACTGAATTTAAGCACTTGGAATATTTTTATTTCCATAACTTCCTCTATGAAAGTGTTTGGAAGAATAATGTCCGTCGCCACGCTCAACGCATGGCGACATTCGATTTACTGCATAAATATAGCCATGATTATAAAATCGTCATTGTCGGTGATGCCTCGATGTCGCCCTATGAAATTATGCAGCCGGGTGGGTCGGTCGAGCATTGGAATGAAGATTCCGGCGAAGCCTGGTTGCGGCGCCTAAGGGAAACCTACGATAAATGTATCTGGATTAATCCGGTTCCTGAGGATGAGTGGCAATATACGCAATCTATTTCGATGACCAATCGGTTGATGGAAGGGAAAATGTACCCGCTGACGTTGAGAGGCCTCGAAGAGGGTATGGCCCATCTGGCCAGATAATTTGATGAAAGTGTCGTTAATCGATTAATACCAAGGTACGTATGTTGTTTGCATAGGGCACTTGTGGGTTGACGAATCAAGCTAATAAAAATGACATAGCAAAAGGGCAATTCATGTTTCAGCATGCGCAAAAGTTGTTAGGGCTTAGTGTGTTTGCGCTGTTAGTCGCGTGTGGTGGCGAACAATCGTCATCTGCTGCGCTTGCTGACGCGCACTCCGGGACCATAGAGGCTACCCCAGCGAGCCCGGGGCAGGTTGATACCACCCGGATTATAGACGCCGCTCAGCAGCCCGCGCAGTGGATGACTTACAGTGGTGGATATGAGGAGCAACGTCATTCGGGCTTAACGGCTTTAAACCGCGATACCCTCAGCGAGCTGGGAGTGGGTTGGACCTACGAGATGCATAAAACCCGTGGTGTCGAAGCTACCCCCGTGGTCGTTGATGGCGTGATGTATGTCAGCGGGTCTTGGTCAGTTGTTTATGCACTCGATGCAGCTACTGGCGAAGAGCTTTGGGTCTATGACCCCGAGGTGTCGGGTAAAGACGCGATTAAGGGTTGCTGTGACGTTGTGAACAGGGGCCTTGCGGTATATCAGGGTAAAGTCTTCGTGGGGGTTTTTGACGGTCGCCTAGAGGCCTTAGATGCGGCGACTGGGGCGTTGTTGTGGAGTGCTGTCACCGTTGATCAAAGCAAGCCTTATACGATCACAGGTGCCCCTCGAGCCTTCAAGGATAAAGTCATTATTGGCAACGGCGGAGCAGAGTTGGGCGTTCGTGGTTATGTCTCGGCGTATGATACGAATTCCGGCGAATTAGCTTGGCGCTTTTACGCAGTGCCGAATCCAGAGAAAAAGCCCGACGGAGCAGCCTCAGACGCCATTTTTGCTGAGCTCGCTAATGGTACTTGGGGTGATACGGGTGCCTGGACAACGGAGGGCGGCGGCGGCACAGCATGGGATTCGATGGTTTACGATCCGGTGAATGATCAAGTCATTATTGGGTTTGGTAACGGCTCTCCTTGGAACGACCGCACGCGCGACCCCGAGAGTCATGGTGACAATTTGTTTTTGTCATCGATCGTCGCGGTAGATGCAGACAGTGGTGTTTATCGATGGCACTTTCAAACGACGCCGCGGGATAAGTGGGATTACACCGCAACACAAGGCATTGTTCTCGCTGATTTACCACTGGGCAAAGACGGCGCAGATCGACGCGTCGTCATGCAGGCGCCGAAGAATGGCTACTTCTATGTCCTTGACGCGGCCACTGGGGCGTACCTCTCAGGAACCCCCTATGAATTACAAACTTGGACCACAGGGCTCACTGAAACTGGGCGGCCAATTGAGGTCCCAGATGCGCGAAATATGACACCCGGCTTTGTGTCATTGCCCGGTCCCATGGGGGCACATAACTGGCATCCCATGGCCTATAGTCCCGAGACGCAATTGGCCTATATCCCAACCAACCGCGTGCCTCAGGTGCTGAGCGATCTGAATCCCCAGGAGATGCCGAATTCATTTTGGAATCTTGACTACAACTATGCGGCGGGTGTGCCGTCGGTATACCCAAAGGGTACGCTTGAAGTAATCCGTAAAGAAATCTCGGGCGCCTTGTTAGCCTGGGACCCTGCGCGAGGCGAGCCGGCTTGGGAAGTACCCCATGCCACTGCGGGTAATGGTGGTGTCTTGAGCACGGCATCTGGGCTCGTGTTCCAAAATACGTTGATGGGCGAGCTGGTCGCTTATGACGCGCGCACGGGCGATCGTCTGTGGTCGCATCCCTTGAACAACCCGACCTCGGCACCTGTGATGACTTATGAAGTCGATGGAGAGCAGTACCTAGCCACGGCGACGGGGGTGGGTAGCGCCTGGGGTATTACCTATGGTTTTGCTTGGAGTACACAGGTTGCGCCCCAGCCGGGACGTATAATCACTTTTAAATTAGGGGGTAAGGCCGACCTGCCTGAGCGCGCGGTCTCCACGGTAGTGAGGACGCCAAAAGGTGCGGCGTTTGGTGACGAGGCTATGTCTTTGCTCGGCTTAAAGCGCTTCGCTGAGAACTGTCAATTCTGCCATGGAGGATTAGCGGTAAGCTCAGGTGTACTGCCCGACTTGCGCTGGTCAGCTTATGCGGGCAATGAGGTGGCTTGGGACAAGATTGTACGTGAAGGTCTGTTGAGCGATCGTGGCATGGTGTCGTTTGCTGGCCATCTATCCAAAGAAGAGACTGACGCTATTCGTGCCTATGCGTTGCAACAAGCTTGGTTGGCCGTCGCCAATGGCGATGCTCAAGCGCCTGATAGGGCAGCGGCTGCGCCGCAGTAGAATCTGTGGCTGCCATCTCATGGTGGCTAAAAAGGTCAGCGCAACGCCCCAGCGTAACTGATGAGTGAGGCGGCGACAGCGACGTTGAGTGACTCAACCCCGCCGGCCATGGGAATACGAAGCTTGGCATTGGCCAATGCCATGACGGGCTTCGAAACCCCTTCAGTCTCGCCCCCTAGTACGTATACCGTCGCGGTTTCGGGCTGAAACTCAAATAGCGACTGATGGGCGTAGCTGGTCAGGACGGCTACGTTAGCGCCCATATCCCGACATTGCTGTAGACCCTGCACGAGTGTGTCGCAAAACAGTAGGGGCGCTTTAAAGACTGTACCGGCGCTTGCTTTGATCACTAGCGGGCCCAAGGCTGCAACGCCTTTATGCGGATAAATAATGCCATCGACCCCCCCGGCTACAGCAGAACGGATAATCATGCCGACGTTCTGGGGGTTGCTGATTCCGTCGAGGGCAAGTATTCGGCAGTGCGGATCATTTAGTCGAGGTAAAATATGGTTCACGGTACTAAAATCTGGACAGCGTATATCCAGTGCGACGCCCTGATCCTGCTTGCCGTTTTTCGAAATACGTGCGAGTGATTCGCGGCTGTGCTCACGCAGCCCGCAGCGCCGCGCCTCGGCAGCGTTGATAATTTCATCGATAATGCCACCATGGCGATTGGTCTGTGCCATGTGCAGTTGGCGGCAATCGAGCGCCGGATCGAGTAAAGCTTCTAATACGGGCTTGCGGCCGTAAACAGTTAGCAGTTTACCCAGTTCTTCGGGGCTTGGTTTGTGCGATGGATTCATGAAGAAATAACCAATAAAGGATGTGCAATGTTACTACTTTATACGACCACAGGCTGTCATCTATGTGAGCACGCGGAGGAAATTTTGTATGCCCAGGGGGTGCCTTTTAAACCCGTGGATATTGCCGACGATTTGGCTTTGATAAAGCGCTATGGGGTCCGTATTCCTGTTTTGGCAGACAGTGCTGGCAATGAGCTGGGCTGGCCCTTTGATAATGGCGCAGTCACGACGTTCTTGGCGTCCGAATAGCGCCTATTTTTTGGCGCTATACTCTGACGGCGAGCACATCGCACTCCGAACTATGAAGTACACCATCTGCAGTTGAACCCAGCAGTAAGGCAAGCCCAAAGCGGGCGTGGCTGCCCATGACGATGAGGTCTGCGGATATGGATTTCGCGGTGGCTGGGATCTCGATTTCCGGTCGCCCTATAACGAGATGCCTGCGAGATGGATGGATATGATGGGTGCTACAAAAAGCCTCTAACTGTGACGTGGCTTGTTGGTAGATTTCGTCTTGAATGCTTGAGAAATCCATGGGTATGTCTCCGCCGTAGGTAATACTCAAAGGCTCTACTGCATGCATGACATGTAATTCTGCCGTATGACTGCGCGCGAGTTCAGCGCCTTTAGCGATGACACATGAAGATGTTTCTCCAAGATCTACTGCAACTAAAACACGTTTATATGGCATTGCTCTTTCCTCGAGGCCGTTTTTCTCTTAGCTTAGCCTCCTCTGCGTCGTTAGGCCAACTAGACTTTGCTTGGAGCGTTTTTGACTTATTTTATTATTGTACTGTGCATTGGCATGATCGTTGGGCCACTATTGGCAGCACTGCCGTCACCGCGGCAGCGAGCGGTGGCTGCATTGCGCGAGGCAGCCGGTGCTGCAGGTATTCGTATTAGCTTTAGGGAACTGCCGAATATTCCACCGCGCATGCGCAGACTCACCGACTTTAAATTGGTTTGTTACAGTGTTGCGCTCTCCCCCAAGGCCGCGCGCCTGTTGACGCCGTGTTTGTTTGTACGTTGCGCTGCGGGTTGGGAGAGTCGTGATTACGATGCGTCGTTGCCTGAATCACTTGCAGATTTGCCGCTAGATGCGGAAGTTGTTGCGATCAGCTCGGACGAGATTTCGATCTATTGGGATGAGCAAGGTGACGTGAATTTAGTGGTGTCGGTATTGAAGTCCTTGCATCCAGACCCCGACATGCGTTAATGCTAAAAAAGGAATTTATGGGAAGTTTTCTTGACCGACTCTGCAAGCCCCCCTATAAATGCCGTTCTTTGGGGTGGAAACTAAGTGTATCAAGCCCTCAAATAACTGCTGTTGATGATGTAGCCCTGACTGGGTGCACTATTGATAAGCAAAACTGGAGTTGTTGAATCCGCTATGGGTAAATCACTAGTTATCGTCGAGTCCCCTGCAAAGGCAAAGACGATCAATAAATATCTAGGGTCCGATTTCATCGTGAAATCGAGTGTAGGGCATATCCGAGATTTGCCGACCTCGGGAAGCAGTCCGGCATCAGATCCGAAAGAGCGCGCTGCGCAAGCAGCCATTACTCGCAAAATGGCGCCGTTGGAAAAGGCGGCATATCAGAGCCGAAAGAAGCGTGAACAGTTGATTAGACGCATGGGCGTTGATCCAGATCATAACTGGAGTGCACGTTACGAGATACTGCCGGGCAAAGAGAAAGTTGTTCATGAGCTCCGCAAGCTCGCTAAAAATGCTGATGCGATCTATCTGGCGACCGATATGGATCGAGAGGGAGAGGCCATCGCTTGGCACTTACGCGAAACGATAGGTGGTGACGAGGATCGCTATCAACGCGTGGTATTTAACGAAATTACAAAAAAAGCGATTCAAGCAGCATTTGAAAAGCCGACCTTGCTCGATACGAATCGCGTTAATGCTCAGCAGGCACGTCGCTTTCTTGATCGTGTGGTCGGCTTTGAAGTATCTCCTCTACTGTGGTCGAAAGTTGCTCGCGGCTTATCCGCAGGTCGCGTGCAGTCGGTTGCCGTACGGTTGATCGTCGAGCGCGAGCGTGAGATTCGCGCTTTTATTCCCGAGGAATACTGGGAGGTTCATGCTTTGCTGACGCCGGCGTCGGGCGCGGAGCCGGTTTTGTTTGAGGTCAAACGCAGCGACGGCGCTAAGTTTGAGCCTAAGAATGAAGCCCAGGCGCTAGCGGCGGTCACAGCGCTAGGTCCGGCTGAATTTGCGGTCAGTGATCTTGATGCGCGTAAAACCAGCTCTAAGCCTAGCGCACCGTTTATCACTTCCACGCTACAGCAGGCGGCAAGTACCCGTTTAGGCTTTGGTGTGAAGAAAACCATGATCTTGGCGCAGCGTCTGTATGAGGCGGGTTACATCACCTACATGCGAACCGACTCAACTAACTTGAGCAACGATGCCGTTACCGCATGTCGCGATTATATTTCCCGGCATTTTCCTAAGGCGTATTTGCCCGAAGCAGCGATACGCTACTCATCGAAAGATGGAGCGCAAGAAGCTCACGAGGCCATTAGACCCTCGGACGTCAACGTTCTTCAGGGCCAGCTCGCAAATATGGAGCGCGATGCTGAGCGGTTATACGAGCTGATTTGGCGTCAGTTTGTTGCCTGTCAGATGCCCCCGGCGCGATATTTATCGACGACTATAACGGTCGCCGCCGCAAACTATGAAATGACGGCGCGAGGCCGAATCGTTGAATTCGATGGCTATACAAAAGTACAAACGCCGGCGGTCCGAAAGGGAGATGATGATGTACTGCCGTCCATGTCGGTGGGCGATCAACTAGGGTTAGCAAAAATAGAGCCCAAGCAACACTTCACCAAACCGCCAGCACGGTATGGCGAAGCCAGCCTTGTGAAGGAGCTCGAGAAGCGAGGTATCGGTCGGCCATCTACTTATGCGGCGATTATCTCGACGATTCAAGAGCGAGGATATGTTCGTCTTGAGAATCGGCGTCTCTACGCTGAGAAAATGGGTGACATTGTGACCCAGCGTTTGCAAAGTGCCTTTAGTGAACTCTTAGACTACGGTTTCACCGCTGATATGGAGCAACATCTTGACCAAGTTGCTGATGGAGCTTTGAGCTGGAAGGATTTACTGAACGAATTTTACGGTGATTTTCGCAAGAAGTTACAGCAAGCGGAATTACCTGAGCCGGATGGTATGCAGTCTAATACGCCGACGCAGACGGGCATCCCCTGTGATCAATGTGGTCGAGCGATGCAGATCCGCACGGCGAGCACCGGTGTGTTCTTGGGTTGTTCAGGTTATAGCTTGCCACCGAAGGAACGTTGCAAGCATACGGTTAATTTAGTGCCTGGCGATGAGGTTGTAAGTGCTGACGCGGATGACGAGGCTGAATCACGACTGCTACTTAGCAAGCATCGTTGCCCGCTATGTAATACCGCCATGGACAGTTATTTAATAGACGAAGCGCATAAACTGCACGTCTGTGGCGATAACCCCGATTGTGGTGGCTACGAGGTTGAAGAGGGTCGATATAAGATAAAAGGCTATGATGGGCCTATGTTGGCGTGCGACAAATGCAGTGCTCAAATGCAGCTCAAAACCGGTCGTTTCGGAAAGTATTTCGGCTGCATGAATGATGTCTGTAAAAACACGCGTAAGTTACTGCGTAATGGTGAGGCTGCACCCCCTAAGATGGATCCGGTGCAGATGCCTGAGATCGCCTGCATCAAGGTTGATGATCATTATGTGCTTCGCGATGGCGCTGCCGGTCTATTCCTGGCGGCCAGTCAGTTCCCCAAGAATCGGGAGACACGTCCACCGTTCGTCGATGAGATTTTGCCGCATCGTGACCAAATCGACGCTAAATATACGTTTTTGTTCTCAGCTCCGGCGGTTGACGATGCCGGCAACCGTACCCAGATCCGCTTTAGTCGTAAGACTAAAGCGCAGTATGTCATGACTGAAGTAGATGCTAAGCCCACTGGATGGAGAGCATTTTGGACTGGTAGTCGATGGGATGCTGAGGGTTCAGGCGCTGCTGTGCGTGTTAAAAAGGCACCCGCTAAAAGGAAAGCTGCCGCGAAGAAGAAGCCTGCCGCGAAGAAGAAGCCTGCGGGCAAAAAGAAAACACCGACTAAAAAACCCTTAATTGAATGACAAGTAAATTCGATGAGTAAAGCGCGGGGCTTGGCGAATCACTCGCTCTATATGGCGAGATTATTACTTTCTGCCTGGGCGGAAACGCAGTCGGCAGCGGTGACGCCGATTCATGCGATAGATGCCGCTTTTGCGCCTGCCGTAAGGCTACATTTGTTGGATGCCTATGGCTGGTTTTTGTTGACTTCAATGCGGGCTACTCAGCTCCCTGATGGGCCGCCACACTGTGTCGCCGAACTCGCGGATCGGGCGCCGGGTATTGCGCGGCCAGCAGAGGTCAGCGAATGTCAGTATCTAGAAAACACGGGCTGGTTGGCACAGTTACAGGCTCCACTCCCTAAGGGTTTAGCGCGGCGCGGTTTGGGCATGAGTCTTGCGATTGAAAGTGCCTACCCCGATATCTCGATGTACCGCAATTGGGCAAGACATGTTGAGGATCTCTTCGCGAGGATGAGCGACGCGATCGATGAATATTGAATTGTTGCTTGACGCATGTGGCATGGCAGAAAGAGGCCTGTTAAAGTATCGTCACACCCTTTAATTGCGAGGTATCTACGTGCCTACTTCCCTGTTGGAAATTGTTGACTTGGGTGACGGAGAAATAGTTTTACAGCGCGCCGATGAAGCGAGTGAGCCGTTGGTGACGATTCATTTTTCTGAAGAAACCAGCGCTTATTTGATGGACGGCGGACTCGATGTCGCTAAAGCCATGATTCAAGCCGGGCTTCAGACTGCCGCCCGACTGGCAGAGCGGGCGGGTAATGAAAACGACTCTGGCGAGGCAGTCTCTCCCAGAGTAGTACATTAAGCCTCACCAGAGCCGTTTCTCAGCGGCTCCAGGGCACATGAACTATTAGACCGTCACCTAAAATTGCCGTTTTGTCGGGCAGTGATATGCACAAGGCCCGATGTCAGCGTCGCAATATGCCTACACTAACCCCCTCGATTGCAAATGATTGGCTGCGTAAGTCAACCACGATGGGGCTATAAGCGGAATTTTCAGCGATCAACTCGATCCGATCAGGGGCGGGGCGCCGCAAGCGCTTAACGGTGACCTCGTCGTCGATACGCGCTACCACAATTTGGTTTTCTTGTGCTACCGGTGTGCTGTGCACAGCTAACAGATCGCCATCAAGAATACCGATATCAATCATACTGTCGCCGGTCACTTCTAAAAAGTAATCCGCGGCGGGTGCGAAAAAATTCCCCGGTAGATCGCAGTAGTCAGAAATGTGTTCTTGCGCTAGCACGGGTTCGCCGGCAGCGACACGACCGACGATCGGAATACCGCGCTGCTCGACTAGGCGGATGCCGCGGGAGGTGCCCGCAATCATTTCAATAGCGCCTTTACGTGCCAGTGCTTTTAAATGCTCCTCTGCCGCATTGGCGGACTTGAAGCCCAGTTCTTTAGCAATATCTGCTCGTGTCGGAGGAAATCCCGTTGCATCAATATGCTGGCGTATGATGTTAAGTACTTGCTGCTGCCTAGCCGTGAGTTTGATCATAAAAGCTCCGCTCAGTCCGCTGCTGATATCTGTCCATTTATACAGCCTGTGATTATATACAGCTAATTTGGGTATAGCCAATACTTTAGGCTATGATGGTGGGGTCCTAATACTGATGTCGATCTTCTATGTTTATTACTTATTTAACGCCCTTAGCCACTACGCTCAATGTGCCCGTCGCCACCTTGCAGGTACTGACCTTTTTACTTTTGGGCATAGCCGGTCATTTTGCTATCCGTTGGGCTATTCGGCGCATGACCGCACTCTCAGACTTGTCATTGACCAAGTGGGATGATGTTGTGGTCTACGCACTGTCGCCCCCAGCGGAGTGGGTCATGTGGCTTGTGCTGGTCTTTTTGTCATTGGGTGCCTTTGATCTTTTCGATGGGCTGCGCACGCAGATACTGGCGGTTACCGGTACTGGACTGATTTTCTTGGTCGGATGGTTCTGTCATAGGCTTTTAGGGGGGGTTGAAGTGGAACTCTTGGCGACCCATAGAGGCGCTCGAGACTCAGATCAACGTGCAACAATTTCGGCAACGGCGCGCTTAGCGCGTATTGTTGTGTGGGTCATTGTCGTACTCACGGTAATGCAGAAACATGGCTTCTCTATCTCCGGATTACTGGCCTTTGGTGGTATCGGTGGTATAGCGGTCGGCTTTGCCGCCAAAGATCTACTGGCTAATTTCTTGGGTGGTCTCAGTATTTTCCTCGATAGGCCTTTTGCGGTTGGCGACTGGATTAGGTCACCGGACCGGGAGATAGAAGGTACGGTTGAACTCATCGGCTGGCGGATGACACTGATTCGCACCTTCGATCAACGGCCACTTTACGTTCCTAATGCGGTATTCGCCAATGTATCCGTTGAAAATCCATCTCGGATGCGCAATCGACGGATCTATGAAACATTGGGTGTTCGTTACGCGGACGCCAACAAGATGGCGGTGATTGTTGCTGAGGTAAAAGCGATGCTGCAAAGCCATCTCGATATCGATCTTGAGCGCACCTTGATTGTCAATTTTGTGAGCTGTGGTGCGTCTTCCTTAGACTTCTTTATCTACACGTTTACGAAAACGACGAACTGGGTCGAGTATCACGAGATCAAACAAGACGTATTGCTAAAAATCTTGGGTATTATCGAGCAGCAGGGTGCCGAAGTCGCTTTCCCAACGCGCACATTACATGTTGATACAATGGCAGAACTGCCCGAGCCCGGCGGCTTGTAAGCTGAAAAATAAAGCACTATTGAGCATCGCCTAAACGGATTGTTTCAGTTGCACCATGGGTGCAAACAATCAGTGAGTTGGCGCGGTACCCGGCGGCACTTGTCCGGCAGGCGACTTGACGGGTATGTTGTCTGCGGTTTCAATGACCGCATCTACCTCTCGTAACGCCGCGGCAAGCGCCGCTTCATCTGCCTCGGCCGTGCCCAGCGCATAAACCTCGCTCCAGGTGAGCTCGCGATAAGTGGCTAAGACTTTGATAACTGGATGATCGAAGTAGCGTATGGTGTTTTCATCGACAGGGCGGGTATCGGCAACTTGGATCAGATGCTTCCAGTGCCAGACCGCAGGCCCAGTGATTGCGACACCCTGGAGCTCGCCCGCATCGGACTCTTCCTCGTTGGTCGGTAGCGCGTTAAAAGGGTGAGGCGTATGAATACTTTCTGTTTCGTCAGATTCCTGAACGAATCGTGCGGTGCTTAGCCAGGCGGTATCGCGCGTTGAGTCGGTCGTTTCCGGTGTCCCGCTAATCATTGAGTTGCCCGCCAAATCCGATGCTGTCTCAATGACCGTCATTCGTTGAGATAGTCGCGGGGGCGGCGCAATGAGGAGGCCTTCAGGCAGATACTGCCCTGTAGTATTGAGCCAGAAATTAATACCTAAACGTAGCTCCCCGCCGCGTCTTAGTTCGATAAATCCCTGCAGTTCAGGCCAGACGAGATCGTCACCAGAGCGATCAAATAATATAGGCAGGTTGCTGGCTCCGGGTGGTTGCACCCAAGCCTGTGCGACTTGCAGTCGATCGCCAGTGCTAGTGATCAGCGCTGCGAGTCCATCGGCTAGCAGCGTGACTGGGCGTAAACGGAACGCCTCCGGTAAGGGCAGAGGCGCAGGGGGCATCGCGATATTTTCGTCGACTTGAAGTGTGAAGTCGTAGCTGCCTGTATCGACTTTAATAGACGTCGAAAGTGTTTCAAAGCCGTCGAGCCAAGTAGCGCCGGGCTGAGTGTCTATCTCTGGTGCATCAACGAGCTCGAACAGTATGGCAAAGGGACGGTTATTTTCAACATCTTCGGCGCTATTGAGCGTTTCAACTGCCGCAAATTCGATATCGACCAACTCCACCGCCGCACTGTCGTTCTCAAGCAACGCTCCACCACTGATGTCATCCTCGGCTGATGGCAGATCAAACGCCGGCCTTTCGCTCAGAACTAAGGGGGCTGGCAGTATTACAGTGATGGCACCCTCTTCATTCTGCGCTATGGCGGCATCAGGGTATCGCGCGGCTACTTCGCTTAGCAGAGCTGGATCTTTAAGCCAGCGCCCAACGGCCGGATAGCGGGGCTCTGGAAATAGTGGCCATTGCTCGCTAGTCAAGGTGGTATCTTTGGTGTCAATCAACACGGCGACTTCAATCTGGAGCCATCCTGAAAGGCTATCGGGCTCGGGTAGCGGGGCCTTAATTGTGGGAGTGATTTGCTCGCTTTCAGGTATCAATTTTGGCGCAATGTTGAGCGGTGCTTGGGCTGCTGTTAATGACGTTTGCGCCATTAAAACCGCAGCCAGCATGAGCGATTGACTGGCCATTGAGCGGCGTATAAAAAATGCCTTTATCTGGTGGGATACACCGACTTTGTGTAGAGACATCACGCGGCCTTACCTCCATTCGCTTCTCGCTCGAAGCGTGTCAAAAGTTGCTCAATAAATATTTTTCGCGCATCGAGGTCTGGCAAGTTCTGCTTGAAGCGCAGTTTATTCGCGCCCGATAAGGCATACCCTTTTGGGTCCGATTGAATCAACTTCACTAAACTCATGGGTTGTACTCGAGTCGAGTCTGTAAACTCGATACTACCACCGCTGGATGATACCTCGATGTCATTGATGCCCAATGCCTTTGCGCGAATCCGGACTGACGCTTGCGTAAAAAGATTCCTAATAGGATCGATAAGCAAACCGAATCGATCGATCATCTCCACCTGTATTTCTCGCAAGGCGTCATCAGTTTGCGCAGCAGAAATTCGCTTGTAGAGAATCAGGCGGGTTGTTATGTCCGGCAGATAATTCTCGGGGATGAGCGCAGGAACGTGCAGTTTGACTTCGGTACCTTTGTCTAGCGGCGCATCGATATCGGGTATTTCACCTCGTCGTAGCGCAGCGACAGCATTGTGTAGCATGTCTAGATACAGCGAGAAACCGACGCTGTGAATCTGTCCCGACTGTTCATCGCCTAACAGCT
The DNA here is from genome assembly GCA_963926105.1 of uncultured Luminiphilus sp. Lineage (GTDB taxonomy): Bacteria > Pseudomonadota > Gammaproteobacteria > Pseudomonadales > Halieaceae > Luminiphilus. The sequence continues at coordinate 30,198 of CAWUVW010000023.1, read as the reverse complement.
CGCCGGCACCTCGGATTTCCAAATCGTGACTCGCGAGCATATAACCAGAACCCAGCTCCCCAGCCGCCTCAATTGCCTCCAGTCGTTTCTCTGCATCGCCGGTCAGGTTTGAGCGTGGGGGAATCAATAAGTAGGCATAGGCTTGATGATGTGATCGACCAACACGGCCGCGTAACTGATGTAATTGCGCGAGGCCAAATTTGTCGGCGCGGTCAATAATAATGGTATTCGCATTAGGGATGTCGATGCCGGTTTCGATAATCGTCGAGCACACTAAGATGTGATGATGTTGGTGATAAAAGTTTGACATGATGCGTTCAAGATCAGTTTCTCGCATTTGTCCGTGCGCGATACCAATTGATAATCCCGGTAACAGCTCCCCGAGTTTACGTGCGGTCTCCTGAATTGTTTTGACTTCGTTGTGTAAGTAATAAACTTGTCCGCCGCGAAGGGTTTCCCGCAGCACCGCCTCTTTAACGAGCGCTATCGTATGCTCGCGAATAAAGGTTTTAATCGATAATCGTTTAGCTGGAGGTGTCGCAATAATTGATAAATCGCGCAAACCGCCTAAAGCCATATTTAGCGTGCGGGGAATCGGTGTCGCTGTCATGGTAAGAATATCGACCTCGGCACGCAGCGCTTTGATAGCTTCTTTTTGTTTCACACCAAAGCGATGCTCTTCGTCGATCACTAGCAGCCCGAGGTCGTTAAATTTAAAGTCGCTTTGCAGTAATTTGTGGGTGCCGATCACAATGTCGACTTTGCCTGACGCAACCCGCGCACTCACCTCAGCAATATCTTTAGTCGTTTTAAAGCGTGAAACCACCTCGACGGTTACTGGCCAACCAGCAAAGCGATCTTGAAAGCTATTGTAGTGCTGCTGTGCAAGCAGGGTGGTGGGTACTAAAATGGCGACCTGCTTTTTGTTATGGGCGGCAATAAATGCCGCTCGCATCGCGACCTCGGTCTTGCCAAACCCAACATCGCCACAGATCAAACGATCCATTACCCCCGGCGCGCACATATCATTGCGCACAGCTTCAATTGCCGCGGCTTGATCTGGGGTCTCCTCGAAGGGGAATCCCTCGCAAAAACGCGTCCAAGCTTCAACGTCGAGCTGGTGTTCAAAGCCTCGTCTAGCTTCACGGCGAGCATAAACTTCGAGTAACTGTGCGGCGACATCCGATGCGCGCTCACTCGCTTTGCGGCGTGCTTTTTCCCAGGTCTCAGAGCCGAGTCGGTGAAGTGGCGCCGTATCCGGATCGCTACCCGCGTAACGGCTGATTAAATGCAGAGATCCGACCGGGACATAGAGTTTATCGCTGGCGGCATATTCGAGCAGAAGGAACTCCGCGTCATCTCCGTTTATTGGTAGAATCTGTAATCCCAGATACCGACCGACACCATGCTCCAGGTGCACAACCGGTACGCCTGGGCGCAATTCAGTGAGATCGCGGATGACCGCTTGGGTATCGGTTTCATCCGTTGTTTTCCTGCGTCGGCGCTGTGCAACGCGCTGTCCATAGAGCTGACTTTCAACGATGAGCGCGGGTGAATCAGGACCCAGATAAACGCCCCGATCTATTGGTGCGACAGTAATGCCGAGCGCTATTTCGAATTCGAGAAATTCTGCCCAGTGCGCGACAGATTCGGGCCGCAAACCCTGTTTAGCAAGGCTTTCTAATAAGATTTCGCGTCGACCGGCACTTTCTGCGCAAATCAGCACGGGGCCATTATGGGTTTTTATGAAATCTCGAAGCCGCTCCATCGACGTCGGTCCACTGTTGGTGCTGATGAACTCCGGTGGTGGTTGTAGGCGGGTCTTTGCATGAGTGGGCGCATCTGGATTGCTGCGTAATTCCAGTACGGCGCGTTTGCCTAGATCAGCATAGAGTTCCTCGACAGGGACAAAGCCGCGTGCTGGGGGTAACAATGGTCGCCGGGGATCAATGCCGTATTCTTCATAACGTGTGTTGATGTCCTGCCAGAATTTTTGTGCCGCACCGTAGAGATCGCCCACAGTGATAATGGCAGCGTTTTCCGGTAGATAGTCAAACACCTTTCCGCATTCATCGAAAAATAATGGCAAATAATATTCGGCGCCGCCGGGAACACGGCCATGACTGATTTCTGTAAAGGTAGGGCAGTTATCCGCATCACCGTCAAAACTGTCGTACCAGTTGAGTTGAAAGCGATGCACGGCACTATCGTTCAAAGGGAACTCACGGGCGGGGAGTAGTCGAATTGTCTCGACTTTATCTACAGTGCGCTGGCTCTCTGGATCAAAGGTGCGCAGGGTTTCCACTTCGGCATCGAACAAATCAATGCGATAGGGCAATTTACTACCCATGGGAAAAATATCGAGGAGTGAACCTCGAACAGCATATTCACCATGCTCATAGACAGTATCCACAGAGCGATAACCATTGAGGGTTAGGTCGCGCACGAGGCTCTTGGTATCTAGCGCTTGTCCTGTCTTTAATATGAGACTATTACCCGCGACATAATGGGTTGGTGGTGTGCGATGCATGAGCGTAGTAATCGGTACAATCAGTATGCCGTTAGACATTTTAGGCAGATGGTAAAAGGCGTGTAGTCGCTCTGAGATAATGTCTTGGTGGGGTGAGAAATTATCGTATGGAAGTGTCTCCCAGTCAGGCAAAGACAGTATTTCAAGGGGTTTATCGACAAATAACGAAAGTTCTCGCTCTAGCGTTAGCGCGGTGGAAGTGTTGGGTGTTATGACCACTAATGGTCGATCGCCACGGCTTAATTCGGCGATACACCAGGTCTCACCTGCGCCGTAAAATGGCCCCATAGCTGAACGTGTACCGACTTTTTCCGGCCAGGGCAGAGCGTTGGTCAGTTCTTTAAACATGCATGTCTCAGAATCGATTAAAGGATCATTTTAGGTGCCATGGGCTTCGGGCTCCAGAGCCAATGGCAGTTGCTTGTAGGGTGGTCCCCGAAGGATAATACGCTCACACGCGCGCGCACTCATGTAAACATGACCATTAATTCATAAGTGCGACAGTGCATTGACCAAAAAAGGAGCATTGATGTGACTGAGCAACGCCGGCGAAAACGTCCCGAAGATTACTTTGCTGACTGGAAGCAGAGAGAGGCTTTAGCGGAGTCCATGATCCCCGCCGTAGGGTCTTTAGCCCGAGAGCGCAACGTTAAATGTTACATCTATGGCCATTCACTGGTGAATAAATCGGTGTTGGATATTATGAAGAGCCATCGCTATGTGCGTCAGATGGAGAAAAACGAGCTATCTGAGTTCGAAACTACGCCAGTCATTAATAAAATGCGTCAGATGGATCTCGGTCTGGCCCACATTGATATTGGCCGGCTGGCTGTTGAGTACTTTGACCAGGGTCGGGGTGCGAATTTATCGGTTGAGGAATACGTTGAAAGGCAGCTTGCCCATCTGGTGGGCCCTGCGGCGACTAAGGCCAATAAACCCGTCGATGTCGTCCTTTATGGTTTTGGTCGAATTGGCCGACTCATAGCGCGGATTCTGATTGGTAAGACGGATGGCGGTGAAAGCCTGAGGCTGCGCGCGATTGTTGTTCGCCAGGGTGGTGCGCCTAATGACCTAGTTAAACGCGCGAGCTTATTACGCAGAGATTCCGTGCATGGCGCGTTTCAGGGCACGATCCGTGTCGATGAGGAGCGTCAAAGTTTTGTGGCTAATGGCAATGAGGTGCGGGTTATCTATGCCAATGCCCCTGAGGAGATTGACTACACAGCGTACAATATTAATAACGCGATTGTGATCGACAATACGGGTGTTTGGCGCGATCGGGAGGGCTTGTCCCGTCACCTGCAGGCCAAGGGTGTCAATAAGGTGATTTTGACTGCGCCGGGCAAAGGCGATTTGAAAAATGTGGTTGCAGGCATTAATAATCATGTCATCGATCCAGAAGATCAGATTATCTCGGCTGCTTCCTGCACGACGAATGCCATAGCCCCCCCCTTAAAAGCGTTGGATGATAAATACGGTATTGTGAATGGGCATGTCGAGACTGTGCACGCTTATACAAACGATCAGAATCTCATAGACAACTACCACAAAGCCGACCGTCGCGGTCGCAGCGCAGTACTCAATATGGTGATCACTGAGACCGGCGCAGCAAAAGCGGTCACCAAGGTACTTCCCCAGTTCGAAGGCAAGTTAACGGGCAATGCAATTCGGGTGCCGACTCCGAATGTGTCGATGGCTATTTTGAATCTGACGCTGGGTCGCGAAACCAGCCGCGAAGAACTCAATGAGTTTATGCGTGAAACCGCGTTGCATTCGAAAATGCGCAAGCAGATTGACTACTCAGAATCTCCGGAGGTGGTATCGAGTGATTTTGTGGGTTCACGCTCTGCGTGTGTGTTCGATGCTAAGGCCACGATCGTCAATGGCAAGCAGGCAGTTGTGTATCTTTGGTACGATAACGAATATGGATATTCTTGCCAGGTATATAGAATCCTAGAGCAAATGGCTGGAATTAAATATCCAACTTATCCCAACGACCTCAATGGGCCACTTTGATGTAATTTCTGCGTGGATTTGTGGCCAGCAACGTTTCGGTTCGCTACAATCCGCGCGCAACAGGTGAGTGGCTTGAAGACTCCGGCCATTTAGCTTTCCGGTCATCGTAGCAACGGTACGGCAGGAAAGGTCGCTGTTGATCGAAGGCGGCACCTGCGGTGCGCTTGCCTCACGCAATCCCTGCTATGAATATGCTGTCATGCAGTAGTGGGCGAGCGTTTAATAGTTAGTTTTACATCTGGAGACGCGGATTAACACATGATTAAAATTCGGCGCGGCATGGATATTCCCTTGGCGGGTTCGCCCGTCCAATCGATCGATCAGACAGCAACTACACGCACGGTGGCACTTATAGGGCCCGATTACATCGGTATGAAACCGACTATGGCAGTGGCGGTCGGAGAGATCGTTAAACGAGGCCAGCTGGTTTTCACCGACAAAAAAATCAAGGGTATAAAATACACAGCGCCGGCAGGGGGCAAGGTCGTCGCCATTAACCGCGGCGCGCGTCGAGTCTTTCAGTCCCTCGTGATTGAAGTCGACGGTGACGAAGCGCAGGTATTTTCTGCTTACTCGGCAGTAGAAGCGCGTAATCTAGACGCAGCGATCATTCGCCAGCAACTGATTGATAGCGGACAGTGGACGGCGCTGCGAGCGCGGCCGTATAGCAAAGTTGCGGATCCGGCAGTTCAGCCGGCAGGCCTATTTATTACCGCGATTGATACACAGCCTTTGGCGGCGGACCCCGCTCCGATCATCGCTGAGCAGAGCGAAGCATTTGTACTGGGCCAGGATATCCTTGCGGCTATGGTCGACTGTCCTGTGTATTTGTGCACGGCAGCTAATACCGCGATCCCCCAGGGAAGACATCCCAGAATTCAACATGACACCTTTGTCGGACCGCATCCCGCGGGTTTAGTGGGCACCCATATACACTTCTTAATGGGCGCTTCGACGTCGCGTGTGGCATGGTATGTTGGTTATCAAGATGTTATTGCCATCGGTCGGCTGTTTTTAGATGGTGCGCTTTATACCCGTCGTGTTGTTGCACTTGCAGGTCCTCAAGTTCAAAAGCCACGCCTCATTGGCACACGTCTAGGCGCTGACCTGCACGCCTTAACGGCCGGCGGCCTTCTGCCGGGTGAGAACCGTATAGTGTCCGGTTCCGTACTGGGTGGCCGCACCGTCAAAACTGACATTGCCTACTTAGGTCGCTACCACAATTGTGTGTCTGTATTGTCTGAGGGTCGCCATCGTGACTTTATGGGCTGGTTGTCGCCAGGCGCGAAGAAGCACTCTGCGCTGCGTATCTATTTGACGAGTTTTTTTGGGTCCAAGCCCTTGGCCATGACGACCAACACCAACGGTAGTGAACGGGCGATGGTGCCAGTGGGTGCCTACGAGCGAATCATGCCATTAGATATCCTGCCGACTCAGTTGTTACGCGCGCTTTTAGTTGGCGATACAGAAACCGCCAAGGCTTTGGGCTGCTTGGAACTCGATGAAGAGGATCTCGCTTTGTGTACCTATGTTTGCCCCGGAAAATACGAATATGGCCCGGTGTTACGTGACAATTTACTGCACATTGAGAAGGAGGGTTAAGCGATGGGACTGCGAAATACGCTAGATAAGCTTGAACCGAATTTCAAGCCCGGCGGTAAGTACGAGAGCTGGTACGCCCTGTTCGAGGCAGTGGATACAATTTTCTATTCGCCCTCGCATGTGACGCGTAGCACGGCTCATGTACGCGACGGTGTCGATCTGAAACGCATCATGATTACTGTGTGGTTCGCGACATTCCCCGCGATGCTCTACGGTATGTATAACCTAGGATTTCAAGCCAACGACGTCATGGCGGCGAGTGGTGCGGAGCTGTCGGGCTGGCGTGGTGCTGTTATGGCGGCGTTAGGCGGCTATAACCCGGCCAGTGTTTGGGATTGTTTTCTGTTTGGGGCTTTGCACTTCTTGCCTTTATATGCGGTCACGTTCTTAGTGGGTGGCTTCTGGGAAGTGCTGTTTGCCATGAAGCGTGGCCACGAGGTCAACGAAGGCTTTTTTGTGACCTCGATACTTTTTGCCTTGACGCTACCCCCTGATCTACCGCTATGGCAGGCCGCCCTCGGCATCAGTTTTGGTGTTGTTATTGGCAAGGAGGTATTTGGCGGGACAGGCAAGAATTTCTTAAATCCGGCATTAACTGGGCGGGCGTTCCTTTATTTCGCTTACCCGGCCCAATTGTCTGGGGATGCCATTTGGACCGCAGTTGACGGCTATAGCGGCGCGACACCTCTCGGTGTCGTCGCATCAGAAGGTATGGTCGGTCTGACCAACGCCTACACTTGGATGGATGCCTTTGTGGGCAGTATTCCCGGCTCAATTGGCGAAACCTCAACCCTTGCCATCATGATTGGCGGGGCCATGCTGCTGGTGACGGGTATCGCTTCTTGGCGCGTAGTGGTGGGGTGCTTCTTGGGCATGTACCTGTTCTCAACGCTGCTCAATGTGGTTGGCTCAGATACCAACCCCGCTTTTGCCATGCCCTGGTACTGGCACATGGTGGTCGGTAGCTTTGCATTTGGTGCTTTCTTTATGGCGACTGACCCAGTGTCTGCGGCCATGACACATCGCGGCCGATGGGCCTACGGCATTTTGATCGGGGTGATGTGTGTTTTGATTCGTGTGATCAACCCAGCCTTCCCCGAGGGGATGATGCTGGCGATCTTATTCGGTAATTTATTTGCCCCCTTGTTCGATCACTTCGTCGTCCAGGCAAACATAAAAAGGAGGCTTGCCCGTGTCCAGTAATAAAGACAGTTTAGGGCGAGTGCTAGGTGTTGCACTCGCACTGTGTGTGGTGTGTTCGGTCATAGTATCTACCGCTGCAGTGGTGTTAAAGCCGCAACAAGAAGCTAATAAGACGCGGGATCTAAAACGCAATATTCTGATGGCTGCCGGGTTATTCGATGCTTCTCAAACGGTTGAGGCACAGTTCGAGTTGGTAACTACTCGGGTAGTTGATCTCGATCGCGGCGAGTATCGTGATGACATAGACCCGCTGACCTATGATCAGCGCGCGGCGGCTAGGGACGCTGCGATGTCGACACAGCTAAGTAGTGAGGCGGATATCGCCAAGATTCAGCGTCGCGAAAACCTCTCATTAGTGTATTTGGTTAACAACGCCAGTGGCCAGCTAGATAAAGTGATTCTGCCGATTCGGGGCTACGGTTTGTGGTCCACATTGTACGGATTCGTCGCATTGGACTCAGATGCTAATACTATTGCCGGTTTGGGCTTTTATGAGCACGGTGAGACACCCGGACTCGGTGGCGAAATCGACAATCCTCGTTGGAAGGCCATTTGGGAAGGAAAAAAGACCTACCGCGACGGCAGGGTGGCAATTTCCGTGGTGAAGGGTGCCGTCAATACAAGTTCACCTGCGGCGCAATGGCAGGTTGATGGCTTGTCAGGCGCGACTCTAACAAGTAGAGGGGTCAATAATCTTGTGCAGTACTGGCTGGGTGCAGATGGTTTCGAACCTTATCTGGACAACCTCAGAAAAGGAGACGCATGATGGATATTAAAAACACATTGCTTGGTCCGGTGTTTAAGAATAATCCGATCACGCTACAAATTCTGGGTGTCTGTTCGGCGTTAGCGGTGACCTCTTCACTGAAGGTGACACTGGTTATGGCCATCGCACTGACCCTTGTGACAGCATTTTCAAGTTTCTTTATCTCGAGTATTCGACGCTTCATTCCATCGAGTATTCGTATCATCGTACAGATGACAATTATTGCGTCGCTGGTGATTGTGGTTGATCAGATTCTTAAAGCAGTGGCTTACGATATCTCCAAGCAGTTGTCAGTGTTTGTCGGCTTGATCATCACCAACTGCATCGTCATGGGGCGCGCCGAAGCCTATGCAATGAAAAACCCACCGATACCGAGCTTCTTAGATGGGATAGGCAATGGGCTGGGATATTCCTTTGTACTAATCGCTATCGCTATTATTAGAGAGTTGTTTGGTTCAGGCAGTTTACTGGGTATCGGAATTCTGCCGCTGGTAACGGAAGGAGGCTGGTATACACCGAATGGTCTACTACTGTTACCTCCCAGCGCGTTCTTCTTGATTGGCGGTTTGATCTGGGCGATGCGCGCAGTGCAAAAAGACCAAATCGAAGCGCCGGAGTTTCGCATTGCCAAGCACATGCCCGCGGAGGAGAACGCCTAATGGAGCATTATTTGAGTTTGTTCGTACGCGCCGTGTTTATCGAAAATATGGCCTTATCGTTCTTTTTGGGCATGTGTACCTTTCTCGCGGTTTCTAAAAAGATTTCCGCCGCGATTGGCCTAGGTATTGCGGTCATCGTTGTGCTGATGGTAACTGTGCCGGTCAATAATCTGATTTACCAGTATTTGTTGGCTGATGGGGCGCTGGCGTGGGCGGGTATGCCTGATGTTGATCTGAGCTTTTTAGGCTTGCTGAGCTACATCGGTGTTATCGCAGCGCTTGTTCAGATTATGGAGATGTTTCTAGATCGCTATGTCCCTGTGCTGTATGCCGCATTGGGCGTGTTCTTGCCATTGATTACCGTTAACTGTGCGATTCTGGGTGCTTCTCTATTTATGGTGGAGCGCAGCTATAACTTTGCTGAAAGCGTGGTCTTTGGTGCAGGTGCTGGAGTCGGTTGGGCATTGGCGATTGTTGCATTAGCCGGTATTCGCGAGAAACTGAAATACAGTGACGTACCCGATGGTCTGCAGGGGCTCGGTATTACATTTATTACCGTCGGATTGATGTCGTTGGGCTTTATGTCCTTCGGTGGCATCGACATTTAAACCAACGATTAAAAAGAGTTAAGTATTCATGGGAATAACGATTGTTTACGGCGTTGGCATGTTTACCGCTATCGTAGTGGCGCTGGTGGGTATTATTTTGTTCGCGAAGTCTCGCTTGGTATCGAGCGGTAGCATCAGTATTGAAATCAATGGCGAACGCACGATAGAAGTGCCGTCGGGTGGCAAGTTGCTACAGACACTTGCCGATGCCAATTTGTTCTTAGCGAGCGCCTGCGGCGGCGGCGGCACGTGTGCCCAATGCAAGTGTATTGTCCAAGAGGGTGGCGGTGCGATGCTGCCCACCGAAGAGGGATATTTTAATCGTCGCGAAGCGGGCGACGGCTGGCGTTTGTCATGCCAAACACCGGTTAAGCAGGACATGAAAATTACTATCCCCGAAGAAGTCTTTGGGGTTAAGCAGTGGGAATGCACGGTTGAGTCTAATGACAACGTTGCCACCTTTATTAAGGAATTAGTACTGCGCCTACCCGAGGGTGAGCACGTTGACTTCCGCGCAGGTGGTTACGTGCAGTTGGAGTGTCCTGCCTATCAGGTGAATTACAGCGACTTTGATATTGGCGAAGAGTACCGCGGTGACTGGGAGCGCTTTGGCTTCTTCAAGATTGCAGCGGGCTGCCCCGATACAACGATTCGCGCCTACTCGATGGCGAACTATCCCCAAGAGCGAGGTTTGGTCAAATTTAATATCCGTATCGCTACTCCGCCTCCGGGTAGCAGTGGTATTCCAGCGGGTGTGATGTCGAGCTGGGTATTTGGCTTGAAACCGGGTGATAAAGTGACTGTTTATGGTCCATTTGGCGAGTTTTTTGCGAAAGAGACTGATGCCGAAATGATCTTTATTGGCGGCGGTGCTGGCATGGCGCCAATGCGCTCGCATCTTTTCGATCAGTTAAAGCGATTAAATAGCCAACGCAAAATTTCCTTCTGGTATGGCGCTCGGTCGCTGCGTGAAATGTTTTATGTGGAAGATTATGATGGGCTCGCAGCTGAAAACGATAACTTCGATTGGCATGTGGCACTTTCAGACCCGCAGCCAGAAGATCATTGGGATGGCTTGACTGGGTTTATTCACAACGTGCTCTATGAGCAATACTTGAAGGATCATCCGGCACCTGAGGATTGTGAGTTCTATATGTGCGGCCCGCCCATGATGAACGCAGCAGTGATCAAAATGTTGCTCGACTTGGGTGTGGAGCGCGATAATATCTTGCTGGATGACTTCGGTGGTTAACTGCGCCGATATCGTAGCCATACTCAAACGACCAGCGCTTTTGCTGGTCGTTTTGGTTATAGCAACACTGTCTGCATGCGGTTCAAAAGGCCCTCAGACTGAGCGTCTTGAAGGTGCTATTTTTGGTACCTTTTGGAGTTTAACTTATGTGGCTTCGCCTGATGATATAGACCTGGCGACAGTTGCTCTGGCGCTTGAAGAGAGCTTTGCGTTGGTCAACCAGAGCATGAGCACCTACGACCCGAGCTCGTTAATCAGTCGCTTCAATCAAATGCCGGCAGCGGAGTTCGTTGAAGTCGACTCGGATTTTGCCTATGTGCTGGAGACTGCACTGGACATCGGTGCGCATAGCGATGGCGCTTACGATGTTACAGTCCCGCCATTACTCGCATTGTGGGGTTTTGGACCCGACGGCCCGACCGAAATCCCCAGCGATGCAGATATTCTCGCAGCGCGCACCTTGGTGGGCTCGCAGAATTTAATTTGGAACGCACCATCGCGGCGCTTAGCTAAGCGTCAGCTGGGCATTGAGTTAGATTTCTCATCCATTGCAAAAGGTTATGGCGTCGATTTGGGAGCCGCTGCGTTGCTCGGCCTGGGCATCCAAAATTTTATGTTTGAGATCGGTGGCGAAGTCCGCTTACACGGCAATAGCCCCCGCGGTGATAACTGGAGGATTGCCATTGAACGACCTGATAGTCGGGTGCGTAAAGTGCAGGCAGCGATTGTGGCCACTGATACGGGTATCGCCACTTCAGGCGACTACCGCAATTTTTTTGAGCAGGAAGGAGAGCGATACTCGCATCTCATCGACCCAAGAACCGGCCGTCCGATCAAGCACGAGCTGGTATCTGTTACCGTTATTGATCCGTCGGCTACCATTGCTGACGCGTGGGCAACCGCACTGATCGTTCTCGGTTACGAGCAGGGCATGGCGGTAGCTGAAAGCAGGGGCATGGCGGCCTATTTTATTCGTCGAGAAGGCGATGCCTTTAGGGTCGCGATGACGGCAGCATTCAAACCTTATCTTTCATCTCAGGAGTAGTCCCGTTACAGTGGTAACGTCTTCTCGCAACCAAGTCCAGAGAGAGTGCATCACGTGATTTACTTGATTAGCTTTTCCGTTTTCGCCCTGATTATTGCCGGCATGGCGATTGGCGTAATCGCCGGTCGGGCACCTATTTCAGGCTCCTGCGGCGGTGTCGGTGCGCTGGGCATCGAACAAAAATGTGATCTTTGTGGCGGAGACCCTATGCGCTGCGAAACAGAGACCCGATCGCCTTCAGGTGATGCGGCCGTCGAACAATTTGATCCCCGCGCTTAAGCGCTTAGCGACGGAGCAACCCAGTCTTGTCGTTTGTCAGTGATTTAGTTTTTCGCTACAGCCTCAGTAGGCGTCAGCAGCGTTTTACCCGTGTTGTTGCATGGGTATCGATGCTGGGTATGGTGCTAGGTGTAACGAGTCTGATCACAGTGATGTCCGTCATGAATGGTTTCTCCTCAGAATTACACAGCCGTATTTTGGCGGTAATCCCCCATTTAAAAATTCAGGCGAATACCGGCCAGCTAGAGGCGTGGGAGACGTTGACCGATCAGGTATTAACTTATCCGAGCGTTGTTGCGGTCGCGCCGTATATCGAAGATACCGTATTGCTCCAAGCTTGGGGTCGGCATCGAGGTACAAAGCTTACGGGTATTGATCTCAATGCTCAGCGTGATGTGAATGCCGTCGACCAATATGTTGTCAGGGGCGATTGGCAGGCGCTAGAAACACAGCGGTTTAGCATCGCGCTGGGCAGCACACTCGCGCGCATTTTGGGTGTCACGGTGGGTGATGAAGTGGAAGTGACACTCCCTAGGTTAACAGTGACCCCCCTTGGTATCTTTCCAAGGGTTAAACGTCTTGTCGTGGTTGCTGAATTCGAGGTTGGGGCAGATCCCGACGCGAATCAGAGTTATGTGTCACTAGATACCGCTCGGCGGCTGTTAGGGCGTGGCCAAGTTGATGGCCTGCAGCTGAAGCTCAACGACCTGTTTAAAGCTCCTGAGATAACGGCGGCGCTCGCAGATGTACTACCGGCCGATCTCACCATAGTGGATTGGCGCAGTAGTCAGGGATCATTATTCGCCGCAGTGCAGATGGAAAAGGTGACTGTGGGGTTACTGCTCTTGTCGGTAGTCGCAGTGGCCGCTTTTAATATTGTCTCCACACTCACTATGTCGGTGGCTGAAAAACGAACAGATATTGCCGTTTTAAGAGTGCTAGGGGCGTCTTCTAGGTCGATATTATTGGTCTTTGTAGGTTATGGCATGGTGCTTGGTATCTTGGGCGTGACGCTAGGTGCGCTACTGGGGGTCACGTTGGCACTTTACATCAGCGATCTTGCAACTTGGGTTGAACATTTGGTGGGTATCAGCCTGTTTGATCCTGCAGTTTATTATATTGGGCGTTTACCCTCGGTGCTGGTCTGGACAGATGTGGTTATCACTGTGTGTGCAGCATTGGCGCTCAGTTTTGTCGCCACGCTATACCCCGCTTGGCGTGCGGCTCATATTTCACCAGTAGAGGTGCTCAATCATGGCTGAAGCGGTACTTCGATGCGTTAATCTGGGTAAATTCTTTAGCGATGGCGACAATCGTATTGTCGTGCTGGACGAGTTGGCATTAAGTCTCATGCCGAGTGAGCGCATCGCTATCGTCGGTAGCTCTGGTGCAGGTAAATCCACCCTACTCAATTTGTTGGGGGGTTTAGATAACCCGTCTGCGGGTTACGTTGAGGTATCTGGTCAACGTCTGAGCGATATGCGTGAGGCTGATCGCTGTCGTTGGCGCAATCAAAAGCTCGGCTTTGTTTTTCAGTTTCATCATCTGCTCCCTGAGTTTAACGCGCTTGAAAGTGTGGCTATGCCGGCCTTAATTGGCGGCATTGCTAAGGCCGAGGCACATCGCAGAGCGGAGCAACTGCTTGATCGCGTGGGCTTATCACATCGTCTTAAGCATCGTCCCGAGGCGTTATCTGGTGGTGAGCGGCAGCGTGTCGCCATAGCGCGCGCGTTAATCAATAAACCCAGCTGTGTCTTGATGGATGAACCCACCGGTAATTTAGACCCAGATTCTGCTGAACAGGTACTGAGTTTGATGACGTCGCTAAATGATTTGGCCGCATCTTTCGTGGTAGTCACGCACGATCCAGCTATAGCCGCACGCATGGACCGTACTTTGATTCTGCGGGACAAGCGCTTGTTTGCAGATAATCATGCCTTGGTCTGAACGACTGCAGTTTGCGCTGCGCCAGTCATTAGATGGAGGCAGAGGTCTGTCGGCGTTTTTGTCGCGACTTTCAATGATCGGCTTGGTACTGGCCCTTGCCTTGTTGTTGTCAGTGTTGTCGGTGATGAATGGTTTTGAAAAAGAAATGCGAGAGCGCATTTTGGGATTGGTACCGCACGTTACGCTTCGGGGTTATGCGCCATTGCTGGAATGGGAAGCGCGCCAAAGCGAGCTACTGACCCTGCCCGGTGTCTTGTCGATCAGTCCGTTCACCGATGCAGATGTCCTTTTTGTTCGTGGTACCCGAGTGGAGGCCACACGGTTGGCTGGTGTAGACGCTGAGACTTTGCAGCGTTACCAACCTTTGCTAACACCATCTATCAGCCAGCTAGGTGAGGCTGATTTGATTTTAGGGGCCATGCTCGCCAAGCGTTTGAACGTGGTTGTTGGCGATCGTTTGACGTTGCTGGCGCCAATAAACGCCGGCGATCGCCAAGCGCATACAGTTCAATCCAAGCGCTTCGTGCTGAAGTCTTTACTCACTACGGGCACGGAACTCGATGAGAAGTTGGCTATTGCTGAGCTATCGGCGGTGGCTTCGTTTGCGGGTACCGCGGGGCAAATTTCAGGTCTGTCTATCCAAGTAAGCGATGTGTTTGAGGCACCGCAGTTACGCCGCTATATCAGTCATCTGTTGCCACGAACCCAGTACGTCAATGACTGGACTTCAACACAAGGCAATCTCTACGCCGCCATTAGACTATCGCGGGATATCGTTACCTTGCTCCTGTTATCGATTATTGCCGTCGCTGCCTTTAACGTAGTTTCTTCTTTGGTATTGGTGGTCACCGATCGGCGCCGTGCCATAGCAATGTTATCGGCATTGGGTGCCTCAAGCAGTGACATTCAAGCCATTTTCTTATTGCAGGGTTTGGTCATTGGCGTGATTGGCTCAGTGATCGGTTCTGCCGCTGGATTAGCACTGGCGCTGTCGGCGCCTTATCTGGCGCAGAGTTTGGAATGGGCGCTGGGCGTTCAGTTGCTCAATACCGATGTTTATCCGCTGGCATTTTTACCCGTAGATATTCGTTTGAGGGATTTTGTGATTGTCGATTTGACGACGGTATTGCTCTGTATTTTAGCAGCGGTACTTCCGGCTCGCCGTGCTGCTAAAGTCCCTGTCGCCGAGGTGTTGGCGTCTTGATGTCGGATTGTTCGACGGACTCAGGTCGGGCAGTTTAGTCTTCTTTGGTTATGTCGATAGCGCGCTTGACAGCCGTATCTGAAGCCGCACCAACGGTAGATTTGTCTTGGCGTTGCGTTCTTTTTTGCCAGTTGACCACTACGCGCCAGCGCCATATCAAATGGGTGAAGGTATAGCCTGCGATTGCTGCAATGAGTCCAATTGAGACACATCCGAGGAGTAAGGGCTGCCAGATGTTGATGAGACTCTCACTCAACCATTGGAAACTAATATCAAAGGCCACAGGTTGCATTTTGTTACCCAGCATCCAGGCCCCAAGACTATAGGCTAAATAATATATGAACGGCATAGTGAGAGGATTAGTGACCCATACTAGCGCAACGCTCACCGGTAAATTTGCGCGCCAGCGCAGGGCGACAAAGGCGGCAATAAACATCTGTCCCGGCGCAGGTATCATGGCGAAGAATAAACCTATGGCGACCGCTTTTGATGTGGATATCCGATTAATGTGCCAAAGGTTGGGTTCGTAGATCCACTCGCCGAGAGGGCGTAATGAACTAATCTCACGCAGTTTCCGCTGAGAGGGCGCCAAACGCTTAAAAACTCTTTTGGGCATTTTGTATTCAGTTTCCTGACAAAAACTACGGCTCAAATAACATCAAACCCAACCGTTGTACATCATTGATGACACTGCGGCTTGGCATTTGGTAGGGCTCCTGCTGATATTACCCAGTGCTTTGTCCTGCGAGTCTGCATTATGCATCTACGCTGTTTTTGGCACTAGTCATGCTGAGAGAAATCCTAACGATACATTGGTGTATCGCGATTCTATGCGCCGTTATGGCGCCATTGGTCAGTCCCGCCTCGATGCTGCCTTGGTTTTTCATTGCGGCGGTATCGGCGGCGTTAGCTATTGGCATTAGAATCTTCATGTTGAAATCTATTCCTGGGGCAAGCAGCGCGCTACGGGGGAGGATCTGTCGAGCGCCTGACACCGAGATTGGTCAGGGTATATCACCCCGAGGCTCAAGACATAGCTTTGCCTGGCGATTTACGGATTGGATTACTCGGCATTGCGTTGGGCTACTGCTGTGTTTCTTTGGGCTGGCGTCAACCAGCGTGCATGGACTCGTTTGGCAGGCCTATCAGTTGCCGGCCTCGTGTCTGCGACAGGTGGTCAATTTCTCAGGGTATGTAGCCGATTTTCCGACTCTAGGCCAGCAGTCCGATGGCAGCGAATGGCAGCGTTTTAAGCTAGATGTGGTCCATCTCGATCCGCCGATTTGTTCGCCAGTGCGTCATCTATACCTGACGATGTATAAAGACGTCACGCCGCTAATGCTGGGCGACTACCTTGCTGGGCAAGCGGTGCTTAAGCCGGTACCGAGTCAGTTGTCCCCGGGCGTGCTGCCCGATCAAGCGCGATATGCTGCAAAGGGCATTGATGCTATTGCGACCCTGCATCACATTGCCCAACTAAACCCCGATACCGACCAATGGTCATTGGATGGAATTCGCAGGACGTTGTATCTGCGCCTGCTCGGGGCACCTGTCGCCACTGAGGCGCGGGGCATTTTGCTGGCATTAGTCCTGGGTAACGGCGCTTCGCTAGCGCCAAGTATCTGGGAAATGTTCCAACGTCTAGGCCTTTCCCACGTACTGGTTATCAGTGGGTTGCACGTAGGTTTGGTTGCCGGCGGACTGTGGTGGCTAGCTGGGTTGCTTCGTCGATGCTGCTGCTGGCCTACGGATTGTGGTGGGGTCTGGTTCAATGTATTTGCCGCCATATCGGGCGCCACGATATATTCAGGATTAGCGGGTTTTTCCCTGCCGACGTTGCGCGCGTTAATCATGCTAAGCACTGTGCTGACTGTGCTCTTGTTGGGTTGGCGTGCCGCACCTTGGCGGAGCTTGTATCTGGCTGTGCTGATGATTTTATTGGTTAATCCTTTGTCGGTGCTATCGAGTAGTCTCTGGATGAGCGCGGGCGCCACGGCAGTGCTGCTCTGGCTGGGACAACGTAAAGTCAAAGCCGCCGGACTTGCGAGCATAGGCCTACGTGCCCGCCTGGGCCGTTATATAGCCGCTTTGCTGCAGCTACAGTTTTTTCTTGCGCTCTTTATGTTGCCATTGTCGCTGTTTTGGTTTTCGATGATGAGTCTCGGCGCCATAGTGAGCAATCTGCTGATCGTTCCTGTCGTTGTTTTCTGGGTAGTACCACTCGCGTTAACGGGGGCGCTCATCAGTTTTTTCAGTCAAACTGGAGCGTATCTACTGTGGCAGATAGCGGCAATCCCTATCGTTCATGGGCTGCCACTGGCGACAGCGTTAGATGCGGCACAGAAAGACTGGGCAGTGCAAAACTGGCAGTTATCGCTGGTAGATCTTGGGCTGCTCTGCCTGTTTTTATCCATTATCGCTACCGTCGCTCGATGTTGTGCACTGAGGTATCTCTCGAGCGGGGCATTTCTGCGTAGGCAATATCTTGATGGGAAATCTTCATCTCGGAACGGTCGGCGGCCACTATTACTGGCGACGTCATTCATAGTCCTGCTGATCTACCGAGTACAGATTCAGGTAAGTGAAAAAGATGTCGTGATAACGATACTCGATGTGGGACAGGGTACGGCCGTATTACTGCAGAACGCGGGTCAGACGTTGCTTTACGATACGGGGGGCGGTATGCCAGGCGTGTATACGCAAGCCGAGAAGATTGTTTATCCGTTTTTAAGGCATATAGGTGTTGCTGGGCTAACTACCTTAGTATTGAGTCATCGTGATTTTGATCACGCCGGCGGCCGATCAGATCTCGCTAAAGTTTTGGCAATAAAAGAGTGGCGGGGTTTTGAAGGCAAGCCCTGCCGGCCGGGTGAAGCGTGGCTGTGGAGCTCGGCGATAACGATCACTACCTTGAGCGGTACCGGACATGCCCAAGCCAATAGTAACGATGATTCCTGTGTGTTATTGGTCTCAGCCTACGGTCGACAATTGCTGCTGGCAGGGGATATTTCAAGTAGGCAAGAGCGCGCATTAGTGCGTTATTGGCGCGATGCGCTTCGTGTTGATCTGCTGCTGGTAGGGCATCATGGCAGTGGGTCGTCTAGCGGCTGGACTTGGCTAAAGTGGGTGTCACCGACCCGAGCAATCATCAGCGCAGCTTATGGCAATCGCTTCGGGCACCCTAATGCTTCGGTTTTAGATAGGCTTAAAGCGCATGGCGCAACCATCGATAGCACCGCAACTCATGGCACCCTTCGTTACACGCTGCGGGCCGATGGCAGTATCGAGGTGAAACCAATGCGCGGATGGTGGACGCCATTTTGGTTGGCGATCTAGCGTGGTATAGAACAGGTTGGGTCAGGTGGCGCTATCAGGTGAATTTTCTCGCTCCAAGAAGGTCAAATATCTGAAGCCACACGCAGAGATGGATGCGATGGCATACCGTAATTGCCGCCGAGATAGGTATACTGTGGCTTGGTGAGAGGAGATACAAACGTGTTGGATTTACTAGCTGCAGGCGGATGGGTGATGCCCATCATCGTGCTTTGTTCGGTCGTTGCATTGGCCATTTGTATTGAGCGCTACATCGCGCTAAACCCCGCGCGGATCGCGCCGCCGCATTTATTAGCTAATGTGTGGAAGCAGCTCAAAGCGGGCGAATTAGATGCGCCACGTTTGAAGCTCTTGCGGCAGGGCTCGCCGTTGGGCGCTATTTTAGTGGCGGGTCTGGCAAATAGGAGTCAGGGCCGTGACGTGATGAAGGAGAGTATTCAAGAAGCGGCGAGTCACGTTGTTCATGATCTCGAGAAATATCTGAACTCCTTAGGTACTGTTGCCGCGGTGGCGCCGTTATTAGGCTTACTTGGCACTGTAGTGGGTATGATCCGAGTATTTACTGAGATCACCGTCCAGGGTACAGGCAATGCTAATGCCTTGGCAGGCGGTATCTCCGAGGCGCTTATTACAACGGCAGCGGGGCTTTCTGTCGCGATTCCCGCTCTGGTCATGCACCGTTTTTATACCGGCAAAATAGACACTATTGTCGTCACGCTAGAACAAGAGACCATTAAGTTGGTCGACGCATTGCACACTGGTCACAAAATGGAATACGACATTTGAAATTCCGAAGGCAGCGCAGGGATGAGCTTGGCATCAATTTGACACCACTGATTGATGTCGTTTTTTTATTGCTTATCTTTTTCATGGTTTCTACCAGCTTCACCACACAGACACAGCTTGCTGTGAGTTTGCCTGAGGCAGAGGGTGAGTCAGGGAACGAGAGCAGCCTCTTAGCATTAACGATTGATAGCGCAGGTAATTTTGCGCTTAACGGCTCACCTGTGGCGTCGTCGAGCTCCGCTTTACGACGTGCATTGCGTGAGGAGGCGGGTGTTCGGCGGGATCTGCCAATGACCATTGCGGCCGACGCGTTAACTGCGCACCAATATGTTGTCACCGCGTTAGACGTCGCCAGTAAAATGGGCTTTAAGCAGTTGACGATTGCAGCTCAGACACCGGCGGGGGTAACTGTCGATGAGTAGTCGAGAGAATAGCCAACAACCGTCGGACGAGGGCAACCCAATGCGGACGACTGATTGGCAGACCTATCGTCGTTTGGTGGCTTATATCAGACCCTACTTACCGGCTTTTCTGCTCAGCATAGTTGGGTTTGTCGTCTATTCTGCGGGTACTGTGCTGTTAGCTGACTTAACGCAATTTTTGTTGAATTCGCTAGACGAATCCGATTCGACCAGCTTGGGATTAGTGGCGGCAGCAGCGCATTGGATGTGGCCACAAGGCAACGCGACCGCGACCGAGTACGCCAGGGTTGCCGTGCCTATTGCCGCTGTTGTTTTAGCGTTGGGACGTGCACTGGGATTTTTTGCAGGTAATTATTTTATGAATATTGTGGCGCGCTCCATCGTCCACAAGTTGAGGACCGAACTGTTTGATGTATTGCTGCGTGTGTCGCGGAGTCATTACGATCAGCACAGTAGTGGTGTATTGATCTCAAAGCTCATTTTTAATGTTGAGCAGGTGAGCGGCGCCGTTTCAGATGCAATTAAAATTATGCTTCGTGAAGGCCTTATCGTTTTTGGTTTGATTGGCTACATGCTGTTTCTGAATTGGAAGTTGACGTTGATATTTTGTGCGGTTGCCCCCGCGATAGGCTTAGTAGTTACTGTGGTTGGTCGGCATTTTCGTCGCTATAGCCGAACAATTCAGGAGTCGATGGGGTCGGTGACGCAAGTCAGTAACGAGACCATGTCGTCCTTTGAAGAGATTCGAATGTTTGCGGCAGCTGAGCAGCAAAGTCAGCGGTTTCGTGAGGCGAGCCAATTCAACCGCGTGCAAAGCTTGAAGCTGGCGTTTGTTCAAGCGGTATCAACGCCAGTAATTCAGACGTTGTTAGCGTTGGCGCTAGGGGCTTTATTCTGGTTTGCGCTCGAGCCAAATATTTTGGCTAGCTTTAGTGCAGGATCACTAGTGGCATTTTTGACGGCTGCTGCGCAGTTGGGCAAGCCTATTCGAAGCTTGAGCGGTGTACAGAGTGTTATACAAAAGGGACTCGTCGCCGCTGAAGATGTGTTTGCGCAGATCGATACTCCTCCGGAGTCGGATCTAGGTACCGTGGCAATCACTCGTGCTGAGGGTGCGATAAGCTTTAGTGATCTGATCTTTAGCTATCCTGATACCGAACGTCGGGCACTGGAACATATCACTTTAGAGATTGCTGCCGGAGAGACGATTGCCTTTGTTGGGCGATCGGGAAGCGGTAAGACGACCTTGGTGCAGCTTTTGTCGCGTTTTTATAGCCCCCAGTCGGGTTTGATTACCCTCGATGGAGTCCCTATTGAGCACTACCGTTTGGGGGATTATCGCAGGCAGATAAGTATGGTGTCGCAGCGTATCGTTCTGTTTGCCGATACCGTGCGCAATAACATTGCCTTTGGGTCATTGTCTTCATCGAGCGATGCCGCCGTCCGCGAAGCGGTAGAGCAAGCTCATGCGCTGGCCTTCATCGAGGCCTTGCCGCAGGGTTTTGATACCGTACTTGGTGAGGGAGGTGCAGGCTTATCTGGCGGTCAGCGCCAACGTATTGCGATTGCCCGTGCGCTTCTCAAAAATGCGCCAATTCTCATTTTAGATGAGGCGACTTCAGCGCTAGATAACGAGTCTGAGGCGATGATTCAAACCGCGTTAAATAATGTGATACGCGATCGAACCACTTTAATCATTGCGCATCGCTTATCAACGATTGAGCATGCAGATCGCGTGGTGGTGCTTGATCGTGGTCGTATTGCCGCCGTGGGAAAACACGAGGATCTACTGCGGCAGGGCGGTCTTTATACGCGTCTTTACAGGCACAGTTTTGGGCAGGAATGATTAATAGGCGAGACAAGGTCGAACAGGCGTTGACGAATGGGTGGTATACCTGCTCGCGCTGGTTGTGGCTGTTGCTGCCACTGACGCTGTTGTTTGCAGCGGGTTCAGCAATACGGCGCTTTTACTGGCGACAGCGCGGTGCAACGTCACTGCCAGTACCGGTGGTTGTTGTCGGCGGTATTACGGTCGGCGGCACAGGTAAAACCCCTGTACTGATCAGTTTGGCTAACGGTCTTAAGGCCGCGGGTATGCGCGTTGCGATTGTCAGTCGCGGTTATGGGGGGCGGATTGGTCGCCAGCCCGTTCGTATCACGCTGAGCGCGACTGCGGCGACCGTAGGCGACGAACCATTGCTGATTGCACAACGCACCAACTGCCCGGTATTTGTATGCCGCGATCGTTCGGCGGCGGTTTTTGCCGCTGCTAATGAGGGTGCCGAAATCGTACTGTCTGATGATGGTTTGCAGCATTACGCGATGCATCGCGACTGGGAGATTGTTGTACTGGATGCGAGCCGCGGTACCGGTAATGGTTTACTGCTACCTGCGGGGCCATTGCGCGAGGGTCTCCGGCGTTTAAATACCGTCAATACGTTGCTTGAGCGTAATGGCAAGCAGCGCGATACGCGATTTTTTTATCAGCCGATTGGGTTTAGGCATTTAGCGACAGGTCGACAGATAGGCCTAGCCGAAGCGCGTATGTTGTGGCCAAAAGAACACGCCATTGCGGCGCTCACCGGACTTGGGCAGCCCGAACAGTTTTTCGTTTTACTTGAGAACGAAGGTTTTAGGATCAGTCGTCACAGCGTCGGCGATCATCGTGCCATTGATCCGACGCTGTTAAAGCGCCTTGATGCCGACACGGTTTTGATGACTGAGAAAGATGCCGTTAAATTGATCCCAGCCTTTGATGAGCGGCTATGGTGTCTGGAAATTGACGCCGTCCTGCCGGAAGATCTGCTACATTCATTGATCAAGCAATTTAGAAAAAGTGAACACTGACATGTTTCATGTAGTCATTCCCGCGCGTTTTGGCTCGACTCGCTTACCCGGCAAGGCATTGGCCGATATTCAGGGGCATCCGATGACGTATTGGGTGTGGCGGCGGGCGGTAGCGAGTGGCGCGAGTAGTGTGATTATAGCGACCGATGATCAGCGCATAGCGTCGGTGATGCGTGAGTACGGTGCTGAAGTCGCTATGACGCGTGCCGACCACCCCTCAGGTACAGACCGGCTGGCAGAAGTGGCGGTACAGCAGGGCTGGTCAGACGATACGGTCATCGTTAATTTACAGGGCGATGAGCCGCTCATGCCCCCTGAAAATCTCGTACAAGTAGCCCGGGCGCTGCAGCAGGCTCCAGAGGCTGGAGTCGTCACGTTGTGCGAACCTATCAACGATTGGCAGACCTTTGAGAACCCCTCTGTGGTCAAGGTGGTCACCAACGTAGAGGGGTATGCCACGTATTTTTCGCGGGCGATGATTCCCTGGCCTCGAACGGCTGTCCGTGAGGGCGCCGAAGCCGTTTTTGACTTAGAAGGAATTGCACGGCACGTAGGTTTATATGCTTATCGTGTCGGGTTTTTACATCGTTTTGTCAGTTGGGCTCCAGCACCCACTGAGTTGCTAGAGTCCCTAGAGCAGTTACGCACCTTGTATTATGCAGCGCAAATTAAAGTGATTTACGCACAGCAGCCAGTACCTGCCGGTGTTGATACAGAAGCGGATTTAAATGCTGTCCGCAGATTGATGACCACTTGATATGCAGAGCGATATCAGACCAGACATCGATGTTTCCTTAAAAACAAAAAATACCCTCTCGGTAGATGCCCTGGCGCAGTACTGCGTGCGAGTCGATAGCGATGACACGCTGCGGCAAGCTATTGCATGGGCTGCGACGCAGGGGTTGCCGATTATCGTGCTGGGCGAGGGCAGTAATGTCTTGTTGCATAAACATCTCCCCGGTTTAGTCCTGCTGATGGAGAACCGAGGTATTGATACAATTGAAGATGACGGCCGCTATGTAACACTCAGTGTTGCTGCCGGTGAGAACTGGCATGACTTTGTCGATTGGTGCGTAGCGCGCGGGTTTTATGGTCTAGAAAATCTCGCTTTAATCCCTGGTACCGTCGGTGCGGCGCCTGTGCAGAATATCGGTGCCTACGGGGTGGAAGTCGCCGACTGGATTGTCAGTGTGCAGGTGTGCCATACGGTGACCGGTGATACACAGACACTGTCGCCAGAGGACTGCCAGTTCGCTTACCGTGACAGCCTTTTTAAGGCCACCGATAGTTCGCCGTTAATCATTACATCGGTGGTATTTCGACTCGATCGACAGGCAGCGCCGGATGTGAGTTATCCCAGTCTACAAGCAGAAATAGGTGATGCTCAGCCGACTCCCGTTGATGTTTTCACTGCAGTGCAGGCTATTCGCAGGCGCCGGCTACCCAACCCGGCGACAGTGCCTAATGTCGGTAGCTTTTTCAAAAATCCAGAAGTGGATGAACAACTCGCTCAGCGCTTAAGCCTGCGCTGGCCGGCCATGCCTCAGCATCCTACCGAGAGCGGGCGGGTTAAGTTGTCAGCGGCATGGATGATTGACCAACTGAATTGGCGTGGAAAGAGCCATGCGGGCGCTGCCGTCGATAATAATCATGCACTAATACTGATCAATAAGGGTGCCAGTGAAGTCACGAGTTTCCTCGAGATCGCCGCGATGATCACCGACAGCGTTGACGCGTATTTTTCTGTGCGGCTTGAGATCGAGCCGCGAATCCTCGGTAGAGCATAAGCGGGCTGTGCAAACCTTTGATCATCAGGTTTTTTTGAAACAACTGACCACTCGGCCGGGTGTGTATCAGATGTATGACAGCGCTGGAGATTTATTGTATGTCGGTAAGGCTCGGAACTTAAAAAATCGCGTTACCAGTTATTTCCGTGCCAGTGGCCTGACGATCAAGACGATGGCGCTAGTGGCCAAAATTCAAGATGTTCAGGTCACCGTCACAACCACCGAGGTCGATGCACTGTTGCTTGAGCACAACCTGATTAAACAGCATCGTCCGCCTTATAATATAGCCTTAAAAGACGATAAGTCTTTTCCGTATATCTACCTGTCAACGCAAGACAGCTGGCCAAGACTGAGTTTTCATCGCGGTGCCAAGCGTAAGAAAGGTGAGTACTTTGGGCCTTATCCCAGTGCGGGTGCGGTGCGCTCAACCTTGCACCTTTTACAAAAAGTTTTTCGAGTTCGTCAGTGTGAAGACAGCTACTTTCGCAACCGATCGCGTCCTTGTTTGCAATACCAAATTGGACGATGCTCGGGTCCTTGTGTGAGTTTGGTCAGCGATGCTGACTACAGTGAACAGGTAGAGAAGACCGCCATGTTCTTACGCGGCAAGTCTCAGGCACTCATGACTAGGCTTGCCGATGAGATGGAGTCGGCAGCGGAGCGATTAGAATTTGAAAACGCCGCCGAGGTGCGCGACCAGTTGGCCGCACTGCAGCAAGTACAAGCAGCGCAGGGTATTGAGGGTACGCAGGGGGACTTAGATATTCTGGCCGCGAAGTGTGACCACGGTTATGCCTGCGTGCAGGTGATTTTTGTTCGCGAAGCGCGAGTGTTAGGAAGCCGAACTTATTATCCGCCTAATCGTCTTGATCAGGATGAGGCGGCAGTGTTAGAGGCGTTTATACCCCAGTTTTATTTGTCGCAGATGCACACAATTCCGAGTGAAATCATTGTCAGTAACCCGCTCGAAGATGCGATTACCATCGCTCAAGCCTTGTCGATACAGGCGGACCATAAAGTGCAGATTCGTTATCGTGTGCGTGAGGCGAGGGCGCGATGGCTGCAACTGGCACAGCAAACTGCCGACACAAATTTACAGTCTTACCTAAGCGGCAAACAAACCATGGCAGGGCGCCTAGAAGCACTGCGCCGCGAGTTGGATCTACAAAGCGCGCCAACCCGCATGGAGTGTTTTGACATTAGCCACAGCTCGGGGGAGGCTACTGTGGCGTCATGTGTGGTGTTTGACAGTAACGGCGCACGCAAGGCGGATTACCGAAAATTTAATATCGAAGATATTACCGGTGGCGATGATTATGCCGCGATGCAGCAGGCACTGGAGCGACGCTATCAACGATTGTCTCGTGGCGAAGGACAGTTGCCGGATGTGCTGTTTATCGATGGAGGTAAAGGGCAAGTCGCACAAGCGGTCTCGGTATTAGCCAGTTTTGATATTACGAGTATTCGGATCATTGGTGTGGCAAAAGGTACTACCCGAAAGGCTGGTTTTGAGACGTTGGTTGACGCCGATACTGGCCGAGAATCACATTTACGCGGTGATAATCCGGCACTACATTTGATCCAACAGATTCGCGATGAGGCTCATCGGTTTGCAATTTCTGGGCATCGAGCACGGCGCGCTAAGGCGCGTAATCGTTCGTCGCTGGAGGGTATTCCAGGGGTCGGCGCAAAGCGGAGGCGAGATCTGTTACGCCACTTTGGCAGTGCAAAAGGGGTTGAGAATGCGAGTGTTGATGAAATGAAAAAAGTTGCGGGAGTCAGCTCAGCGCTAGCGCAAACAATTTACGATTACTTACACTCGGTATCGGAATAGTGGACGCCTTAGGCTACTTTGCTGTGCGACAATGCAGATTGTCGAATCTCTTGGAGGCTTCGTGCCACTGAACTTGCCTAATATTCTAACGTTGCTGCGGGTTGCTTGTATTCCGCTGCTCGTGCTGCTGTTTTATTTGCCCATACCTTTATCTACCTGGGGCGCAGCGACGGTGTTCTTGGTGGCAGCAGTGACAGACTGGCTCGATGGCTGGCTGGCAAGGCGTTCCAATCAGATGACCGCCTTTGGCGCCTTTCTTGATCCGGTCGCCGACAAACTCATTGTCGCGACGGCATTAGTACTGTTAGCCGAGCGCTTCGATTCTAGCTTTATTACTGTGTCAGCCTGTGTGGTGATTGGCCGCGAGATTGTGGTCAGTGCATTGCGCGAGTGGATGGCGCAGTTGGGTCGGCGCGCATCGGTGGCCGTAACCAACGTGGCCAAATTTAAGACGGCACTGCAGATGACTGCAATTACTGTACTGCTGACGTCTATACCCGAGGCTGTTTACTTACCTTGGTATTGGCTGGGCGAAGCGCTACTGGCCGTAGCGGTGGTTCTAACATTGTGGTCTATGGTGGTGTATTTGAGGGCGTTTGCCGAGGTAGTACGTGAGACCGACGGCGAACTGTAGGCGAATGGGTCATCATAAGGCATGACAACGTGTAGGTATCCATTTATACTCCGCGCCTCTTTAGAAGGCGCGCTACTATGTAAAATGTGAGCGCCACTTTTATCTTAAGGCTCGGTGGCAGAGTGGTCATGCAGCGGATTGCAAATCCGTGAACGTGGGTTCGATTCCCGCCCGAGCCTCCAATAATTCCTCTATTTATCAATGACTTACGAAACTGTTATTCATAGGCTGAAATCCCGAGTAGCAAATAGGTAGCGCCGTTGCTACTCACTCCAGCGTTACCGTGCGAGCATCTATCTTCACCCCTTCTGACACTCGAAAGCGCGAACGAATGGTGTGCCACGATAACCTGCCGCAGTGACTTGTTTAACCGCCTCAATCTTAAATTCTTCGGGGTATCGCTTTCTGCTCATCATTCCACCTCTCGAGTCGCTATTGTGTGCGACTGAAAGGTGTCTAGTAAACTAGTGGCGAGTCAACGCCGTGGTAGCGGGTGAGATTGATTCTCGGTTTAGGCACCAGTGCTGCCACCACAAAGAGCTACGTGCTATTGATGTCCCTGCCATGCAAATTCAATTTTCCAAAGGCCATCAGCATCCTTTTCTTTGATGAATTTTTGAATTTTGTCTATTATTACCGAATAATCTTGCTCGTCTAGAGCGGTCCATTTGGGAATGCTTCGATCATGAAGCATTGAGGTTGCTTTGAAGCTGAAGGTGAATGAGTCAGGCTCGCGCTCGTAAAGTCTCCTAAGTAAGATAGCATCGATTGGTGGGTGAAGATATTTACCATACTTACAAAGCTCGAAGGAAGACAGGTGGAATATTTTCAAATAACAATTTAGCAATTTGGCGGCAATACCATAGCTATAATATTTTTTATCTAGCTGTACTCGTTGTTTATTACGTTTTTCTGTATTTATTTTTTCAAAAACATTGTCTAGATCTCCCCCTGTTAGCATATTTTCAATAGCGCGACTGTGCCATTTATCAAACTCACGTTGAGACGTGAAGTTCTCAACATCCTTAATAAACAAGATGAAACTCTCTTCAGAAGAATATTGTCCATCTTTAGCCATCAGTAATAGTTGTTTTCCTTGCTTAACACTGAATTTAAAGTGTTTTGACTGACTGGCAGCTGATGCAGCTCCCCAGCATGCCAATATATGCTTATGTTTGTCGGCAGTGTAATCTGAAATTTTCATAAATTTGTTCTTTTAGTGGTTGCTTCATTGTAGATCTATGATTTAGTTAATCTATAGCTTTATGGTAATCCCCCCTTTTATTAACTTGACGAAAAGGTAAGGTCCAGGCCACCATAGAACTTCAGCCTGGGGGTTATGCCACGTTGCTGGTAACAGGTTAGATTCGACGAGCATGCAACACAGGGTGGGAGTTTGTTGAAAGGAGCAGAGTCGTCTACGTTATTCTTATTAGTTCTTTCGCAGATACATCAAAAGCTGGATATAAAAAAGAGTAGGTTAGCTGCCGCTTGTTGTAGTTCCCCGGCCATTCAACGACACTATTATGAATTCAAGAGCATCGACATGCCCAGGTAACTGTCGATGCTCCGCGGGAGTCTGGAATCGACTCATGAGTCCATTTAGTAAACTACTTCACCATTCACAAAGGTGCAAGCGCCACAAAGATTTTCAAATTCCTCTTCATGCTCTCCACCTAACTCTCCCAAACAATCTGTAAACTTCGTATGAACATAGTCTTGGAACAACTCAGCATCGTCCTCAGAAACATCAACCTTTTCACATGTAATTTTGATAAGCAGATAAGGCGACTCTTCGTGAATTTCAAGGCTCAAACTTACATCCGCATGGCTATCGCCGGTTAGCGTAGCTAGCCTTCCAGTTTCAAGAACTTTATTTTCTATAGATTCGAGCATAGATAATGTTTTTTCGTCTTTCGATAATTCGATGAATTTATCATATTCTGACATTTGATTTGCTCCTAGTTATTGGCTATTTGAACTATTGACTCTTTCTGTCAATAGTTCCTTCTGGGTTTTACACACACATAGTGCTTAAATGTTGCATCATATTGAAGGGTAATCCCCCCAGCTTTATTTCAAATTTGTTTCCATCAATATATTCATAGATAAACGATGTAGCCCGATCTATTTTCCGGAAGAACTGTCCAATTCTAGCCATTTTTTAAACAAAACCGATGGACTAAGTGCTACAGATTCGTTCTACCACGAAATACCGAAGTTGGCAAATGGATTTCCCAGGATTTGCTAGACACCAAATGGCGTTAAAATGTAACTCTATGAGAGGTTTTTATGAAAGGCAACCGGTATACAGATGTATTCATGGCAACAAAAATAGTTAAAAACTCGATAGCACTCGCGAAGTAGATAGAAGAACTCTCACTTCGGCTTAGCGTTACGCCATGGAGCCTGACTACATAAAGTCAGTCTAAAGAGTCCAAGAAATAACTGATTCCATCTATTTCTCTCAATACTGACCTACTTATCCTAAATCTTCTCAAAATCAACTTGTCTAACGCATCGTCAGACAGATCTTTGTGTTCCAGTCGGAAAATTCGCACTTGTTCCACCAACCCATCATAACTCACTCATTACTCCTCTTTGTTTCAACAATCCTAGCTATATTGGAATCACAGGAGACGCCAATTGTAATCGAAGAAAAATCAAATCTTATAGAGCTACTTGTGCAAAGCCTCCAAAGCTTCATTCAAGTAGCGTCCTGTATCACAGCCCGTAAAGTTATCTCCTTTGGGCGTATGCTCTGGGCAAAAGGTTTGATTCATCAAGAAATTTTTAATTTCAATCAGTGTAGGCTCTATCCAGCTTGTATCAGCCTCATAGGGAATGATTGAAGCGTTGAACTTCATCCAAGCGATTGACGGGTCGTCATCGGTGAGCATACCGTCTATATCTTTGTGCTGAGCATCTACATAAACGAAATAACCAGTACCAGAAACATTGAAACCTTTTCTTCTAGCGACCCAGATGTACATATCCATTTGCCGCTTATATCCAATCTTCCAAGGATCGTTCAAAGAAGAAGGTTTAACCTGGTAATTATCGGGGCTTCGCGTTCCCTGAGCCTGGCTCTTGTAGTCAACGATGTGGAGCTGTTCTGTTTTGGTGTTTAGAAAGACATCATCAAGACCGCCACCGAATTTAATATTCGTCTCATCATGAACAGTGTTGAAGTAATTGTCGTTCAAGCCGTATTGCATCGAGTTCGCCCAGTTCCCGAGATGTTCATGTTCCCAAGGAATCATATGACCTAGGCCAGCTTCCTCCCAAAGAGGCAGGGTCGACTTGCCTCGAACAGCGTCTGCATCTCTTTTGAGGAGAATGTCTGTTGTTGAGTTGATCGTGAAGCTTGGGATTTCAGGAGGCTTCACTCCATGAAGCTGCTCAAGCCAAAAACAAGCCTTACATTTTAGATAGTTCTCGACC
>CAWUVW010000022.1:0-21880 GCA_963926105.1 uncultured Luminiphilus sp. | reverse complement strand
CGAGCAGCGGAAAAAGTTGTTGTAGAACGGCAGCTCGTTGAGCTGTGCAGCGACAGCCTCTTTGATGCGGTCTTGGCTATAACCTAAGTTGCAGCACCACAAGCCGGACATGCCATCTTGGATTTTATTGCCATCAGAATCGTAGATATAGATATGTTCAGCGCGGCTGATGATTCGCCCGCCGTTTGCGGCGTAGTCTTGGAAATCCGTAAATGGATGCAGGTGATGGGCTTGATCCATATGGCGCAGTGTTTGAGTGTCGAGTTTTGCAGTCACGGGGGTCTCCACGGGTTGGCTGAAGGGGTTATGTTTTCACATAATGGACGTTAGGGAATCACCCCTAAAGGGGTGGTGAATTGTCTCGAAGTGAATTCAGCGATTGAATGAGATAACGATATCGCCGCGCAGATATTCATCATTTACAAGCGGCTGGCGACTGCCCTACCCCTCTGGTGTGGTCTAAGACTAAAAAAGAGCAAAAAAACGCCAGCACTAGGCTGGCGTTTTTTTACTTATGTGGCGTCGATAATGACTAGGGCGCCTCTAGGTAGGCTATTAGTCCCAGCTGAGACCCGTGCGTATACCGAAAGTCAGTGGGCGCATAGGGCCAAAATTGTGTGAGGGCAAAATGCCGCCGTTCAAGTTTTGGCCATCCCAAGTGAACTCATCAAATAGGTTTTCGGCGTAGGCCTCGATATACCAGTTGTCGCTCGACTCATAACCCACGCGCAAGTTAGCAATAACGAATGCGTCGATATAGTTTTCTGGTACGCCACTCCAGTCGCCGCCCTTCTCGCCTTCATAGAAGGCTTCAAAGCTGGCGGTTAAGGAACCGTTGCCCATTGGGAAATCCGCATCAAGTTTGGCTGCAGCTGTGATTTCAGGTGCCCAGAATAGTGGGCTGCCCTCACAGTCGTCGGTGCCATCACAAAGCGCTTGAATATTGTTGGCCTCGGTATCGAGGTAACCTGCCGCAAAGTACAGCGTGAAGTTGTCGTTTAAGGCAACTGTGGTTGCCGCTTCGATACCAAAGCCGTCGGTTTGACCCACGTTCAATACTCGCGCCGCAAAGCGACCATCGTCTTCGGTCACGTAGGAGATGACTTGCATATCCTCGTAGTCGTACATAAACATGGTGACATCAAAGTTACCACGACCGTCGAGGTAGCTCATTTTCATACCAATTTCGAAGGAATCCACTGACTCGGGATCAAAAGTACCTGGCAGATAACCGTCCCCTTGGGCGATGCCGGTTTCACCGAACTCGGGGATACCGCCATTGGCATCTTCAATCCAAAAGCTACCAAAGCCGCCCGCTTTAAAGCCTTGCGTATAACTTGCAAAGAACATGGTGTCATCGCTAGGCGTCCAAGTTGCCATCAACCGACCAGTGACGTCATCCCAGGTTTGGGTGTCGGTGATGAAGCCATCGGTACTAAAACCGTAAATCGAATAGGGCCCTAAATAGCTCTCGGGTTCGACAACTGAAGTCGAGAAGCGCTTCTTATCTTCGCTGTATCGCACGCCCAGTTCGACATTAAACGTGTCGGTCACATCATAGCTGGCGTTAACATAAGTCGCCCAGCCCGTATACTTGCCCTTGATTTGGCCAGTTTCAACCAGTTTACCGTCGGACAATGAATACCATTCATATCCATAGTAGGCGTAGAGATCGGCACAGCCGCCAAAGTCATAGCCGGGGTAGTAGCTGTTGCCATAGAACTGGCAGAAGTAATCTTCAGTGCCGATATTGGTGAACTGAGAATCTAGATCTTCCTCGTAGTAGGACACACCGGCATACCAGCCCAGTGGGCCGTCGCTATTGGAAGATAAACGCAGTTCCTGCTGGAAATAGGTGCCCGACTGATCCAGTTGGAAGTTGTTGATGCTCAGCGGCGTGCCGTCGTAATCCTCACTATAGTAATAGTCGTGGTCTTTATAGCCGGTGTTAGACGTCAAGGTGGCAAAGCCGAGGTCATAGTCGATAAACAAACCTAGCGTCAGTACTTTGGCGTCGTCGTGGCTACCTTCACTCTCGTCGGAGTCTATTTGTTCGCGGCTACCTCGTGGTGTCCCATCGGAGACCATCGCTTCATCAAAGGTGTCCCAAACATCGCCAGAATCAATAGCACGGTATACCGATCCCGATTGCTTGCGATCTTCATATTCCACCATGGTATTGACTGACAGCTTGTCGCTCTCATAGGTGGTGGACCAGCGCAGCGCCCATTTTTGATGGTCGATTAAATCGGGGCCGCCATATACGTTGTCAGCAAAACCGTTCTCTTGAGAGTAGTAGCCAGCTATGCGTGTAGCAAAGTTATCGTTAATTGGGATGTTCATGGCGCTTTCGATGACGGCGTGGTCGCGTTCACCGAGATCGACATCAAAGTAACCATCGCTGCTGTCGATATTAGCCTTTTTGGTGTAAACGCTAAAAGCGCCACCGATCGAGTTACGGCCGAACAAGAACCCCTGTGGGCCACGCAGAATTTCCGCGCGATCCATGTCATAGAGGCTAGAGACTACCGCGCCGTTACGACCTTCATAGAGGTCATTTTTAAAGAAAGCAGATGATGGGTCGCCGCCGACACCAAAGTCCTGCGTACGCACGCCGCGCACGCTGATGGCGTCGATGAAGCTGTCCTGCGAGTTGCCGCTGACACCGGGTGTATAGGACACCAAATCTTTGATATCGTTGAGGTTAGTTTCGGCGATAAAGTTGCCCGACAGCGCGGTAATAGCCAGCGGCACATCCATAACGCTCTCTTGGCGTTTGGTCGCCGTCACAATGACTTCTTCAAGCGTTTGGGCGAAGCCATTGGTACTCACTAGCGCGGCGGATACCGCGAGTGGCAGGGCTGTGCGGCGAAAGTGTGCAGATAGCGGGAAAGTAGTCGAGCGTGATTTTGTCATTGAAAACCCCCAAAATAAAGAGACGGTCGAGTCAGGTGAAAACCAAGAGTGGCAGACGTTTATACGATATTGGCTCTAGTTTGCTTGCCGTACAATGCTATGTACAGTGTGGATTGAGTAAATTTTGACAGAAACCTACTCTGCGGGGTTAGTTTTTGGGAAAACACCTGATTTTTCCAATGTTTCACGCATGGGTGCTAGCTGGGTGTCATAGCGTTTCCAGCGACCAATCGAGCGCGTATGGGCGGGCTCGCGCACCTGCACGGCACTGGCGGTTGCGACACCGGCCTTGCTTTGATGGAAGTTGAGGCAGGCTTCTTCCCAATGCAATCCCAGTGCCGCGATTAATTGTTTCGCATGGGGTTCGAGGTCGCTTGCGGTGGCTTCGTAGCTGATATCGATAATCCTGCCTGGAAATTCCCGATGCCAATGGGCCATGAGATCTCGGTAACGGGCGTGGTGCCTGGCCATTTCGGCTTGTTCATAGGAGTGCAGATAAGCATCGGCGAATAGCTGTTTGAAGCTGGCAAAGCAGGCATCCATCGGGTCGCGGACGAGGTGCACAATACGCGCATTCGGCAGTGCGGCCAAAATGAGAGGCAGATTGACGTAATTCAGGGGTAGTTTGTCGACAAATCGCGGACGCGTGCCTCGCAGTCGCGCTGCCGTTTGCAAATACATATTACCGATTTTTGCGGGGTCGAGATCGGCGGCTTTTTCAAACAGTTCAGCACTGAAGCGCTTTGGGTTTTGATATTGGCTGAGTCGCCGAATGGCTAAGCCAAATTGTTGTAGCTCACCCGCTGCATGGACCGCTGAGTGACTGGTAATTATCCGCTCGATCAAGGTTGTTCCGGTGCGCGGCTGCCCGAGCACAAAAATGGGCGATGGGTCTGGATTGCCCGGTGCCCGACTCGCCAGCCAGCCGCTAGTAAAGCGACGCTTGAGGGTTTCGAACATGGCTATTTCGCCCGCCTCATCGAATTCAACGGTTTGTCGGCGCGCCGCCGCACCTGCTGAAAATGCGTCAAAAGCGGTATCCCAATCACCTAGATCTTCGCTTTCTTTGCCGATGGCATAGCTCAAGAAAGCGCGTGCTCGATGGGCATCTGGATACTGCTTAACCAAGACTTGCATGGTCTCGACATGCGCTTTGTCGGTGGCAGTGACTGCATTGGACAGCCCCCAATGTCCCTGTGGGTTACTCGGTTCCAGCGCAATAACATCACGGAAAATTAGCGTTGCCTGCTCGATTTCACCAAGAAAAACGAGGGTGTTGGCTAGGTTCATCATGTAATGAGGCTGCCCTGGTGCCAGTGTATTTACGCGAGCAAAAAATGCCTTTGCAGCATTGTATTCGCCAAGCTGCGAGAGTACTCCGCCAATAATATCGAGCACCGGCGGGTCTTGTGGCTTTATGCGGCGGGTCTCTTTCAGTGCCGCTTCGGCCAGCGCAATACGTCCCTCTGAAACATTTAGGCGCGCTAGTTGGGCCCATCCAGCGGCGTGATTTCGGTCGAGCTTTACAACCGACTTAAAGGCTTCATGTGCGGTCTGCCGCTCTTTGGCCTCCATGGCAACCAGACCGACTAGGAAATGTGCAGGCACTAAATTGGGGTCGAGCTTCAGGGCGGTTTGGCAGGCTTGCGCCGCGTTTTTTAAATCGCCGCGGTTGAGTGCTTGCAGGCCTCGGTCCAGTGTCGCTTTTAGTTCTGCGCTCATATGATCAGATCCTAGGGCTCAGAGTGTACTGGGTTTACTGTGGTAGGCGATGAGCGGGTCGGTTGCCCCGCCATCAGGACTGTGGGCCAGCGCCTCCATGAACAGATAAAAGAGTTCCGCCTGAGAGCTGACATCGAGCTTTGCATAGGCGTGCTTGCGGTGCAGCTTGACGGTCTCCATAGAGATGGCAAGCTTTTCGGCGATGATGCGTGTGCTGTTACCGAGTAATACAAGCTCGATAACCTGCCGCTCGCGCCGCGTCAGTACGCTGCTACCAAATGCGGATAAGGATCGGTGAAGTTGCTCGCGCAGCCCTACTTGGTTGGGCGCGTTGTCAATGTGTCGCCAATGTTGCTGGCAGAGTACTTCCATCGCGGTAAAGGTCGCTTTTAGTATCTCAGCTTGGCGTTTGCCGAACCGTTTGCCGTTGCCAGTCAGTCCCAGCGCGATGTTGAGAAAGTCACCACCCCCCAAGTCAATGAGGAGTCCGCATTCATCTTGATACCCACAATTGCGGTACCAGCTACGATAGTACTCGCTCTCTTTGAATCCTTGCGGTGCCAGCTCACTCAGTCGAAAAACACCAAAGCGGTGATCGTAGGCGGCAGCGCGATAATAGGGATCGAGTAAGAATGGCCCAGTTAAGTAGGCATCGAGGGTGGTCTTGCCGAGGCCGGCTACTGGTTGTGTAAATGCGATACGGGGTAAATGAGCTGCACTATAATGCAGGGCGCTGCCATCATCGGCGTCAACGAGCGCCTGCAAGGCACGCACCAGCATACCGGGGAATGTTGTGTCCCCGATACGGGGGATGAGGCTGGCCATGGCCTGAGAAAATTGAGTCATTAATAACATGAACTGAGCTTATCTCGACTTGGCGCTCACGCCCAGCGTTCTGTGAGGTGATTTAATTGCATCTGACGAGAGGCAACCCTATGGTGGGAGCGAAGTGTGACTGAAATTGCGCTAAGTTGTTTTTGAAGCACGCGCGCGGACGAGTTGGTGCAACCAACGCTTTAGGTTTAAAATATCACCTTGAACCATGACATCCTGAGAGAGCAGTGTATGAGTACAACCGCGAATAGAGTCTGGCAGAAGTTAGATTGGCAAGATCCTTTCCTGCTTGAGCAACAACTGACGGACGAGCAGCGCATGGTGCGCGATTCGGCGCGGCAATATGCACAAGCGCGTTTACAACCTCGCGTGCGTGACGCCTTTCGGAACGAGGAAACGGATCCTGATATTTTTCGAGAGATGGGTGAGATGGGTTTGCTGGGCTCTACGATACATGGCTATGGCTGCCCGGGTGTTGATTACGTTTCGTATGGATTAATTGCGCGCGAAGTCGAGCGGGTTGATTCTGGCTATCGCTCGATGCTCAGCGTGCAATCTTCGCTGGTGATGTATCCCATTTATGCCTTCGGAAACGATGCACAGCGCGAGAAGTATTTACCCAAATTAGCCACAGGTGAATGGATTGGCTGTTTTGGCCTAACCGAACCTGATCACGGCTCAGACCCGGGCGGTATGGTCACCCGGGCTAGGAGTGTCGATGGCGGCTATTCGCTCACTGGGGCCAAGATGTGGATTTCTAATAGTCCTATCGCTGAGGTATTTGTCGTTTGGGCAAAAACTGACGATGACGTGATTCGCGGCTTTATCCTTGAGCGCGGTATGGCGGGCCTGTCTGCACCCAAAATTGCTGGTAAGTTATCGCTTCGTGCGTCGATCACCGGCGAAATCGTTATGAATGACGTGTTTGTGAGCGAGGCACAGTTACTGCCCAATGTGCAGGGCTTAAAGGGTCCGTTTAGTTGCCTAAACAACGCGCGTTACGGCATCGCTTGGGGTGCGTTAGGGGCGGCAGAAGCCTGTTGGCATGCGGCTCGTGAGTACACTTTAGACCGCAAGCAATTTGGTCGGCCACTGGCGGCAAATCAATTGATTCAGCTCAAGTTGGCAGATATGCAGACCGATATTAGTCTTGGATTGCAGGGGTGTCACCGCGCGGGTGAATTGATGGATACCGGGCAAATCGCGCCAGAATTGATTTCTCTGATCAAGCGCAATTCTTGTGGTAAAGCCTTGGAAGTGGCGCGTAAAGCCCGCGACATGCTTGGTGGTAACGGTATTTCGGATGAGTACCCTGTTATGCGCCACATGATGAACTTGGAGGTGGTAAATACCTACGAGGGCACTCACGACATTCACGCGTTGATACTGGGACGTTCGCAGACGGATATACCCGCGTTTTAGTTATATTCACGCGCACAATAAGAGACTCGCCGATGGGCGCATTGTCGCACCTCAGCGTATTAGATTTATCTCGGGTGCGGGCGGGCCCATGGGCGTCGTAAATGTTTGCCGATCTCGGCACCGATGGGCGCAAAATCGAGCGCTCGGAACATGGAGGCGACGCCCATGATTGGGCATTCCCTAGACGCCCAAAGACTCAGGTAGCCGCTAATTTGTGATGCATTACGAGCACTTATACCTGCTGTCCGCCGTTGTTCGGGCAGGGCAATGCGCTATTGTCGGTTTGTCTTCCGCCTCGGACCTAGTCAATGTGAGCATGAATGTTGGCGACGTGATATTTGGACCGCCGATTACGGGTGTTAAAACCCCGCGCCTTGGGGTGTTGAATTAACCCAGTCGGGAGGCGCGATACTGTCGCGGACTACTGCCTATAATTTTTCGAAATAGCCGCGAAAAATAGAGCGGATCATCATAGGCCAGGCTCGTGGCAATACTTTTGATACTGCCTTCTGTTGTGTCGAGCAGGCGACAGGCGGCTTCCATCTTCATGTGCGTGAAGTGCCGCATAGGTGGATAGCCAGTCAGCATCCTATAGCGATGACTAAAATGATATTTGGACAGTCGCGCGATACTGGCTAGCGCATCAAGATCGAGTGCCCGATATAAATTATCCTGCATATAAGTTTGTACATTGACTAAGTTCAGCGTGGCTGGCGCTGCGATTTTTTGCCGCGATTGGAGTGCAAATTGGGTGAATAGCTGCCGTAGCTGATTGGCCGCATTGACAAAAGCGGCAACGCTGTAGCCGGTGCGTCGCGCCGCCAGTAAATTGTTAAAGGTTGCGATGAGTGCCGGTGAAACGCCGATATAAAGTGTCTGTTGATGCGCGTTATACCCCATGTAATCGAGAAAGGTATTTGCGCTGTCGCCTTGAAAGTGAACCCAGTAAAGCGTCCACGGTTTGTGGGGGTCGGCGGCGTAGTCGTGGCTGATACCTTGGCGCAGTAATATGAGATCACCGGCGCCGATACGAGTGTCTGCGCCATCAACGGTCAGTGAGCCGCTGCCAGCAACGCAATAAAGCAACAGGTTTTCATCTGGTCGAAGGCGCTGCATACGATGACCTAGCGCCTGAGGGTAGTAGCCCATGGCCGTTGGATAGCAGTCTTTGGTAAGTAGATGAAGCTTGAGATTGTTGACTAAAAACGCGGGTGCTATAAAGCGAATGCTTTGGTCTGAGAGTGGCCATCTAGAGGGTGAGCTCATCGCATTTATCGCCGGTAGGTAATCGGAAGAAGTAAAATCCTTACCGCAATATAATCCATTTATTGAGCAATTTCGTCAATATGCAGTGCTCCTCTACGGTGCTATGTTAGCGGGGTCTAATATATTTACGGGTACTGTGTGCCCAAGGAGAACTCCATGTCAGATCCAGCAGCTGAAATCGCAGCGTTAATTAAGCGCTCGCGCATCGCGCAGGCTCAAATCGCCAACTATACCCAAGCGCAGGTCGACGAACTGATTACTGCGATGGTCTATTCGGTAGCACGGGAGGATCGATCGGAAGAGATTGCACGTTTCACCTTAGAGGAAACTCAACTAGGTAACTATGAGGGCAAGTATCTCAAGATCCATCGTAAAACACGCGC
This sequence comes from uncultured Luminiphilus sp., assembly GCA_963926105.1. Taxonomy (GTDB): domain Bacteria; phylum Pseudomonadota; class Gammaproteobacteria; order Pseudomonadales; family Halieaceae; genus Luminiphilus. The sequence goes on along the minus strand of CAWUVW010000022.1, from coordinate 13,337 downwards.
CACGCTCATGGATATCATCCACGACAAGTCAGTGGGTGTGATCGAGGAACTGCCAGAGCGCAATATTGTTAAAATTGCGAAGCCAGTAGGTGTTATCGGTGCACTTTCGCCGTCGACGAACCCCGAAGCGACTCCTGTTATTAAGAGCATTGCGGCAGTCAAAGGTCGTAACTCGATTATCGTGGCACCGCATCCTCGTGCAAAACTCACCAATAAAAAGATTTGTGATTACATGCGTGAGGCGTTGGAGCTCTGTGGTGCGCCAGCAGACTTAGTGCTGTATATCGAAATTCCGTCATTGGATCTGACCAATCAGCTCATGGCGCAATGTGATCGGATCTTAGCGACGGGCGGCAGTGCTATGGTTACCGCTGCATATTCCAGTGGTACGCCGGCGCTGGGTGTCGGTGTGGGCAATGCCTGTATTGCAGTCGATGATACGGCCAACCTCGATGAAGCTGCTGAGAAAATCCGCATTTCCAAAACGCTGGATCTCGCCGCTTCTTGTTCATCAGATAACTCAGTTTTACTGTTTGAGTCGATTTACGATGAGATGCTCGCCAAATTACTGGCTGAGGGCGGCTACCTACTCAATGACGAAGAGAAGGCAAAGTTGCAGGCGACTATCTGGCACGATGGCCACTTGAATACCGCGATTGTTGCGCAGTCGGTTTATAAAATTGCTGGCATGGCTGGTATTGATCTACCCGAGGGCAGAGAGTTTCTCATTATTCCAGAGACTGGCACGGGTCCAGACTATCCGTTCTCAGGCGAGAAACTGTCGGTGACCATGGCGCTGTATAAGGTTAAAGATATTGATGAGGCGATTACGCTTACCAACGCTATTCAGGCGTATCAAGGTGAGGGCCACTCCTGCGGTATTTACTCTTACTCAGACGACAATATTATGAAATTTGCGCATCACACGCGCACATCGCGCATTATGGTTAACCAGCCGCAATCGGCGTCCAACAGTGGTAATTTGTGGAACGGTATGCGGCAGACGTTTTCCTTGGGCTGCGGCTCTTGGGGCGGCAACTCAACGAATAACAACATTACTTGGCGCGACCTGATTAACGAAACTTGGGTATCTAAGCCTCTGGCCAAAAGCAAAGAGCTTCCCTCAGATGAAGAATTGTTCGGTGCTGTTATGGCTAAATTTAAGTAACACACCACATCGAATAAGGACGACGGTTGATGGACTTTAATTTATCGGATGATCAGCGCGCCTATGTGGAAACTGCACGTGCCTTTTCTGAGCGCGTTTTAGCGCCCGGCGCGGCGCATTGGGATGAGCACAGTATTTTTCCTGTCGATGTCTTAAAACAGGCGGGTGAGCTCGGGTTTATGGGTCTGTATACCCCTGAGGCCGCGGGTGGCTTGGCGATGTCGCGATTAGATGCCAGCCTTATTGTCGAAGAACTGTCCAAAGGCTGCACCACGACTGCCGCGTTTCTGACTATCCATAACATGGCCACCAGCATGATTGGCAAGTACTGCCAAGCCGGTGCGATAGAAACATGGTGCCCCGCATTAGTTACCGGTCAAAAGCTTGCGTCTTACTGTCTCACTGAGCCTGGGGCAGGTTCCGATGCCAGCGCGCTGCGCACCCGTGCAGTCCGCGAGGGTGATGATTATGTGGTCAATGGTGCAAAGGTATTTATTTCGGGCGCTGGCGATACCGATGTTTTAGTCGTCATGCTGCGCACCGGGGACTCGGGTGCTAAGGGCATCAGCGCACTACTGATCCCCGCGGATGCCCCCGGCGTTAGTTATGGCAAAAAAGAGGCGAAGATGGGTTGGAATGCGCAGCCGACGCGGATGATAAATTTTGAAGATGTGCGTGTGCCGGTGGCGAATCGCTTGGGCGCCGAGGGTCAGGGTTTTGCCATTGCGATGGAGGGTCTTGATGGCGGGCGTATTAATATTGCGACCTGCTCGGTGGGTACTGCGCAAAAGGCACTCGAAGATGCGACTGCCTATGTGCTGGATCGTAAGCAGTTCAATACCGCGATCGCAGATTTCCAAAATACGCAGTTCAAGTTAGCCGACATGCTTACCGAATTGGTGGCAGCGCGGCAGATGATTCGCTTAGCCGCGAGCAAACTGGATGAGGGTGATGCGCAGGCGACGACGTATTGCGCCATGGCAAAACGATTTGCGACCGATGTGGGTTTTAACGTGTGCAATGACGCACTTCAGCTCTATGGCGGCTATGGCTATATCAAAGAGTACCCCGCTGAGCGCTATGTGCGAGACACACGGGTACATCAAATTCTTGAGGGCACTAACGAAATTATGCGTGTCATTATCGCGCGCCGTCTTTTCATGGACGGTGCTTTGGAGGTCATTAAATGAATCTGAGTCCATCGGAAAAAGTCAAAGTAGATATCCAGGGGCACACGGCGATTGTCACGATCGATAACCCTGCCGCCAACACTTGGGACACCGAGAGCTTGCCGGCATTAAAAGCGGTAGTCGAAGGTTTGAATGCGCTTAAGTCGGTATATGCGCTGGTGTTGACCGGCGCCGGCAGTAAGTTTTTCTCGGCGGGCGCAGATTTAAAATTGTTCGCAGATGGCAGCCCTGATACCGCGCGAACCATGGCTGATGCCTTTGGTGAAGCATTCGAAGCGCTGGCGGATTTCCGCGGTGTTTCGATTGCTGCGATTAATGGCTTTGCGATGGGTGGTGGATTAGAAGTAGCCATGGCCTGTGATATCCGTATCGCTGAGACCCAGGCGCAGCTTGCGCTGCCCGAGGCCAAAGTGGGGTTGTTACCATGCGCCGGTGGTACACAGCGTTTAACCCAGCTGGTTGGCGAAGGCTGGGCTAAGCGGATTATTTTGTGTGGCGAGCGTTTGACCGCTGACAAAGCGTTGCAGATAGGTCTTGTTGAAGAGGTTGTCGCCACGGGTGAGGCACTGGCAGCAGCACTGGTATTGGCGGCGCAGGTAGCGAATCAGAGCCCGACCTCGGTCACCGCCTGTAAAGCACTTATCCACGCGGCGCGCGATGTCAGTATCGCGGCGGCACTGCCCGCTGAGCGGGAAGCCTTTGTTGAATTGTTTCACACTGAAGATCAGCGTGAGGGCGTTAACGCCTTTTTAGAGAAGCGCACAGCCGAGTGGAAAAACGCCTGATGTCTGACGTCTTGGTTCAAGTGCATCAAGCGACCGCGGGTAATATAGGGCACCTCACGTTAAATGTGCCTAAAACGCTGAACTCTCTGACCCGAGATATGGTCGAGATGCTGACTGAACATCTCGAGGCGTGGGCAGTCGATGATGCAATAATGGCTGTCGTAATCGATGGGGCGAGCGAGAAGGCATTTTGCGCTGGTGGTGATGTGCAGGCGCTCCGCAATTCCTGTTTGGCGACCCCCGGCGGACCCTGCGATTACGCCGAGAATTTCTTTGCGCGTGAATATCGAATGAACTACATCTTACATAGATATCCCAAGCCAGTTATCTGCTGGGGACATGGTGTGGTGATGGGTGGTGGCTTGGGTATACTCGCTGCGTGCAGTCATCGAATGGTGAGTGAGCGTACGCGAATTGGTATGCCAGAAGTGACTATCGCGCTGTTTCCCGATGTCGGCGGCAGCTGGTTTCTCAATAAAATGCCAGGACAGGTGGGCCGCTTTTTGGCGCTAACCGCAGCCAATATCAATGCAAGTGATGCAATTTTCTGCGGACTAGGAAGCCATTTTCTGGCCGATACGCAAAAACAAGAGATGCTGGATCGACTCTGCGCCACCGACTGGTCCGAGGAGGTTGCCTCACGCAGTGATCAGGTTGATAGACTGTTGGTTGAGTTGAGCCCAGCTGTTGATGCGCCTGATCCACAGCTCGAACCACATATAGAGACCATCAACACTTTAATGGCGGGCGACGACCTGGCTGCGATCGTCAACCGTGTGCAGGGCTGGGTGGGCGATGATCCTTGGCTTGCCAGAGCCAGAGATGGTTTGGCGCAGGGTTCGAAGTTGGCGGCCGCCTGGATTTTCCGGCAGCTCAATGAAAGTCGTCATGCATCGCTGGAGCAGGTATTTGCCAGCGAACTGCGCTTGGGTACTAATATCATGCGCGATCCGGAGTTTGCGGAGGGTGTACGCGCGTTACTAGTCGACAAAGATCGCAGTCCTCAGTGGCAGTTCGACAGTGTCGATGCAATACCCTCGGCAGTTTTGGACGGCTTCTTTACTGCACCAGCAGATATGCCTGCGCTGAACTTGCCGACAGCGTAGACCTACTTAAAAACATGGCGCAGCGCACTATTTACAGCATCGGCAGTTACAGCATCGACAGTCCATCTAAGGCTATGCCGGTGATCTACCTGTGACCGTCGTCATCAAAAATTCGGAGACAGTATGAGCACAATAGCATTTTTAGGTTTGGGCAACATGGGTGGCCCAATGGCCAAAAATCTTATCGCAGCAGGCCATGCCTTGTGCGTTTTCGATTTATCTGCGGCCGCCTGTGAGGCTTTGGCGTCAGCTGGAGCGGAGGTTGCTGATTCTGCGTTGGCGGCGGTGCAAGGCGCCGAAGTAGTCATATCGATGTTGCCCGCAGGTAAGCATGTTGCGGCGACATTTTTGGGTGACTCGGGATTGCTGGCGCAATTACCTGCCGGTAGCTTAGTGCTCGATGCGAGCACGATTGATGCCGAGACCGCCAAGCAAGTGGCGGCGGAGGCGAGCAGTCGCCATATCGACTTTATGGATACACCGGTTTCGGGTGGTGTCGCTGCTGCCGCAGCCGGCACGTTAGCGTTTATGTGTGGTGGTTCAGCCGAAGCTTTTGTGCGGGCAGAGGTTGTACTTGCGGGGATGGGAAAGAAAATTTTCCACGCGGGACCTGCAGGCGCGGGACAAGTGGCGAAGGCTGCCAATAATATGTTGCTCGCCGTCCATATGATCGGCACCTGCGAGGCGTTGGAAATGGGTGTGCGTAACGGCCTAGATCCAGCAGTGCTCTCAGAGATTATGTTGGCCAGTTCTGGTCGTAACTGGTCGCTCGAGGTGTACAACCCCTATCCGGGCGTCATGGAAACTGCGCCAGCGAGCCGCAATTATGACCCCGGTTTCATGGTGGATTTGATGGTTAAGGATTTGGGCTTGGCTGAGCAGGTTGCTGCGCAGGCCGGGGTTGATAATCAAATGGGACGTTTAGCGTTAGCGCTGTATCAAGCTCACCAGGCAGCGGGCAATGGTCAACGAGACTTTTCGGGCATTATGCAAAAAGTTAACAGCAACTCCTGATCAAGTTTTTAGCTAAGGTTTACTCGCTGATGGGATATAGCCATAGCGCGGCCATACTTACGCCCATCAATAGACTGAGGACTAGCGTGCGGCGAGCCGCAGCATTCCAGCAATCAGTGTGTGGTGCTTCAAGACGATAGCGCCGACACGTTACGCCGTAATGTAGCGACAGCGTACAAACCAAAATCAAAACCGCGAGACTGAGTCTTGTTGCATCCGTAATGACGTCGTGCACGACCGCCAAATAGAGCGTCATTGCAGGCCAGTGCACTAAGTACATCGAGTAGGAAATACTTCCCAGCCAACGCGCTGGGCGGTTGCCTAGAACGGGACTCGGATCATCTGGGCTGGCTCCCAATAACACCATGGCAGCGCCGACGCTTGGTACTAATGCCTGCCAGCCTGGAAAGTGACTGATATCTGCAAAGCTGACTATCGCGACGCAGCAGAGGGCGAGACCCGCGGAGCGCAGTAGTTGCTGGGTAAAGACCGCTAGCACCTGGCTTCGCCACAAGATCAATGTCAAGGCGCCGAGGCAGAATTGCCATAGACGAAATGGCAATAGAAAGAAGGCCGCAGGCTGATTAGCGTCGGTGTAAAGCACCGATGCCGCTAGGCTTAGCCCCAAAATTAGCGATAAGCTAATCAACAATCCACGGCGCGCCATGTATTGCGTTAGCAGCCATAACAGTAACGGCCATAAGACATAAAACTGCGCACCGATTCCCAGTGACCACATATGCTTTAATGGTTTCACTACCCCGTTGGCGATCTGCTGGGACTCAGCATAGGCAACAATATTGGCGACGCCAAAGATTGTAGCTAGCGCCGATCTGCCGAAATCCTGAAGCGCCAGTGGCGAGGAGAGTACGAGCGCTGCTATTGCGGTCACGGCCACTGTGGCTAGTAAGGCGGGGAGAAGTCGCAGGATGCGGCTACCGTAAAACACGCCAACGTTCAGTGTGCCACGATCGACGTGATCCAAGAGGATAGCGGAAAGCAAAAACCCCGAGATGACAAAGAAAATATCGATACCCACGAAGCCACCACTGAATCCTGGCGTCTCGAGATGGAACAGCACCAATGCCAACACCGCGATAGCCCTTAGTCCATCGGCATCAGGCAGGTAGCGGTGCGGGTTCGGCAGGATTGGCACTCCCTGCTTCAGATAACGTTCTCACCGGTAGCGAGCAGTGGCGCGGCGTCGAGTCGCTCCGCATCCATCATGGTGGCTACCCGCTCGATTGACGCGACAATTTGATGTTGTTCCCAGCTTTCGAGTCGGCTGAAGCGATCGACAAAGCTGTCTTGTAAAGGCTTAGGCGCCTGCGCCAAGCGCTCTCGCCCCGCGTCGGTGAGCGTGACGATCACGCGTCGTCGATCCTCTAGACTGCGTTTCCGATTCACCAACTGATTGCTCTCTAAGCGGTTGAGAATGATGGTGACCGTCGCAAGACTCAGACTGACCGCTTTGGCGACATCCGAAACTGTGGGCTCCTGTAATTTCCCTGTAGCGTTCAAAATTACCAGTTGCGGCGTCGTCAAACCCGTTTGCTTACCGAGTTTGCGGGAGTGCAAGTCGGTGGCGCGAATAATACGGCGCAGGGAGATAAGTACTTGATCTTGCAGATCACTCATGACCGTCATTATCCCTTTAAGAATTCTGTGTTATAGCGATTCAACTTTGGATGCCTTCATTATGTGGCGCCAGCGATCCTAACGATTTTTCCAATGGACCTAGCCACGGACCATAGTTTTCCCATTGCGCAAGTGCGGTTGAAAAGATGGGCTGCCGCACCTGCTCCGAAGATGGCGTTCGTACATTGCGTTGAGTCTTATGATATTCGACGCAGGCTGTTTCAAAAGGTAGATCACAAAAACTGAGCATTCTGCGGACTTGATCTTCTAAGTTGGCCACCACATCTTCATGTTGAACCCGCAGAATATGATTTGGCATTACGGTGTCCCAGTGCGCCATGAGACGAACATAATCGCGGTAGTAGAGGCCTAGATCACTCAGGGAGTAGCTGAAATATTGGCCTTCTGCAAAGAGTTGTTTGAAACCACTGAAGCAGCACGCCATGGGTTCGCGACGCGCATCGATAATCTTCGCATTGGGTAATATTTTTTTAATTAATCCGATGTGCCTAAAGTTATTGGGCATTTTATCGATAAAAAACGGTGCGCCTTGGCGATGGATGCGGGTTTCATCCATGTATTCTTGACCGAGAGACTGCAGCTCGTCCCGACTGAGGTCGTTAAGGTTGTAAGGATAGGGTCGACCACCGGTTTGCTTTCCTAAGCGCCGCAATTTACCGCTTAGCGATAAAATATTGGGTAACTCAAGGGTTCCATCTACCTGGCTGTGTGACGATAAAATCTGCTCAAGTAGCGTAGAGCCGGCCCGTGGCAAACCTAGAATAAAAATAGGATCAGCCGCTCGGCAGCCGGTGTCGGCGGTGAATAGCTCGGGTGTGCAGGCGGCAATTTGTTCCTCTAGTTCGCGTGTTGTTCCCTCGGGCTGGTATTGAACTTGTGCCCGTTTGATTGCGTTGCCTTTGTTGTAATACCTAAACGAGCGGTCGTATTGCGCGCTATCTTCGAAGGCTTTTCCAAGCGCAAATTGCAAATAAACACGATCTTGGCCGCTTAGGTAGGGGTCCTTGTCCAACTGCTCCATAGTACCCAGCTCTGCTGAGCTAAACTGGTAGGTTTTGAGATTCGCCAGTGAATACCAGGCCTCGCAGTGCATGGGTTGGTTCTCAATAGCACGACGATACGACTCGATGGCAGCTTCTGTCTGGCCGCCAGTTTTTAAGGCATGACCTTTTGAAACATGGGTGACAGGGTCTTGAGGCACTTTTTTGAGAATGGATTCAAACATATCTAGTGCTACTGAATAATTGCCCAGCTGCATACATTGAATCGCGTAAAGTGACTGAAATTGGGGATTATCTGGATTAGTTTCCAGCAATTCCTTGGCCTGAGCGGACGCTTTTTGGTATCGCTGCCGCTTACTGAGCGCTTGAATATAGTCAATGCGTGCTTGCTTGTGCTGGGGCTTAAAGGCCACGGCACTCTCCAGTAGGAACTCCGCATCTTCCAATACACCCTGTCGAATAGCGATATCAGCGAGCATCCGCATGCCATCAATGTGTGTTGGATTTTTTTGCAGGAAATGGCGACATAACTGTTCTGCTTTTAGCAGTCGCCCCTCGTGCGTGGCATCGAGACAGGCCAAGAGAATTTCAGGTAAAGAATCTACCCAATCTATTCGCTCTTGGACTTGCAAAGATCGCTCGGGGTGTCGATTGGCATCGAGAAGATTCTTTTGTTCTCGCCAGCTAGCCTTGAGGGCAGGATTCATATGACAGGCGCTAGCATAAGCGCTTAAGGCCTCTGTCAGCTTCCCTGAATCGCGGTAAACGTGGCCTAGCTCTTGGAAGCCTCGGCCATAAGAGGATCGTTGCTCTATTAATTTTAAAAGGGTCATTTCGGCTTCAGCGAAATCACCACGCAAACGAAAACACACGCCCCGCAGGTAAAGTGCAGTGTTGCCGTTACGTTGTTCAAAGGGGAGGTTATCGAGCTCGTCTAAAGCTTCAGGTAGCTTTCCTTGCTGAATGAGCGCCTGAATGCTATTGATATCGGGTTCTTGCTCGCTACTTGGGCCATTCATTTTATGAGCTCAAAATAAAAAAAACGCCCCCGGAGGGACGTTATTGAGTCTACTCTGCTTCTCATTAAACGACTATTAGAAGTTATAAGAGAGACGGAAGCCCGCTGTTGTGGGTGGCGCATAGGCGACACGCTCTCGGTCGTTCACGTAGTTAGCGCCTTGTGCTATTTGTTCGTTTGTCGCGTTATCGATGAACGCTTCAACCATCCAATCATCAGTAGAGATGCCTGCACTAACATTGATCATGGTCCAGCTATCAATCTTCATGCTGTTGATGGAGATGATATCGCTGTAAGACGAAGCTGAATGAGTCACTGAAGGCATGATGTGTGCAGTCCAGTTATTATCCATTGACCATTCATAGCGCGCCCAAGCATTACCTTGGAATTGCGGCGCATAAGCTAGCTCGCTGCCCTCGATAACATCCTGCGAAGGCGTTTTGCTCGCCGTGATTTCAGTATCTAGATATGAGAAAGCTGCACCCATGGTTAAGTTAGCGCTTGCCAACCAAGTGATATCACCTTCGACACCCATAATTTCAGCATCAGCGGCGTTATCAGAGAAGAACAGGTTGACGATACTGGTATCGAAAATAGTGGTCTGTAGGTCGGTGATATCGATGAAGAACGCGGCGCCGTTAAATCGCAGGACGCCATCCATTAAGTCAAGTTTCCAACCGAACTCATAGTTGACTAACTCATCTGACTTAACATCAAAGGGTACCGTGTAGTTTGTTGCTGATTGGAACGCACCACCGGGCCGGTTCAGCAGGCCTGTACGGAAACCTTCGGACCAAGTTAAGTACCACAATTGGTCTGAATTAGGCGTATAGGAAAGGCTAAATTTACCAATGACACCATCGTCCTTGGCTGTATCGGGCGCGTAAATACTGTTGACGATGCGGGTGTAGTTTGCATTGTCTTCGGCTGGGAGATTGTCAGGTGTGTAAACAATCTGGTCTTCATAGGCGGAACAGTCTGAGTAGGTCCAGCGAATCGATTGGTCGCCGTCATACAGGTCGTTAATATTGGTGCCAAAACTGTTGCGGTCTTCCCCGCTCATGCCGCAGAAGCCTGAGTTAGCAGATCCAGCTAAATCGACTTCATACTCGTACCAGCGCAAGCCGGCGGTGATCGATAGCGTATCGCTGATGTCAAATGATGCCTCACCGAAAAAGCCCAATTGCTCGTCGGTTCGCAGCACGTCGTTGCGGAAAATAGTATCTGCTGGATAGGGGCCTTCGCCCGGACGATAGCCGCCTTCGCCGTCATAGGGGTAGTTTGAATTGGCTGCAAAGCCGAATCCATCACCGGAACCTGCTCCCCAGGCATCTACAAATTTGTTACCTGGATAGGAGAAATCATTACGTTCCTTGAGTTCCATATCGCTATAGAACGCACCTGCCGTAACCCGCAGCTTAGCCGATTGGTCGGTGCTAATTCGGAATTCGTGAGTTTCGAAAGTCGATTCAGTACTGGACTGAACGTACAGATTCGGTGCCTGACAGGTGCCTGACGGTATGCCTGCGCCCGCGGGAGAATAGCCGGTATAGGAGACGTAGTAGTCGCAAATATAGTAGGGTATGTACTGGCCGATAAACAAATAGTCCGAGTAATCGACACGTTGTTCGGTCTCTCGATCGGTGAATGCGCCCGTATAGACCACTTCAAGATCGCCAATACGACCTTCAACTGTCCAATTAAAACTGCTCATCTCATCTTCGATATTTTCTTTTTCATAGTGCTGGATCTCAAAATCATCCAAGCTAGGATCTGAGTAGAACGTACCATCGCTATCAATGGTCTGTTGCATCGCGCCAACGCGGACTTGCCAATCATCGTTGACATTCCACAGTGCACTAATTCGACCGCCCTGATAACTTGTGTCGTTGAAATCATCTTCGACCAAATCTGCGTTATTCGCCTCGAGGAAGGTGACGTTGCTCAAATCAACGTCCGCCTGGAAGCCGCCGCGGAACGATTTAACTGCCGTACCATTCGATCTAGTAGTGCCTGCTGGGCGGAACCGCGCGCTTTCCTCGGCAGTTCGAACACCTTGCACGTTGTCGATATAACCGCCTTTATTATCGGTATAAACAACGGCCCGTACTGCGAAATTATCTGTTATGGGGAGGTTTAAGGTTGCGTTGATATTGTTATTCATCTCGCCGTCTTTCATCCAAGACGCACCCGCCTTCAGGTTGCCCGAGATTTGTGTCGGATCTGGGCGGTTCGAGATAAGTCTTACCACGCCGGCCTGCGAACTCGCGCCAAATAGTGTGCCTTGTGGCCCCGAGAGCACTTCGACACGATTGATGTCGGCAATATAAACATCGAGGTTACGCCCCGGCTGGGTCATGGGTTGCTCATCGAGGTAGAGCGCCACGTTCGGGCTCAAGCCGGCGACACCTGCCGTTGTGAGGTTGGGTGTTGTCGATGCTACGCCGCGGATGTAAATAGTGTTTTGGCCTGGTCCTGCGCCCCCCGCAGTGACTGTGGGTAGCTCAAGCATGTAGTCCGCAAAGTTTGAAATGCCGCGCTGGTCAAGTCTTTCTTCTGTCAGTGCTGACACAGCAATAGGGATGTCTTGCATGCTCGCTGAATGCTTGGTCGCGGTCACGACAATCTCTTCGAGCTGCTGAGCATGCACGCTTTGGATTGCTACGGCGGGCAACAGTGCAGCACTAATTGCCGTGGCTAAGTGGTGGCGTTGAAAGAACGTGGGACGTTTCATCGAGACTCCGGAAAGGGTGAGTAAATGATTAAAGGTGGAAGTATTTAATTTTAACTCAAACTAAATTTAATCGAAACCCCACATAATACCGAGCAATAACGTCAAATAATTCGTTTTTAACGATTAATAGTAATTTGTCCTCTATGTATTTAGCCTGCGTGATATCTATGTCTGGATCGGTATACTGTGCGCCTCATTTGATATTCGGTGCATTATGTCTGTTATCCAGTATCGTCGGTTCGTAATCGACCCGGCTGTATTCTTCCCTGCAATTTTAATTTTGTTGACCGCGGTATTTGTTGTTGGTTTTTTCCCGGAAGAAAGCAGCGTTGCGTTAGTGCAACTCCAAGCTGTCATTGTCACCAATGCCAGTTGGTTCTATGTTTTGGTAATGGGCATCGTGTTAGTGGTTGTAGCGATCTTCGCTTTATCGCGTTACGGCGATATCAAGCTGGGCCCTGACCACTCCGAACCGGATTACGGATTCATGTCGTGGTTTTCGATGCTGTTCGCCGCGGGTATGGGTATTGGTCTGATGTTTTTTGGCATTGCCGAGCCGGTGATGCATTACTTATCACCGCCGCTTGGCCAAGGCGGTACTACCGAGTCCGCTTCTGAAGCGATGCGCTTGACCTTCTTTCACTGGGGTTTTCATGCCTGGGCAATGTATGCCGCGGTCGCCCTCATATTGGCCTATTTTGCGTATCGCCATGGCTTGCCGCTGACTTTGAGGTCGGCCTTTTATCCCCTGATTGGCGAGCGTATCTACGGACCCCTGGGTGCCACAGTCGACGTGTTTGCTATTGTCTGCACGACTTTTGGCCTCTCCGCCAGTCTGGGCTACGGTGTCTTGCAGATTAACGCTGGGCTTAACTATTTATTTGGTGTGCCGATCAACGAGACTATTCAGGTCATGCTGATCATTGGCACCATGCTACTGGCAGGGGTTTCGGTGGTGATGGGTCTCGACGCAGGTATTAAGCGTCTATCTGAGATCAATATTGGCCTCGCTATAGCGCTTTTATTAGGGGTGTTGATAGCTGGACCGACGGTGTTATTACTGTCTGGTGCGGTGCAGAATTTTGGGCTGTATCTTGCCGATGTAATCCCTAAAACCTTTAATCTTTATGTGTATAACCCAACTGATTGGCTTGGGGGCTGGACGATCCTCTACTGGGGATGGTGGATTAGTTGGACGCCTTTTGTCGGTATTTTCATCGCCCGTATATCGCGCGGCAGAACAATTAGAGAGTTCATACTCGGGGTCACCTTTGTACCTACTATTTTTATAGTCCTTTGGATGAGTGTGTTTGGTGGCAGTGCCATCGACCTGATTGCCAATCAGGGTTTTGACGCGTTAGGTGTCGCGGTGCAGGAAAATCAAGCCGTGGCGTTATTTCGATTTCTGGACTACTTACCGGGTACCGAAGTCTTGTCTGTGCTCTGTTTGTTAATGATTGTTATTTTCTTTGTCACCTCTGCCGATAGCGGCGCGATGGTACTCAATATGTTGAGTGCCGGTGGGGAAGACAATACACCGGCGGCCCAGAGAGTACTGTGGGCCGTAGTCATTGGCGCGATCGCTTCGGTGCTACTGATGGCCGATGGCCTTGCTGCACTGCAAACTGCCACTATCGCCAGCGCACTGCCGTTTTCTTTTGC
>CAWUVW010000021.1:0-40036 GCA_963926105.1 uncultured Luminiphilus sp. | reverse complement strand
TCGCCATTGGCGTATTGGGCTTAGCCTCAGTCGCCGTGATGGTGATTGCCGTTGACAAGTTCTACATCAACGCGACCGAAGTCAGCGGCACCATTGCTCCCGCGCAGCGCTTTGTCAGCGACCAAATTGGCACCGGTGATGTGCTCGACGAAAGCCCCGGTAGTGCGACTAAAGGCGGGTCAGTAGAAAGCACTTTAGAAAGCTCCATGGCGAGTTCAATGGAAAGCTCGATGGAGAGTTCATTAGAAAGCTCTATGGAGAGTTCATTAGAAAGCTCCCTGACTAACAATTTTTGCACAGGGCCTTGTCAGTGACCAAATTGGCACCGGCGATGTGCTCGACGAAAGCCCCGGTAGTGCGACTAAAGGCGGGTCAGTAGAAAGCACTTTAGAAAACTCCATGGCGAGTTCAATGGAAAGCTCGATGGAGAGTTCATTAGAAAGCTCTATGGAAAGCGCCCTCTCGAGCTCCATGACCAGTAACAGTGGACGCGACGAAAATTGTACAACACGCGAATGCGACACAGACACCGTAATATCCTAAATAAGCCTAAGCTATTTTGCTAAATAATGTACCCGACGCATAGGCGCGTTAACTGACCACCGCAATGGACGCTTTATGAACGCCTTCGTTAATGCGCCGTATCAGCTGGGCCTGGCATGCCTAATATCTACCGCGCTCTCTTTAGCGCATGCGCTACCGGCGTATGCGCAAGGTGTCTCACTTGCCACCATCGAGACCCAAGAGCTGCTACTCATCACTGGCGGCTCTGAAGCACCGGCGCAACTACCCCCACAAGCGGCTAAGAGTTTTTTAAATGCCTTGGCGTTTCATCAGTCACTGTTTGGCTGGCAGTCCGACGAGAAAATAGCGTTTTTGTTCAAGGACTGGAGCGACAGGGGCAACGCCTCAGCGATCCCCGTACCCAGAAACTTGATCCTCTCTGAAATGTCTCCCATGAGTAAGACATTTGAGAGCTCGCCGCCCATAGACCAAATCTTCAATATTATGAATCACGAAGTCGCACACTTGGCGACGTTAGATGCCCATGGCGAACGCCAGCAATTTTGGCGCGATATTTTTGGCGGCAAAGTCAATTACACTGCCAGCCATCCAGAGACACTGCTCTATGGGCAGTTAACCGCACCCAGAGTCATGGCGCCCGCGTGGTTGCTAGAGGGTTTAGCGACCTTTATGGACACCTGGATGTCAGGTGGCATAGGCCGCGGCCAGGGCGGCTATGACGAGATGATCTTCCGCGCCATGGTGCGTGACGATGCACGGTTTTATACCCCGCTTGGCCTTGAATCAGAGGGCACAAAAGTCGACATCAACAGCGGGTCGAGTAGTTACTTATATGGCACCCGCTTTATGACGTACCTGGCCTACACCTACTCGCCCGAGATGCTGATTAAGTGGTTCAAACTAGGTGAAGGCGACAAGCCCCGCTATGTCGACCAGTTCAAACACGTTTTTGGCCTGAGCGTTGAGCAAGCGTGGGACGAATGGATTGCCTTTGAGCATGACTTTCAAGCGCAAAATTTAGTGCGACTGCAGCAGTTTCCACCGACCCGCGGTGAACCACTGAGTGCGCGTGGGGTCGGCTGGGTTTCTCGCGTTTTTCTGGATGAAGCCAGCGACAGTTTCGTCGGCGGTTTTTATGCGCAGGGCACATTGGCGAGCTTGGGCAAGTACGCTTTTAAGCCCGCCACAGCAGTCGGTGACAAAGCAATGCCTGACGCGTCAATTGCAGCGTCTCCCAGCCCCCGACTCGAATCAGTCTATGTCTTAAAAGGGCCGAGCAAGTTCGATGTCACCTCCACAGCCTTTGACCCCGTCGACCGAATTCTATATTTCACCGAAGACAACGCACGCTTTCGCGATATTAAAGCCTGGGATTTAGCGAGCGACGAAATTCGCACCATTGGCGAGAACGTCAGAACCGGCGAGCTGGTATTTAATCAGCAAGACCGTTCGTTGTGGGGTATTAAGCATAGCGGCAGTAAGGCGTCGCTGGTCCACATGCCCTATCCCTATGAGAAAATTGTTACTATTTATACAATGCCTTATGCGCATACGCTGTCTGACTTAGATATTTCGATTGACGGGCGCCTTATGTCAGCGACAGTGGGTGACAGGCAAGGTAACCAAGCACTGCAGGTTTTTAAAGTCAGCGACTTAATGACCAGAAAGGTTTCGCCGGTGACCGAATTTGACTTTGGCATGGCCTTTCCTGAGGACTTTGTCTTCGACAAAGCGGGCAAGTACCTCTACGGCACGTCGTATTACACCGGTGTTTCGAATGTCTTTAGATTTGAAATAGCCACCGGCGACATGGAAGCGATTACCAACGCCGAGACCGGTTTCTTTCGCCCGATGCCGATGGACGATGGCTCACTCATGGTGTTTGAGTACACCGGCGATGGTTTTTTACCTACTCTGCTGAGCGACCCGGTGCCGCTACAAGACTTAAGCGCCATTAGTTTTTTTGGCAGCGAGCTCGTTAAAAAACACCCCGTCATTGGTACCTGGGGGGCCGGCTCACCCGACCGCATTGACTTAGCCCCAAAAATTATCAGCGAAGCCGCCTATGAACCATTTAACCGTATTGCGTTTGAAACCGCCTACCCGATGGTAGAGGGTTACAAAGATTCAGGCGCTTTAGGTTATGCGGCGCGCTGGAGTGACCCGCTGAACCTTAACTCGATTGAGTTAGACCTGAGCTACAGCATAGATGACACGCTCGATACCAATGAAAAACTACACGCCGACTTGACCTATCACCATATGGACTGGCAGCTGCGCTACTGGCACAACGATGCAGATTTTTACGACTTATTCGGGCCGACAAAACGCAGCCGCAAAGGCGATGCCTTTATTGTTAGTTACAAAACACCACTCACTTACGACCCCCCCAAACGTCTGGACCTAAGCGCAGATCTAGCCTATTACACGGGCTTAGATACGCTGCCCGTTAACCAGAACATCGAAACGGGGATCAATAAGATGTGGTCGGGGAATGTCGGCTTAAGTTACTCCGATGTGCGCCAATCTCAGGGCGCAGTAGATGATGAAAAGGGCATTGCTTGGCAGGCGCAGACCATGGCCGACTACGCCGATGGCACTTTTTATCCCAAGTTGAAGCTTGGCTTGAACTTGGGCTTTGAATTGCCGATTAAGCATTCGTCAGTCTGGCTGTATAACACGGCGGGCGCAGCGGAGGGTAACCGCGCAGACGTATTCACTAACTATTACTTTGGTGGATTCGGCAACAACACGATCGATGATGGCAGCGTTAAACGTTATCGTGGCTCTAGCAGCATGCCGGGCTTTGAAATTGGCGAGATCAGCGGCCGGAGTTTTGCCAAGTCATTGCTGGAGCTGAACCTGCCACCGATTCGCTTTAACGAGGTAGGCAGCCAGTCGTTTTACCTAAGCCATATTCGCCCCGCTATTTTTGCAGGCGCGCTTATGACCGACCCAGGCAATGCATTTGAGGAGACTTACGGTACCGTAGGGGCGCAAATCGATTTGTCATTTACCATGCTGTATCGTTTGCCTATGACGATATCGCTCGGTGTCGCACAGGGTATTGCGTCGGGTAACCGCGGCGACACTGAGTGGATGCTGTCGCTAAAAATAATGTAAAGGTGCTGCCTTGACGCTGACCGGTTGGTTGATCAACGGATTTATTGCCTTTGCGCCGGTACTGGCCATGTTGGGCACACTGCGCGCGCTCGACAGCTTTAAGCTGGTACGCTTTAGTTTAATTTTATGGATGCTGTTTTGGGGTGGCTGTAGCGCGCTTGCATCCTATGGCGCGGGCATAATTGTACTCACCAACCTACCCATCGACTTTACGGTCTACTCGCGCTATCTCGCGCCGCTCATCGAAGAGACTCTAAAAGCCGCAGCACTGATCTGGCTGATCTCCCGCAATCGCGTGGGATTTTTGGTCGACGCGGCCATTTTAGGTTTTGCGTTAGGCGCTGGCTTTGCACTCATCGAAAACATTTATTACCTCGCCAACAACACACTGAATCTTGGCGTGTGGCTGGTCAGAGGCTTTGGCACTGCCGTTATGCACGGCGGGGTCACTGGGGTTGTCGGCATTATGGTGCTTACGGCCATAGACAAACGGCAAAAACTCACCCTTATGGTGGTTGCCCCAGGGTTGCTCATTGCCGCTGTCATACACTCCGCTTTTAACCATTTCTTTTTTATGCCACTGCTTTCTGCGCTGGTGGTATTTTGGGTGGTGCCCTTTTTTATGGTGTGGATCTTCAAAAAGAGCACGCAAGCACTCAACGACTGGCTAGAGGAAGATTTTGAAGGCGACGCCGTGCTCATGGAGCAACTCGACGCCAACGAATTCAGCGAAACGCACGTTGGGCAATTTCTCAGCGGCCTCAGCGCACGCTATGAGCCTATGACGATTGTCGACATACTCTGCTACGTTCGGCTGTATACCGAGCTGTCTATGCGCGCCAAAGGGCTAATCATTATGCGCGAACAGGGCTTTGAGCCCCCGCTGCCACCGGAACTCGCCGGCCAATTCGCTGAGCTGCGTCATTTGGAGACCGAGCTAGGCAGGACCACCCTACTGTCGTTAGGGCCACTGCTACAAAGCAACCGCCGAGACTTGTGGCATCTGAAGGAACTTGAAAGCGAAGCTCGTGCAGCGTGAAACTCGCGATTGATGGCCCTCTATCAAAAGCACGCTTTTACACTAACGCGCAATCATAATTAGTAGCCCCCACCGACTTAAAACGTCAGGCCAATAGAAAGCTGCAACCGACGCGGATTATAAAACGAGCGCGGATTGCCAAAGTTCGTGTCGGATTTAACTGGGTCGTAGTTGTAGCCCGTCTGTTTGTTGAATGCGTTGTAAACATCCGCTCTAAATTTCAGTGTCACGCCATCGCTTAGCGCATAGTTTTGCGTGTAATTTAAATCCATCTGCCAGTGGCTCGCACCCCGGCGACTGCCCGCCGCTTCTGCGTAGCGGCTTGTCGACGAGCTGTAACCGTACAAAGCGCCATCCCAGGCGGCCCAAGCCTCACCTGACTGGTACACAAAGAACGCGCCAACCGTCGCATTCCAGTCGAGCTCGTAATAGCCCTGCGCTTTAAATTTATGAGGTTTGTCACCAATCAACTCGCCGTAGCGCCGATCCCACACCATTCGGCCTGGGCCATCACCGTAAAAGGAAGAGCCAATAAAGGTATTGGCGTCGTTATCCGTTGTGGTGTTGTCTTGGTCGAAGTTGCCGTAGTAATGGCTCCATACGTAAGAAGCCATCAGATAGCTTCGCTCGCCCTGCCACTCGGCCTCAAGCGACCATTCCCAGTACTTGGTTTCGCCACCATCGACTTCGGCAATGACAAAAGAAGAACCACCCACCTCAGCGCGATAAGCGTCTAAATCCGGAATATATTCCCCTTTGGCGGCGATGTTAGCCGGCACACTGCCACCCGGGTAATCGCCGTACAAACGGGCATCATTGGGCATATCTTCCCAAAAGTGACTGCCGTGGCGATAGCGCAAATGTGAGCGCAGTGTGAGCTGGTCGGTTACCGCATTGGTCACACCGAGGGTGAACTCATCAATACGCCTAGGCTGCATATTGTCAGCGAAAAACTTACCCGAAGATGCCTGTGCAGCACCGCTGCTCAAATAATTGCCCGCAGCATCAAAGTTCACGGCTACAGACCGAAGATCGCTACGCGCCCAAGAGGCGGCACGGGCGAGGGAATTTGCCTGAGGGTTATAACGCGCGTAATTGGCAAAAATCGTCCCGCGTTCTTCATAGGCCCAGGTTAATCCTAGGCGTGGCTGAATCATGTCTTGCCAGTCTGTCGCATACATTTCATAGCGGTTGCCTGGGGCCAATTCAAAGCCCGACACATTGGCGGCGTTTTTCCTGAGCCCTTGTCCATAAAGCACATCGCGGCTAATGAGCGCGCCTACACTCAGGGTAAAGTCCCCCAGTGCAATCGTGTCGTTGATTTCAACATTATAACTTTCAATAGAAGAGACAATACTCGCCACCGAGTTGCCGTTTTCGTCGAGAAAACTCATCTGCTCAACTTGGGCCTGAAAGAACACATTCGCCTGCGCATCGTCGGTGGCTTCACCACCCAAATAGCTGATATTTCCCCAGCCGTTGGATATCCGGCTCAAGTCCTCCTCAAGTTCAGACCATTTAAACCCGAGGTGTAAATCATGGGTGCTATCGCCAAATTCAAACTCAGTGCCGTAGGTGAGCTCAACCGACTCACGTGCAAAGTCTTGGTTATTAAACTGCCCATAGACCCCTACGCCGCCACCCCCTAAACGCACACCGTTCTGCTCATAACCATACTGCGCAATGAGCGGCGCGGCGCCAGCATTAAATACCGCATCATCTTCGCGTAATACCGGCACGTTGAAGTAGCCCATAGTATCTAAGGCAGTCACATCGAGTGCGTCGCCTACCTGCGGCACAAAACTGAGCACGACATCGGGCCGGCTGCTGGTATTTTCTTTGTAGCGACCATATTTCAAAGTGGCACTGGAGTGCTCGCCAAACAGATAGACGCCATCAAGCGAAAAAATGCTTAAATCAGCGGCACTACCCTCCGACACGCTATCAGCTTCAAATTCACCGATCGAGCCACCGAAAATCGCGCGCTCAGATGTTCGCTGACTGACGTTAATCAGCAAGTTATCACTCGGCGCCCAAGTCAACTTGCCAAAGTATTCGTCCCGTACGCTGTTGAATTTCTTTGCCGAGCCGTAGGCCGTCACTCGATTATCTCCGGTCTCTTCAGGCCGAAAATAGGAGGCATAAAAAAATAGCCTATCTTTAATGATGGGGCCACTGAGCGCACCGATAAGCCACGAACGATCGGTGTTTTGAGTAGCGCCCTGTTCGGGCGATGCGGAAAAGTCCGCATTTTCTAACCGATATTCCAGATTGCCATGAAATTCATTGGTACCCGACTTGGACACAGCATTAACCGTAAAGCCCCCCGAGCGGTTAAACCCAATCGCCTTTGCAGCGCCGCGATCTATCGACACGCTGGCAATGTCGTGCGTTGACGGTTCCGGCGATAGGTTGCCAAACAGCGGTAGCGATAAATCAACACCATCAAAGGCATAGCTGTTATCAACGCCAGAACCACCGGCAGAAGGACCCAGAACACTATTCTCAGAATAGGCAACGCCAGGCAAAATCTTGAGCATGTCACGGTAATTTTGGCCTGTGGGCAGCGCTTCTAGCAGTTCAGACCCAAACGCATTGCTCAGTGATGCCCTTCCTGACACCAATGTATCACCGACCACCGTGATCTCTTCGATAGATTCCGCGGTGTAGTTGAGCACTATTTCAGCACTTTGACCCAACAAGACTTGTTTCTGCGCAGCGCGAACTGACCCATCCGCAAAGGTGAATGTCACCCGGTATAGCCCGGGTATCAGTAGCGGCAATGCAAAGCTGCCATCGGCTTTGGTCGTAGTCGTTCTCAGCCGCGGCATGACGTCACTGCGTGCTGTAACCTCAATCGTGGCAGCTGAAACGCCCCCACTCAGTACATTGACCTGACCTTGGATGCTACCGGTTTGTGTCTGCGCATCGGCCAGTGCAGATGCTAACAGCATAGTGAAAAACACCCATCGTGAAGCAAAGCTCAGTGCTCGTGCATTGGCGGTGATGCGGCAACTTGCCCATGTGCAATAACGCAATATGTTCATAACAAACTCTTTTAGCGATGACGCAGCAGTCCACCATCGAACTGTAGCAAAGCGGGCATTGTACGACCGGCATTAGACCGGCTAACACCCTATCAATAGCAATCCGTATAAAAATTCTCAATAAAAGCCAAATAGCGCCTGCACCGATCAAATAAAATACACAGGGCACCGTCAGCGCAGAGCACCACCTTACTTTGAATGCACGGTGTAGCCCAGCTGCGAGTATCGTGAGAAAAATTCATACGGCGTTACGAGCACCCGTGTAAAATAATGGCGGAGTCATGGTCAGTTTTTGGCGCTTAAGGCCAATATTAGGCCCCATCTAATAGTAGGCGTCAGCTTGCTCGCCATCAGTCTTTTACACCAATAAG
Source organism: uncultured Luminiphilus sp. (assembly GCA_963926105.1). Classification (GTDB taxonomy): domain Bacteria; phylum Pseudomonadota; class Gammaproteobacteria; order Pseudomonadales; family Halieaceae; genus Luminiphilus. The sequence continues at coordinate 31,931 of CAWUVW010000021.1, read as the reverse complement.
GGAAAATGTGTGAGCGAGCACCAACTAAGCACCCGAGGTGTTGTTCTGCTCGCTATCGTGGGCGGGATAATCACCGCTAACGCGTACTACATCCATCCTATTATCGGACGTGTCGCAGGCAGTTTTGGCGTCAGCGATAGCGCTATTGGCGCGGTGCCCGCACTGAATCAGATAGCCTTAGCGTTGGGCGTGCTGTTACTGCTGCCACTGGGCGATCGTATGAGCAATCGGCGGCTGGCGATCATTTGTCTTTCTGTCCAGGTACTTGCATTAATTGTGATGGCTACCGTCGAGAACTTTTATGCTTTTGTCGCCGCTTCAATGTTACTTGGCTTCTTTACCGTTACACCGTATTTACTGCCCACCTATGCATCAAAACACGTTGATACAAGGCGTCTCGGCTTTGTGACGGCTGTTTTAACAACGGGCGTCATCGCCGGAGTACAGCTGTCGCGGGTCAGTTCAGGCATAATCGGCGAGTACCTAGGCTGGCGCTCTGTCTACTGGATTGCCGCAGCACTAATGACTTGTGCCACCTTTGTTATACCGATGCTGCTCAAGGAACCGCCAGTCAATACTGGCAAAGTATCGGCGCAAAGCTACCCCCGATTGATCCATTCTATGTGGGAGTTAGCACTCAGCTACCCTCGCGTGATTATGTCGGGACTCATTCAAGGGTTTAGCTTTGCCATATTTCTAGCTGTCTGGCTGGGTATTGGCCTCCATCTCACCAGTGACCCAATCAGCCTTGGTACCGATGTGGTCGGCTACCTAGCAGGTTTTTCTGCAATCGGGCTCATGATGACCGCGCGGCTCGGTAAATGGGCAGATGGCTTTGGTGCCGAGCGGGCGCGGGTGGTTATGGCATGCGTTCAATTCTTGGGCATTTTATGCCTCGCACTGGCTATCAACAATTGGTGGTTTCTGCTGCTGCCTATCGTCATTATGAGTATTGTTGGGCCGCTTATTGATGTTACCGGCCGCATCGTCAGTCTCAACCAGGCTCCGGCGATTCGTACGCGGCTGATGACCTTGTACGTTACCCTGATGTTCATAGTGGCCGGCATAGGCAGTTGGGCTGCCACTTTCGCCTACGACGTAGGCGGCTGGTATGGCACAATAGCGCTTGCCTCGAGCTTATCGATCTTGGTCTGTCTGCTATCGATTCAGCAGTATTTGGCTATTCGCGCTGACGCAGTAAAGGGGGATTAATCCTAAGGCAATATCTCAGACACGACCCATTAGGCTAGGATCCAAAGCTTTTTAGCGCTAAAGTTTGCGCTTATTTTCGCAAGCAGCCATCAAAAACAAAGCATCATTCACTCACTAAAAGGAAATACTATGTTTAGCCATATCATGATTGGTAGCAATGACATGGAAGCGTCAAAACGCTTCTATGATGCAACATTGGGCGCGCTGGGTTACGGCCCAGGTGTGATAGACGAACAAGGTCGTTGCTTTTACTTTACGGATACCGGCATTTTTTGCATCAGCCTACCTATTGATGGCAATCCCGCCTGCCACGGCAACGGCAGCACGATCGGTTTTGCCGCTGCGACAACCGATCTGGCCGATACCTGGCATGACGCCGGCATGGCTAATGGCGGCACCACATGCGAGGATCCACCAGGGGTTCGCGAAGGCGCTGCAGGCAAACTGTATCTAGCGTATTTGCGTGACCCAGCGGGCAACAAAATCTGCGCTCTAAAGCGCGTCTAAGCGCAATCTAGGCGCGCGAGAAAAAGGGCTAACAACCCCGTCACTTGGCGCCTTTTTATTGACGCTTAAGCCGCCAACACATCGGCGAGAAATAATAGATATCAAAGACTAACGTCCACCGCCTGCGCTGCGCGTAGCGCTGCAGCGCAGGCTTCATCAATAGACTCCCTTCGTGCCAGCGCAACCCCTAAACGACGCTTTCCTGCGACCTCCGGCTTACCAAAAAGCCGAAGCTGCGTGTCCGGCTCAGCAAGTGCGGTGTGCAAGTTACCAAAGGCCATCTGCGTGGAATCACCCTCGACCAAAATAACCGCCGAAGCCGATGGACCATGTAAATGAATGTTGGGAATCGGCAGACCCAAAATAGCCCGCGCGTGTAACGCAAATTCCGATAGATCTTGTGAAATTAAGGTCACCATACCGGTGTCGTGGGGCCGAGGTGACACCTCGCTGAAATAGACCTCATCACCGGCAATAAAAAACTCAACACCAAACAAACCCCAGCCGCCTAGCGACTCTGTTACCTGCGCTGCCATCGCTTTAGCGCGGGCTTGAGCTGCGGCATTCATAGGTTGCGGTTGCCATGACGCTTGATAATCCCCCGCTTCCTGGCGATGCCCAATCGGCGCGCAATAACTAGTTCCATCGCGATGACGCACTGTTAATAACGTGATCTCGTAATCAAAGTCTACAAAGCCCTCAACAATCACTTTGCCAGCACCGCCCCGGCCACCCGCCTGCGCATAGATCCATGCGGGCTCGATATCGTCGACGCTACGCAGCGTACTCTGCCCTTTGCCCGAGGAGCTCATGATCGGCTTAACAACACAGGGCAAGCCAATCGTATCAACCGCGGATAAAAAATCCTCATGATTGTCGGCAAATCGGTAAGGCGATGTCGCCAAACCTAAGGTCTCGGCGGCCAGGCGGCGGATGCCTTCACGGTTCATCGTTAATTGCGCAGCGCGTGCCGTTGGCACAACGTTGTAGCCCTCATTTTCGAGCGCCACTAAAACATCAGTAGCAATCGCCTCTATTTCGGGCACGATGTAATGCGGCTGTTCCAGCTCAATGACCCGGCGTAATGCGACACCGTCGAGCATCGAAAAAACATGGCAGCGATCCGCCACCTGCATTGCCGGCGCGTGCTCGTAGCGGTCACAGGCGATGACCTCACAGCCCAGACGCTGCAACTCAATCACAACCTCTTTGCCTAGCTCCCCCGAACCCAGCATTAATACCCGGGTTGCGGTGGTACTAAAAGGCGTTCCTATTATCGTCATGGGTTGTCCTCATAGAGTTATGTAACGCTTCGCTGGCGCAAGATAGTGAGCCACACAAAGCGGTTTAACTTGCCCGCTAATGATTATAGCGAGCCGCTATTTGAATAACGATACGCGAATACCGCGCTTGTTAGCCACACCGGGCAGGCTAGCTTAGCCGCGCTCTAACGCAAGCGCCTGACCGGGTACAAGCTCAAGCGGACCCGATTAACGTCGGGATCAACGGCCTTTAGACTTCTACCAATACAGCAAGAGACTCAGTAGACTAAATATATTTATTTCTCCAAGGAAGACCTGTGCATAACAAAGATCAAATCCAGTTTTGGAATGGTGCCGGCGGCCAAAAGTGGGTTGCAGATAACGCTTTGATGGAAGTGATGCTGCGTGACATTGGCCTGCGTACGATAGCCGCGCTCGCACCCATGGCAGGCGATAAGGCGTTAGATGTCGGTTGTGGATGCGGCAGTCAAACCCTAGACCTAGCGCGCCGTATTGGCAGCGATGGCGAGGTGGTTGGTATCGACATATCGGCGCCGATGCTCGCGCTAGGCAAACAATTAGCAGAGGCCTCCGTTCATGAAGTCATCGCCGACATTACGTTTGTGCAAGCCGACGCCTGCGATCACGACTTTCGCCCTGGCTATTTCGACTTAGTGTATTCGCGCTTTGGCGTCATGTTTTTCGACGACCCAGTCGGCGCGTTCAGCAACTTGCGTAGCGCACTAAAGCCCAATGGCAGGCTGGCCTTTGTTTGCTGGCAAGGAGCTGAACAGAATCCTTTTATGACAATGCCTGCGCGCGCAGCCCTACAGTATCTCCCCGCGCCGGAGCCACAGCCGCCGGGCGCGCCCGGCCCATTTGCCTTTGCCGACAGTGGCCGCGTACGCAGCATCCTCACCGACTCAGGTTTTAGCGATATTGCCATTGTCGCCACAATGCAAACGTTACAATTTGGCGCCAGTAAAACGTTTGAAGCGGCCTGCGCGGAGATGTTAAGTATTGGCCCAGTCTCGCGCTTGCTGGTGGGCGCTGATGAAGCGCTTAAGCAGTTAGTTTTTGAAGCGGTATGCACAGTACTTGAACCGTTTTATACGGCGGAGTCTGGACTGTGCTTTGAGGGTAATTTTTGGATCGTAACCGCACGAAACACCCCAAGTGGACAGTTATGAAAAGGCGATACCCCAGAGGCCAATGTTATTGAAAGCGAGAAAGCGCTACGATTGCGATACACTATTAATAGCGAGGTCATTTTACGACTCAACCTATTAATACAATTCAAAGAGGAAGCTATCGATGCCTAAATATTTACTAGAAGTAGATTACAGCGGTCAAGGCAGCGCCGGCATCCTCAGTAGCGGCGGCTCAGCGCGCAGAGCGGCTGTCACACATATGATTGAAGAACTAGGCGGATCCGTTGAGACCTTTTACTTCACCTTTGGTATCCGCGACTGCATAGTTGTCGCCAATTTGCCCGACAATGTGTCGGCGGTGGCAATTTCTTTGGCCGTTAGTGCATCGGGGTCGCTGGCCATCAAAACTACCGTGTTAGTGACACCAGAAGAAGTGGATGCCGCCTGTTTGATGTCTGCAGATTATTCACCGCCCGGACAAGCCGTGAGCGAATAATTACTAAGACCTACTACCGATGGGTGCCGCAATGATAATCTGCGCTCAGTAGGCAATGCATTGACCGCATGATAATTTTAATTAACACCGTTTAGGCGTTTGCTAAAGACCCCGCCGACTGTGTTCAAGTCTGTTAATCGCGTGATATCCGATGGCTTAATAATGGTGGCAGCTCACCGATCTGCCGGGGCGGCCCTCGACCTACAAAACCTGAGAGTCCCTTTTTACCTCGGCTTAACCACTGTCGATACAACATCAATAGCACTGCGATAGGGATAAATGAGGCCAGCAAACGCCAGAGTCTCAAAGGGAGTCCAACAGGGGTAAATCTATTTGGCGCTAGCGTAACTCGGGCGCAAGTTGGATCCTTAAAAAGTCAGCCAGGTATTGATGACTAAACTCCTTTGCGTTTTTTTTGGGTGCGCTATACACGCTTACTACCCGCCAACTAACTGACTGCCTGAATCGGTGAGGAGTGGAAGTTGCGCAGCATCAGTGGGTTCCGCGTCGCACAAGCGCACGCCCATACCCAACAGTCGCACTGCCAGCGGTTTACGCTGCAAACCTTCAGCCAATAATGCTTCGTAATCACGAAGCACCAAACTCTGCCCTGCGCGTTCAACGGTTGTACCTGAAAAATCAGCAAATTTGACCTTAATGAAAATCTTGGCAACCTTACTCGTCACGCCCGCCCGCTCAACGCGTTGCGTCAAGTCCGCAAGCAGGCTCGGCAGTTGCTCGAAACAGGGCTGACCACTCTCTAAATCTTGCGTATAGGTTTGTTCGACACTGACTGATTTACGGACGCGCGTCGCATTCACCGGTCGACTATCTCTGCCGAACGAACGCTCATAGAGCGTATGACCAAAGCTGCCATAACGACGAACCAGCTCTGTTGGGTCAGTGGCACGGATGTCAGCGCAGATCTTAAGTCCGCGTCTGGCGAGCTTTTCAGCGGTTACTCGCCCCACACCGGGGATCAACCTCACAGGCAATGCAGCACTGAAATCATCAATTTCATGCGGTTCAACCACCATTAAACCATCGGGCTTACGCCAATCAGAAGCGACCTTAGCGATAAATTTATTAGCCGACACGCCTGCCGACACAGTAATCCCCAACTGATCACGCACCTGAGCTCGAATAGCCTCCGCAATACGAGTAGCACTCCCGAAAAACGCATCGCTAGATGTCACATCGAGATACGCTTCATCCAACGACAGCGGCTCAATACGCGCCGTGTAGCCAAGAAAAATATCTCGCATTGCCGCGGAGGCCACTCGATATTTCGACATGCTCGGAGCAATCACAGTAACATCGGGACATAAACTGCGCGCATAGCGGGTCGCCATCGCTGAGCGAATACCAAACTGTCGCGCAGGATAATTACAGGTGGCGACCACACCGCGACGCTCCGCGCTGCCACCGACAATAAGGGGCACATCCCGCAAGCTGGGGTCATCCCGCATCTCGATGGCGGCGTAAAAACAATCAGCATCAATATGAATAATTTTTCTTAGCATGAAGGTATGATCTACCGAATACTCAAAACTCACCTCATTGGAGCCTAACATGAGTAGCGAATCCCCTTACACACCCCCCAAAGTCTGGATCTGGGATAGCGAAGGCGGTGGCCGCTTCGCCAAAATCAACCGACCGATAGCTGGCGCCACACATGACTTAGAGCTACCCCGGGGCGACCATCCACTCCAACTCTACTCGATGGGCACACCAAACGGTGTCAAAGTCACTGTTATGCTGGAAGAGCTGTTAGCGCTTGGGGAAACTGGCGCCGAATATGATGCCTACTTTATTAACATCCAAGATGGGCAGCAGTTTTCCTCCGGGTTTGTCGCAGCCAATCCAAACTCCAAAATTCCCGCACTGGTTGATCACAGCGGGAAAACACCCATTCGCGTTTTCGAGTCCGGTGCTATCGTGCTTTATCTGGCAGAGAAGTTTGGCCATTTCTTACCCGCGGATCACGCATTGCGAACCGAAACCCTCAACTGGCTGTTTTGGCTACAAGGTTCAGCACCATTTCTCGGCGGTGGCTTTGGCCATTTTTACGCCTATGCCCCCTCAAGGATGGCCTACCCGATCAATAGATTCGCCATGGAGGTGAAAAGACACTTAGATTTACTCGACAAACGCCTCGCCAAGAGCCGCTATTTAGCGGGTGAGGAATACACCATTGCCGATATCGCCACCTGGCCGTGGTATGGCGCGCTCGTCCGCGGCCTACTTTACGAGGCCGGCGAGTTTCTCGATGTAGACAGCTACAGCAATGTAGTCCGCTGGGCAGCAGAGATTGCCGACCGGCCTGCCGCTAAGCGTGGCCGGTTGGTGAATCGAGCATGGGGCGAAGCTAACAAACAATTAATTGAGCGCCACAGCGCAGCAGATTTCGACGATATCCTGCTGGACTGAGCCCAACTAATACACAGTCTTATCCCTTGCCATATCGGCCGCCAGCACCCATTGTGGCGGCTCTTCAGATGGGCCTATGTCTACCTCGGCCTTCTGCCCCCCCGGTTTGTGACGGCGCCTCGGCCCTCTGAGACCGTCACAAATCAGTAGAGAAAACTCAATGAACTTCGAAGATCTCGGCCTACAACTCAGGCTGGTAAAGAACGTTAATGACAAAGGTTATCGCGAACCCACACCCATACAAGCCAAAGCCATTCCAGTCATTTTAGAAGGCAAGGATGTCATGGCGGCAGCGCAGACAGGCACCGGTAAAACAGCTGGCTTTACGCTGCCGATTCTGCAGCGTTTAAAGAGTCATAGCCGTCCCGGCCCTCGCGAGGCGCATTGTCTTATTTTAGTCCCCACTCGGGAACTCGCCGCTCAGGTCAGCGAAAGCGTGCTCGATTACGGCAAGGGCCTTAATCTGAATACCGCAGTTGTCTTCGGCGGGGTCAATATTCGCCCGCAGTTACGCAAGCTTGAGCGCGGGGTAGATGTGTTAATCGCTACGCCAGGCCGTCTTCTGGATATTAGCAATCAAGGCGGTGTACGCTTTGATTCACTTGAAATTCTAGTCCTAGACGAAGCTGATCGCATGCTGGATATGGGGTTTATCCCCGATATTCGACGCATTGTATCGATGCTGCCCAAGCGTCGTCAGACACTGATGTTTTCTGCCACCTTCCCTGAGGAGATCAAAAAACTCGCGACGCAGTTTCTATCAGACCCCGTATCCGTATCCGTCACACCGCCCAACAGTACGGTCGATCTCATTGAGCAGCGGGTTTACCCTGTCGACAAGAGTAACAAGACCAAACTACTGATCCACCTCATAGACCAGAACAACTGGGAACAGGTGCTGGTTTTCTGCCGAACCAAGCATGGTTCTGACAAAGTCACGCGACAACTTAACGCCGCGGGGATCAGCAGTGACGCTATTCATGGCAACAAGTCACAGAATCATCGCACCCGCGCTTTAGCGGGATTCAAAAAAGGTGCTGTAAAGGTGCTCGTCGCCACAGATATCGCCGCACGCGGTATTGATATTTCACAGTTACCACAGGTGGTGAATTTAGAGCTGCCTGATGTCCCGGAAGATTACGTACATCGTATTGGCCGTACGGGTCGCGCAGGTGCCATTGGCTATGCGCACTCGCTCGTTTGTGCCGATGAAGTGGCGAAGCTACAACGAATAGAGCGACTCACTCGTCAAAGCATTCCGCGCGAAGAAATAGAGGGTTTTGAGCCCGAGCACCAGTTGCCCACCAAATCAATAGTTGAGCCCGCACCTCGTCGCGGAAATAACGCATCTCGTGGCCGAAAGCCTGGCAGTAATAGTGGCCCACGACGCAGCAATACTGATGGCCGCGCCAGCAACGAGGGGCGTAATACTGACAGTCGTCGGGGCAATGAGAGCCGCGGAAAAAATACCGCAAGCAGCGATGCTGGCGATCAAAAACGCGACCAGCAACGACGCCCACAGCGAAGCAACACCGACAAACCTGGCAGCCAAGCCCGCGGCGACCGGCCGCTAGCAAAGCGTACCAACAGCAATCACACACGCAGTAATGGCTAGTTTTTAAAGCCCGTATTGATCTAGATCTGTGCCCGGTGAGTATACCCAGCTTATGCTTTCCTTTAGGCTAGGCAAACTGACTCACAAGGCAAGTTCATGGCGCTTTTCAAAAACAAGACCGCTGTTATTACCGGCGGCGCAGAAGGTATTGGCCTCGCTATCGCGAGGGCTGTAGGCAAGCAGGGTATGAGTGTCGTTCTCGGCGACATCAATGCTGACAAAGTATCGACTGCAGCAGCGGAACTACGCGAAGAAGGCATTAACGTCGCGGCGATGGGTATGGATGTCACTAAGCCTGAAGACTGGCAGGCACTCGCCGAACTCGCAATCAGTACATTTGGCGCCGTCCACGCGGTAGTTAATAACGCCGGTGTTGGCGGCAGGCCCAGCACAATTGAAGCCACCTCACTGAAAGATTGGCGCTGGGTAATCGATGTTAATTTGATGGGTGTGGTCATGGGCATGCAGACATTTGTTCCGCATATCAAAGCTGCCGGTGGTGGCTGGGTGGTCAATGTTGGCTCAATGGCCGGCCTTATGGGTGTTCCCTACGGTGGGGCGTACAACGCCACGAAAGTAGCGGTTGTGGCGCTTTCAGAAGGCTGGGCAACCGAACTTGCCAACGATAAGATTCACGTGGCGACACTCTGTCCCGGCTTCGTTAAAACGCGTATCCATATGTCGACCCGCAATAAAACCTACGAATATCTCGACGAGGGTGAGTCGCATAATCCTGACGAGCAGAGCAATCCAATGTCTGTGGTCGTCAATGCCGGTATTGATACCGACTTAGTAGGCGCTCGGGTGATTGAAGCGCTCGAAGCTGGTGAGCATGTCATTGTTACCCATCCCAATTACCGACGCGCCATTCAGAAAAACCATCAACGCCTGGACCAAGCATTTGCGCGTGCCGCTGAAAGCCCTATTGTTAAGCATGTGGCACAAGACCCCATAGATGCGTTCATGCCGCGTTAGCGAACAAATCAAACACACAATGCGATCAACACACTGGTAAGGACTTCATAATGAGCGACACCAAACTTTATGACATCGTTGTATTCGGCGCTTCCGGCTATACAGGCCGCCTGGTGTGTGAGTACCTCAACAAGGAATACGGCGACTCCAACTTAGCTTGGGCTATGGCTGGTCGCTCACTGGAAAAACTCGCCGCTGTGCGGACTGAGATGGCCCTGCCCGAGTCAACACCACTCATCTTCACCGACAGCGCAGATGCCGCCGCAGTTGCCGCTTTGGTCGACTCCACCAAGGTGATCATCACCACTGTGGGACCGTACCAATTATATGGTGAAGAACTCGTCAGGCAGTGCGCCGAGCGCGGTACTGACTATGTTGATCTGTGCGGCGAACCCGGCTGGATGCACGACATGATCGCCGCTCACCAGGCATCAGCGCGCAGTTCTGGCGCGCGTATCGTGTTCTCGTGTGGCTTCGACTCGATACCCTTTGACCTAGGTGTATATCTGTTGCAGCAACACGCTACAACCACCGCGGGTGAGCCACTCAAAACGGTTAATGGTCGTGTTCGCTCAATGGTCGGCAGCTTTTCTGGTGGCACCGTCGCGTCGCTTAAAGCCACAATGGCGGCGGTTGGCAAGCGCCCTGAACTGATTGGCATTCTGACCAATCCATTCGCTCTATGTGAAGGATTTAATGGCCCTACCCAACCTGCCGGAGACAAACCGCAATACGATGAAGTACTCAAGAGCTGGAGCGCACCGTTCATCATGGCAGCCATTAATACCAAGAATGTCCATCGCTCAAACAAGTTGCTTGGCTTCCCTTATGGCGATGATTTTAGTTACGACGAGATGCTATTCACCGGCGACGGAGAAAAGGGTAAAGCGGCGGCGACGTTTGTCGCCAACGACAATTCATTTGCGGAAAATACGCTCCTACCCGGAGAAGGCCCTAGCAAAGAAGAGCGCGAGAATGGCTCTTACGATATCTTATTTGCCGGCCAGACCGAGTCAGGAGAGCTACTTAAAGTCAGCGTTACCGGCGATAAAGACCCCGGCTATGGCTCCACCAGCAAGATGCTCGCCGAAGCAGCGCTCTGCCTGGCCCTCGATCCCGCGTTAGCATCGGGCGGCATCTGGACTCCCGCTGCGGCTCTGGGTAATGCGCTGATCAAGCGACTTGAGGACCATGCAGGTCTGGCCTTCACTATCGAGTAACCCTCTTGGCGGAAATCCGTAAAAGTCACCTGAAAATACTCCTTGTTGCGCTGCTCGCGCTACTGATACTGGGCGCCGAGCAGGCACTTCTTGGCATTTTCATCGCCGATCGGTCGAATCATGGTACGGGCTTCGTCACCAACACTAACTATGGCGGGATCTTCTTCGCGCTGCATGCTGCAGGTGCAGCACTCACTATTCTTTGTTCGATGCTACCCCTCTTTTCGAGTGCGACGACGCTCATCGTGCGCTTCGCGCTGCTGTGTTTAGGTGGCGGCTTAATTACACTCACGTTTAGTCAGCACTGGCTGGCAGATTTTGGCGCGAGCTTTTTAATGGGTCTCGGATTTGGCGGCATCAATCTCGGATTCAACGGTTTCATTGCCCAAACTTTCCAGAAATATCGGACCTTACTACTCAATAAGTTAAACGCGGCTTTCGGGATCGGCGCGGTATTAGCGCCAAGTCTATTAGTTGTGGAGTCAGTCACAATTGGCCATATTTTTGCGGTAACAGGTACGCTTGCGCTGGTGCTTTTTTTCGGGGTTAGCCATCTCGATTCCGACGACCATCAGGGGGCATCTCATGTGCAAAGGCATGCACAAGCCTTCATCAATTGGCGGCACTGGGGGCCCGTGGCCCTGGTTGTCGCACTAGTTCTTGGGCTCGCCGTTGAGACAAGCCTTATCGCCTGGTTACCAACTGTACTGCAAAACTGGGGAATGCCCGCGGAACAGGTCGCCGAGCTGATGGCGGGCTATTTTGTTTACTTTCTTGGCGCAAGAATAGTAGCGACCTTGATCAGTCAACGTGTCAGCGCAGCCGCCATGGTGGCGATGAGTGTATTAGGTGCTGCAACAGTGCTTAGCTTGGTCGCTCTCGGGGTACTAGAGAACACTTCAGTGGTCATGGTCGGCGGCTTCGTCGCGCTACTTTTCCCCAATCTGTTTGGCTTTTCTGCAGGGAAACTCGGCAACAGTCAACGTGGCAATGCTGTATTAATGCTCGGCGGTCTTGGAGGCTCGATGATAGGCCCTGCACTGGTGGGTCTATTAGCCAACATCTGGCCATCGCTGGATATAGGGCTCATTCTCACCGTACTTTCAGTTGTTGCGGCAGTGTTTATCACCATAGTGTTGATATCGATGAAGCGCTTTAACCTATTAAGGATGCCACCTTATCCAGCCAACTAACCGCCATGAATCAGGTTAAACACTGCAAAACGCGCTCAGCCTCAGATTGCGCCATTAATTTACCCATTGTGAATGCTTTTTAGCCCCGGCTGTTTAGTCCGCAAAAGGCGGTGTCATGACGAATCTGAAGGCGCGATCCATATCGGTGAGGAATAAGCCCGCTCTTGATGCGATAACGTCGCGTTCTCAGGCAAATTGACCAGATCACCAAAATGGGCCTTGTCATAGGCTAACCAAGTAGGGGTTGGAATTTCCAAGAGCCGCACGTAATAAAATGCCCGCTGATTAGGGTTGAAGCTTGGATCTTCCCATACGGTCGACAGCATCGCGCTGCCAATTGCATTGGTATAGGTAGCGCCAGTCACCGTTGAGCCAATAGCAGGCAACTTACCCTGATTATTACGCTTACGGTCGCCCGCCCAAACCACATCAAATACTTTTTCCTGAGCAACACCCTTTGCATTGACCCACCCTTTAACTACTTGTAAGCGGTCTAAGTTGGCGCCATTGGCTTCTTTCGCAGCGACTATCAGTAAACTCAATTTCCGAGTGGTTGTGCTCGCCTGTAAGTCACCGCCCATCGGCACGCCTTTTCGGTATCCCACCGCAGCTAAATCTGGCGATAAATGATCATCGCGCACAAAATCAAACCCGCCAAAGACACGCAGACTCATTCGGGGACCCGTACTGGCATAGACCTCCCGGCGCTTAAAGGCATCAAACAAACTCTCTCGCGTATTTTCATTGGCCCACGCGGCAACCAAACCGCCGGCTGCAGATTCAAAAGACTGCACCGAAATATCTTCCTTGCCTGGATAGGTCTGAATAATCTGGCCGTTATAACGAGTGTCACCAGCACCCGGTTCGGCGGGCGATGCCTTGCTGAAAAAGTTATTCTCTTCGGCAGTTGCCAGCGATGTATGTGAGTCAGTAGAGCCGATCATGCCGAACTTAAAGGGGTTCACCCCGATCGAGGCCGCGATACTAATCCCCTTCTTCAGCGCAGAACGGGCGTATTCCCCTGGGAGCATATCGGGCGTTTTAGGGGCAAAACCGAAGTTGCCACGATCCCACGTCCAAAAGTCTGCAAACTCATCATCCGGAGACAAGAGCGGATGCGCCTCGCCATCACCTTTGATCTGTGTCGCCTCGTATAAAGGCTCCCACCGCGCGCGTTTGGCCGCATAGGCTGCGTCTATCGGTTCGCCGTTGGCGCGAGTATCGGCAAACAACAGTCCATTGGATAAATTGCCATTGTGTGGGATCGCCAAAATCTCGCCCCCTACCACAGCTTCGTAATCAGCCATAAAGTCCCATAGATGCTCCGGGTCAGGTGACTCGTTAGCCGAGAATGGGATAATTTGATTTGCCTGCTCGGCACCGTCACGAAACACCACAACGCGGTGCAAATTGCTGGTTTGTAATGCAGAGGTGTATTCATAGGCAATGAGTGCAGTAAATATGCCTGGCTGGTAATTATTTTCAGCGGCCTCTGTCATGCGCTGCCACATGGTCTGACGCAAGTCATCCCGATGCAGCACGTTCTCGCCGCGGGCGCGGAGCTGCGCGAACATTTTATAGGCGGCGATGGGATCACCTTGCACAATGAGGTCGCGCATACGGCTCGCATTAATGTCCTCTAGTGCCAGCGGGTTGTCTTCGGCAATAGCCGGCGCCAACCCTAGCGACTCCGCGTGGTCAGACACCGCCAAAAAGTCGAGCGGCTCACGCAGTCGCGCGGGCACGCCAAGCGAGGCAGTCACCGTTTGACCGCGTGCAAATCGATAGGCAGCATCAGGCCCCAATCGGTTGCCAATCATCCCGGCATCAAAAGAAAAGCTGGTATGTAAATGCGTATCCCCCCAGAGCAATTGCTCGGGGAAGTCGCGCTGAAGGTTAGGCGAAAACGTTTGGGCGGCCGCTTGGTATACGGCAACGGTTGCAATGCCATTTTGAGCGATGGCAGAAGTCATCAGAGCATTGAAAAGCACTGCAGAGAGCAGCGCTGTTTTAATAGAAGCCATTAGTCGCTCTTTTTTAATCGTTAGTGTATTACGGTTTTTTAAAGAAAGGTTCCATTATCTGATCGATGGTGAAACTGGCCGGACGCTGGCGCGGCGGGAAGGTCATTAAAGTACCCAGGAACCGCTCGAGCTCTACCCGTGCCATGGCCATGCGCGGCAGTCCAACGCGGCTCCACCAGTCGTCGTAGGTGTTCGCGTTTTCGTCAGCGCGCTCGAACGGGTCGCGACGCAAATGGAACACCTTGGGAATACGCAGCGTATCGAACTGCTCACGCCAGACATCAAAACCCTTAGCGCGCTGCTCGGCAAATACCACTTTCCAGTCACCGATCCGAATACCCGTCAATAACCCGTCATCGCTCCAGTAGAAAAAGCTGTTGCGTGGACCTTTGTCGGTTTTGCCCTCTAATAGCGGCAGGAAGTTGTGCCCGTCTAAATGGTTTTTGTAATCACGGCCATTGATACGAACACCCCCTTTCAGTTCTTCGGTGATCGTCTCGCGACCCGCGGCAGCTAATAGGGTAGGCACCCAGTCTTCATGAGCCATGATTTCATTAATCACTTGACCGCTAGGAATTTTGCCGGGCCAGCGCACAACGGCAGGGACGCGGTAACCACCCTCCCAATTAGTATTCTTTTCACTACGGAAAGGGGTGATGCCGGCATCCGGCCACATATTAAAGTGTGGGCCATTATCCGTGGAGTAAAACACAATGGTATTGTCCGCTACGCCCAGCGTGTCAAGTTGGTCAAGTAACTGGCCGACCAACATGTCGTGACCCACCATCGCGTCGTTGTAAAAACCCTGACCCGACAAACCTAGCTCGTCGTCTGCAGTGTGGGTGTAATAGTGCATGCGCGTAGAGTTAAACCAGACAAAAAATGGCTTATCTTCTTTTACTGCCGCCTCAATAAATTCTTGGGCCGCCGTCAAGAATTCACGGTCAACGGTCTCCATACGCTTCTTATTAAGCGGGCCGGTATCGACAATACGACCATCGGCGTAGCTCTTGATCACACCGCGAGGACCAAACCGTTCACGAAAAGCAGGGTTTTTCGGGTAATCAGGATGCTCGGGCTCTTCCTCTGCATTCAAATGGTAAAGATTGCCAAAAAACTCATCAAACCCATGCTGGGTCGGCAGAAACTCATCGCGGTCACCCAAGTGATTTTTGCCGTACTGCCCAGTGACGTAACCCTCTTCTTTTAACAGCGATGCCAAAGTCACGTCTTTAGCACTAAGACCCAAATCAGCACCGGGAATACCGACCTTGGTCAAGCCCGTACGAATGGGAGACTGACCAGTGATAAAGGCAGAACGACCAGCAGTACAACTTTGCTGACCGTAATAATCCGTAAATTTCGCCCCTTCGTTAGCGATGCGGTCGATGTTGGGAGTCTCGTAACCCATCATGCCCATATTGTTGGTCGACAAATTCCAAAAGCCGATATCGTCACCCCAAATCACTAACATATTAGGCTTATCAGCTGAGAGGGTGGATCCGGTAAAGGCCATTACGCCTATTCCAACTAGCGCAGAAAGACGCGATCGAATCGAGCGTAGAGTGGTGTGCGGCATAAAAACTCCGATTATTTATTTTTGAGGGTTGAATAAAAGCAACCCTGCTAAACTAGCGCCGAATGCGGCATTCGGCAAGGAAGAGATCAATGCATATTTGGGTTGACGCAGACGCCTGTCCCGGTGTGGTCAAAGACATTCTATTCAAAGCTGCTCGTCGCACGAAACTGCCATTGACGCTCCTCGCCAACCACAGCATGCGCATACCCGCGGATCAGAATATCAAATTTTTGCACGTGGAGGGGGGGTTTGACGTTGCCGACAATGCGATAGTAATGAGGGCAAGCCCTGGCGACTTGGTCATTACCGCTGATATCCCACTGGCGGCCGAGCTGGTCGGCAATGGCGTCACTGCACTCAACCCTCGCGGGGAGCTGTACACCACCGCTAACATCCGCCAAAGACTCAATATGCGCGATTTTATGTCGACCCTGCGTGATACCGGCGTACAAACCGGCGGAAGTGCGCCGTTTAATCATCAAGACAAAGCCGCTTTTGCCAATGCATTGGATCGCTGGATCGCAAACGCAAACGCAAACCAATAATAGTCAGACCACGTCGAACCTATTCGCTAACTTAAGATCAGGGTGAGCAAACGGCTAATAGCCAAACCAATCACCACCAACAACACGCAAGCCAATATCATATTGCGCCAAAGTCCGTTGACTTCATCGCCCATGCGCCGCTTTTGATTGCCGATCACCGCGAGGCTGATTGCGACAATAGGTAACAACATGCCATTGGTCGCCTGTGCGGTCACAATGAGCGCTACCGGCCGTGTGGTCGCTAACGAAAAGACGACACCCGCCAGCAATACAGACAACGCCACCGCGCGGAACAAGAGGCTGCGCTTTGTAGCACTTACACCAAGAACACCACAAACAGCCCAGCCGGCCGCCAACGGTGCCGCTACTGCACTGGTCAAACCTGCAGCAAATAAGCCTACCCCGATCACTGCTCCACCGGCCCCCCAAAGTCGCTGATCCACTTTGGCAACTAACTGTGCGATAGCATCAGGACTGTCGCTTGGTGTCAGTAAAACCGCTGCGGCTAACACTATCGCAACCGTAATCACACCACCCAATATTATTGACAGCACGCTATCGCGACGCGCCACATTTAACGCACCATCAACTCCCTGCCAACGCTCCAGGACAGCGCGGCCATGTAGAAATAAATTGTAAGGCACTACCGTTGTCCCGATAAGCGCTAATATCGTCGTTTGTGTATCAAAACTCGCGACCGGCTGCAGCCGCGCCAAGGGTAATGCCTTAAGCTCAGGAATTAGCAATATCGCCAAGCCAATAAACAGCACCGCCATCAGCAAAACCAATCCCAGTAGGAGCCGCTCAAACCAACGGTAATCGTTGCGCAGGATAAACACACTGGCAACCAACGACGCGAGCAAGATCCAGATCTCGCGAGCCCCGCCCAAAGCCGCCTCCAAACCCAGACCCGCGCCGGTTAAATTGCCCGACTGATAGGCCGCATTACCCAAACCGATCGCCACCACAGTGAGCCCGGCGACAAGCCAACCCCACCAAGACTGCTGTGCATTTTCGCGGAATAACTGCGCAAGATCTTTGCCCGTAACAAGGGCGCTGCGAACGACTAACTCTTGCAGTACCAAGGTCGCGATCACGGAAAAAAGCACCGCCCACAAAAGCGCCAATCCGAAACTCGCCCCAGCAGCTGTTGCCGTGGTCACAGTACCCGGCCCGATAAAGGCTGCTGCGACCATTGCCCCGGGTCCAAATGTTAGCTTTGCCATCAAATTACTCGCCTACTACCTACTAGTTGTCACCCACTTATGCTACACAGCATAGCGCCTTGGCACGACGTTTGGTCAATACCCAGGCAAACTTTAAGGAGAGAGATCGTGCGAACCGTCGACTTCAATGGCAACGCCGTGGTGCCCAATAAAATCCTCTGTGTGGGTAAAAATTATGTCGCACATATTGAAGAAATGAACAGTGTCATCCCAGAAAACATGGTGGTGTTCATGAAACCCAACGCGTCGATAGGTAACACGCTCCATGCGGAACTGGGCGAAACATTGCACTATGAAGGTGAAATTTGTTTGCTCATGTGCGATGACGTCGTTGCCGGCGTCGGTTTTGGTTTAGATCTCACCAAACGCACAACCCAGGCGAAACTCAAAGATGCAGGCCTGCCCTGGGAGCGCAGTAAATCCTTTAATGGCGCGGCACTTTTCAGCCAATTCGTGACAGCACCATCTTCTTTAGATGAACTGGTCCTGGAGCTCTGGGTCGACGGTGTGCTGCGACAACGCGGTGGCGTAGATTTAATGATGTACCGTCCCGCCAATATTCTTGATGAACTACACAGCTTCACAACTTTAGACGACCACGACATTGTCATGACTGGCACGCCGGCGGGCGTTGGCGCCATTAAAGCTGGCGAGTATTTTGAAGGCCGTCTCTTGGACGGGGATCGCCAATTGGTCTCGGTCAGCTGGACAGCGATTTAAACGCACCTCGAGACAATCGACTGAGAGTATCGGACACCCCATCATTTATTATCATCATCCTATAGACTGGCCAGAGAGACTACCGAAGACGCAGAACTTTGGTACGCTGGCACAGGTCATAATAAGGTAGGCGCGAGATTGCGCCATTAGGTAATAGAATCTATACGGCTAGCGCCTAAAAGTGCTGCTAACACACGTTAATAGAGGCTCTCATGTCAGAAAACGCTCGCGCCGCAATCCTATCGCTCACCGAACAAATGTCACAGTCGGTGCTCGGGCAATCGCAGGTCGTGCGCAGCCTGGCCCTCGCATTACTCTGTAATGGCAACGTGCTACTTGAGGGATTACCAGGCACGGCCAAGACCCGCTCAATCAAGACACTTGCTCGCGTATTAAAGGTAAGCCTGGGGCGGATACAGTTCACACCCGACTTATTACCTGCCGATGTCACGGGTAGCGAGACCTACCATAACGATGACGGTACCGGACAACTGGTGTTTGAGCCCGGCCCTATTTTTAATGAGCTGGTACTGGCAGATGAAATTAACCGAGCCCCCGCCAAAGTCCAATCAGCGCTGCTTGAGGCGATGGAAGAACGTCAGGTCACTGTGGCGGGCAAGACCTACCCGCTACCACCCTTGTTCTTAGTATTGGCGACACAAAACCCGATTGAACAAGAGGGCACTTACCCATTGCCTGAAGCGCAAATGGACCGCTTCTTGTTTAAACTGCGCGTAGATTATTTGGAGGCGGATGCTGAGCGACAGATCGTACGGATGCTGCAGGCAGAAGAATCTGCACAGCAAGTTGTCAACGAACCCATTGACCCTAAGCATATCTTTACCGCGCGCGCTGAAATTCAAGCGCTTGCGGTGAGCGACCCCGTCGAAAAATATCTTGTGGATCTCGTCATGGCAACGAGGCATCCGGAACACTATGGCGCAGATGTTGCCAACTGGATAGCGGTCGGCTCCAGTCCCCGTGCCAGTATTGGCTTGCACCGTGCAGCACGGGCAGAGGCGTGGCTCAGTGGCCGTGATCACGTGTTGCCCGCCGATGTGCAGGCGGTAGCGCATGACGTGCTGCGCCACCGTTTAATACTCAGCTACGACGCACTGGCAGAGGGTATCGATAGTGATCATGTGATCAGCCAATTACTCGAGCGCGTGGCGGTCGGCTGAATATGGTGTCAACCGAGACAAACCCCCTGCGGCTGACTAACCGCCGAGATTTTTTTTGAGCCAGGGCGCCTATACCAGTACCCGCGAGCTCGCTCGGCTGCGCTATCAGGCCACAGGCTTTAGCTTCCTGCCTGCACAACCCGTAAGTTCAGTACTGAGCGGTCGTAAACGCTCTAGACTGCGCGGCCGAGGTCTCGATTTCGATGAATTGCGCCATTATCGACCCGGCGATGACATCCGCAATATGGACTGGAAAGTCACCAGAAGAACCGGACAACCCTATGTCCGTGTGTTTACCGAAGAGCGCGATCGGTCGGTCTGGGTTTTGGCCGATCAGCGGCTATCGATGTTCTTTGGCAGCGAATATCAACTCAAATCCGTTGCCGCAGCGGATCTCGCCGCACTCACAGCATGGCGCGTGATCGCCCAGGGGGATCGTGTTGGCTGCCTCATCTTCAATGACCATGAGCATGTCTTGGCAAAGCCGAGCCGCTCGCCGGGCAAGGTCATGAGTTGGTTAGCTAAGTTAGCCGCAATGAATAACGCCTTGCACGCCGATGCCAACTGGACCGCTGATAAAAGTGCATTCGAGTGGGCGCTTAAAAAACTGTCAGCCCAGGTGCATCATGATGGGCTCATTGTTATTGCCTCGGACTTTCACGGCTGGAATCCCGCGTGTCTCGAGGCGATCAAGCAGATTCGGCAACACAATGACGTGATCTGCGCGTTTGTAAGCGACCCGCTTGAGCGGGATATCTCTGACGCGCACAAACTGGTGGTCTCCGACGGACGCTTCCAACTTGAAATCGACCCCGAACACAAAGACACCCGTCAGCGCTATCAAGCCGACTTTGCCGGTCGCTACGAATCTATCGAAGCGTCGCTCAAGCGACATAGCATTCCGCTGCTCTCCATTGATACCCGCCTGCCCGCCGCAACACAGATACAACAACAATTGAGCGGCCAATCTGCAAGCCGTGCCGCAACTGCGGGTGGAGAGCGCATCAAATGACTTTGCCGCCGCTCCCCGAGAATTTTGGCAATCCTATTTTCGCCGGCCAGGTGGAGATCGTCGGTGCCAGCGGTATTGATTGGATGCCACAGACACCAGGCTGGTTTGTCGTTGGCGGCTTATTAATTTTTCCACTCGCCCGCCTGGCGTGGCGACGAGGCCGGCGCTGGTATCGTAATCGTTACCGGCGCGAAGCGCTGACGCGCTTAGCGCTTATTGCACAACAAAACGGGGCTGGCCGCCTAACTGCGCTTAACGAGACACTCAAACTTGCGGCCATGGCCGCAAGTTCACGTGGCGCAGTAGCTTCTCTGGCGGGCCATGACTGGACCGACTGGCTTAATCGGCGCACGCCCTCCCCCGTCTTTAGCGCCAACAGCATCCAGACGCTGGGTTATACACTCTATGAGCGCGCCTATAACGACCTGGATAGCCAGCTAATTGATGAGGCGAGATGCTGGCTACAACATCATCGAGATGACCATGCTTGATTGGCCGCTCAACCTCTTAGCCATGACAAGCCAGCTCAGCTTCGCTGCCCCGTGGGCATTTCTGTTATTGCCGCTGCCGCTGCTCATGCGCTTTCTGCCACCGTATCGAGAGCGCCGCGATGCGGTTCGCGCGCCTTTCTTTGAGCGACTAATCATCGCGAGTGAGATGCAACCCCAGCGGGGCGCAATGGTAATCATACGACAGCGTGGCCAGCAGGTTTTAGTGCTGATTATGTGGCTGGCTTTGATCTCAGCTGCGGCACGACCCCAGTGGTTAGGCGAGCCCATTGAGCAGCAACGAGCGGGTCGCGATCTCATGATTGCAGTAGATTTATCCGGCTCCATGGAGACCAACGACTTCACTGACGACCACGGCGAACAAGTGGATCGCTTAACCGCGGTTAAAACAGTCTTGCAGCGGCTGCTAAACGAACGTCAAGGTGACCGTTTGGGTCTCATTGTTTTCGGCAGTGCCGCATATCTTCAGGCGCCTTTCACAGAAGATCACAGCACATGGGCAACGCTATTGACGGAAACACGTATCCGTATGGCAGGTCCGAGCACGGTATTTGGCGATGCGATTGGCCTTGCAATTAAATTGTTTGATGAGGCCCAAACTGATAACCGCGTGTTACTGGTACTCACCGACGGCAATGATACAGGTAGTGTTGTACCCCCTATAGATGCCGCCATCATCGCCGCCGCCCGCGATATCCGAATTTACCCCATCGCCATCGGTGATCCAACATCTGCGGGCAATGAGGCTATTGATCAGCGCACATTAGATCGCGTTGCAGAAGTGACTGGAGGCCGAAGTTTTACGGCGCTCGACCGTCAGGCACTTAACCAAGTGTTTACCTTGCTTGGCGAACTTGAGCCGAGTGTTTTTGAGCGCCTATCTTATCGACCTAAGACCGACCTGCATTGGCTACCCATTGTGGCAGTGCTATGGCTCTATCTATTGCTGAGGGGACTGGCCGCCGTCCTCTTAAGCAGTAAGGCAGGGTCATCTGAGGAGTCGACATGATTGCCGCATGGTCATACTTCCATTTCCTGCGGCCAGAGTGGTTATTACTCGCCCCCACGTTGCTACTCTTTGAATGGCTATTACTGCGCATCTATACCTCTCATGGCCGTCAGAACGATCCCTTTCAAGGTGTTATCGCACCAGAACTATTACGCCATTTGCGCGTACAGGCACATCGGCACCGCCGGTTTACGCCCAGCAATGCATTGCGAGGACTCTTAGTGTTAACCGTGCTGATTGCCGCAGGCCCCAGCTGGCGCCAACAAACATCACCGCTCGCAGAAGACGCTGTGCCACTGGTGATCCTCCTCGATGCATCGATCTCGATGGATACCCAAGATGTTCAACCGAGCCGACTGACTCGCGCAAAGCAAAAAATGACCGACTTGTTAGCGCTCGTCCCCGACAAGCGCGCCGCACTGGTCGTCTATGCAGGCAGCGCACATACCCTCTTACCGCTCACGAACGACCACGATATTTTAGCGAACTACATGGCCAGCGTACGGACTAGCATAATGCCTAGGGCGGGTAAGTTCGCTGAATACGCGCTCAAAAGTGTCGACCTTGCACTGGCCGATACTCGACAAGCGGCGAGTGTATTGCTGGTCACCGACGGCCTGGGTAGCGACTCTACGATACAAATTGCGAGCTGGTTCAAAAACCGTCCTCACGAGCTGGTTATCTATGCCATCGGTAGCGAAGACCCATTGCAAAGCGATGCACCACTGGCTCGTCGACAGCTCAAAGCACTCGCCAATCAGGTCAGCGGCACCTTAATCGACGATACCGTGGACGCGCAGGATATGGTTGCCGTTGCGCGCGCCTTAAACGATGCCTACGTGATCGTCGATGACCAAGCCCTCCCTTGGGAAGATGGTGGCTACCTGCTTGTTTTCCCCGCCTTATTACTATCGTTGCTGTGGTTCCGGCGAGGCTGGACACAGGCTTGGGGCTGGCTACTTATGCCACTGCTTTTGAGCGGCAGCCCAAATGTTGACGCCCAGCGGGCCGAAGACCCACGCCTGCTAAAGCGTAGCGCGCCCGCAATCGATGTCAATGCCAGCGGCACACCACTGTGGCGGCAAGCCAGTGACAGGCTCATTGGCCTGTGGCTAACGCCAGACCAACACGGTCGGGTGTTGCTGCAACTCGGTGCTTATGAACGTGCCGCTGCGGTATTTGAAGATCCTATCTGGCAGGCCACAGCACGCTACTACGCCGAGCAGTTTAACGAAGCCGCACTGCTCTTTACGCGCAGAGATAGTGATGCAGCATTATTCAATGAAGCTAATGCCAGAGTGCATCGCCGCGATTATGTCCGCGCCATTGCCCGCTACAACACGCTATTGGCACGCAGTCCTGATTTTCCTGGCGCAGCGGATAATCGTGCTTTTGTTCAAGCACTAATCGATGAAATGAATGCGCTCAGCGAATCTCAAAATCAGGAAGATGGTGTGGGTAGTAGCGAGCTTGATCCCGACAATGACGAACGGCCTGCCGATGGGGCTGAAGAACAGTCATGGGAAGCGCGTGTGGTGGAGCACTACAGTGCGGAGGAGGTGCTCAATAATCCAGAGATCGCTGAGATGTGGTTGCGGGGAGTGCAGCAGGATCCAGCAAACTTCTTAAACAATAAATTCAGTACCCAGCTGCAAGAACGCGGGGTCAGCGAGCCATGAAGCCAGCGAGCTATCGTCGGCGATGGTCGCGTCGCTGGCTACCGTTTTGGCTGGCGGCAAGCTGCGCTAGCGCAGGAACGGCTGCGGCGCAGAATGACGAACTCGGCCAGCTCATCTCCCAAGGTCAGCTTGCTATTAGTAGCGACATCACACCCAATGATAGCGTGGTGCCCGGTCAACGCGTCAAGCTGATTATCAAAGTCGCCACTTCGCGCTGGTTTACCAATGGGACAGTCATACAAACCCCCGAAGTGCCGGGTCTGATTATTTTGCAAAATCAAGATTTCGCCGCCAATGCCACTGAGCAACGCGATGGACAGAGCTGGACAATCCAGCGCTGGTCTTTAGATGTATTCGCCACAGCGGCGGGCGCGTTTACGATACCGGCCATACCCGTCACGGTGTCGGTGTCCACCGGCCCGGGAGACAGCAGCCAAGGCACAGTATTAGCGCCGAGCACGCTATTAACGGCAGCGCTCGCTGAGCCATTAGAAGATATCGATCAGTGGGTCGCCAGCCCCCAGCTTTCACTGACGCAATCCCTAGAAGGCCTAACAGAAGATGGCACCGTGGAAGTCGGCACCGCTATTGGACGCCAAATTAGCATCAAGGCCGAACAGGTAATGGCAATGATGCTACCGGCACCCGTGGTGGAGGCCGTGCGGGGCTTACAGGTGTATTCCGAGCCGCCGACTTTGCGCAGCATCAGTAATCGCGGCCAGCTCAGTGCTGAACGCCGTGATGTGTTGATCTATATAGCCACAGATCCAGGACAAACCGAACTCCCGGAGGTATCAGTGCAATGGTGGAATACCGAAAAACAAAGCCTTTCACAGCTTATCCTACCCGCGATACCCATTACGGTAACCGGCGCGCCTAATCTCATCGGCCACTGGCCTTACTACCTTTTATTGGCGAGCAAACTGATAGCAGTGACTGCTGTTGCCGCGCTGCTCTGGCGGTGGGCTTGGTGGCCCCGACGTGTGCTCGGCAGACTCACAGCTGCGGCAAACCAAACGGCAGGATGGCTACGTCAGCGCTGGCTACACATCCGCTCGCCCGCACTGGCGATAAGACTTAACCCCGATGGTAGCGCTGGAGAACTAGAGGCAGCTTCGCCACCCGAGCGTTGACCGACGTACCCCGTACATCAACCACAACCTCAGTGCCGATGGCTTTATAAGCGGGTTCAACATAGGCCATGGCGATGGGACCAGCTACACTTGGGCCAAATGCACCTGAGCAAATATTACCGATGGCATTGCCGTCGCTGTTATTTACCTGCTGACCCTCGCGTACAGGGCGTTTGCCTTCAACAACCAAACCAACCCGCGAACGCGCCGTGCCACCAGCCATCTGCGCCGCCAATACGTCTGCGCCTGGATAACCCCCTGCGCGCGCGCCATCGGGCCTACGTGCAGGGGCAATGGCCCACCGCAAACCGGCTTCAATAGGACTGATTTCTGGCGTCAGCTCATGGCCATAAAGGCACAATCCCGCCTCAAGACGCAGCGAATCCCGCGCGCCCAAGCCAATCGGTGCCACTTCAGGCTGGGCCAACAACCAATCGGCAAAAAGCGCAGCCTTGTCGTTAGGGATAGAGAGCTCAAAACCATCTTCGCCGGTGTAGCCTGAGCAGGTGACATAAATCGAGGTGTCTAACGCGTCCACGTGACGTCCTGTCATAAATACCAATGCCGCCGCCTCGGACGACAAGCGCGCCATGACTGTGCGCGCAAGCGGTCCCTGCAATGCCAGGAGTGCGCGATCTTTGAGCTCAGTAAGCTTGGAACTGCCGAGGTTTTGGCTCAAGTAAGCCAGGTCATCATGCTTACAGCCCGCATTGATCACAGCAAAAAAGCAATCCGTATTCCAACGGGTAATGATCAAATCATCACGGACGCCACCGCGCTCGTTCATCAACAGTGAATAAACCGAATGGTTAATGGCCAAAGATTCAAGATCGGCAGGAACCAAGGCCTCCAGTGCCGAGGTGGCCTTCACGCCCTCGATAACGATTTGCCCCATATGCGATACATCAAACAAACCCGCCGATTCGCGCGTCTGCAAGTGCTCCTTGATAATGCCGGTCGGATATTGAACAGGCATAGTGTAGCCCGCAAAAGGTACCATGCGTGCGCCGAGCTGGCGGTGTAACGCATCAAGTGGTGTCGTCAATAAAGTCATATGAGCTCCTAATCCGGACGCCTATTCTGCGCAGGCACTGGCCTCGAGACAAGTCAAACGATAGAGTACTGACGTGAAAAAGGAGTTTTTATGCGTCGCGATATTATTATTAGCCTAATCGGCATGCCCGGCAGCGGAAAAAGCACGGTAGGCGTACTGCTAGCCAAACGGACAGGACTCCCCTTTGTCGACACCGACTTGCTGATTCAAGCGCAAGAAAATGCCACGCTTGCTGAGGTTATCGCCCGTACTGACCATGCCTATTTGCGCGGCGTCGAAGAGACGGTACTGTTGGAAATGCCCGTCGCCCCCAGTGTGATTTCGACCGGTGGCTCGGTGATCTACAGCCCCAAAATAATGCATCGCTTGAGTGCCGAAACAATCATAGTGTATCTATGCGCAGCGTTTGAAACTGTGGAATACCGTATTTCTCTGGCACCGGATCGCGGCATTGCCTCACCCGGCAACCATACCCTACTCGACGTCTATAAGGAGCGCGTGCCGCTCTACGAGCGCTATGCGCAGATCACTATCAATGTCGGCAGCGACAACCCAGAAAGCATTGCCGGACACATCATCACCGCTTTGGACAAAGCCTGAGCGGCCGCGGACACGTCCGCAGGGAATCACAACCGGCAGTACAGTGTGCCCTACCCGCGCTCACATATTGTTATTGCGATCAAATCTGTTCTAAACGGCCACTAATAGCGGTAACGCAGCGGCAATTTCATGTGCCAAGCCATAAAAACGGGATCTCAAAACATCTCATCAAAGACTGGCACGGCAATTGCTAATTCAATACTGGCGACCCACCATTTCGAAGGAATCGGAATGGGAGACAGGGACGTTTCAGCGGACCTTAATCGTTAAGGAAAAGCTGCCCGCGGTGGGTCGCCTATTTATCAACGTATATCGACTTTCTGGCAACTCGCCGCTTAGGTTTTTAAGTTATTTAGGATCATAAACTGAGCACAAAAAAATCATTGCAGAAATCGCGCATTTATCGCTAACTGCGCTCGACGGCGATGTTTGAGCCGATACTTTGTCGGGGTCATCGGGAGGTAATTTATGAGTGTGCAAAACCGAGAAGCAGACACTGATTCAATGGACGATTTCGACGATCCTGTCATAGGGGATATCGGGGACGATATATTGGAAAAATTAGAGCTCACGGCTGAACTCAGTGATCAAGCCCGACTGGCTGAGAAGCGTCGGAAGGCGGAGCGACTACTTGAAGCGCTGAGATTACGAGAAGAGCTGGGTTGTTATGACTTTGAGTTTGGGGACGACTATTAGTCCGTTTTAACGACTGAAATTGCAGCGCCCACCTACAACGCTCCGCTAGACAATCGTTCAACCTGCGGGCAAAGCGTTAAGACTGCATCGCATTTTTCTAACGCAATGTGGGCGCTGTTACATTCCCATTAGAGATCGCACTGCATACATTAAACGGATATGAGCTAAATCCGAAGAATTTCAACGTGACCCGTGTAATACGTACGGCTGACCCACAGTTAAGCAACAGCTTCTTGAGCCTCAATCTCTTGCTGCCACTCAAACACGTTCATCTCGATAAATACAAAGGCAAATAACCACAGCGCAGCGTCCCAGAAATCTAAGAAATCGCCCTCAAGCCACCAGTAGATTGCCGCTGCAAGTAATGTTGCATAGAGGCCAAATTTGGCGGCATTCATGACTGGCAGAATAAATCTGGGGACGCCGCCGCGCAGCTGCATTCGCACTTCGACCTCAAGGAATACAACCACTAGAATCCATGCGCCGGCATTGATCGTGTCGACTAATGCGAGGTAGTCGGCGCCGACCAGTGCAGACTGAGACACCAAAACCTGGTCAAGCTCAGTGAGCACTAATACCTGGGAACCTAAGTGCGAACAGTTATCTGCAGTTAGCGCAACGAACTCATCAAAGTCGACCAATATCGACCAATCCGACCCCAGTTTAGTGCAAGCCTCAACCACAAGCGGTTCGTAGCTTTGCAGCACGAGCCACTCTTCCCAATAGCCAACGAAGGCAAAGCAAATAGCAGCGCCTGCCAGCAGACGTGCGCCGTGTATCGTGCGCTTGGTCCAGCCCACTAAATGTGTATCGGGGATGACCGCCGTCTCCAACTCGAAAAGCAGCAGTAGCAGAACCCACGCGGCGGTGTCTAATGTCGTTGAGAAGAGCTGTATAAAGCCGCCAAAATCGAGTGCTGTTGTGGTGCTGTAGGTAGCGGAAACGAGTTCTTGCTCGAGAAACAAAAAAATATTAAAACTTAACAAGGCATAGGTGACATACTTCACTGCTGTAAATAAGCGCCATCGCCAAGATTGCGCCACAGCTTCATGGATCACCTGATTCATACCCCTTTCCTTTCCTTACTTTACTTTACTTTACTTTATAGATTGCGCATCGTCACACCTGCAAGAGCAAGTGTTCTCGCTCCCAAGAACTGATAACACGATTGAACTCTTCGAACTCGTCCAGCTTAATGGCAGCATAAGCCCGCATAAACAACTCGCCAATCATCTCCTGTAACTCTGGAGTATCGTTGAGTTTTCGTACGCCCTCTTCCAATGTTCTGGCGACACTGACTTCATCGTCATTAGCGGTACCACGATGAGGTGCTGTCGGTTGCAGGCCCTGACGCATACCGAGCAGGCCACTGGCCAAAGATGCGCTAATGGCGAGATATGGATTGGCGTCAGCGCCAGGGAAGCGATTTTCGACACGCAAATTTTCCGGCGTACTGCTGGGCACTCGGAAAGCGGTGGTGCGGTTATCAAAGCCCCAGCTCAAGTTAATTGGCGCAGAAATATCTGGCGCCAAACGCCGATAAGAATTCACATTGGGCGCGTAAAAACTAATCAGCTCAGGGGTATAACGCTGCAGACCTGCGATGTAATTCATCATCGCTGCGGTCGGTTTACCATCGGCGGCACAGAAAATATTCTTGCCGGTTTCAATATCAATCAAGCTCTGATGGATATGCAGTGCACTACCCGGTTCATTTTGCATGGGCTTGGCCATAAACGTGGCATACATACCATGCTTATGTGCGGTCTCGCGAACCGTGCGCTTGAATACAAAGACTTGGTCTGCCAAGTCCAGCGGATCGCCGTGATTAAAGTTAATTTCAAGCTGTGCCGCGCCGTTTTCATGGATCAATGTATCGACAGCGAGCTTTTGCACGTCAGCAAAGTCATACATGTCTTCAACAAAATCTTCAAACTCAGCCACCGCATCGATGCTGAATGACAAGCGGGCCACTTCGCGACGACCTGAGCGCCCTTTCGGCGGCATCAAGACATAATCGGGGTCAGTATTTTTATGAACAAGATAAAACTCCACTTCCGGAGCAACGACAGGTCGCAACCCCGCCTCTTCATAGAGCTTTAAGATATATTTTAAAACATTACGCGACGATAGCGGATGGGGTGTGCCATCAGCTTTGTAACAGTCCGCGATAATTTGTGCGGTAGGTTCACGCGCCCATGGCACCATACGTAAGGTTTTCGCGTCCGGCCGGAGGATCATATCGGTGTCAGTGGGCGCAACAAAATCCCAATGATCGTCGGTATATTCACCCGTGACGGTTTGTACCAAAATAGCTTCGGGAAGTTTGTGATCCCGCTCGGCAATAAACTGGCGCACTGGAATAAACTTACCGCGAGCGTTGCCAGTGGTATCCGGTACGAGGCATTCAACCTCAGAGACCTTGTTCTCTGTTAGCCAGCGCGTGATAGCTTCGTTATCGCTGGGAGGAATTAGCGTCGAATCAAATACTGAATCGGGCTCGTGAATTACTGTGTCATCGTTACTCGATGGGTCGAAGGAGTTCATACACACCTGTGCTCTACTAATGGACTCTTAGTATGTGATGGCTTTCGTACATCGGCAAGAGGCATAATTGCGCTATGACCTATAAAGAACATGCCCCTTCATGGTACGCGGCGTCGACCCAGCCACATCCCAGCTTCCCCAAGCTTGCGGGTGAGATCAGCACGGACATCTGCATCATCGGCGGCGGCTATACCGGGCTGTCAGCCGCTATCCACCTACGCAAGCTCGGATTTGAGGTGGTACTCCTAGAGGCGAATCGGGTCGGCTGGGGCGCGTCGGGGCGCAATGGCGGCCATGTGGGTACCGGCCAGCGCAGCGATCAAGCCACTCTCGAAAAACTGGTAGGTGGCCAGACAGCACAAGATTTATGGGGTTTAGGCCTCGATGCCGTTACGCTCGTTTGCGATTTAGTGCAAGAGTTCGACATAGATTGCGAGCTCGGTATCGGCAATTTACATCTCGCCTCCAAGCCCAGCCACGCAGTCGAGTTACGTGAAGAGGTGGCGCATCTTGCCGCTCGCTACAGCTATGAACAGAGCTGTTATCTCAGCCCAGAGGAAGTGGCCGAACGCACCAGCGCACGAGGCTGCTATGGCGGTACGCTCGACATGGGCGCAAGACATTTGCATCCAATGAAATACGCCCTGGGGTTAGCACGTGCCGCCGAGTCCACAGGGGCACAGATATTCGAGCAGAGTCGTGTGCTGAGCTATAGTGATGGCGAAACTACGCGTGTCGTCACCCAAGACGGCGTCGTTCGTAGTCGCTTTATTGTCCTTGCCTGTAATGGTTATCTAGAGAAGCTTGAACCGCGTATTGCCGGCAATATTATGCCCATCAATAACTTTGTAATTGCCACCGCACCGCTGGCATCCGCGTTATGCGATCAAATTAACCGGGACCGAACATCCATCTCTGATAGTTTGTTTGTTATCAACTATTGGAAGCTATCTGCTGATAATAGGTTGCTATTTGGGGGTGGCGAAAATTACACCCGTCGCTTCCCTCAAGATATTAAGGGCTTTGTTCGCCCCTACATGCTCAAGATTTATCCCGAACTTGCTGAGACCGAGATTGAGTATGGCTGGGGCGGCACGCTGGGCATCACGATGAACCGTATGCCGGACTTTGGGCGACTCGGCAAACGCATATTTTACGCGCAAGGCTTCTCGGGCCATGGCGTACCCACCGCGACTAAAGCGGGGCAGCTAATCGCCGCGGCAATACAGGGTGATACCAGTGACTTTGACATTATGGCCGCCGTACCGACACACCGATTCCCAGGTGGCACACTGCTGCGCTGGCCTGGCCTCGTCGCTGGCATGCTGTTTTACAGTTTGCTAGACAAGTTGGGGCGCTAGCTTTGAGCAAGGAAAACAGCGGTGCACAGGCGCTAAAGCTGCACGTCATTGCAAAAGAAAACTGGCAAGCAGATCTGCGCGATAGCATCCGTTCGGTCAGTGCCCTGTTAGATGCCGTCGATCTAACGGTAGAAGATTTAGGCGAACACGAAAGGGCGGCGCTAGACTTTCCCATTCGCGTGCCACGCCCATTTGTTGCGCGAATGGTACCGGGCGACCCTCACGACCCATTGCTGCGGCAGGTCCTAACAGATCGGGCCGAGATGCTTCCCGCAATAGGCTTTACTGAAGACCCGCTCGAGGAGGCTGACGCCAACCCGCTGCCAGGGTTAATTCACAAGTATAAAAGCCGCGTCCTACTCATGCCTACATCGGCATGTGCCGTCCACTGCAGGTACTGCTTTAGGCGCCATTTCGCCTACGCGGACAATCGCCTCGACGGCACAGCACTTGCAAATATCGTGCGCTATATACAGCAAAATCCCGACGTCAATGAAGTCATTTTGAGCGGTGGCGATCCCTTGATTCTCGATGATGTTGCGCTAGGCAAACTCATCGGTGAGCTCGAGGGCATTGCGCAGCTGAAACGTCTACGTATCCACACGCGGTTACCCGTAGTCATCCCAGCACGCCTAACCACTGCATTAGCGCAGCGCTTACAGGCGTCCTCACTTAACGTTGCCATGGTGATCCATTGTAATCATCCCGCGGAGCTCGACGAGCCACTGATACAGCGACTGCAACAGTGGCGTAATCGCGGACTCACGCTGCTCAATCAATCTGTACTGCTCGCTGGGGTGAACGATAATGCAGAGGCTCTCATACAGCTGAGCGAGCGCCTAGATGATGCCGGCGTGATGCCCTATTATCTCCACCTGACCGATCCAGTCGCAGGCACCGCGCATTTCCAGACAGATGACATGAAAGCGCTCGAAATACACAAGGCACTGCGCATCGCGCTGCCCGGCTATTTAGTGCCCCGTTTAGTCCGTGAA
>CAWUVW010000020.1:0-74674 GCA_963926105.1 uncultured Luminiphilus sp. | reverse complement strand
TCGCTTCCGTTACACCTTAAGTGGCGATGCTTGGCATGTTGAGCGATTACAGCCCTGAGCTTGCAGACAGCCCTGAGCTTGCAGACAGCCCTGAGCTTGCAGACAGCCCTGAGCTTGCAGACAGCCCTGAGCCTGCAGACATCCCTGAGTTTCTAGACAAGACCACACTAATAGACAGCTCTGAATCTACCAAGACGGTTATTAGGGGTCTGAAGGTTTGCGTTTGTAGACCATGAGATCCGCCTGCCGCGGTTGCGCCTCGAGCCAACGACTGGTCGCTAAAGTGCCGCGTTCAAAGGGCTCTGCGTTCGAAATAGTGGGGCACCATAGGCAGCCCTAAAAGTTGTCGACGCATTAAGTCGAGCCCCGCAGCTGCCACCATCGTTTGGAACATTGCCCGACCAACCGGTATATGGAGGCAGCGTGTGTTGACCTCCAGCGCGGTACCCCAGGCAAGCCACACCGTGCCCGCCGGTTTCTCTGTGGTGCCGCCGGTGGGCCCGGCGATACCCGACACGGCCACACCGATGTTTGCCTGAGTCCTTGCAAGTGCACCTGCTAGCATCTCACGAACCACTGGCTCGCTTACGGCGCCATGATTGATAAGTGAGTCTTTACTTACGCCAAGAAGCTCGCTCTTTAAAGTATTCTCGTAGGCGACAATACTGCCATGGAAGCCCTGAGACGCGCCGGGCTCGCGAGTGATCATCGAGGCGATCAGTCCCCCGGTACAAGATTCTGCAGCCGTAGCAGTCTTATTTTGCGCCTTGAGTGCTGCAAGGAGCGCTGATGCTAGTGTGGTGTCACCCTCGCCTAAAATATGATCACCAAATAATTTTTGAAGCTGGGAATAGCAGCTACGTTGTAAGTGCTGATGCGCATGCTCGCGAATGCTCAGTTTGATTTCGAGTTGCGGTGCGCCCGCACGAAATCCAAGTTCCACCGCTGCCGGCCAGTCGGGTATCTGTTCGTCGATTAATGCCTGTAGGGTCGACTCACCTATACCAAAAGTTTGTAGTCGTAAAATATTGCCGCTTTGCGCACCGACTTTAGCGGCGACGCGGCGATTGACCTCTGGGAGCATCGCGGTGAGTTCACTGGGCACGCCGGGGGTGGTAATAATCAGGCAGTCTTTGAAGGTCAGTGCAAAGCCGACCGCGCTGCCGATTGGATTGGCGACGATATCGGCGGTATGAGGCAGCCAGGCTTGCTTTAAGTTAGCGTGATTGGCGGTGATGCCGCGCTGACTACACCACTGCTCAACGTGTTGTCGTGCCTCGGGGAATTCTATTAATTCAACCCCTGCCACCTGCGCCACGAGGGCGGCGGTGAGATCATCGGATGTCGGCCCGAGGCCGCCATTGATGATTAATACATCTGCATGCTCGGCGGCGCTGGCAATAGCCTCGCAAATTAATGTGGGATCATCACCGACGGTTATTTTTCGTCGCACGCGAAGATTGAGTTCGGCAAACGCCTGCGCGATGCGCGATGAGTTGCTGTCCAGCGTGTCGCCGCTCATCAACTCATTGCCGGTTAGCAGTAGTTCGATATTGGGCGCATGATCGCAGATTTCAGACATAATTTTTCCCGTCTATGGATAGTGATTGTAAGGGTATACCGGCAAACTCTACTTCAAGGATACCGTTCGAACGATAAACCCCATAGGATAAGCATTGAAATAAAGGAGAATTCGATGAGCGCTGGAATTTCATTGCCGCGACGTTTGCATGTTGGTGCGGGTGCTAGCGGGCAGTTATTAGCGACATTGGCTGAGTTTGGTCTGCATCGCCCGATGATCATTACCGATTCCTTCATGGTGAGTTGTGGCTATCTCGAGCAAATCGTTGCGCCGCTTGAGGCTGCGGGTATCCCTGTGGGATTATTTTCAGACTGTGTGCCCGACCCGACTACCGACAGTATTGCAGCGGGTCTTGCGCAGCTCGCTGAATATCAGCCCGATGTGGTTGTCGGTTTGGGTGGCGGTAGTTCGATAGATACCGCTAAAGCAATGGCGGTGATGGCCGAGCGATCGGGATCACTGCGCGACTACAAGGCTCCGCTAAAGTTGGATACGGGTTTGCCCATTATTGCTATTCCGACAACCGCCGGCACAGGCTCCGAGGCTACTGGGGTGGCGGTAGTTACTGACACCGACACTGACGAAAAAATGTTGTGTCTTGGCATGGGGCTTATGCCGCTCGCTGCGCTGGTTGACTACGAGCTCACACTGAGTATGCCACTGCGTTTAACCGCCGATACCGGTCTTGATACGCTGTGCCATGCGCTGGAGGCTTTTGTGAGTCAGAAGGCTAACCCCTTTACGGATGCACTGGCTTGCGACGTGATTGCCGCTGTGCCCAAGTGGCTCCCCATCGCTTGCGCAGAGCCCGGCAATGCAGAGGCAAGAGAGGCGATGATGATGGCTGCGCTTAAGGGCGGCATGGCGTTCTCTAATGCCTCGGTAACACTAATTCACGGTATGTCGCGCCCGATTGGCGCACATTTTCATGTCCCCCATGGGTTGAGCAACGCCATGTTATTGCCGGTTGTCACCGCTTGGTCGCTCTCGGGGGCGCCGGCACGGTACGCGCAGGCGAGCCGCATGATGGGATTTGCAAGTGACAGCGATGGTGAAGATCTTGCACTGGAGTTATTGGTCGTGGGTCTCACTCAACTCTGTAGAGACTTATCGGTGCCGACCCCTGAGGCGTTTGGTATCAGTGAAGCGGATTGGTTTGGCATCGCAGATACGATGGCCGCGCAAGCGCTGGCCTCAGGCTCGCCGGCAAATAACCCTCGGGTACCTGATCACCCACAAATAATGGCACTTTATGCACAGGTTTGGCGGGGGGAAGTAGTCGCGCCGGCACACTGAGCGTTACAATTGTAGTGCTTAGAATCGAGCATCAATCCAAGTTAATCAGTAGGAGATAGTCTGTGCGTCGCGTGGTATTTAATCAAAAAGGGGGGGTTGGCAAGACATCGATAACCTGTAATTTAGCGGCGATTGGTGCTGCCCAGGGACTGCGAACGTTAGTGTTGGATCTCGATGTGCAGGGTAATTCAACCCATTATTTGGTGGGTGAAATCGACGCAGAGGCTTTCCCCGCTGAAGCTCAGGGTGTTTCGGGGTTGTTCAAACAAACCGTTGGATCCAGACGGATGCAAAAAAATCCCGACTCTTTTGTATGGGAGACCGCGTATGAGAATCTCTACTTGATGCCCTCAAGTCCTTATCTTGCACAAATTGAAAAAGATCTAGAAGCGCGTTACAAAATTTATAAACTGCGTGATGCGCTCGCTAAGCTCGACCAGGAATATGATCGTATCTATATCGATACACCACCTAGTTTTAATTTTTACTCAAAGTCAGCTTTGATCGCGGCCGATACAGTGCTTGTGCCCTTTGACTGCGACTCTTTTGCGCGCCAGAGCTTGTATGAGTTAATGATGAATATCGAAGAGCTGCAGGAGGATCACAATCCAGATCTGAAAGTTGAAGGCATTGTGATCAACCAGTTTAACGCCCAAGCGCGTCTGCCCACGAAGCTAGTGGATGAGCTCAAGAGCGAGGGTTTCCCAGTGATGGATACTTACTTGACCAGCTCCGTCAAAATGCGTGAGTCACACTATGAAATGAAGCCGCTGATTTACTTGGCGCCCAATCATAAGCTGACCCAGACCTATATTGATTTGCACGCACAACTTGAGAAAAACGTGCGCCAGCGAAAGCGGGCTGCTAGTCGTCTGTAATCGAGGTGGGGAGCGCAGCGGGATGATTAAGCTGCAGGCCGCCTATGAAGGTGGTGGGGGAGGCTTTAATAGCTCGGTGCATCTCGCTCAATTAGACCATTAAGATATAAAAAAATAATCTTTTAAAACATTATTAACTTAAGGTACTTTGACATCTTCGGAGCAGGTGAAGATGGTAGGGTGCGTAAATCGTGACATTCATTGATGAGATACTGAGCGAGCCGTTTGCAAATCGTGTTGATATTGCGGCCGCTAATCTACATTTACGCCATGCTTCCCCTGCAGATATTGTGCGCTGGGCACTGTCACTTAATGTGCCTGCGATAGTGACGACGAGTATGGGTATCAATGCCGCGGCGACGTTGCACGCCGTAGTCACCCAGGCACCTAACATGCCAGTGGTTTGGATTGATTCAGGCTTTAATGTCAAAGACACCTATGTAAATGCTGATCTTATTGAATCGTATTTAGGTCTCAATTTACACGTTTACAGTCCCTCGATAACGCCCGAGCGCTTGATCGCCAAGCTTGGTGGCATTCCCCTGCCGCTAGAGCCTCATCATCAATGGTTCGCAGAGCAAGTGAAGCTGGCACCGTTTCGCCAGGCTCTGGCGGACCTCCAGCCCACACTTTGGTTTACCGGGATCAGAAGAGAAGAGACGCCGCATCGCCAAACGCTAGATGTGGTTTCCAAAGATGCGCGTGGGCTCCTTAAAATAGCGCCATTTTTTTACGCCAGTGATACGGATGTAGATAGCTATATGCGCAGGCACAATCTGCCCAGCTGCAGCCGATATTTTGATCCCACCAAAGTCGAAGCGGGCCGCGAGTGCGGCCTGCATACCGCGGCCTAGCCTTGATTCATCGTCAGCCCCTCGTGATAGGCGAGCATTGATCGTGGCAACGACTGGCGCGCGGTTCCAACTTTTGCTAGCACGGAGCGCCAGTAGCCCAGTTTCCAGTGACAGTGTGACTAACGTATATCAACAACGCCATGCTACGGCGTTGCGGTCAGTGAAACTGACCGCGTTTGGTGAGCTAGAAATTGAATGAATGCGCTGAGCCGGTCAACTTAAAAATCAGCGTGACCTGGGGTGCGCGGAAAGGGTATGACGTCACGGACGTTTTCCATGCCCGTCACATAGGCCAGCAAACGTTCAAAGCCTAAACCAAAGCCTGCGTGGGGTACGGTGCCATAGCGACGTAAATCGCGATACCACCAGAGATCTTCTTTGAGCTGATCATCCATACGCGCGTCCAAAACGTCGAGCCGTTCTTCACGCTGACTGCCACCGATGATCTCGCCGATGCCAGGTGCTAGGACGTCCATCGCCGCGACAGTGCGCTCATCATCATTGAGCCGCATATAAAAGGCTTTGATCTCTTTCGGGTAGTCAGTTACTACGATGGGTCGGCCGACATGCTGTTCGGCCAAATAGCGCTCGTGTTCGGAGGCCATATCGATGCCCCAGCTCACTGGATACTCGAAGTTCTCGCCACAGGTCTGGAGAATACTAATGGCCTCTGTGTACGTCATGCGTTCGAAATTGTTGTCGACGAGACCCTGTAAGCGCGCGAGTACGGTGTTGTCGACACGCTGCTGGAAGAAAGCCATGTCGTCGCCGCATTGATTAAGTACAGCGCCGATAACATGCTTGAGTAGCGCTTCAGCGAGCGCCGCATCGTCATCGAGTGTCGCAAAAGCGATCTCCGGTTCGACCATCCAAAACTCTGCTAGGTGACGTGAAGTGTGAGAGTTTTCGGCTCTGAATGTGGGGCCAAAGGTATATACCTTACTCATGGATAAGCAGTGGGACTCCACTGCGAGCTGTCCCGATACTGTCAGAAAAGCGTCGCCGCCAAAAAAGTCTTGCTCGGCATCGACGCGTCCGTCACTGCGTCGGGGTAGGTTATTCCAGTCGAGATTACTGACACGAAACAGTTCACCTGCACCCTCACAATCTGAGGCTGTGATGATGGGCGTATTGACCCAATAAAATCCTTCGCCATTGAAAAACTCGTGAATCGCATGCGCCATAACGTGCCGGACCCGAGTAATGGCGCCAAAGGTATTGGTGCGGGTGCGCAAATGGGCCTGGGTGCGCAAGTACTCAAACGTATGACGCTTTTTAGCGATCGGATAGGCTTCAGGGTCATCCACACCGCCCACCACCACCACCACACCGGCTTGGATTTCTACTGACTGACCTTTGCCCTCAGATGCGACCAGCTCGCCGGTAACCTCAACAGCGCAGCCGGTGGACAACGCTAAAACTTCCAACGCGTAATTATCTAGCGTGTTGGGTACGACCGCCTGAATCGGGTCAAAGCAGCTGCCATCGTGCACGGCGAGAAACGAAATTCCCGCCTTCGAATCGCGCTTGCTGCGCAGCCAACCCTTAACAGTGACTTGTTGTCCGACCAAGCTTGTGTCGGTCAAAGTGGTTTTAATAGGCAGCCATTGGCTCATAATAATAAAATCCTTTGTTGGACTATCTGCCGCGAAAAATACAGAAATCTAGTACGCTATTGTAATCACTCTTGACGGTTATCGGGTATGCCTGATGATGGGTATCCTGCTAGCTTTGGGGGTCTAGGGATCGGGTGGTTACCCCGCAAATCTGCGTTGGGTCTGGCGCCGCCCAGCTGACTGTATATGGGTAAGACGCCCGCCCATACGGGCCATTCGATATCGCCATCGTTGTCCTTGGCATCGCCGCGACTCACTTTGCATGACAGTTCGTCAAGAGTCATGTAACTCACGCCGGTAGCCTGGAGCTCCGCATCAGTGACAGGGCGCAACGCTGACCAGCGTTCGGGGGAGAATTTCTCCATCATATGCGCTAGCACTGTCATCTTTTCGGCAGCGTCATGAATTGGGGTTGCAGTACCAAAGACCATCACCGAATGATAGTTAATCGAATGATTGAAAGCTGAGCGAGCGAGCACCAATCCATCGAGTTGTGTAATGGTAATGCAGACTTCACTGGCATGATTCGGGGCAACATTGGCACCGAGGCGATGCGCATGCCAGTAGAGTCGATTGTTAATACGCCAATGACATGTGGGGATGACGACTGGATGGCCGTCGGCCATAAAACCAACATGACAGATAAGGTTTTGATCGATAATTTGGTGAATCAAATTTTGTTCATCGACCGACTGGCTGGCACCACGGCGGAGTCGTGTTCGAGTGGTTTTATCGGCAGTC
The DNA here is from genome assembly GCA_963926105.1 of uncultured Luminiphilus sp. Taxonomy (GTDB): domain Bacteria; phylum Pseudomonadota; class Gammaproteobacteria; order Pseudomonadales; family Halieaceae; genus Luminiphilus. The sequence goes on along the minus strand of CAWUVW010000020.1, from coordinate 67,707 downwards.
ATAGGTATGCTCCTAGATAAGCTCACAACGGGCATAGATGACTGACCCGATCACATATCAGCTAGCTGCGAAAACTCAGGGCTGCGGTTTAACTCACTTTTACTGCCTTCAAGCCCGAATTAGAGACTAGCTCAAAGCGTGCAACGAAGCCTTCGCACTCGGGGGCATCGATAAAATCAACATCCACGACTTGGTCGAGTTGGAATCGGCGTGTTGTGCTAGTCAGGCTGGCGGTCCACTTGTCGAAGCTGAATTTCTCCGGATCTTTGCGCAGATCAACAAAGCCTTCTAGGCCGTTATCAGCGAGTCGCACGGTGAAGCCTGAACTGCTGATGTTACATACTGTACCGTCAAAACGGGTTTTACCGTTCTGAACAAGCTTGTTGAGATAATTTGCCGCAAGCCAACGCTCGGCGGCAAATGACGCTTCGCGACTCTTTGCGATGGCCTGTGCTGCACTTCGCAGATGTGCGTCGCTCGCCTGATCGCCGGGGTTTGCATCCAAGAGCGCCTTAATTTGCAAATGCACTAGGAAATCGACCGCTTTACGCAGTGGCGATGTGAAGTTGGTATAGGCCTGTAAGGCCATGCCCATGTGCTCTGACGGCGCGGTACTTAATTCCGCGCGCATCAGCAGGCGATTAACCATGCCGCGCAAGGGTAGCGTGTTTTCGCTACTAGCAAGACCAGCCAAAACCTGACGGTAGCCTGCGATGGTTTCAAATGGCGCGTCGGCCAGGTCTGGACGGTGCCGGCTTAGGAACTCTTTTGTTTCAGCGATTCGGTCTTTGCGGAATCCGCCGTGAACCACGAACGGGCCGCTAGCATCGCCCATCGCTAAGAAATGAGCGGCGCAGCGATTAGCGGCAATCATGCACTCCTCAACTAGATTTTGGGAGGCCATTTTTCCAAATGTCTCAATGGACTCGATTTGCCGTTGTTCATCGAGAAGCCAGCGATACTCGCGGCGCTCTTCCATCACTAATTCGTTAGCTTCGCGGCGGCGACGCAGTGCGCGATAAGCTTGCACGAGTGCTTCGAGTGGCGTCGAGAAAGCAATTAACTCGTCATTGTGCTTGGTGACGTAGCGGTCTACTGCGGCGTAAGACAGTTTGGCGCGAGAGCGAATACTCGCTTTGAGAAATTCATAGCTGCCGACTTCGCCTTCATCGCTCAGGGTGATCTTACATACCAGTGCAGGCCGTAATTGATTCTCGGCGAGTGCGCAAAAATCGTGGCTGATCTCCTCGGGTAGCATCGCGATCATGTCACCGTGGAAGTACACGGAGGTACCCCGCGCAGTAAGTTCTTCGCGGATATCCTTTAGGTCGCCCAAATAACTGGTTGGGTCAGCTACAGCCACGTAGAGCAGCCAGCCATCGGCAGTGACCTCGGCATAAAGAGCGTCATCGATGTCCTGCGTGCGCACGGCGTCGATAGAGATAAATGCTAAGTGGGTGAGGTCGGTGCGATCAGTATCTTCGAGCGGCGTCTGTTTCTTGGCATGTTCGATCAGGCGCGACGCCGCTTTTTCTGGCCATGTCCAAGCAAGACCTGCGCGTGCGGCACAGTAGCGATTCTCGAGTCCTGCGGTTTCAGTGGAACCGATTAACTGCAGTACTTTGGCTGAGGGCTTGCCATCTTGAATCGGATGCTTGAGTACGGCGCACTCTACACGGTCACCCGGTTTTGCCCCGTTGCGCGCATGCGGTGGAACAAATAGCCAGCGACTGAGGTTGGGCATGTCGGGTTCTACGAACACGGCTTTGCCTTTATTGACAATTTTGCCGACAAATCGATCGAGAGGACTCTGTATGAGTCGCTCGACATCGGCGACCGTGCGGCCCTCTGTATCTTTATTTGATTTGGCTTTGCCACCTTTGCCTGCACTGGCAGGCCGAATGCAAATCGCTACGCGATCACCAGGCAGCACTTTGAGCATTTCATCTGGGGGTAGGAATATCTCGCGGCCGTCATCGACAACAGCAAAACCATAGCGATTTTGAGTGCCCTTAACGGTCGCTTCAGTGTGCTCTTTCTGCGCCTCAAGCTGGTCTTTGAGGCCCTTGAGTTGGGCCATTGCGTCGGTGTTCAGCATGGCCGCTGTAAGCTCCTGACTACTTAGGTAAAGTAAGGCCTGCGAACATAGCTAATCACTAATTTCGCAAGCAAGTCACTTACTGTAGCGAAATTCGACCTTGGTGTCAGGCTAAATAATAAGAAGTTGACGTTTTTCCGCTCGGTCGTTGACACCTTAGAATCTCGGGTCTTTACTGTCGGCTATTTCGGGAAGTCGTGAGCAGGACCATCAAGCATTTGACGATACCGCTGAGTTGTTGCCAGCGCTCTGCGCTCTCGAGGGCCAAGCGGCCCCTGATAGCGCGCTATTGCAGTGCTCTTCTCTGCGGAGCGCCGCAGCATGATTATTTTGCCTGGGTGTTGGAGCCGCTGTGACCAGCCTGCTTCATAGCAGCATTCCCGACTGACTGTTTTTATTCTCTCAAGGATCTGTTTATGGAACCCAGCACTGACCTGTCGGGCGAAAAATCAGCAGCGACAACTGTTGAGCAAAAGACTTACGTACTCGATACCAATGTACTGCTACATGATCCAACGGCCATTTCGGTCTTTGCTGAACATCATGTCGTGATCCCTATGACCGTGCTCGAGGAACTCGATCACATCAAAGACCGAGCAGAGAAGATGGTGAGCCGAGAGGCGCGTATTGCCATTCAGCTAATTGATAAAATAATCGGTGCCGCCACACCTCGAGCGATTCAGGAGGGTGTAGAAATTCCAGGCTCTAATGCCAGAGGCGCTCTGGGCACATTGTCGATTTATCCTGATCAATTGATCAAAGAAAACAGCGCGGTACCGTTTCTGAGTACTAATCAAGATCACACCAATGATAATCGCATCATCAATGTCGCACTACACTTGCAAGAGGCCGCGCCGGCAAGCTTTGTCTGTCTAATCACCAAAGATATAAATATGCGCATTAAAGCTAAAGGTTCAGGTCTGGCGCACGTGGAAGACTATCGGCACGATCGTGTGCTGGACGACATTGATCTGCTGGCAACTGGATATACCCACATTGACGGCGATTTTTGGTCAACCGTGACCGATGTCGATACTTTGCGTGAGGGGGCTATTACGCTTCATCGTATCCCTCGCACGACATTGCCGAGGGCCTATCCGAACGAGTTCTTGCACGACGACCATGATTTTCTCGCCTATGTATTTAGTGTTGATGATGACTACATCTATCTACAGATCGATAGTCGCGACAATTTGATGAATCAACGTTTCTGGGGATTGGCACCGCGCAACCTAGAGCAGGCAATGGCGATGAAGCTGTTGGATGACGATGAAATCGATATGACGGTGATGACTGGGCCGGCTGGTTCAGGGAAGACACTGCTGGCATTGGCTTATGGTTTACATGCCATTTTAGAGCTCAAAAAATACAGTAAATTAATTGTCACGCGTTCCACGCCGCCCATGGCCGAGGATATTGGCTTCTTGCCCGGTACAGAGGAAGAGAAAATGGCGCCTTGGTTGGCTGCTTTTGAAGACAATTTAGAAATTTTGCACGGCGCGGATGAAAGCGCCGGTGGTAGCATCGATTATGTGAAAGAGCGTGCCAATATTCAGTTTAAGTCGCTTAACTTTATGCGCGGCCGCTCGTTTAATAACGCCTATATTGTGATCGATGAAGCGCAGGGACTGACGCAGTTCCAACTGAAATCGATCATCAGCCGTGTGGGTGCTGATTCGAAGATCGTTGTACTGGGGAATCTTGCGCAGATCGATAACAAATACATCTCGCCACTGACCTCGGGACTGACTTACTTGGTAGAAAAATCCAAGCACTATCCTCACGCTGGGATTATGTTTATCGCTGGCATCGTGCGTTCACGCCTGGCAAAATTTGCCGAGGAAAACTTGTGATTAGTGGGATAGGTTCAGTCTGCTAGAGAGGCCAATACCTGCACTTCATCGCCGGCGGTGGCCTGCCACTGTAGGTCGCCGCGCTCCGTGAGCAACACCACCGTTGAGCCTAGGAAGAAGCGTCCCAGTTCGTCTCCCGCCGCCAATAGGGGTTGTTCGCCCGGCGCAAAATGCTGCTCGCGTATGGCGCTAGGCGCTGGCGTTTCAACGCCACCCCAGACCGTAGAGATACCTGCGACGATCATCGCACCCACTAAAACGATCGCGAGCTCGCCGTCGGCGGTGTCAAACAAGCACACCAGGCGCTCATTGCGCGCATAGAGTTCGTTAATGCCATTGGCGGTAGTGGTGTTAACAGCAAACAACTGGCCGGGAACATAGCGGGTCATTTTGAGCGTGCCAGAAATCGGCATGTGGACACGATGATAGTCCTTTGGCGCCAAGTAAACGGTGGCAAAAGTGCCTTGATCAAAGCGGGCCGCTTCTTGCTCCGTGCCCGCCAGTAGTGCTTGGCTCGTATAGGTCCGACCTTTTGCCTGCAGGAGCTGGCCATCGTCTACGCGACCGCATTGGCTCAATATACCGTCGGCAGGGTGTAGATAGCGTGAGTTCCCGTGCGGGCGGACCCCCACTTTTAGCGCGCGGGTAAAAAATGCATTGAAACTGGGGTAGTCGTATTTCTGGCTTTTCTCTGCCTCGTCCAGACTAATGCCATAGCTGCGCATAAATAGACTAATCAAACCGTTCTTTAACCAAGCGGGGTGTTCAAGTCCGGCGAGTCTGCCAATCAGACGAGATAGGCTGTGCTGTGGAAGTACTGCCTGAAGTGCTATGAATAGTTTTTCCATGTGACTAATATGACCTCGAGCCAAGGAGCGTTTTGGGAGTTTACGTTATGCGCATCGCTGATGCTCAAAAGATACCTCTATCTGTTCGTATTTTTTGTGCGCTTAGTACACTTGCTACGCCTGCCGATTTTGCGTTAGCTGCCGGTGCTGGGTCGGATACTGCGGTTGTCGACACGGATCGGATTGAAACGCAGGCCATTGCCCCCAGTCATGAAAGAGATGCGAGCTGGATTGATTCCGGACACGAATTAATGACGCGGCGCGCCAATGAGCTGACGAGCTGGATCGATCACTTCTTTGGTGATGCGGAAGTTGACGCTGAACATGACGAATCTCGTTTGCGTATTGGTTTTGCGGAGGAGGTCGACGAGCGGCTCGGTAGTGATTTTCAGGTGCGCGTCGGTGGAAAAATCAATTTACCGAATTTATCCAAGCGTCTCGATTTGGTATTTCGGGGTGATGACCCCGAGGATCAGATTAATGAAGAGGATGATCGCTCCCAGAGTCCTGTGGCATTGCAGTTTCAGATAGGTGGCAAACCCGCCGGCCAGCATCGTTTTGACTTGACGATGGGTGCCAGCTCGGCCGGCCCCAAGCCGGGCATAAAGTATCGTTACGGGACGAATTTTTCTGAGCAAAATAGCCTGCGCTTTGTACAGCGTGTGCAATATGATTTTGACGATGGCAGCTATTCAACCAGCCGATTATTTCTAGATCACCGGTTATCTGAAGATCAGTTCATCCGCAGTAGTACGCGCGTGCAGTATGGGGAGCAGACCGACGGTATAGAGTGGAGCTCAACGCTCGCGCACATCAGCCGTTGGCCGGGTGGGCGAGATGATTATCAGGCGGCTATCTCAACTTATTTAGAAGTCAGTGGTCGCACCGAGCCTTGGGATTATGTCTCTAACTACCGGGTGGGATTGCGGCTGCGCCGTCAGGCTTATCGCGACTATTTAATGTTCGAGCTGGAGCCCAGTTACAATTGGCGTGTAGATGAGCCGGAGCTCGGTCGCGAAGGTGCTTGGAAAATACGTGTCAAAGTCGAATTCATGTTATTCGAGAGCTTGCGTCGCGATCGACATTAAGCGCGATCGCTGTGAGCGCTATGACTCGGTCATGGCCACAATCTGCCGGTAACTATCAAAGCGCGCCGCACTGATCACTCCCCGCTCGAGGGCATTGAGGATCGCGCAATCGCTCTCATGATCATGTTGGCAGTCGCGAAACTTACAGCCACCAAGAAAAGGTAAAAACTCTTTAAAACCAAAGGCAATTCGTGCTGCGGGTAAATGATGCAGGTGAAACTCGCGGATGCCGGGGGAGTCTATGAGCTGCCCGCCGGCGGGGAGATGATAGAGCTCGGCAGTGGTTGTGGTGTGCTTACCCTTGTCTATCGCCTCCGAAAGCGCGCCTATACGGATGTCGATGTCTGGCAGGAGTCGCTGAACGAGTGATGACTTGCCAACCCCCGACTGACCCACTAATACGAGTGTTTTGCCGCGAATAATGGGGGTGAGCGCCTCCGCCTGTGAATCGTTAATCCCGGTGCGTACCGTTGGATAGCCCAGCGCTTCATAGCTTGCCAATAATTTATTGAGCGGATCGTTGTCAGTGAGTAAGTCGGCTTTGTTGAGTACCAATGCTGCATCTATACCCTCGCTTTCAGCCGCGACCAAGTAGCGGTCAATCAGGTTGGCGTGAGCTTCGGGCTTGGGCGCAATGACGATCAGCATTAAATCGATATTGGCGGCAACGGGGCGCAAATTACCTCGCGGATCTGGTCGGCTCAGCACCGACTGGCGATCGCGGCGCGCCAGCACGACTCCGGCACCATCGCTTTCGGCCCACACCACTTTGTCGCCGGCAACTAGACTGTCTGTATTGGCACGTAAATGACACTGCTGCCGCTGACCTCTATCATCTTCGATCAGGGCGCGCTTGCCGTAGCGCGCAATGACCAGTCCCGCTTGTTCAGTGCCAATGGCTTCATTGTCGGAGGCGGCGACGGTTCGTTCGCGGCTTGCGCGAATACGGCGTTGTTGTTGTTGGCTGAGGTGGCGTTTTGTCATAGGGTCAGTGTAATGCTAACAGCACGTCAATGGTGGGTTAGACTGACGATATATTTGAAGGAGTGCGATCATGGACACTGACAATAATTTGATCTGGGTTGATCTCGAAATGACGGGACTCAAACCAGAGACGGATCGTGTGATTGAAATAGCAACGATCGTGACCGATAGCGACTTGAATGAACTGGCGCAGGGGCCGGTGATTGCGATTTATCAGTCCGACGAGGCCTTGGCAGCCATGGATGAGTGGAACACCCGCACCCATACTGGCTCGGGGCTGGTGGATCGCGTCAGAGCGAGCAAATACGACGAGGCGGCAGCGATTGCGGAGACCATCGATTTTCTAGCGCAGTGGGTACCCTTGGGTCAGTCGCCGATGTGCGGTAACTCTATCTGCCAAGATCGTCGTTTTATGGCGCGCCACATGCCTGAATTGGAGCGGTATTTTCACTACCGCAACCTCGATGTGAGCGCGTTGAAAATTTTGGCGAATCTCTGGCGGCCTGATTTACGCGGTGCGCCCAAGCGGGCCACGCATCAGGCTCTTGATGATATTCGTGAGTCGGTTGAAGAGCTCAGATACTACCGGAAACATTTTTTACGGCTGTCTTAGGCGATTCGAATGTTCAGCGATGTTGGCTCAGCGCCCAAGCTACATGCTCACGGACCAGCGGTGATTCATCCTCTGCTCGACTATGTAACGCGGCGATAATGGGCGGCGCAGTTTTAGCATTGCCCAACGCAATAGCGATATTCCGCAACCAGCGCTCGTAGCCGATGCGCTTGATGGGGGATCCGAGGGTGCGCGCGGTAAAATCGGCTGCACTCCAGGTAAAAAGATCTACCAAACTGACATCATCTAAGCCGTGGCGCGGACTAAAGTCTGCTTCGTCGGTGGGTTTGGCGAACTTGTTCCAAGGGCAAACCAGCTGACAATCATCACAACCAAAAATACGATTGCCCATCAATGGCCGCAGTTCTGGGTCGATACTGCCTGCGTGTTCAATGGTGAGGTAAGAAATGCAACGCCGTGCGTCTAGGACATAGGGACCGACAAAAGCATTAGTCGGGCAGGCGCTTAGGCAGGCGGTGCAGCTGCCACAGTGTTTTTCGTTTTTGGGTGGATCGGCGGGAAATGGAATGTCGGTATAAATTTCGCCCAAGAAAAAATATGAACCGGCCTTGTCGTTAATCAGCATCGCGTTTTTGGCGATCCAGCCTAAGCCTGCTCGTTCGGCAATACCGCGCTCGAGTACTGGAGCGCTGTCGACAAAGGCGCGGAATTGCCCCCCCGCAAGCTCAGCTTCAATACGCTTGGCGAGTTTGGCTAGGCGGTTTCTCATTAGCTTGTGGTAGTCACGACCCAATGCATAGCGCGACACATAGGCATGCTCACTGCTGGCGAGCACATCGAGGGGGTCACGTCCCAGTGGCTGGTAGTCCATACGCAAAGAAAGCACTGTGCTCGTCCCGGGTACGAGTTCGTCGGGACGGCTGCGGGCGGTGCCATGGTGAGCCATGTAATCCATGCTGCCGTGGTATCCTGCAGCCAACCATTTCTGCAGGTAGGCTTCATGTTGATGAAGCGCAATACCTGTTATACCTAGCTGTTGGAAACCGAGATCTTTGGCCCATTCGCGAATAGTGTCGACTAATGCTAAGCGCTGCGCGTCGCTCATGTACTCACCCGCGACGTCTTGCATCACCGCGGCGTTGGTATTGGAGACGTCTGATTTGGCATCGTTTGATTCTGACATGCGTCTATTGTGACAGAAACGAGGGCATCCCAAGTAGATGTCTCAGGGGTTACACTTCGCCCATGACATTATCCAGCCAACAATCAATTACCCTGTCGCTTCCAGATGAAGCTGCCACCGTGTATTTGGGCGGCGCAATTGCGCATATATTGCCTCGGCCTGTGGTTATTTATCTGGAAGGCGATTTGGGTGCGGGTAAGACAACTTTAAGTCGCGGCCTCATGCAGGGTTTGGGTCATAAGGGTGCGGTAAAAAGCCCTACCTATACGATCGTAGAACCTTACCAATTCGCGTCGGGGCCGGTGTTTCATTTTGATCTTTACCGTCTGGGTGACCCAGGTGAGCTCGATTTTTTAGGCTTGGCTGATTATCTCGAGGCGCAGGCTATCGTATTGTTTGAATGGCCTAGTCGGGGTCTGGGTCGTCTGCCTGCTGCAGATTTGACTGTTAGCTTGGCCGACGACGGCGATAGCGGTCGTGTGGCGACCTTGACCGCGCATACACCGATGACCCTTGCTCTGCTCCCGCACTTGCGACGCTGAGATTGGTAAAGCAACATAGACAGTGGTATGTAGGATCATACACAGTGTGGCTTAGGGCGGCGGTTAGCCGTTCTCAGCGTGGAGAATGATATTCAATACCAGAGTAGTGGCTTGGCACTGAGACGACGGACAAGACGGCACTGGCAGCGGGCCATATGCGCTGCGCTTATTCTGCTGTCTGGCCTACTGTCGTCGGTGTATTTGAGGGCTGCTGAAGTGCTGGATGTGCGTCTCTGGCGCGCGCCTGACCATACCCGTGTGGTGCTTGATCTATCCGACGCGGTCTCACACTCTTTACTAATCCTCGATAACCCGCGACGCCTAGTGATGGACATTCCCGGTGCGCAATTTAAAAGTGCGCTGAATGATTTGCCGGTCAAAGGGACGCCCATCGAGCGGGTGCGTTCAGGCGTGCGGCAAGGCAGCGACTTACGTCTGGTGTTTGATTTAAGCGCTGCCGTCAGGCCTAAAAGCTTTGTGTTGACGCCCAATGCGCAAACTGGACACCGACTGGTGCTCGATCTGTTTGATGAGGACCAGGAAGTTGCTGCGCCGAGTGTGGCCAAAACGGTGAAGAGCGTCGAACAGTTATCGGAGAGGCGAGACATTGTCGTTGCTATTGATGCGGGACACGGGGGTGAGGACCCCGGTGCCTCGGGCCCGAAACGACAACGTGAAAAAGACGTCGTGCTGGCGATTGCTCGTAAACTTGAAGCGCGGCTGGAGAAGACGCCCGGATTTAGCCCAGTCATGATCCGTAGCGGCGACTATTATGTGAGTTTGAGCGGTAGGCGGGATTTGGCGCGCAAGCATCAGGCTGACCTCTTTGTCTCAATTCATGCAGATGCCTTTGACAAAGCCTCGGCGAGCGGCACCTCTGTTTACGCGTTAAGCACGCGGGGTGCGACATCAACCGCGGCGAAATACTTGGCGGATCGTGAAAATTCAGCGGATTTAGTGGGCGGTGTGCGATTGTCCGATAAAGACGACGTGCTCGCAGGCGTACTCACTGATTTGTCGATGACCGCGACGTTAGATACCAGCTTGAAACTCGGCGCTGGCGTCGTGGATGAAATGGGCAAAATAACCAAGTTACATAAGCGTCAGGTGGAGCAGGCAGGTTTTGCAGTACTCAAATCGCCAGATATCCCCTCTATTCTTGTGGAGACTGGATTTATCTCCAACCCGGGCGAGGCGGAAAAACTGACTAACAGCGGATATCAGGACAAGATGGCCCGCGCCATTCAGACGGGTATTGAACAATGGTTTGAGAGTCATCCACCAGAGGGCACGCTGCTGGCTTGGCAGCGCAGTCAGCGCAGTCAGCCGTATGTCATTGCACGTGGCGATACTTTGTCAGGCATTGCCCAGCGGTTTAGCGTCAGTGTTGATGTATTGAAAGCCAGTAATGACTTAACTTCAAATAGCATTAGCGTCGGTCAGATGTTAGTGATTCCAAGTAGCTGAGTGGAATATGCCTGATTCAATTGCACGTATTCGCAATCTTGACGCCCGCCTAGCCAACCAAATAGCTGCCGGTGAAGTGGTTGAGCGCCCATCTTCGGTGGTTAAAGAGGCGCTTGAAAACAGCTTGGATGCGGGCGCCGATCGTATCGAAGTGGATATCGAAGGGGGTGGTACACAGTTAATTCGTATTCGCGATAATGGTGTCGGTATTAATGTCGACGATTTACCCTTGGCGCTGGCACGACATGCGACCTCCAAAATTGTCACCATCGATGATCTACAGTCGGTGGGTACGCTGGGATTTAGGGGTGAGGCACTGGCATCGATCGCCTCCGTGTCACGGCTGAGCTTGACGTCAAACGCTACCGAGCAGGCGAGTGCCGGTCTCTGCGCAGCTTCTGAGGGGCGCGATATGGTGGTGACCTTGAAACCGGCCCCTCATCCGCGCGGCACGTCCTTAGAAGTGCGCGATCTGTTTTACAACACGCCTGCGCGGCGCAAGTTTTTGCGTACTGAGAAAACTGAGTTTGGCCATATTGAAGAAGTGATCAAGCGTCAAGCGCTGTCGCGTCCCGATGTTGGCGTGACGTTGCGTCACAACGGTAAATTGATTCGCAGCTTGATGCCTGCCGTTGACCAGGCTGGACGCGAGCGTCGAGTAGTTGGCGTCTGCGGCCCGGCTTTTATGCAGCAGTGTGTCCCTATTCATCGCGAAGCTGCCGATCTAACGTTATCGGGTTGGGTGGGTCTGCCAACGTTTTCGCGGAGTCAGGCAGATCTACAGTACTTTTTTGTCAACGGGCGGGTGATTCGCGACAAGTTAATAGCACACGCTATTAAACAGGCCTATCGCGACGTGTTGTATCACGGCCGGCATCCCACCTATGTTTTGTTTTTAACCCTCGATCCGGCGCGCGTAGACGTCAATGTGCACCCCACTAAACACGAAGTGCGTTTTCGGGATGGTCGCGAAATACACAGTTTTATTTTTAGCACACTCAATCGCACGTTGGCGGATATCCGCCCGGGCGAGGACACCCCGTCTATTACGCCCAATATTGCGGCTGCATTGGGTCGAGAGCCGGCATCGATGCCGAGTCAGGGCTTTATGGGTTTTGGCGGCCCGCCAGGTGCTTCGGGTATGAGTCAGCAAGCCAGTGCGGCGCAGCAGACGGCCCTGCAGCAACTCTATAGCCAATCGCCGATGACATCTGGTGATCGAGGCAGCCTGAGCTCAATGCAGATTGCCGATTCCGACGCAGGCGAGCAGGCAGAAATTCCACCCATGGGATTCGCGCTAGCACAGTTATCCGGGGTTTATATTCTCGCTGAAAATGCGCACGGCTTGGTGCTGGTTGATACCCATGCAGCGCATGAACGCATTACTTATGAGCGTTTAAAAAAAGCGCGCGATCAAGCGGGTATCCGTCGCCAGCCTTTGTTGGTGCCGCAAACTTTGGCGGTCTCTGCTCGCGAGGTCAATGCAGTGAGTGAGTGCGCACAGCAGCTTGCCGCGTTGGGCATGCTGGTTGAGCCCGCGGCTGAAGAGGCGGTGATTATCCGTGAGGTGCCGGTGGCCTTGGCTAATGCCGACTTGAGTCAGTTGGTGCGTGATGTGCTGGCCGATCTTTGTGAGTACGGGAGTTCAGATCGTATCGCTGCACATATGGATGAAATTTTATCGACGATGGCCTGCCATGGGTCGGTGCGCGCGAATCGCCGATTGACACTTCCTGAAATGAACGCCCTGCTTCGTGACATGGAGCACACCGAGCGCTCGGGACAGTGTAACCACGGCCGCCCAACTTGGGTGCAGCTGAGCCTCGCTGAACTCGACAAACTATTTTTGCGAGGGCGTTGATGCGCATCTCGATCAATGACGATGGCGAGCAACAAAGTACAGCGCCAGGTCCGATTATTTGCATAATGGGGCCGACAGCGGCAGGAAAAACTGATTTGGCGATTAATCTTGCGGAGTCGATCTCTGGGGAATTAGTGTCCGTTGACTCGGCTCTGGTTTATCGAGGGCTTGATATAGGCGCCGCAAAATCAGACTACCCACATCACCTGATAGATATTCGCGACGCTAACGCGTCTTACAGCGCGGCTGATTTTGTGCGCGATGCGGTTGCTGTCATCACCGATATTCGCCGGCGCGGTAAGCAGCCGATTTTGGTCGGAGGCACCATGCTCTACTTTCGGGCGCTATTACTTGGGCTGGATGAAATGCCCGAAAGCGACCCGCTAGTTCGTGCAGCGATTGATAAACAGGCAAAGCAGAGGGGATGGCCCGCGCTGCACGCAGAGCTGGCAGAATGCGACCCGGTGACGGCTGAGCGCCTTCATCCCAACCACAGCCACCGAATTTCCCGGGCGCTTGAGGTTTTTCGTATTAGCGGCGTAGCCATGAGCCAATGGCAGCAGGGTACTGCGCGCGCGGCCATTGACGGCGATATTTTGGCCTTTGCAGTATGTCCAGAGGATCGCGCCGTGCTGCATGGACGCATAGAGCGGCGTTTTGATCAAATGCTCGATGCAGGTGTTTTGGCTGAGGTCGCAGCGCTGCATAGCAGATCCGATCTCCACGCCGGCCTGCCTGCAATGCGTGCAGTAGGCTATCGGCAGCTATGGGCACACTGTGATGGCGAGGCTGATTTAGTCAGCGCCCGAGAAAAATCGATTATTGCTACGCGCCAGCTCGCTAAAAGGCAGTTCACTTGGCTACGTAAATGGCCCGATTTGACATGGCTGGAAACCAATGACGAGGGCGGGCTGGTCAATGTCGAGGGTTTGTTCGCTGCAGACTATCAAAATGAATCAAATGCGGGGGATTTTATTCGCAATGTGCTGCGGAACTATCTTGTCGGTCATTCATCATAGTATTATCCTGCTCCTCGCCGCTGGTAGTCTATTAACGTCGTTTTTTTGCGATATAAACCGAATTATTAACAGGAGTTCTCATGTCCAAAGGGCAGACGCTACAAGACCCTTATCTAAATGCACTGCGTAAAGAGCGCGTCCCCGTATCTATTTACTTGGTTAATGGCATTAAATTGCAGGGTCAAATCGAGTCTTTTGATCAGTTTGTTGTACTGTTGAAAAACACCGTTTCACAGATGGTTTACAAGCATGCAATCTCGACAGTCGTGCCCGCGCGCAATGTTCGCGTGCCCATGGACCACGATGAGGAGTTGGAAAACGAAGATTAGACCGCAATGCCGCTGCGGCGGCGTGTGAAGGTCGATGTTCTTTGACCGTCCCGAGAGCGGCGAGCGCGCCGTTCTCGTTCAAATTGCCCTCGATGACGGCAAAGTTGTACTTGACCCACGTGAGTTCGAGGAGTTGGTGTTGTCTGCAGGGGGCGATCCTGTCGCCTTTATTACCGGCCACCGGCGTGCCCCAAGAGCTAAATACTTTGTTGGTTCGGGTAAGCTCGACGAAATTCGCTTGGCCAAGGAGGCGCACGACGCGGAGTTAGTGGTATTCAATCATCCGCTATCCCCAAGCCAAGAGCGCAATTTAGAACAAGCGCTAGAGTGCCGTGTTTTGGCTAGAACAGGTCTGATTTTGGATATTTTTGCTCAGCGGGCGCGCACCCACGAGGGTAAATTGCAGGTTGAGCTTGCGCAGTTGCACCACGCCAGTACCCGGCTCGTTCGCGGTTGGACACACTTGGAGCGCCAGAAAGGTGGTATCGGTTTGCGCGGCCCAGGTGAGACTCAGCTCGAAACCGATAGACGACTATTGCGCGCGCGTATCACGCATATCGAATCGCGGCTCGATAAAGTGCGCTCCCAGCGCGCCCAAAGTCGGCGATCCCGTCAGCGCGCCGATATCCCTCTGGTATCGCTCGTTGGATACACCAACGCGGGTAAGTCGACACTATTCAACCGTCTGACCGAGTCTGAGGTCTATGTAGCAGATAAATTGTTCGCGACCTTGGATCCGACCTTGCGTCGCCTAGATATTGATCATTTAGGTCCGGTTGTGATGGCCGATACGGTCGGATTTATCGCGCAGTTACCCCACACACTAGTCGACGCTTTTAAAGCGACGCTTGAAGAGACGCTAAATGCGGATTTGCTGTTACAGGTGATTGACGTTGCGGCGGAAGATCGCGCACGGCTTATTCGCGATGTTGAATCTGTTCTTGAAGATATCGGCGCTGGCGAAGTGCCGCAGCTGCGAGTCTTTAATAAGGTGGATTTGCTCGAGCAATCAGCGCGTATTGTGCGCGATGAATCGGGCATGCCGATTGCAGTCTATGTATCTGCCCGTGATGGTCTGGGCATGGATTTACTCCAACAAGCACTTAGGGAGCGCTTGCAAGACGTCATGTTCGATGAGCAATTAGTGTTGCAGCCTACCGACGGTAAACTGCGAGCGGCCTTATACGAGCAGGCTGCCGTGGTTAATGAGCAATATCTAGACGATGGCAGCAGTCAAATGCATGTCCGAATGCCTTTAAAAGACTGGTATCGCTTGAAAAGTTAAATTTGAGTACCATGTCAACAATGACACTGCCAACATAAACCGAGTTTAAAGATAGCCGCCGTTACCATAAGCGAGTAGGTTTGTTAGACTTGACCGAAACCCAAAAAAGGACTGAAACAATGTCATGGAATGAGCCCGGCGGCGGTAATAATCGCCCTCGCGACCCCTGGGGTAGCAATGATCAAGGCCCGCCCGACCTCGACGAGGCGCTAAAAAAACTGAATCAGCAGCTAAAGGGCCTATTTGGCGGCGGCAAAGGCGGCTCCGGAAGCAATAGCGCTGGTGGCGGTAGTCAGATCCCGAAAGCGCTGATTGCGGTTGTCATCGCGGGCGTTATAGCTGTCTGGGGTGTGATGGGTTTCTATCAGATCGACGAACAGGAGCGTGCGGTTGTGCTTCGCTTCGGTGAGTACGCGGGCACCTTACAGCCTGGGCTGCAGTGGAATCCGCCCATCATTGATGAAGTGCTGACAGTCAATACCACGAAAATACGCGCGGCAAGTTTCCGGGAAGTGATGCTTACAAAGGACGAGAATATCGTCGAGGTAAGCATGTCGGTGCAATATGTTATCGACAACCCAGAGAATTTTGTGCTCAACGTTCGTGATCCAGAAATTTCGTTGCAGCACGCTGCGCAGAGCGCGCTGCGCCACGTCGTCGGCGACACCACGATGGATCTGGCGCTGACCGAAGGTCGTGCGACGATTGCCGGTGAAGTATCAGATCGACTGCAACAGTACCTCACCGCCTATGGCACAGGTATTTTGGTCTCGAAAATAAACATCGATGAATCAAAACCTCCGGCGCAAGTTCAAGGTGCGTTTGACGATGTCATTAAGGCCCGAGAAGACGAGGAGCGGGTTAAAGACGAAGCTGAATCCTATGCAAACGGTATTGTGCCAGAGTCTAGAGGCCGGGCGCAGCGTATGCTGGAAGAAGCCAATGCCTATCGCCAGCAGGTAGTTGCCACTTCTGAAGGTGAAGCTGAACGCTTCATTCAGCTATTGACCGAGTATCGCAAAGCCCCTGAAGTGACGCGTGAAAGATTATATCTCGATGCAATGCAGACGGTATTGGGCAACACCAATAAGGTGCTGGTCGATGTTGAGGGTGGCAACAATATGATGTACATACCACTTGATAAGCTGACACCCAAAGCGGGACTTGACGCTATCTCTGGCGGGTCTTCTCAGGGCTTAACTGAACGACAGATTCGTCAGATCACCGACCAGGTGACCGAGCAGCTACGTCGGGATGTAAACACTACCAGTAGTCGTCGAGGAGGTCGCTAATGAACTCTAAACAAATATTTGCTGGTGTGCTACTGATCATCGGAGTGATGTTGTTCTCAAACTCCGTGTATGTCGTGCGTGCTACCGAGCGTGGTGTGTTGTTGCAGTTTGGCGAAGTGGTTAACCCCAATCTCCAGCCTGGTCTGCACTTCAAAGTGCCCTTTGTGAATAATGTGCGGCTATTTGACGGACGTATTCTGACCGTCGATTCCAACCCAGAGCGTTTCTTCACGCAAGAGAAAAAAGCGCTTATCGTCGATTCATACGCGAAGTTCCGCGTCAAAGATACGGCTAAGTTCTATACCGCAACTAACGGTGAAATAGCACGCGCGTCAAGCTTGTTGGCGCAGCGGATTAACGCTGGCTTGCGTAACGAAGTGGCGATTCGCACGGTGCAAGAGGTGGTATCGGGTGAGCGTGATGAGCTCATGGAGTCGATAACCTTAGGCTTGAGTGAGGTGGCTGCGCTCGAATTGGGTGTTGAGGTCATCGACGTGCGGGTGAAGAAAATCGATCTACCGCCAGATGTATCTGAGTCGGTTTATCGACGAATGAATGCAGAGCGTGAAAAAGAGGCCAACGAGTTACGCTCGCAGGGTCGAGAGCTCGCTGAGGGTATTCGCGCTGCGGCTGATCGTGAAGTGACGGTGCTGGAGGCCAACGCCTTCCGTGATTCGGAGATCCTCCGCGGTGAAGGTGATGCAGTAGCGACTAGTACGTATGCTGAAGCGTTCAATCAAGATCCTGAGTTCTACGCGTTTGTCCGTAGCTTGAAGGCCTATGAACAAACCTTTTCAGGTGGCAGCGACATAATGCTGCTCAAACCAGATAGCGATTTCTTTAAGTACTTGCGTGATCCTAAAGCGGGTCGCTAACGCATTGGCGGGTTAATTACTCGACCTTCGACGCTGTCGGAGGTCGAGTATCTCCGTAAATCTTTGCTACCCACGATTGCCTACGTCTGTGGTAACATTGCCAGCCGTTTGTAACCGTGCCGTTATCGTTCATTTTACGGCGTCATCGTGACCGGAATTTCCCTATGACCTCCGACAATCGCTGGCTACTGCCTGATGGAATTGATGAGTTGCTGCCCGAGCGGGCTGCCGCCGTTGAAGCGCTGCGTCGCCAGCTGCTCGATCACTGTCATGGCTGGGGTTATCGTTACGTTATTCCCCCTCTTGTTGAGTTTACCGATTCTTTATTGGTTGGCTTGGGCGCCGATCTCGATGTCCTAACGTGCAAATTTGGCGATCGGCTCAGTGGCAGAACCATGGGTGTACGCGCTGATATTACGCCGCAGGTGGCGCGTATAGACGCCCACAGTTTAGGTGAGTCTGGGGTGACGCGACTCTGCTACGCAGGCTCTACCTTGCACAGTGCGCCCCAATCGGTCATGGCCAGTCGCTCGCCGATACAATTGGGTGCGGAGCTCTACGGCTGCGCCAGCATTGATGCTGACTTGGAAGTCATCAGGCTACTACTGGCACTGTTAAAAGCGCTCGAGATTGCGCCAAATCACAAACCAATAACGATAGATATTGGTCATGTAGGCGTCTATCAGGCAATTATGATGAGCGCCGGCTTAGAAGCAGATGACCAGCGGGCGCTATTTGACGCACTACAGCGCAAGTCTGCGCCGGATCTCGCTTCGGCGTTAGCGGAAGTCGACGAAACGATTGCCACACAGTTACGGGCATTGGCCCAGCTGCATGGCGATGCATCGGTATTGAGCGAAGCGCGGGTGTTGCTCCAAGATGAGCCCGGGGCATTAGCTGCGCTGGACCAAGTGGCGGTGGTTGTCGAAGTCATTATGCAAGAATTTAGCGATGTGGCTATTTATATTGATCTGTCGGAATTACGTAGTTTTGAATACCACACGGGTTTAGTGTTCGCAGCTTACCTTGAAGGTGTCGGTACGGCGGTCGCCAAAGGCGGTCGTTACGATAACATCGGCAGTGTATTTGGTCGGCAGCGTCCAGCCACAGGTTTTGCCTGCGATGTTAAGGCCCTCGCTGCGGCTAGCGTGCAGCCTGAATCTACGCAAGGTGCGATTTCAGTGCCTGCCAGTGACGACCCTGCGCTGGCGATAACAGTGGCGCAATTGCGCGCCGAGGGGCGCGTGGTCATAGCGGCGATTGATGGTATGGTCGATTCGCACTGTCGTGAACACTTGATCAAATCTGGTACAGGGTGGCAGCTGCTACCGTTGCAATCTTTGGAGTCTTGATGAGTAAGAACGTCGTAGTGCTTGGTACCCAGTGGGGTGACGAAGGCAAGGGTAAAATTGTTGATTTACTGACCGAGCAGGCGAGCGCAGTGGTGCGTTTTCAAGGTGGACATAATGCTGGCCATACACTGGTTATTGCTGGTGAGAAGACCGTTTTACATGTCATTCCTTCGGGTATTTTGCGCGAGAATGTGAATTGTCTTATCGGCAACGGTGTTGTGCTTTCACCTTCAGCTTTACTCAAAGAGATTGCCGAACTGGAAGCCCGTGGCGTGCCGGTTCGTGATCGGTTGAAAATCTCTCCGGCTTGTCCTTTGATCTTGCCTTACCACGTGGCCTTAGATCAGGCTCGAGAATCTCGTCGCGGCGAGAACAAAATTGGCACCACGGGCCGCGGCATTGGCCCTGCCTATGAAGATAAAGTGGCGCGTCGTGGCCTGCGTCTCGGTGATCTGCGGCATCCTAAGCGTTTCGAAGAAACGCTGCGTGAAGTGCTTGATTACCATAATCATGCATTAGTTCACTATTACCACGTGCCGGCGCTTGATCTCGAGGCGGTATTGTCAGAGGCGATCAGTGAAGGTGAGCAGTTGCTGCCGATGATGGCCGATGTAACGACCATTCTGCATGACTATCGTAAAACCCAAGCCAAAATTTTATTCGAAGGTGCGCAGGGTTCACTGCTTGATATCGATCATGGTACCTACCCGTTTGTAACCAGTTCTAATACCACCGCCGGTGTTACTGCAACGGGCTCCGGCTTTGGCCCGCTGTATCTAGATTATGTGCTGGGCATCACCAAAGCCTATACCACACGCGTCGGTTCGGGACCTTTCCCTACTGAGCTTTTCGATGCTACCGGCGCACGCCTTGCCGAGCGTGGACATGAGTTCGGTGCGACAACTGGACGCCCTCGTCGCTGCGGATGGTTCGATGCGGTGGCACTGCGCACTGCGGTTAATATTAATTCGGTATCGGGTTTGTGTTTGACCAAACTCGATGTACTCGACGGCTTAGAAGAGATCTCGATTTGTATTGGTTATCAAGATGCAGCTGGGAACGCCGTGGGTAATCCTATCGATGCATATGACTACGAAGATCTTGAGCCTATTTATGAAACTGTGCCGGGCTGGCAGGGTTCTACGGTCGGTGCGAAAACACTAGATGCGCTCCCCACTGCGGCGCGTGACTATATCGATCGGATTGAAGTATTGGTTGGTGCGCCGATCGATATCATTTCTACTGGCCCTGATCGCGAGGAAACTATCGTACTTCGCAATCCTTTCGACTAAGCTGAGCTTATGTTGATACTGACCAAAGTTCTGTCGCTGTTGGTCTATCCCCTGTCCTTGGGGATACTTTTGTTGGGCCTGTCGTTATTCGCGTTGCTCCGCGGCAGCCGCGGGGGTGGTTTTTTGTGGGCCTTTCTCGCTTTTATACTGCTCTACTTCTGTTCTACAGAATTCGGCGCCAACGCACTCATGGAGCCTTTAGAGGCCCGTTATCCTGCGTTTTCACCTGAGGAGTTGCCAAAAGCTGATGCTATCGTGGTGCTCGGCGGTGCCACCGAGGGTGAGTCTCGCTTTGGTCGAGGCGCTGATTTTAATCATGCCGCCGATCGTCTATTTACAGGCGCAGAACTTTATTTACGCGGTATGGCGCCCAAAATTGTACTCTCGGGTGGTTCACCTAAGGGCCATCGATCCGAAGCTGTGATGATGGCGGAAAAGTTGCGAGCGCTGGGAATCCCCGACGCTGCACTGATCCTGGAGAGCGAAAGCCATACAACTTATGAAAACGCCATCCAGATCGCAGGGATACTCAATGCGCAAGGCCTAAAACATATTTTGTTGGTAACCAGCGGTGCTCATATGCGTCGTTCGGTTGCGCTATTTAAGTCGCAGGGATTTCAGGTTACCGCGGTAGCGACCGACCACCAAATTCCACGTTATGCGCCGCTGGTGCCCGGCTGGTTACCGACGGTCGACCGTCTTGCCCGCTCTACCCGAGCCATGCATGAGTGGGTTGGTTATTGGGCATACGAAATCACGGGCAAGATTTAACCGCGCGTTAGGTTCTTGAGAGAGACAGCAACGAGGCGCCTGCCGCTGAGGGGAGGCACCTCGTTGGTGCTTTATACTGTGGTGGCGGTTAGATATAACGCAGTTTGTAGCTGCTGTAGCTCTCTCCAGTCCATCGGCGAAACGCTCGATAAAAGCTGTTGACCTCCGCATAACCCAATTCCCAGGCGATACTCTTACCCGGCAACCAACGCAGCGTAAGCTTCTCCTCACAGCGATGCCGTCGCGCTTGGTCCAGCAATAGCTGATAGCTAGTCCCATCTGTTCTGAGCCGCCGGCGTAAGGTTGTTGGGCTTACACCGAGCGCGTCTGCGACTAAATCTGAACGCAATCGTGACATATCACCTTGCATTAACATATTCAGCACGTGGGCTGTGGTTCGCGACATAGTCGGCGGATTAGTACTCGCAGGACGCTCAGCTTCCATCCATGTTGGTGTTTTATGGGGCCTGCCTGATTCACGGCTCGAGCGAAATGGTGGCAGCAGTGCCATTTCACTACTGATACTAGCCAGTGCGAGAGGCGGTTTAGGCGTGTTTGGTGATTGATGAGCGCGCGAAGCGCCCCAGTCTATAACGGTCATGATCAACATCCTTGTCGTTCAGTCTTGTGGCTTAAATTGTCGATCGGAAATCGATCGGTTTGTTATACGCCATCCTTGGCGCATGAGTGGAGCATAGCGGAGTTAGCCCGAAATGCCACCCTCAACGGCTGCTTTGCGCTCAATTGATGAATCATTGCGTGTTGGCAATAGCATCCTCGAGTACTTTATTTGGGAGTGGGCAGTCGATGACTGCTGCAATCGCTTTGATTAGCGTGATTTCACGCGGCGATATCTCGCCATCGTGGCCCGCGACGGCGGCCATTGCTTTGAGGATGGTGACCTTCAGTAATGGGTAGCAGTCGGCCAGTTGAGTGATAGATTGGCTAAAGCCTGTGACGGTGAGTTGCGCTTCGTCAGGGAAGGTAACCGCAATCCCCAGTGTGCGCGCACCGCGCTCAAAGGCGCTGTCGGTGTCTTCATTCCCTTGCTGTGCGAGCGTTCCCAGTGCGATCGCCAGATGTTTTGAAACTACCTTTAGGGTTGAAAATCGCGGTCTAGAATGCTTGATGCGCACAAATTCCGGATCGAGGTAATGACGGATCAGCTGATAGAGCGACCACTCAAACAAATTAATTCGAGTGTCGGCCTTGATGAAACGCATGAGCAGTTTCTTGAAGATTTGGTACTGCCCAACGGACATCTGTTTAAGCGCGGGCAAACACAATTCAATGAGCGGCAGGCGTAGTGCGGGTGCAAGTGACACAAGCTCATCGCCGTATTGGGCTACAAGGTGTTCAAGGCCGCGAATATCTGCTTCGTGTAGCGCCTCAATCTGTTGATCATAACCGTCACCCCGATGCCACAGCAGCCCAAGAATCAAGCTCATGGCTCCGAGGGGATCGGTCGCCGCTTGAAGCACTGCGGCGGCCAGTTTGGGCTGGCGCCGGGCATTAGGATCCTGGCCACTTGATGACAATGACCTAGATTTTTTAGTATTTTTCGCCGGGCTATTGGAATATTCAACTGCGGGTAATACAGATTCTAGTCCCGCTGCCACGAGCGCGCGACGTGCCTGTATGTTGCCCATTTCGCCCGATAAATCCGTCTGAGTATAGG
Source organism: uncultured Luminiphilus sp. (assembly GCA_963926105.1). Taxonomy (GTDB): domain Bacteria; phylum Pseudomonadota; class Gammaproteobacteria; order Pseudomonadales; family Halieaceae; genus Luminiphilus. The sequence continues at coordinate 45,316 of CAWUVW010000020.1, read as the reverse complement.
CGCTGTGGTCGGGACGGCGCTCAATGAACTGGCCGTCCCAGCTTGGATCTACTCTACGTATACGTGTCTGTAGTGGTGGATGCGTTGCAAATAGCGTCCATAAGCGGTGCTTGACCTGCCCGAAAAATAAGTGCGACATTTCTTCTGCACGGGCACTGTGTACCAAGGTCCCCGGCGTATAACCACCGATGACTTTTAAAGCGTTGCCAATACCGTCAGGATTACGGGTAAATTGGACGGAGGAGGCATCTGCTAAGAATTCCTTCTGCTTACTGATCGCGGATTTAATCAATCCGGCCATGATGCCACCGAGCAAACCCACGAGATATAGCCCCAGTCCGACCGCGAGCACTCCGGCGCGGCTGTCGTTTTTGTTGCCATGCCTGGGTCTTGAATAGGCCGCACTATGCATGAGAACCGAACCGATATCACCGATAAACGTAATACCGCGTAGCATGGCCGCAAGCCGAATGCTCAGTCGCATATCGCCATTGAGGATGTGACTGAATTCATGGCCGATCACCCCCTGCAGCTCGTCGCGTGTCAATTGAGTCATCGCACCATGTGTAATCGCGACGACAGCGTTGGCGGGTGTGACGCCCGCCGCAAACGCATTGATGCCACGTTCATCATCCAGAATGTACAGCGGTGGCACTGGCATATTGGCAGCCAATGAGAGTTCCTGAACAATGTTCTGTGCGCGTCGCTCCAGCGGGTCGGTTGTGGCGGGCTGTGCGGGTCGGGCGCCCAGCGCTTCGGCTACTGCACGGCCACCCTGCGCAAACCTCAGCCAGTTACCCAGCGCGACCACGCCAATGACGCCCCCAACTACGGCGCCAACAGTCAAGAATAAACCCCAGTCTATGCTGGATATCCAGTTACTTGCAGAACCGTTGTGGGCGCCCGGTGGATAATCAGCCTGTAAGAAGACTGCCCCGGCTATTACCATGTTAGTGAGCGCAATAAGCACACATACGGCGATAATGAATAGCACGACCAATATCCGAGTGTTGCGTCGTGCAACATCTTGTTCACGGAAAAAATCCAACTTATGCCTCGGCGACTTCGTCTATGACTGATGTTTATGAATAACTACGGGGTTAGCTAAAACTCACGCTGGGCGCTTCTGCAATCGCTTTGCTGTCCTCAAACGTCAGTAGGCTGGCGTCTTTGCTATGCCCAAAAGTCCCCGCTAAGACGATGTTCGGAAAGCTCTGGCGAAAGGTGTTGTAACTCATCACTGAGTCGTTAAAACCTTGACGGGCGAACGCGACGCGATTTTCTGTTGAGGTGAGCTCTTCGGACAGCTGCTGCATATTCTCGCTAGCTTTGAGATCGGGATACGCCTCCATGACCACATTGAGTTTGCCCAGTGCACCGCCAAGCGCACTCTCTGCACCTGATAACGCCGTGATGCCAGCGCTATTGATATTGCCGCCTGCGAGTGCTTTTAATGCCGTAGATGCCTCATTGCGCGCGGCGATAACTGCTTCTAAGGTTTCTCGCTCGTGTTGTAAATAACCTTTGGCTGTCTCCACAAGATTGGGGATTAGGTCATAGCGACGCTTAAGTTGCACTTCAATTTGCGCAAATGCATTTTTATAGCGATTAGCAAAGCTCACCAGTTGGTTATAAATAGCGACTGCCCAGACAACAATAACGCCTAAGGTGACGAGAATAACGATTGTTGTAGTGCTCATAAAAACCTCCAAGTTTTAGTTGATGACAGCATAGCGGTATTTCACGAAAAAAAATCATTGATCACGATGATGAGCTAAACAGTTGTCGAATTATTGGAAAGCTTACACAGATTTCGATGTGGTTGGTTTTTGTTGGGTAATTCGTGGGTTAGACTGGCTGCCAGACCTAAAATGAAATAAGCCTAAGATGGAAAGCAAATACCCATTAACGGCTGGATTACGCATAGTCATTGGGTTTTTTACGAGTGGCGCCTTACTGACCGCAGAGGAGTGGGAGTCAGAAGCACATGATGGCGGTCATACGGTGGGTCAGCACGGTCGACATCATCTCTGCACTATGGCGGGTTGGATTTTTAGTTTTTAAGCGTATGGGTACTTCGATCTGTGTCATGAATTTTTGATGCCGGTCTATGCAAGGGCGGGGTCTAAAAGGTCATAACGATTTATCAATAGGTCTAGGTTCAGGCCCTTCTGACATAAGAACCCGTGTCTATCGAAATAAGGGAAGTCCACGCAAAGAAATGCTGCCTAGCAGTTTGCATCGCAACCATGGTGCTGGCATCGATGGAAACGGCAATGAGGAAACCGCTTGAACCTGGCCAATGATGTCGCTAAAGCCTTGCCGCAGTCTGTTGTGTTAAATGCAGGCCTCGCTCTTGCCGTTCTGGGTATCGTAGCCCTGCATCAGTTCCTGACCTAACGCCCACAAAAAAACCCGGCATAACCGGGCCTCTTCGTTCTCTGAATCGAAAGCGTCTTACAGATGTTCCCAGCCGCCGTCTCCCCGTGCTGGAGAGCTTTGTAGCGCCTCTATAAAGTGGTGGGGACGCGTAGAGCGATATTACAATCTACAAGGCAGAGATATTGCCGCCCTGTAGATATTGATCGTTTTCATATCCGGCAAAAATACCTGTGTCGATAAAAATCATGATCTTATCGTCTTTATCGGGCCCTGTTTCACCGCCGTCTGATACATATACACGGAAAGAGCCGCCGGGGCCAACGCTGGCAGGAATCGGCGTGTAGTCACCCCGATACCCCGCATAAGGAGCATCTAGACCGCACCCCTCGTTTCCAGCAATGACGCCATTGAGCGCTAATTTTTTCGGTTTTCCTTTGTAGTTTCCACCGTACCCATCAACCGTCACACCGCTATCGTGGTACGTGATGGTTCCAGAAGCTTCCTTGGTATCCTGATCGCAGAGCATTTCAAAGCCGAACGTGGCTTTGTTTTTACCACCGGCTGCCGAATGAATCCAGCCACCCCCAGAGACATCAAAACAGCCTGTTAAAAATACAGTGCTGATAACTAGCGGTATGGATAGTTTCGCTTTTATCATGATATTAGCCCCCATTTGGATCGATCCAGAATGAATGTTATTCCCGCTTGTTTTGAGGCGGTGTTGGTGCCCAGAAGAGGACTTGAACCTCCACGCCCTTGCGAGCACTAGCACCTGAAGCTAGCGTGTCTACCAATTTCACCACCTGGGCAGGGGAAAACCTCTGATTACTCAGGGGGCGCGCAGACTAAAGCCTGCACCAATTCTTGTCAATGGAGGGTCATGAGGTTAGACGAGTGTCAGGCGGTCACGCAGCGTATCGCCCTCGCGTGTCACATCGGCCAGTGTCACTTGATCTAATTCAGTTAAGAGTGACGCGAGCCCGCTCTGGAATAGCCCGGCTAATTTGCTTTCGCCGATCAGCGGACAAATATTGGTAGCTGGGTTGAAGCACTCGACGACTTCGCTGCCGCCCTCCAGGACTCGCACCACAGCACCGATAACGATCCGTTCAGGTGCCATGCCCAATGGGATGCCGCGACTCCGGCCACAGGTGGTTTTTAAATAGCCCATTTGGGCCAACTGGCGCGCTGATTTGAGTAAGTGCGGCGTTGATATGCCCAATGCATTGGCGATATTTTCGATCCTGACGATTTGGCCGGGGTGCAGAGCGCAATACAGGGGTGTTCGTAGCCAATAGTTGGTATCAGCGGTGAATCTGATGGGGTTGAGCGTATTGCGGCAGACATTATTTTTTGGGAGCTGGTGTAATTACGCTATATTAAAGACCACTTTTTATTAAGGAGAGCTGTAATGCTTTTCTTCGACGCAGAGATATTGGCGCGTATCCAGTTCGCGTTCACAGTGTCGTTCCACATCATCTTCCCTTCTTTTTCGATAGGTTTAGCCAGTTACCTGTTGGTGCTTGAAGGGTTGTGGTTGAAAACCGATAACCCTGTTTATCTACGGCTCTATAAATACTGGCTTAAGGTTTTTGCTGTTGCCTTTGGTATGGGCGTGGTCTCTGGCTTAGTTATGTCTTATCAGTTTGGTACCAATTGGAGCGTATTTGCAGATAAAGCCGGTCCAGTTATTGGTCCGCTGCTCGCTTACGAAGTGTTAACGGCTTTTTTCCTTGAGGCGGGCTTCTTGGGTATTATGTTGTTTGGTATGAGCCGCGTCGGCAAGAAACTCCATTTTATGGCCACCACTATGGTGGCTTTTGGCACGCTGCTCTCTGCGACATGGATTCTCTCTGTAAATAGCTGGATGCAGACCCCAGCGGGTTACGGGATTAACGAGCTAGGGCAGTTTGTTCCCGAGAGTTGGCTGGCCGTTATTTTCAATCCCAGTTTTCCTTACCGTTTGGTGCACATGACTTTAGCGGCTTATTTGACGACGGCATTTGTTGTTGGCGGGGTAGGTGCATATCATTTACTGCGTGATAGCACTGACAAAGATGCTCGGAAAATGTTTTCCATGGCCATGTGGATGGCGACATTGGTTGCGCCACTTCAGATTATGGCGGGTGATGCGCACGGGCTAAATACCTTGGAGCATCAGCCTATAAAGGTGGCGGCAATGGAGGGTCATTGGCATCGGCAGAAAGGCGCGGCATTTTTAGTCCTAGCTTGGCCCGATCAGGATCGCGCCGAAAATCTATTCGAACTTGGCATCCCCAAAGCGTCGGCCTTAGTGTTGACCCACTCGCTTGACGGTGAAACCCCCGGTCTGAGGGATGTGCCACCTGAAGACCGCCCACCCGTGATGATCGTTTTTTGGGCTTTCCGGTTAATGATCCTGATTGGCACATTAATGTTGGCGGTTGGCGTTGTTTCTCTATGGCTACGCTGGCGAGGTCGCTTATATGACGCGCCCTTATTGCACCGCATTGCAGTGTTGATGGGGCCGTCGGGATTTGTGGCGGTGCTCTCTGGCTGGGTCGTCACCGAGGTGGGTCGGCAGCCCTTTACTGTCTATGGACTGCTGCGGACGAGTGATTCTCTGGCGCCGGTAGACGCGCCCGCTGTGGCCGCATCTTTGATCGCTTTCATCGTGGTTTATTTTTTGTTATTCGGCGCGGGGACACTCTATATTCTACGTATGTTTCGTACTCGGCCTGACGGCAAAGACCTGGAACTTGGCATGCCTCAGCGCGCGGCGGGCACGACGCCGCTGGCGGGTCTAGATCTATCCGGTAAGTACCGGTCTAAGGAGTGACTATGGACTTACCCATGATTTGGGCCGGCTTACTGGCGTTTGGTATTTTTATTTATGTGGCTCTGGACGGCTTTGACTTGGGCATAGGTATTATTTTTCCACTGCTTGACAGTGAAGATGACCGCGGTGCGGCCATGAATAGTATAGCGCCTGTTTGGGATGGCAATGAGACGTGGTTGGTGTTGGGCGGCGGTGGGCTATTTGCCGCGTTCCCATTGGCGTATGCCATTATTATGCCGGCGCTATACGCGCCCTTCATCGTCATGTTGCTGGCCTTGGTGTTTCGCGGCGTGGCCTTTGAATACCGCTGGCGCGACCCGGCCCACAAGCCAATTTGGGATTTAAGCTTCACCTTTGGTTCGATTGTGGCGACTTTTATGCAAGGTGTTGTTCTCGGTGCGTTCGTGCAAGGCATCGAAGTCGAAGGCCGCGCCTATGGTGGAGGCTGGTGGGATTGGCTGACGCCGTTCACCATGATGACGGGTGTGGCGCTATGTTGCGGCTACAGCTTGCTGGGTGCCGGTTGGCTGATTTTAAAAACGGAAAATGGGTTGCGGTTAAGGGCCTATGCGCTGGCAAAGAGATTTGGTGTCGCCACACTCGTCTTTATGGTGATCGTGAGTATTTGGACGCCGTTCTTGGCGCCGGAAATATTCGAACGCTGGTTTACGTTGCCCAATATCTATTTTGTCGCGCCGGTACCGCTGCTCACCGCGTTCGCTGCTTGGTTGATTGCGCGCGGTATTTATAAGCAGCGCGATGGTGTGGTTTACCCCGCCTCGATTGCGCTACTGGGGCTTGGTTTTGTCGGTTTAGGTGTCGGTCTAACGCCTTGGATTGTGCCGCGCGCGGTCACTATCCATCAGGCGGCGGCACCTGATGAAAGCCTGATATTTATGCTGATTGGTGCGCTCATTATGCTGCCACTTATTCTCGCGTATACCGCATATTCCTATTGGGTTTTCCGAGGCAAGCTAAAAAATGGTGGGGCGGGGTACCACTGAGGTGGCTGAGAAAGAAATGTCAGCGAGTGAGCAAAAGCCGCAGCCGACGCCTGTCTCGGAACCCGTTAGCTGGCGCAGTCGTCTTCTGTGGTTTGTTGGGTTGTGGACGGTGAGCGTGCTGTCTTTGGGTGCAGTGTCGATGTTATTGCGCTGGGTACTTCTCGGTGGGTAGCGCGTATACTGGGCGCTTATTCATAGATGGGGCATATTGTGTTCCCCAGAGGAACAAATTTGACCGACAAGAAAGGCCAAGGTAAGCGCAAAAATTCAGCGCGCCGTGCCGCCACACCCGCTAGCGCAAAAGCAGGCACACCCGTCGACCCACACGCTCAGCGTGAGGCGGCTAAATACGATAATCCAATTCCCAGTCGCGAAGTTATTCTTGAGCTTATGGCTCAGGCCGCCGCACCACTCGATTTCGATGCCATCGCCACCGCATTAAGCCTGTCTGAAGAAACGCCCCTTGAGGCCCTCCGCCGCCGCCTCGGTGCGATGCAGCGCGACGGGCAAATCATGATGAACCGGCGTGGTTTGTTTGCACTGGCTGCGCGTATGGAGATGCGCCGCTGCAAGGTGATTGGTCACCGCGAAGGCTACGGTTTTGCTAAACCTGAAGAGGGGGGCGACGATTTGTATTTGTCTAATCGACAAATGCAGCAGGTGTTTGACGGCGACCTAGTACTCGCCGCCACTGTGGGTCTTGATAATCGAGGGCGGCCCGAAGGTAAGGTCGTTGAAATATTGTCGCGTGCCCACACCGATATTGTCGGTCGTTACATGGAAGAGAGTGGCATTGGTTATTTATTGCCGCATAACAATCGAATCAGTCAGCACATTTTAATTCCGCCTAATAAAAAGGGTGGTGCGAAAAATGGTCAGGTAGTGTCCGCGAAGATCACCGATTACCCGACGCGAAATTTGGGTGCTAAAGGCGAAGTCACTGAAATCTTGGGTGACCACTTGGATCCAGGATTAGAAATTGATATTGCGATTCGAGCCCACGGTATTCCCTGCGAATGGCCTAATGCAGTGCTTGCGGAGGCTGCGACCTTGCGGGATGAGCCTGACGATGGCGACAAAGTGGGTCGCGTCGACCTCAGAGGTAAAGCCTTTATCACCATTGATGGTGAGGATGCGCGCGACTTCGACGATGCAGTTTATTGTCAGCGCGAAGGTCGTGGTTTTCGTTTGTGGGTGGCTATTGCCGATGTGTCGCACTATGTGGCAGTGGACTCCGCACTGGATAAAGAGGCGATCGAACGCGGCAATTCGGTGTACTTCCCTGAACGGGTGGTGCCGATGTTTCCCGAGGTCCTGTCGAACGGTCTGTGTTCGTTGAAGCCCAAAGTCGATCGCTTGGCTATGGTCTGTGAAATGCAGATAAACGACCGAGGTGAGCTGCTCGACTATCAGTTTTATGAGGGGCTCATATACTCGCATGCGCGGCTCACTTACACACAAGTAGGCGAGGTCTTGGCCAGCGGTAGGCATGAGGATGTCGATGACGAGCGTCTCGATGACATCATGCGTTTGCATCAACTATACGCGGTATTGCGCAGTGCTAGAGATCGGCGCGGTGCTATAGATTTTGAAACAGTTGAAACGCGCATTATCTTTAACGAAGCGCGTAAAATTGAGGCCATCGTGCCCGTTGTTCGCAATGATGCGCACAAAATCATTGAAGAGTGCATGTTGATTGCCAATGTCGCCACCGCCCAGTTTTTGGGCTCGGCGGAGCTGCCTGCGTTGTTTCGTGTTCACGAGGGGCCCTCGGCCTCGCGCCTGGAAAACCTCCGTAAATTCCTCGGTGAGCTCGCCCTTGATTTACCTGGTGGAGAGACGCCAACGCCCAGTAATTACCAGCAGGTTTTGTCGCAAATTGAAGGTCGTGAAGACGCGTCGATTATTCAGACGATGATGTTGCGCTCACTCAGTCAGGCGGTTTACAGCCCAGATAATGCCGGTCACTTTGGTCTGCATTATCCTGCTTATGCGCATTTCACATCACCTATTCGTCGCTACCCCGATTTACTTGTGCATCGCGCGCTTCGCCACTTAATCCATTCGTCTGCCAGCGCTGCGCATGTTCGGCGTGTGCCGGGTGTGATTCCGATCGATAAGTCGATTATCTACCCCTATCAGCACCGCGATATGGAGCAGCTTGGCGAGCATTGCTCATTGACCGAACGCCGTGCTGACGACGCAACCCGAGAAGTTGAGGCTTGGCTCAAGTGTGAGTATCTCCGCGATAAAGTGGGCGAGGTCTATCATGGTGTCGTGAGTGCTGTGACTAGTTTTGGTATTTTTGTGGAGCTGATTGACCTTTATATAGAAGGATTAGTTCATATTTCGGGCTTGCCGGGTGATTACTATCACTTTGATCAAGCCAAGCAGCGGTTAGTCGGTGAGCGAACACGACGTACGTTCCAATTAGGTGGGAGTGTTACGGTAAAAGTCGCTCGGGTTGATTTGGATGAGCGCAAGATTGATCTTGAGCTAGAGGAGCCCGCAACAGTCGATGCAGCGGGCGATCGCGAAAGGGCTGCACCAAAATCCGGCGCACACAAAAAGCGGAACCCTCGCGCTCGCCAGAACGGAGATGCTGGTGGCGCTGTACAAGCGCCTCAGGGCAAGAAATCCAGTGGCAGTAAGGCGGGTGGTGCCAAGGAGCAGGTGGCAAAAGCTGGTGCGGCAGAAAAGCCCACTCGTAAGCGTGGCGGTGCCAAACCAGGCGCTTCTAAAAAGAGCAAACCCGCAAAGAAACGGACATAATTATCGGTTGTTACCAGCGCCTCTGTTTGGGCGCCCTTTCGTTTGACTAAGAAAATAGAGTGAGCCTTTGGAACAAATATTTGGATTTCACGCTGTCGAGAGTTTACTTAAGCGCAGTCCTGAGCGCGTTCAGGTTGTGCTGCTGCAAGAAGGGCGTCGCGATAAGCGAATGAATGCGCTCGAAATCTTGGCACGCAATCAAGGAGTGACCTTACAGCGCGTGCCTCGCGCAGATCTTGATAGCCGAGCAGATGGACGACACCAGGGTGTCGTCGCCGAAGCGCAGCCGGGTGAGGAGCAAAACGGACTCGATGATGCTGGTTTGCTGGGTCTGGTGCGCGCAGCTGCAAATCCGCTGGTATTGGTCCTCGATGGCGTGACAGATCCGCACAATCTTGGCGCTTGTTTACGCTCTGCGGATGCGGCAGGCGTGACTGCGGTCGTGGTGCCAAAAAATAAAAGCGCAGATCTAACGCCAGTGGTACGTAAGGTCGCATGCGGGGCCGCAGAGTCGGTCCATTTTGTGCGGGTGACCAATTTGGCACGCACCTTGGCGGCGCTAAAAGATGCCGGCTTATGGATAGTGGGGACCTCGGGTGAGGCGCATGATCTAGTCTATGAGCGAGACTTCACGGGCCCGACTGTACTCGTCATGGGTGCTGAGGGTGAAGGGATGCGCCGACTCACTATGGAGGCTTGTGATTATTTGGTCAAATTACCTATGGTTGGTAGCGTAGAAAGTCTCAATGTTTCTGTCGCGACAGGGGTGTGTCTTTTTGAGGTGGTAAGGCAGCGACAATAAACCATATCTTATTGTTTTTATTAAACTTTAATTTAGGTGGCAGTATTTAGGTCGCTTGATGTAGGTGGGCAGATTATTCCCATGGGAATAACGCTGCTCTGCTTAGGCGGGACTAAATCGAAGTCATTGCAGTTCTGTAGATACCCTTGTAAACTTCGCGCCACTGAAAATTAGACGGGCCTTCACCGGCCTACTCTCCTTGCCACACCGATATAAGGGTGGCATTAACCCGTAAGGAGTACGCGAGTGCGACACTACGAAGTTGTGTTCATGGTCCATCCCGACCAGTCCGAACAAGTCCCAGGTATGATCGAGCGCTATACCAACCTCATCACTAAAGATGGCGGTCAGGTGCATCGTCTTGAAGATTGGGGCCGACGTCAATTGGCTTATCACATCAATAAAGTGCATAAAGCGCATTACGTCATGATGAACCTTGAAGCCACCAATGAAGCGATGGAAGAGCTTACTACTACCTTCCGTTACAACGATGCCGTGATCCGTAACTTGGTTATTCGTCGTGATGAGGCAGTCACTGATGAGTCACTTATCATGAAGGCAGAGAAGGAAGATCGTGAGCGTAAGAGCCGTTATCAGGAGCGTCAAGCTACTGATGATAAGCACGAGCAGCCGGCGGTCGAAGAAGCCGACGACAGCGATAGCGATAGCGATGATTCCACCCAAGACGATAGCGAGGAATAAGTCATGTCACGTTTTTTCCGTCGACGTAAGTTCTGCCGTTTCACCGCCGAAGGCGTAAAAGAGATTGATTACAAAGATCTCGAAGTACTGAAGCAGTACATCAGTGAAACTGGCAAAATTGTACCCAGCCGTATTACAGGTACCAAGGCAAAGTATCAGCGTCAGTTGGCAACAGCCATCAAGCGCGCGCGCTTCCTAAGCCTGTTGCCGTACACGGATGCGCACGACTAAGTCATCTCATGCGTGGCCTTGCCGAATTTATTATGCGCGGCCGGTGGCAGGCACTGGCTGTCGCTGTGCTTGGCGCTGGCAGTCTGTTGTTTGGGTGGGTTAGTGCCGCAGCTATTGCCCTCGTTACGTTACGTAAAGGTATAGCCGCCGGTAGTTGGTTGGTGCTTTGGGCCTTATTGCCCGCAGTACTAGCCACTTGGGTGAGTGGTGACAGCGGCAGTATATTGTTGCTTTTAGGTACTTTTCTGTTAGCAGTTGTATTGCGCAGAAGTGTGAGTTTGCCTTTGGCCATAATGGCCAGCGTAGCAGTGGGTGCATTATCAGGTTTGAGCTTGCTGGTATTTAGCGGCGAGTTTTTGGTTGACTTGGTTGCTATTTTTGGTGAAGTTCTGGCACAGCTAGAAGCCTCCATGCCGGCTAAAGAGGGCGTACAAGTCACCTTAAGTCGGCCGAATGTGCTGCAGATTGCGGGCATACTCGCAGTGGGAAATAGTGCCATTGTTGTATTGAGTTTGTTGCTTGGGCGTTGGTGGCAGTCGCTGCTCTATAACCCAGGTGGATTTGCCTTAGAGTTTCAGGCGCTACGTTTACCGCGAACCTGGTTGCTCTTGTTGCTGTCAATTGCAGTGCTCTTTTGGAGCGCCGGGTCAGAATGGGTCGGCTGGTCTGTGATAGCGGTAGTGCCTTTGACTGTGTGGGGTTTTGCGCTTGTGCATGCCCGCGCTAAGGTACGGGGGCGTGGTAATGGTTGGTTGACGGGTGTCTATGTACTTTGGCTCCTGATCGATCCGGCAAAATTTATGCTGATCGGCTTGGTTGTCGCTGACGCATGGATGGATTTTAGAAGCCGCTGGCAAGCGCCGGTGGATAACGGCGCGGCCTAGGCCGCGACATAGTTTTGATTGAATCAGGTACGCCTGGTTTGTTTTTGAGTCGGGTAAACCCGATAAAAAGGAAAAGAGCGATGGAAGTCATTCTGCTTGAGAACGTAGGTAGCTTGGGAAGCCTTGGCGACAAGGTTGATGTAAAGGCTGGCTATGGCCGTAATTTTTTGATTCCGCAGGGCAAAGCTGTGCCTGCAACGCAGAGCAATGTTGCGCACTTTGAAGCGCGCCGCGCTGACTTAGAAGCCGCAGCTGTTGCTACCTTGGCCGCTGCTCAGGAACGCGCTAACGCTATTGACGCGTTGGAAACTGTTGCGATTTCTGCCACTGCGGGTGAAGAAGGTAAGTTGTTTGGCTCTGTGGGTACACGAGATATCGCCGATGCTGTAACTGCGGCTGGTTGTGAAATCGATAAGTCAGAAGTACGCATGCCCGAAGGTGTGATTCGTGATCTGGGCGAGTACCAAATCATGATTCAGCTGCACGGTGAGGTGACTGCGACAGTCGCTATTGCTGTCGTCGCAGAGTAAAACCGACCTTTAGGTCTAGCGAGCATCTTCATTTATGTCGTGCTCGCGCTAAAACTCAATCAGAACCTCTTCTGTCTGGCGGCATTTATCGGTACGCTGTCAGCTGTTGAGCGTTATAGAGTATATGGGTCATGAGTGAGGTCGGCACTGCGTCTGATTTCTCCAAAGGGCAGGATGCAGATATCGCACGCATCCGAATGCAGCCCCAATCTATCGAAGCCGAGCGATCGGTCCTCGGTGGTTTGCTGTTGTCTGCCGATGGCTGGGATGCCATTGCCGAAGTGGTTACTGCCGGTGATTTTTATCGCCCTGAGCATCGTGCCATTTTTCGGCAGATTGAACTCTTGGTGGATCGAGGCGAGCCCATTGATGTCGTGACCGTTGCCGATAGGCTCTTGGCAACCGGAGAGCTTGACGCCGCTGGCGGCCACAGTTACTTGATCGATCTGGTCGAAAAAACCCCTACCGCCGCCAATATCCGCGCCTACGCGGCCGCTGTTCATCAACGGGCAGTCCTGCGCAAGATGATTGGCGCTGCCCAAGATATCGCTTCTACCGGTTTTAACCCCGAAGGCCGTAGCGCCGAAGAGTTACTCGATGCGGCTGAACGCCGCATCATGCAAATCTCTGAAGAGGGACCCAAAACGGGTGGGCCGCGGGGTATGAAGCCGCTGCTCGAAGGTGCACTCGAGCGCATTGAAGAGCTATTTAATTCTGGCGGCGACATTACTGGACTCACCACCGGGTTTGTAGATCTCGACAAAATGACCTCGGGACTACAGCCCTCAGACCTAGTCATTGTTGCTGGTCGCCCCTCAATGGGCAAAACTAGCTTTGCGATGAATTTGGTAGAAAACGCGGCCATGTCCTCCGAGAAACCTATTTTGGTGTTCTCTATGGAGATGCCGGCAGAGGGACTGGTGGTGCGTATGCTGTCATCGCTTGGGCGTATTGACCAGAGTCGGGTTCGCGATGGCAAGTTAGAGAAGGAAGACTGGCCAAAGCTTTCCGGCGCGATGAATAAGCTCAAGGAAGTCCAGGTGTTTATCGACGATACGCCGTCCTTGTCGCCCACTGAAGTGCGGTCACGGGCGCGTCGTTTGGCCCGGGAACACGGTCAGCTCGGTATGATCATGGTGGATTATCTTCAGCTGATGCGCGTTGCGGGCGCCTCCGAGGGACGAACGGCAGAGATTTCTGAAATATCTCGAAGCTTAAAGGCGATTGCGAAAGAATTTAAATGTCCGATGGTGGCGCTATCACAGCTAAATCGCTCCTTAGAACAGCGTCCCAATAAGCGTCCGGTTAACTCTGACTTGCGTGAATCGGGTGCTATCGAGCAGGATGCGGATGTGATTATGTTTATTTATCGCGATGAGGTGTATCACGAAGATTCGCCCGATAAAGGCGTTGCCGAGATCATTATCGGCAAACAGCGAAACGGGCCAATCGGCACCTGTAGGTTGTCCTTCCAAGGACAGTTCACTCGGTTTGAGAATTTGGCGCGTGGCGACTATAGAGATTACTGAGGCGCTCGGTAGTGTTTTTATCGGGCCGCATATCAATGGATCAGCACAGCTTAAGCGCTAATCATTCCTCGGCGCTGTTGCCCAGAAGCGCAAACCGTTTTTCCGTTATCGATTTTTAGCACGCCTAGCCTGCTTTGCGCTGTGGCTCGTCATGATACTGTAATTACAAATTGTGACACGCTACATCGGCTAATATTTTGGCTGATATCACACCGTAAAACGGTCATTGCATCACGGCCAAGCAGCGCTCTGTGGCGTTTAAGCTTAAATGCCTGTATCTCGGCGTAACTGCGCAAGCGCCGATAGGCGGTCATTATCTGACATCGGAGTGTGCTGCTGGGGTGGCAGCGATTTACGCTCAGGGATGATGAGTGTTTCACCGCGGCTTGCACGCAGTAAATAATCTTCATAGTGATCTCGAAAAACAGGCCAGGTAACGCGCTCGATGTTGTTGGCAAGAAAGAACCAGTCACTGTCCCGGCCTGCTAAATAGACTGCCGGATGGCTCCACGCATGATCCACCTTTGGAGATGGCGCCTCACACGCCTCTAGATAGGCTTCTCTTGGTGCGGGCAAGCCCAGGTCGGTCAAACTCTGTCGGCAGGCTTCGAGCATGCGGTTTAGCGTTGGCAGATAGTCATTGCGTTCAATAGCGATGCGCGCGCCGCGCAAAATGACATCGATCGGATAATCTGCGAGGGCATCTAGCCAGAGCCGTCGCACATGGTTCAGGTCTTCCTCAACGGGATATGCCGCGAAGAACTGGTTGTGGTAGTTGAGCCGGAAAAGCGCAAAGACTTGATTGATCGCTTCAATCAAACGTTGACGTTGCTCTGCAGTGGGTTCAGCTCGCCCAGTTGGTGTCGCTGAGGTCGTCGGTGAGACGCCGGTCCCTTGTACGACCGCTTGTGCCAGTTTGCCCACCTGCTTGCTGTCGCTCATTACCGCTCCCCTTGCCCTGCTGCCAGCGCCACTGGTGCTTGACGTGCTGCAGGAATTTACTATTCCAAGAAGTGTGTAGCTCGTGGCTGTCACACCAGTACAAAACAAATTCGGCGAGTAGATTACGTGCATAATCTTCCTCTATACCTACTAGACGTAGGATATCGTAAACGTTGTCATGGGGCTGCCAGTTTCTGGCCATCGGTACCGGCTCGGTACTGTGCTTAAGGCCAGCACTAAACCGCGTCCATCGCTGGCGAACAAAACCAATAAATCGGCTATTGACCTCTTTAGGTGGGCCGCCGCGCTCTCGCCAATAGAGGATAAATTCAGGCAGTAACGACGAGATGAATTCTGAGTCGATTTCTGCGCGATCCATGATTTCGAGTGCGTCGGCGCTCGGCTTCCAGTCGTTATCAAAGTGCGCGGGTACAGCGACCTGAAAAGCGGCGTGGTTTTGCTGGTGACGGCGCCATGCGGTGAGCACATGTTGTCTGTAGCGGCTATCACGCGTGTGATCATCAGTACTTTTATCGAAGCTGCTGAGTTGCGCCATCGCAAACTGACGCTCAATCCCATGATTCAGTGCCAGCAGTCCCATCAAATCCTCAGTGGGGTGCCATGAATCTGCTTGCTTAGGCGCCGTACTTTTTTGAAGCGACGGTGACGCTGAACTTGACTTATTTTGCATCGCCGCCTGAACCGGTTGTTGGGGGATGATGGTTGTATCCCCGCCCATTCCTATACGCACGCTGTTGCCATCTTCTCCCGGCAGCAGTGCAATAATGCCTAATTCAGCCAGCCGTTGTAGCAGCGTTCTAATGTGAGCGTCCTGCCAAAAAGGATATTCTCGCGCTAAGGCGGTTATGACTAAAGAGTGCCACTGCCCTTGATCGCGCGGTAGCCGATTTCCCAGACCCTGTAATAAAATAGCCTCTTCAAGCCCAATCGTCGCAGCTAGATCTGGCGAGAACGTCAGTTGGCGATCTGGGATGAGTGAACTTGATGACATTGGATGGGGGCTCGGTTGATGGGTCTGTTAGGATAGCGGGCTTAGGCTCACGGTTGTAGTACCGCGAGCCCCTGAATTTTCACGATGGAGCAATTAACTATGGCCAAGGCCAAATCTGCCTTTGTCTGTAACGACTGTGGCGCTGATTACCCTAAATGGCAAGGGCAATGTCATGAATGTAATGCGTGGAACACGTTGACCGAGATACGTCTGTCGCCGGTCACTAAGTCCAGTGCGGTAAAAGTGGGTGGACATGGCGGTTTTTCCGGTGCTACAGCTGATGTGCGACTGCTAAAGGATATTGATCTTGTTGACTTGCCGCGCTTTTCTAGCGGTATTGGTGAGCTCGACCGCGTGCTTGGTGGTGGCTTTGTGCCCGGGTCGGCAATTCTCATCGGTGGTCACCCCGGTGCAGGAAAAAGTACGCTGCTGCTACAGATATTATGTGAAATGGCGCGTACGCGTTCAGCGCTGTACGTCACCGGAGAAGAGTCACCGCAACAAGTAGCTATGCGCGCCTCCCGTCTGGGTTTGCCTACCGACGGTCTAAAGCTCATGGCCGAAACCGATCTCGACCAAATTTTGGTATCAGCGGAGATGCATAAACCTGAGCTGATGGTTGTTGACTCGATCCAAGTGGTACACAGCAACGCGATTGCCTCTGCTGCGGGCAGCGTGTCGCAGGTGCGTGATTGTGCGGCACAGCTGACACGCTTTGCTAAACAGAGTGGCACTGTACTTATCTTAGTGGGACATGTGACGAAAGATGGCAGTCTGGCTGGACCTAAGGTGCTGGAGCATATGATCGACTGCTCCATATTGCTTGAGGGAGAAGAGGATTCTCGCTACCGCACGCTAAGAGGACAGAAAAATCGTTTCGGCGCGGTCAATGAGGTGGGAATTTTCGCGATGACCGATACGGGTATGCGTGAGGTGAAAAATCCCTCTGCGATTTTCCTAGATCGCGCTGAACACCCAGCGCCAGGGACGACGGTTATGGTGGTTTGGGAGGGGACACGGCCCTTACTCGTAGAGATCCAAGCGCTAGTTGACGACAGTTCACTCGGTAACCCGCGCCGCGTGGCGGTCGGTTTTGAAACCAATCGTTTGGCCATGTTATTGGCGGTGTTACATCGCCATGGAGGCATTCAGGTGGGGGATCAGGATGTTTTTGCTAACGTCGTCGGCGGTGTGCGGGTGCTGGAAACCAGCGCGGACCTCGCTCTGTTACTGGCGATTGTCTCTAGTCTACGAAATCGGGCGCTGCCAAAGGATTTGGTTGTTTTTGGTGAAGTGGGTTTGTCGGGAGAAATTAGGCCGGTCCCCAGTGGCCAAGAACGGATCGCTGAAGCGGCAAAGCACGGATTTAGGCGCGCAATTGTTCCAAAAGGTAATGCACCTAAAAAGCCTGTTCCCGGCTTAGAAGTAACTGCGGTATCGCGCCTGGATGAAGCGCTAGCGGCGCTCAGCTGAATCCTACGCCACGGGCTTTCGCCCGCATGTTATTAACGCCGTCAAAGGGGTAATTATCGCCGGCTTTATTAAGGCAGCTGATACAGGCTGACTTAAGGTTTCGACCCGGTCGGCTGGGTTTCGGTAGCGCTATGGCATCGTCTTTCTTTGCCCTGGATATCGAGTTGGGATCGTATCGATAACATGGTGTAGCAGACCCATACAAGTCTAAAAATGAACGCAACGCCAAGCGCCTAGTCAGGGTTGCGCTCATCGGTGTTACATGAGTTTGCGATACTTTAAGCGGCTGGGTACCTCTGCGGCTTTGCCCAAACGCTTGTGCCGATCTTCTTCATACTGAGAGAAATTGCCCTCCTGAAAAATCACATCGCCGTTATCTTCGAAGGCCAAGATATGCGTCGCAACGCGGTCTAAGAACCAGCGATCGTGTGAAATCACCATGGCTGATCCGGGGAAAGCGAGTATGGCTTCCTCCAATGCACGGAGTGTTTCCACATCGAGATCGTTGGTCGGTTCGTCGAGCAACAGCACGTTGGCGCCCTGCTTGAGCAGCTTGGCGAGATGCAGTCGGTTACGCTCGCCCCCGGACAGGTCTTTAACAAATTTTTGTTGATCAGACCCTTTGAAGTTGAAGCGACCACAGTACGATCGTGACGGGACCTCATAGCTGCCGATCCGAATAATATCTAAGCCATCTGAAATTTCTTCCCAAACCGTTTTACTGCCATCGAGATCGTCGCGAGATTGATCAACATAGCCAAGCTGTACCGTCTCACCGACGACAACGTCGCCTCCATCGGGCTGCTCAACGCCCATTAAGATTTTAAATAACGTCGACTTTCCCATACCGTTGGCGCCGATGATGCCCACGATCGAGCCTTTGGGTACCGTAAAGCTCACGGCATCAAACAACAGTCGATCACCAAAGGTCTTACGCAGGCCTTTGACTTCAATGACCTTATCACCAAGCCGCTGGCCTGGTGGAATATAGATTTCATTGGTTTCGTTACGAGTTTGGAATTCTTGTGATTGCAGTTCATCAAAACGCGCCAAGCGGGCTTTACTTTTAGCTTGGCGGCCCTTTGGGTTACTGCGCACCCATTCTAATTCCGCTTTTATTGATTTTTGGTGGGTAGCCTCTTGCCGCGCCTCTTGCTTTAAACGCGCCTCTTTTGCCTCAAGCCATGTGGAATAGTTCCCTTCGTAAGGAATACCGCGACCACGGTCAAGCTCTAAAATCCAACCAGCGGCATTGTCTAAGAAGTAGCGGTCGTGGGTGATGGCGACCACAGTGCCTGGAAAGTCTTCCAGGAATTTCTCGAGCCAGCCCACCGACTCTGCATCTAAGTGGTTGGTGGGCTCATCGAGTAGGAGCATATCAGGCTCGGACAGTAGCAGCCGGCAAAGCGCGACCCTTCGACGTTCACCACCTGACAGGGTGTCTACACTGGCTTCCCAGGGCGGAAGCCGCAGTGCATTGGCTGCAATCTCGAGCTTGGTGTCTAAGTTGTGTGCGTCGGCGGCTTGGATCACATCCTCAAGCCTCGCCTGCTCCTTGGCGAGGGCATCGAAGTCCGCCTCAGGTTCTGCGTAGGCGGCATAGATCTTGTCCAGGCCGCTCAGTGCATCAATGGCTTCTTGCACACCTTCTTCCACATTGCCGCGAACATCTTTTTCGCTGTTGAGTTGTGGTTCTTGGGGTAGATAGCCGATTTTGATACCCGCTTGTGGTCGCGCTTCACCTTGGATGTCGGTGTCGATACCGGCCATGATACGCAGTAAGGTCGATTTGCCCGAACCGTTGAGTCCGAGTACACCGATTTTCGCGCCGGGAAAGAATGACAGTGAAATATCTTTGAGAATTTCACGTTTCGGCGGGACAATTTTGCCGACCCGATTCATGGTGTATACGTACTGCGCCATGGTGAGGTTAATCCTGTTCTTGAGGATTGGGCAGGATAACAGAGGCGGGGGTTGGACATCTATGGTTGGTGGTTTTTGGCTATTCGTAGAAGCCCTGCCCGAAACCCAGATTAGCTGTGATCCTCGGGGCTAATTATTGGATGTGGATCTGCTACTAGGTCCCATTCATGGGCCTTGGATCCAGCCCTGCCACTCATGGCTGGTCGTTCGCTCGCTCGCAGCGATGCTGCTCGAAACTCCGGCTCACCCCGCGATTGGGGCGGTGCTGGGATCGTCTTCGTTGTGCGTATAGTCCGAGGGTAATAGCCCTTCGTGGTAGTCCTCGTACTCAAATTTGTTCAGCGCATGCACCTTGGCAATATGGAACAGCGCATCGCCTTCATAGACCAAGGGTAGATTCGAGCGACCAATCACCAATCCAGAAAACGGCGCATAAACTTCAACTTCATCTTTGCCGAGCGGATCTGCCACCACACCGACGGTCTGGCCCTTAGTGACGCGCTCGCCAAGCGCCACTAGTACGCGGTGAATACCTGATGCGGGTGCGCGAACCCATTGGGTGGTTTGGCTGACGATCGATTTCGAGGCGTTGGTTTTGCTTCGACCCTTACGCAACATTCCCAGATGACGCATCACGCTCAGCACGCCTTTGACGCCTGCACGAATATAGACTTCATCAAAGCGCAACGCCTCACAGCTCTCATAGAGAATAACGGGCACACCCATTGCCGTTGCTGTTTGACGCAGAGAACCGTCGCGCTCCTTTGAGTCAATGACCAGTGGCGCACCAAACGCTACTGTCATCGCATTGACGACTTCGTCATCAAGTTGCGCGCGAATTTGCGGGAAATTCGACCGATGTCTTCCCCCCGTATGCAAGTCGATACCGTGGGTACATTTGGTGACGACTTCCTGTAGAAAAGTATCGGCAAGTCGGCCTGTTAAAGAGCCACTCGATGAGCCTGGAAATGATCGATTGAGATCTCGGCCATCGGGTAAATAGCGCGTGTGGTTATTAAAGCCATAGATATTGACGATCGGAATGGCCAATAGCGTACCTGTAAGACGCTTGGGTGAAATACTTTTGAGTACTCGCCTGATTATCTCAATACCATTGATTTCATCGCCATGAATCGCGGCGCAGACAAATAAAGTAGGGCCTGGTTTGGCGCCGCGAACCACTTCAATACTAATCGAGAGGTCGTCATTGGAGAATGTCGGCGCAACGGCGATGTCGACCGTGCGCACTTCTCCGGGCAATACATCGACGCCACCTATATTAAGGGGTTCTCGATAAGCTTTTCGCGCGGCGGTATTCACAAGCGGCCATTAACCTTTTTGATGGCCGTGCGCTTTGCCGGGCTCTGCATTCTCGGTGACAAAGTTAATAATTTTGCGCGCTACGTTAATGCCGGTGGATTCTTCAATACCGTGTAAGCCCGGAGATGAGTTTACCTCCATGACAAGTGGGCCGCGCTCTGAGCGCAGCAAGTCGACGCCACACACGTTGAGCCCCATCGTTTGTGCTGCCTTGATTGCAGTGCGGCGCTCTTCTGGAGTGAGTTTGGTTTGCGTAGCGGTGCCGCCTCGGTGCAAGTTAGAGCGGAACTCTCCCGGTGCAGATTTACGTTCCATAGCGGCGACGACACGACGACCGATGACGAAGCAGCGGACATCGCTACCGCCAGCTTCTTTGATAAACTCTTGCACCAAAAAGTCGGCTTTGAGTTCGATAAAGGCGTCGATCACCGACTCGGCAGCTTTGATAGTTTCAGCGAGTACCACGCCGCGGCCTTGGGTGCCTTCAAGTAACTTGACCACCAGCGGCGCGCCACCGACAAGCTTGATCAGCTCTCGAGTGTTGTGTACGTCATGAGCGAAGCCCGTCACCGGCATGCCTAGGCCTTTGCGTGATAACAGCTGGAGTGCGCGGAGTTTCGATCGCGAGCGACCCAGTGGAATTGAGCCGACCAGAGAGTACGTATCCATCATTTCAAATTGGCGAATGACCGCAGTACCATAGTTGGTTATTGAGGCGCCAATACGCGGGATGACCGCGTCGGGCTTCTCTAGCTTTTCACCGAGATACCAAACCGCCGGATGCGAAGATGTGATATCCATGTAGCACTTTAGTGTATCAATGACGCGACAGTCATGGCCTGCTTTATCAGCCTCTTCTCGAAGACGTGATGTGCTGTAGAGACGGGGGTTGCGCGAGAGTATGGCAATTTTCATGGTATATCCGGGGGTAGGTCACGAGTGCCGCCGAGCATAAAGGATTTCCCGGGAGACACAAGAAATCCTTGCCGCATTGCGGTTCTTCCGAGCAGCATTCGAAAGCGCATGCTGTCACGGTCGGTGAGTGTGAGTTCAATAATGCGTAACGCGCCGTCAAAACTCAGTTGTGTGCGAATAACAGGCCGCAGTTCTCGATGTCCACCCGAGTCGGTGACCATACGCTCATCGTAAATAGGCGCCTCGCAATGAATTTCCTGTTGGCTGTTGCCCTGCTCCGGATGCACGCTAAATCGTACCCAGGGTATGCCGTCGCGCTCAAATCGCTCGGTGTAAAATGCGTGCAGCGCACTCGTGCGTGCGCCCGTATCGACTTTGGCTTTGATCGCACTAATACCCAGCAGGGGTAGGCCTAGCCATTCTCTCCAGCCTATATGACACAATTGCGATTCGTCTATTTTCTGCATCTCGATGTCTTTACTCGTAAGCGGCTACTTATTACACATGAATCGATACCGAAATATACTAGCTCTGCGGGGTTATACGGGTTTCGACCCTTGAAATCTAGACAGTTAACGAGCTGGCCGGCGCGAGGACCAGCCGCAGTCCGGATTAAACCCCTATTAGGTGCTGTAAAAATATGCATTGAGACGGAGTTTTCCGAATAATTTCTATGCTCAGTCATGATATTGCGGGAATGTGACAGATTTACGGTGCAATGGTTATAGAAGCTTACCTGTTGCCGCACAATCAGTTAAAATGAAGACCTTAAATTGTTCGCCATCCAGTGTGCCTATTGCCTTCCTGCCGCGCTGGGAATTCTTGCAGCTTCACCCCAAGGAATGTCGTCATGAATCAAGCCGCCTCTTATGTTTCGCAGTATCTCCTCCGCGAAAGCCAGACCATCGAAAGCTTTGATGCGGAACTCTGGGCCTCAATGAGTGCCGAAACGCGTCGTCAAGAAGAGCATATTGAATTAATTGCCTCAGAAAATTACGCCAGTCCGCGCGTGATGGAAGCGCAAGGATCAGTGCTGACCAACAAATATGCCGAGGGCTATCCCGGTAAGCGCTATTACGGCGGTTGCGAATATGTTGATGTGGCTGAGCAGTTGGCCATTGATCGCGCGAAGGCACTCTTTGGCGCCGATTACGCAAATGTGCAGCCCCACTCGGGCTCCTCGGCGAATCTGGCGGTTTTCCATGCGTTATTACAACCCGGAGATACCGTCATGGGGATGAGCCTTGCCGACGGCGGTCATTTGACCCATGGGGCAAGTGTTAACTTTTCAGGCAAGTTTTATAACGCGGTTCAATACGGCATTAATCATGACACCGGTTTGATCAACTATGACGAAGTTGCGGCGCTTGCGCTGGCCCATAAGCCTAAATTGCTTATCGGCGGTTTTTCGGCATATAGCCGCACCATGGATTGGAGTAAGTTCCGTGAAATAGCGGACTCGGTCGGTGCCTATTTGCTGATTGATATGGCACACATCGCTGGCTTGGTAGCTGCGGGGGTGTACCCGAATCCGATGCCTTTTGCCGATGTGGTGACCTCTACAACCCACAAAACGCTGCGCGGTCCACGCAGCGGCATAATTTTAGCGCGCGGCGATGAAGCGCTTTTCAAAAAGCTCAATTCAGCTATTTTTCCCGGTGCGCAGGGCGGCCCGTTGATGCACGCCATCGCAGGTAAAGCGGTTGCCTTTAAGGAGGCCATGGAACCTGAGTTCGTCGAATATCAGAAGCAAGTCATTGCCAATGCACAGGCGATGGCGGCGACGTTTATCGAACGGGGGCATAAAATTGTGTCCGGCGGCACTGATAATCATCTGATGCTGCTCGACCTGATTGGCAAGGAATACACCGGTAAGGACGCTGATGCAGTATTGGGCCATGCCAATATCACAGTGAATAAAAATGCGGTGCCTAATGACCCCCGCTCACCCTTTGTAACCTCTGGCCTTCGCTTGGGCACACCCGCCATCACCACACGTGGTTTTGGCATTGTTGAAACCGTCGATTTGACCCATTGGATGTGTGATGTGTTAGCGGCCTTAGAGGCGGGTGATGCCGAGCCTATGATTGAACAGGTGAAAGCAAAAGTGCTGGATGTATGCGCACGTTTTCCTGTCTATGCTAAATAACGGTTAGCGCAAACGCAAAGGCTCAAGCACTATGCATTGTCCGTTCTGTAACGATATAGAAACCAAAGTGATCGACTCTCGCCTTGTTGCAGAGGGTGGACAGGTGCGTCGTCGCCGTGAATGCTTAAGTTGCAAAGAGCGCTTTACGACTTATGAGCTCGCTGAGTTGGTGATGCCTCGCGTGATTAAGGCTAACGGGAATCGCGAGCCCTTTGATGAAGAAAAATTACGCGGTGGGTTTTTGCGCGCTCTGGAAAAACGCCCGGTATCAGTCGAAGAAGTTGAGGCGCAAATCAGTCATATCAAACATCGTTTGCGGGCGACCGGCGAGCGCGAGATTAAATCTCTGGTGATGGGAGAGTTGGTGATGGACGCGCTAAAGCAGCTAGATCAGGTTGCCTATGTGCGCTTTGCATCGGTTTATCGTAGTTTCCAAGATCTATCCGAGTTTCGCGATGCCATTGAGCGTCTTGAGGCCGAACCAATCGAGCGCATATGAGTATGGACACCCAGTTTGATGACGCCATGATGGGGCGCGCTTTAGCGCTCGCTCAATCGGCGCGTTGCTGGGCGAGCCCTAATCCGCACGTGGGTTGTGTCTTGGTGCGCGATGGCAATGTTATTGGTGAGGGGTTTACTCAGCCAGCGGGTTCTGACCACGCTGAAATTGTCGCACTGCAAATAGCGGGTGATGCACGCGGCGCTACGGCGTATGTGACGCTAGAGCCCTGTGCGCACACAGGTCGCACGGGGGCGTGTACTGATGCGTTGATCAATGCTGGTGTCAAGCGGGTTGTGATCGCCATTTTGGATCCCAATCCACAAGTGAATGGTCGCGGTGTCGCCCGCCTCAGTAGTGCAGGTATTGCGGTTGATGTCGGTGTGGGCGAAGCCCAAGCTGAAGCTGAGCTCGCTGGGTTTCTATTGCGTATGCGTCGAGGCTGGGGACGCGTACGCCTAAAGATCGCCAGCTCTCTAGATGGCCGAACGGCTATGGCGTCGGGCGAGAGCCAGTGGATTACGAGTACTGCGGCGCGGCAAGACGTACAAGCGCTTCGCGCCCAAAGCACTGTGATCATCACGGGTATAGGTACGGTTTTAGCGGATGATTGCGCGCTGACAGTGCGCGCCGAGCAGCTGGCTATGACGGGAGATGCGTTGCAGCGTGCCGTGTATCGGCAGCCTTTACGAGTGGTGATCGATAGCCGTTGCCGCACACCGATCGATGCAAAAATATGCGCCGAGGGTGCGCAAACGTTGGTTGCGATAGCTGAGCCACTAGATTCACCTCGAGCGGAGGCACTAATTACGCAAAGCAAGCCGCATCTAGAGGTAGTATCGTTGCCGGGAACAGTTAATGATGGCGGCCATCAGCGGGTTGATTTGTCGGCCTTGATGGTTGCGCTAGGAGTTCGAGGCGCCAACGAAATATTGGTTGAGGCTGGACCAACACTGGCAGCGGCATTATTGGCAGAAGAGCTGGTCGATGAGCTGGTGTGCTATCAGGCGCCCAAATTATTGGGAGCTGATGCACGACCAATGGTGACGATGGAGATCGGTCAGCTTGCGGAGGCGGTGCAGCTATCTTTTGTAGATGTCAGTCGGATTGGTGACGACTTGCGTATCACTGCTGTACCGATGTATTGATGGAGCGAGTGTGTTTACAGGAATAATTGAGGCCGTTGGTAAGATCGCCGCGATCGAGAGCAAAGGGGGTGATATGCGTTTGCGTATCCATACCGGCAAACTCGATCTCTCAGATGTGCAGTTGGGCGACAGTATTTGCACCAACGGTGTCTGTTTAACGGTTACCGACCTGCCTGGCGATGGGTATTGGGCTGATGTATCCCTCGAGACACTTAACTTCACCAGTTTGGGCCAGAAAAAACGCGACGATTCGGTGAATTTGGAAAAGTCGCTGACCCCCAGTTCTCGCTTGGGTGGCCACATTGTCAGTGGACACGTCGATGGTCTGGGTGAAGTCGTACAAATGTCACAGGACGGGCGTTCCTGGCGCTATGTAATCGCTGCGCCGGCGACTTTAGCAAAGTACGTTGCTCATAAGGGTAGCATTTGCGTAGATGGCACAAGCCTTACTGTTAATGCGGTTGATGGCGTGCACTTTGATCTCAATATTATTCCTCAGACCCTGCAAGAAACGGTATTCGGTGAATACGTTGTTGGCAGCAAGGTCAATCTCGAGGTCGATGTGATTGCAAGATATCTCGAGCGTCTATTGTTGGGCGAAAAAGCGGCGGATAGCGCCAATGCCATTAGTCTCGCAAGTTTGCGCGGCGCCGGCTATCTCAAGGATTAGCGTAACAATGACTGAACAGCCACTTATCGCAGCCCCAGCGCAGCTCGTCAGCGCGTTACGTCACGGGCATATGGTTTTACTGATGATCGACAACAGTGCAGGCAGTGCTACGGGAGTCGTGGCGATGGCCGCAGAGCTGTGTGAGGCCGAGCACATTACATTTATGGCGCGAAAAGCGCGAGGTTTAGTATGTTTAGGCATCACTAAAGCACGTTGTGAGCAGCTGGCGTTGCCGATGATGGTCGAAGGTAGTACGGCTGATGCCGCGTCATTTACCTTATCTATTGAAGCCGCTGTGGGTATCGATACAGGCATTTCCGCGGCGGATCGCGCGCGCACGGTGCGCGCTGCAGTACTGCCTGATGCTAAGCCGAGCGATTTAGTGCAGCCGGGCCATATTTTCCCAGTTGCAGCTGCGGAGGGTGGCGTCCTGATGCGTGCTGATCGTGCCGAGGCCACAACTGACCTTGTGCGTCTGGCGGGTCTGTTACCTGCTGCGGTCTTTACCGATGTATTAAATACAGCGGGCGATTTAGCTCGAGATGACGAAGTGTTAGCCTTTGCTGCGGCGCATGAACTGCCCGTGGGTCGAGTGTCTGATCTTGTACATTTTCGATTGGCTAACGAACACACAGTGACACGCTTACGGGAAGGTCAGGTCGCTACCGCACACGGGCCTCTGCAGCTGACCGTGTATCATGAAGCGACTCAAAAACAGCTACATCTGGCATTGAGTCGCGGCGATATCCGCCCCGATGCACCGACATTAGTGCGCGTTCATATCACGTCGATTTTGCGTGACCTTGTTGGAACGGAATTGAATGGCCATCAATCGTGGCGTTTTGACGATAGTTTAAAGGCTATTGCTGGAGCTGAACGCGGCGTATTGGTATTGATCCACAAACCTGAAACTAGCGACGATATATTGGCGTCGGTTGATCGCCTGTTAGGCAATACTGCTATGGAAGCTAGCAGTAATACTTATGGCTATGCGTCGATCGGTCTGGGCGCACAAATTCTGCATGATTTAGGTGTCGGACAGATCAACCTACTCGGCCCGCCAGTCAAGTACAATGCGCTATCTGGATTTGGGCTCGAAGTCGTAGACTTTGTGTCGCCCGAAAAAAATTAAAGTCGATATTGGAGAAAAGCATGACCACTCAGGGGATTAAGACAACCGAGGGCACACTGACTGCCAATCAGGGTAAGTACATCATTATCTTAACGCGCTGGAACAGTTTCGTGGTTGAGCACTTACTTGAAGGTGCTGTAGACACTTTGCGCCGTCACGGGATAAAAGATGAGCAGATGCATATTGTGCGTGTGCCGGGGGCATTTGAAATACCGTTGGCATGTCGTCATGCGGCTGCGCGCGAGGACTGCGACGCGATCATTGCGCTTGGTGCTGTGATTCGCGGTGGCACGCCGCATTTTGAATATGTCGCCGGCGAATGCACCAAAGGTGTCGCCCAAGTCAGTATGGATACCGGTAAGCCTATCGCATTCGGTGTTTTGACCGTGGACTCTATTGAACAAGCGATCGAACGCTCGGGTACAAAGGCGGGTAACAAGGGTGCCGAGGCGGCGACCACTGCCTTAGAGATGGTCAATTTACTGGGTGCGCTAAGCAGCTCATGAGCAATGTGAATCCGCTCGCTGCACAGCGACGCCGAGCGAGACATTATGCGCTTCAAGCGCTTTATCAGTGGACTATGAGCCGCGCTGAGCTGGTAGAGATCGAAGCTGAGTTCAGGGTAGATAACGATTTCACTCATGTGGATGGTGATTATTTTCACGATCTGCTGTTCGGTACAGCGCAAAACTCAGGGTCTCTTGAAACCCTATTTGTAGACGCGCTAGATCGGTCACTCAAAGACCTAGATCCCGTTGAGCGAAACTTACTGCGGATGGGCACCTTTGAGCTGCGCGATCGGATTGATGTGCCTTATAAGGTAGTGATCAATGAGGCTGTCGCGCTGGCAAAGAAGTTTGGCGCTACCGATAGCTATCGCTATATCAACGGTGTGCTCGACAAGGTTGCTCGCAGTTTGCGCCAACTCGAGACTACTGCGGAGCGCTAATGGCGGCGCGAGAATTTGAGGTGATCTATCGCTGGTTTTCCGGTTTTGGTGCCGGAAAAGGTGTGGCTCTTGGGGTTGGCGATGATGCCGCAGTACTCGATATTCCCGCTGGATATCAGATGGTTGTTTCAACCGATACGCTGGTTGAGGGCGTTCATTTTCCGATTGAAACACTGCCTGAAGACATTGCCTATCGGGCTGTCGCCACTGCCGCAAGTGATCTGGCTGCCATGGCGGCAGAGCCGCTAGCTATGACGCTAGCTATTAGCCTGCCTGAGGCCGATGAACTCTGGTTGCATGGATTTTCCCAGGGATTAGCGGCAGCTGTAGCAGGCACCGGTCTGCCTCTAGTCGGCGGTGATACCACACAGGGTCCGCTCACAATATCTGTTACCGTTATGGGTAGCGTGCCCCAGGGACAAGCGCTGCTCCGCACCGGCGCAAAGGTGGGTGATAATGTTTGGGTGAGCAATACGCTTGGGGATGCGGCTGCTGGCTTGGCTATGCTGCAAGGCGAGCTGGCGGGTGTTTGGCTGCCCGACTTCGAAGACCAGGATTGGCTGGCATCACGCTTTAATAGACCTACACCCCGCTTTGATTTAGCGCTGCAATTACGGGGTCATGCGTCGGCCTGCATCGATATCTCAGATGGTTTGCTCGCCGATGCACGCCATATTGCTGATGCAAGCGGTGTGGCGATTTATATCGATGCCGATAAAATTCCGCTGTCATCGGCTTTAATCAACTGTCCAGATCGTGAGCTCGCACTCCGATGGGCATTAACTGGCGGCGATGATTATGAGTTATTGTTCACCTTGCCGGCTGCCGCTGCCGTGCCTTCCGCCTGTACCTTGATCGGAGAAGTGCGCCTAGGTGATGGCGTACATTGCGAACATCCTGCGGCTAAGTCTATTGCTGGAGACCATTTAGGTTATGCCCACTTCCACTGATCCACTCACGACCCGCGAGGTTGTATTTTCCCCCACGCTGCTTATTGCAACATGGTTTGGATCGGGCTTAGCACCCGTTGCATCTGGTACTTTTGGTAGTCTCGCTGCTTTACCTTTTGTATGGCTATTGATGCAGTTATCGATGCCACTGGCATTGTTGCTCTGCATAGCTTTGTTTTTCTTGGGTGCTGCGACAGGCCGAGTCTTAGGTCTGCGCATGCATGAACCTGATCATGGCGCCATTGTGGTCGACGAGGTGGTCGGAGTCGCACTGGCTATATTGCTGCCTTATTGGTTGCTCGCTGGCTGGGTATCTGCCTATGTGTTCGTAATAGCCGGGTTCGCTGTCTTTCGAGCCTATGACATATTGAAACCCTGGCCCGTCAGTTATTTTGATAGCCATTGGAAGAACGCCTGGGGGGTGATGCTCGACGACGTACTCGCCGGTTTCATGGCGGCAGCTGTCGTCGTAGCATCTGTGATTTTAAGTCAGTGATCAGTAGGGGGTTTCGGGGTTTCTTCTGGGCTTTCTTGGTTGGCACATTAGGTTTTTGTAGGCCGGCAGCGGCCGCCGAATTATTTGTAGAGGCATTATTCCCCGGGCGAGCGGTGCTGATGATCGATGGCCAGCGCTATACATTGCGTGTTGGCGAGCGTAATGGTGTGTTGTTAATGACCCGCGAGTGGTGAATATCTAGCGTTTGCGATGAACAATGGCGACCGCTAATACAGAAAGTTCATTCCCGTGCTCGCCAAATCCACTCAGCGCCTCAGTAGCGACTTGGAGCAGTCGATTCGCTTCATTTTGCGCGCCTGCAAGCCCAAGGCAAGCGACATAGGTTGACTTAGCAGCAGTGATATCTTTGCCGGCTGTCTTGCCCAGCGTGGTGCTACTTTGCGTGACATCTAAAATGTCATCAGTGACTTGAAAGGCTAATCCGATGGCCTCCCCAAAAGCCCGCAGGGATAGCATTTGCGCGACTGTGGCGCCGGCACATATTCCCCCCGCTTCTAATGCAGCAATAATCAGTGCACCCGTTTTCAATAAATGTAGTTCGCGCAGCTGTGCAATTTCGAATGTTTGTTGTTCGCCGGCCATATCCATCGCCTGACCACCCACCATACCGGCGAAGCCAGCGGCGCGACTGAGCAACGATACCAGAGCAAGTCGCTGCTCAGCAGTTAGCGAAGTACAGTCTGTGACCTGCTCAAATGCCAGTGCCTGTAGTCCATCGCCCACTAAAATGGCAGTGGCATCGTTGAATTCGCGGTGGAGTGTCGGCTTGCCACGGCGAAAATCATCGTCATCCATGGCGGGTAGGTCATCGTGAATGAGTGAGTAGGTGTGTATTAACTCAACAGCTTCACCTATATCAATAGCGCCGGCTACCGCTTCGCCGGCAACCGCATACGCTGCAGCCTGGGTAAGCCGTGCACGCAACCTTTTGCCTGGGTTTGACAAAGCATAGTTGATTGCGCGATTGAGTGTAGGGTCTGCGCTGAATATCCGATCCTGATCAAGTGCCATGTTTAATCGGTCTGCACCTTGCCCTCGGGGGTGATCATTGTGACGCGCTGCTCAGCGGCATCAAGCGTCTGCTGGGCGCGCTCCACGAGCTGCATGCCTTGCTCATAAAGCGTCAGTGCATCTTCCAGCGGGACTTCAGGATCTTCGAGCCGTTCTAAGAGTGCGCCGAGCTGTGTCATTTGCTCATGTAACGGAGGGGTGTCGGCTGTTTTTTTGGGAGGTTTGGCCATGACTTACTGCTCCATTTTACTGCGGCTGGCATCGCTTATATTTACGTTGAGCCGCTGTAGCAATGCGGCATTCTGTGGATCAACTTCTGCAGTTAACAGGGGCTCGTCGCACTGTGGTATGGGCGATTTACCGTTGGCGATATAGACGATTTGCTCTGCCGTTAGCCCTGCGGCTGCACGGTTCTCCTGCTGGCTCGCATGATCAATAAATTGATCACTGATGCCTATATGGCGAACGGGGGTGTTGATGCCTTCGCTGGCAAGTAATTCAGCAACGCCACTGCCGGCGCCGCCGGCGGTACTATTTTCTTCAACAGTAATGAGTTTTTGATGGTTCGCTGCTGCAGCGAGGATCGCCTGACGATCTAGTGGCTTCACCCAGCGCATATCGATGACAGTCGCATCTAGCGCCTCTGCTGCACTCAGCGCCTCAGGTAATAAAACACCGAAGTTTAAGATGGCGACTGAGTGTCCCTTGCGGACCAGTCTAGATTTTCCTATCTCAAAACGCTGCATCGACGGTTCAATGGGTGTCCCAATACCTTCGCCGCGGGGGTAACGCACAGCGGCGGGGCCCCTGTAGCTATAGGCTGTGTGCAGCAATTGCCGACATTCATTTTCATCAGACGGGGCGGCAATAATCATATTGGGAATACAACGCAGATAGCTGTGATCAAAGACGCCATGGTGGGTTGCGCCGTCCTGACCCACTAAGCCCGCACGATCAATAGCAAAGGTAACATCAAGATTCTGCAGGGCAACATCATGGATGAGCTGGTCATAGGCGCGCTGTAAGAAAGTGGAATAAATTGCGACTACGGGCTTTAAGCCGTCACAAGCCATCCCCGCGGCTAATGTCACGGCGTGTTGCTCGGCGATTGCGACGTCGTAGTATCTGTCGGCGTATTGCGCAGCAAATTTGACCATACCCGACCCCTCACACATGGCGGGCGTAATGCCAATAAGCAGGGGATCTATGGCGGCCTCATCGCATAGCCACTGTCCAAAAACGTCTTGGTATTTGGGTGGCTTGGGCGTGCTCGCAACGATGGATTTTTTCTCGAGTTTGTTCAGTGCGTGATATCCCACAGGATCAGCTTCGGCTGGCGCGAATCCCTTGCCTTTGACGGTGGTGATATGCAAAAACTGGGGGCCATCGAGCTCGGTCATATTGCGTAATGCTTGCACTAAAAGCGGCAAGTCATGACCATCTATGGGGCCGATATAGTTAAAGCCCAATTCCTCAAATAGCGTACTAGGCGCCACCATGCCCTTCATGTGCTCTTCAGTGCGTTTGGCGAAATCCCATGCCGAAGGCATTTTCTCCAACAACCGTTTGGACCGCTCGCGGAACAAAATATAGGCACGACTAGCCCAAAGTTTAGCGAAATAGGTCGCCAAGCCGCCGGTGTTGTGGCCGATAGACATCTGATTATCGTTGAGGATGACCAGCATGTTGGGTCGTACATGGCCTGCATGTGCCAGCGCCTCAAAAGCCATTCCGCTTGTGATGGCACCGTCGCCAATAATGGCCACGATTTTGCGTTTGATACCTTGCGTTGAAGCTGCTAATGCCATGCCTGCAGCAGCTGAAATACTAGTTGAGGAGTGGCCAACACCAAAAGTGTCGTATTCACTCTCGCTGCGTTTGGGAAAGCCAGACAGGCCACCTCGCTGTCTTATGGTGTGTAACAGCGCGCGTCTTCTCGTCAGTATTTTGTGTGGGTAGGTTTGATGGCCGACATCCCACACCAATCGATCATAGGGTGTATTAAGCACATGATGGAGAGCGACGGTGAGTTCAACAACGCCGAGTCCCGCACCGAAATGCCCCCCGGTTTGTGCCACTGAGTACAACAGGAAGCTGCGCACCTCATCAGTAATAGCTAAAAGCTCCGCTTCTTTTAGCGTCTGAAGATCGAGATCACCTATGTCGAGGCGATCTAAAAGTGGCGTCGCGGGTGAAATTGTTGGCAGTTCATTCATCATGATTGAATGATAACTCATCAAGCCACGGTTCGACGCTAGTCGCTTCGATTTCTTCTGAAATGATAGAGTATAAGACCTGCTTGCCGCGACCTGAGAGTGTTTGTCCATCGGGCCAGAATAAAGTGGGCTTTGGATCTCGATAGATATTTGCAAAGCGCGGATTTGGATCCACGAATCTCACATTGGGTCGTTCGCTTGCCCATAGTTTAATGGCTTGATTATTTGACTCAATGGCATTGCTTTTGTTTTTCTCGGCCAATGTTTTCAAGGCGCCGACGAACGAGATTGTCATCGGTAATTTGTATCGCGCTCGCTCATGAACAATAAAGTCGAGATCTGTTAATAGGCGCGCGTTTGATTGTTCGAATGATGCACTATTGAGCACGATGAGTAGATGGTGCGGCTGATAGTGGCCAACAAGGCGAGTAAAGCATTCGCCAATCCAGGCGGGGGTGAGTTGATGGTGGCCGCGAAGTAGCGTCCCATCGTCACCCATTATTGCCCCCTGCCGCCAATCAAGGCCCTGTATTGGGCTGATGATCAGTGCTGATCCTTGTCGCACACTGTTGATGTCGTCGTGTTCTTCAAAGGCTTCATTAAAAGTGTTGCAGCTCAGTTCGTCATTATCGATGGAAATATGGCTAAGCCGCAAAGTAAGCGCCAACAGAGGTGTCGAGAGAATAACGATTGAGATCCACATAATGACTTTATTACTTAGCATAAATCATCAAACCCGATTCAATTGAGTGGAAACACACCATTTGGCACGCTCAGTGACGTAGAAAGCGCTATCTAGACCGCAGTACTATAATTCTAGCTTATTTATATCAACACAAATCTCGTTAGATTGGGTTAAAGTTACTCTTATGGTTTACCAACGTAAAATACCCTTCGCTGATTTGCTGTCAGCAAAGCTAGAGCTTCAGCTACAAAATGGCCGCTATGCCTCGGTAGGTGTCCATTGCATTGGCGTTTGCGCATTGATGGCAGTGCTTTGGTTTCAAGTCAGTGAAATATATTTAATGGTTTGGGGCGGTGCCATGCTGTTGTTGCTGTTACTGGCCTCCATGCGCATGGGTTACGCCTTGGAGGACGGTCGCTTTTACACGCATCGCTTTAGTGTCTACCTTGAGCTCTTGGTGACGACTGGGCTGATTGGTAGTGCTTGGTCTGGCACCATAATTTGGCTCGATACA
Organism: uncultured Luminiphilus sp.; assembly: GCA_963926105.1. GTDB lineage: Bacteria > Pseudomonadota > Gammaproteobacteria > Pseudomonadales > Halieaceae > Luminiphilus. Next base: position 11,637 of record CAWUVW010000020.1, on the reverse strand, counting down.
ACCATTGATGACCAAACGTTTTACGCAGTCGTAGCAGTGGTTACGTTGATAGCGGTGATTTCAGTATCGGTTACGGTGGTTATACGGGAATGTTATCTGGTGTATCTCTTTACCATGGTGGTCCCGCTTGCGGCCTGGTTGGCCTATCATTTTGATGACCGACCTTATGATTTGATCTTAGCGGGAGTACTCGCCGGACTGGCGGTTGTGATGACGATCGCCAGTGATTGGATGAGTCGATCATTGGGTGAGATGGTACAGATACATCTTGAACGCGAGGTGATGACGCAGGATTTGTCTAGTTTGTCGGACAGCCTTCGGCAGCGTAATTTGCAGCTGGAAGTAGCGAGACAGGAGTTGTCACAAATAGCGACGATCGATGAATTGACGGGTCTACATAATCGACGGGCCATGAATCAAGGGCTCGAAACTGAACTATCCCGTTCGAGGCGGTCAGGGATTCCGTTAGCGCTAGTGATGCTTGATGTCGATCATTTCAAACTCTACAACGACACCTATGGTCACCCAGCGGGCGATGCTGTATTGCGAATTATTTCGGAAATACTAATGTCAGTTACGAGTCGCGCTGGAGAAATGGCGGCGCGTCTGGGCGGCGAAGAGTTTTTGTTGATATTGCCGGGGGCCACTGCGAGCGACGCCCAAAGTACAGGGGAAATAGTACGTGAACGTTTAGCCAAGCGAGCTATTAAGCATGCCGCATCGCCGACCGCTGCGGAGGTTACCTTAAGTCAGGGTGTTGTGAGTTGCGTGCCGCATATGGATACCGATGCCGATAGACTCATTGCTGCAGCGGATGAGGCGCTTTATGAAAGTAAAAACGCCGGCCGCAACTTGATTACCTTGTCGCCTTTTAGCCCTTAATCCCCGCTGTTCGAAAACTGCTTGCGTAGCTCCAATAGGCGCCGCCGCTGCTGTTTGTCGGGTTTATTGAGAGGTCTGGCCATCGTCCCAGCGGCTTTTCGGGCTAGTGACTCTTGCTCACGTTTGGCAATGCTAGTCTCGGTCTCTTCATACAGTGTTTGTGCGTGAGGTGCGCCTCTACGTCGATCACTCAGTAATTTCACGATCACAATTTTGTCATCGTAGCCCTGGCGGATACTGAGTCTATCGCCCACCGAAATTTCTTTTGACACTTTCACGCGCTGCCCATCGAGCTGAACCTTGCCGCCTTCAACGGCGGCTTTGGCGAGCGAGCGTGTCTTGAAGAAACGTGCTGCCCAGAGCCACTTATCAATCCGTAATTTGCTTGCTCCCAGCGTATTAACCGTCATTGGATAATCCTTGGTCAATTTCTTTGAAATGATGAATCGCCGGATAGCGCGTCGCGTGACGAATTGGGCCATGGCTATCGGGTTGTCTTAGGGTAATTAAATGCGCGATGCCATAGGTGTCTGCAGTTGCCAATACGGTTTCGGAATCATCAATGAATAGGGTCGATTTGGGATTGAACGGTTGCTGCTGCTGTAGCGCCTGCCAAAAAACTTGCGACTCCTTAGGTGCACCTAATTGATGTGAGCTAATCAGCGCGTCGAACCAGTGCGCGAGTGCGATACGCTCCAATTTGATAGCGAGTGTTTCTGGATGGGCATTGGTGACCAGAATGACCTTGCAGTGACTCTGATGAAGGCGTTGAAGGAATCGCTCGGCCCATGGTCGCCAAGCCACACCATGCGCGCGCTGGCGTTTTAGTGAGGCAATGTCGATGCCTAAAATTTCTGACCAATAATCTATGCAGTACCAGTTCAGCTTGCCCTGCTGATGCTGAAACATCGGGGTTAATACCGTCTTTGCTTGAGAAGGCGTTATATTTTGAAGTTTGGCATAGGCTGTTGGGATCACCTCAAGCCAAAAATCGTTATCAAACCGTAAATCGAGTAGTGTACCGTCCATATCTAGCAGCACAGTATCAATACTCTGCCAGTCTATATTGGTGACGGATAAACACTCGGCAACCTCTAGAGCCATAGACAATGTTACCCTTTACCCATGTCGCAAGTATCCTCACATTTAGCGCGGATTGTTAGTCAGACTTCTGTGACTGATATCGATCAATTTATCGATCAGCTGCTGGCCATCACGCGTGGCGCCGAGCGCGCGATTATGCACTACTATAGCAATCTACAGCGTGAAGAGGTGACTCTAAAGGCGGATAATAGCCCGGTCACTATCGCTGATTACGCATCGCATCAATTATTATCAGCGGCTTTACTGCGTCTTACACCCAACATCGCTGTGCTCTCTGAAGAATCGGTCGAAGCGGATATAGGGGCGCGTCTAAATTGGCCGGTGCTATGGATTGTGGATCCGCTGGACGGGATCAATGAGTTCATAGGTAAGACTAGAGAATTCACCATAAATATTGCTTTAGTGAGTGAGGGGGCGTCCCGTTTTGGGCCTGCTGGCTAAGTCCGTCACTGGTGAGATTTTCCTCGGTATGCCAGCCGCAGGCGCATGGTGCTATCGGTACAATAGTCATGCACATGAAATTCGTGCGGGTTTGCGTTCGCGACCTTTAAATCGCGTTTTGCCGCTGACAATTTTGGCGAGCAGCCGGCACAGTCAGCTGCGGGTTAATGGTGTGATGACAGCGCTCGCAAGCGTAGCATCGGGTGTCGAGCGCAGAAATGCGGGTAGCGCATTGAAGTTTTCACTGCTGGCTAGTGGTTGTGCCGACGTCTATCCCCGTACCTCACCCAGCTATGAATAGGATGTTGCGGCAGGAGACGCACTAGTTGAGGCGGCAGGGGGGTGTGGATGCTCAGCCGCTGCGGTATAACCAGCGAAGCACGCTATTAGCGCCGCGCTTCATCGCGCAAGCCGATCCTTGCATTAATTACCTTGAAAAACTTATTGGGCAATTGCGCGCCAGCATTAGTATCATGGGCTTAAATTTCATCCTTAAACTTAAAGGGCGCTGGTGATGACGCAAATGTCCGGTAATGGTGGTGATGCCGCCAATGAGACACTGACACCGGCAATGCGGTTAATGACATTACAATTGCGCCATAGAGCGCTAGATCAAAAAATTATTGAGCTACAGGGGCAGCCGTATCTGAATCAACTGCTTTTGCAGCGGCTAAAAAAAGAAAAGTTACGCCTTAAAGACGAAATTGAGCGCATTAAGGATGACTTGATTCCTGATCTTAATGCTTGATACGAAGCCAGCTTCCCTCTGTTTTAAGTAGAGCTTTTTTGGCGGCCAGCCCACCTGCAAAGCCTGCTAATTGTCCATTGCTGGCAATAACTCTATGGCAGGGGATGACGATCGAAATTGGATTTTTGCCTATGGCTGTGCCGACCGCGCGTATGGCGGACGGTCTGCCTACTGCCTGGGCAATATCCTTGTAGCTGCGCGTTTCGCCATAGGGTATCCGCTGCAGTTGCTGCCAAACGGCTTGCTGAAAAGTGGTTCCTCGTGGTGCGAGTGGCGTACTAAATGTAATACTCGCACCCTGGAAATAGGTCGTTAGTTCATCGGCTGCGACGTTCAAAAGGGTATCGCCGTAAATTGCTTCGCTGGCACTAAGAGGCAAGGCTGCTGCTTGTGTAGGCCATAACACTGCGCGCAAAAACGCGCCTTGTGCAATTAATATCAAGGGCCCCAGCGGACTGTCTAACCGGCGATATCTATAGGACTGTGGATCGGCACTCATTTGCTGATTGTTTGTGGCACATTGGCCACTAGATCTGCAGCATGCGCAGCGAAACCCGCGCCTGCTTGTCCGTATAAATTGAACGCAGAAATGCCTTGCGCTGCCATTTCTTCCGCGTGTTCCATATAACGTACAACAGCGGCTAAAGCACCTTGATAGCCCATGGATCGCAGCAGCTGGGCGACCAGCATATTTTCCGAGTGATTAGTGAGTGCCAACATAACAAGCTGTATTCCTTGCAAGTCTACTCGGTGCCAGAAATCGGGGTCTGATGCGTCCGCGCAGACAACCCGACGCTGTTCATTGTGATGCTCAGCTACCCGTAACGGGCTGTTTTCAACCCCTAATAGTTGTTTGCCATAGTGGGCCGCCAGCGATTCATAAGCGCCTGTGCCTACACGGCCCATGCCTAAAATCATAATGTCTACGTTGTCGGTGGGCGCGTAGCTTTCTAGTAATTTGTCTGATCTAAACCTGAGCAGACGTTCTCGATGACGTAGATAAAAGCGATGCGTGGCCCCGTTTATAGGTGCGGCAACGACAAAACTGACGGCAATACCGATAGACAATACCGCCGTCCATTGCGAGTCCACCCACTGCGCAGCTGCCGCCACAGCGATAACGATCAAGCCAAATTCGCTGTGGTTACCCAGTGAGCCTGCCGCGAGCACTGCGGTGCGCGGACTGGTGTGAAAGCGGGTCATTAGCCAAAAATAGAGCGGCGGTTTGAAAATGGCACCGAGGCCGATCAGCACCCCTAATACAACAAGTGTCAGAGACGGCCAGCCCGCAAGGCCAATTGATAGGAAAAAGCCAATGAGGAAGAGGTCTTTCAGCTGCATTAAGTTGCTGGCCATGGCTTTAGATTTGGGATGTCCGGCGAGTATTGCACCAACGATCAACGCCCCTAAGTCGCCTTTAATGCCCACTGCATCTGATATTTGTGCAGAGCCGATTGCCAGCGTCAGCCCGCACAGGGTAAGCAGTTCGCCATAGCCGACGATTTTAAGCATCCAGAAAATTAATGGGCGCAGAGGAATAATGAGCAAAAGCAGTAGCGCCTCGATATGCGGAACTTTGCCGGCGGCGATTGCCAGGAAGCCCACGGCGATCAGGTCCTGCACAATCAGTATGCCAATGGCTAATCCGGCATGGCTGGACGTTGATTCGCCGCGCTCTTGCATCGTTTGAATGACAAATACGGTGCTTGAGAAGGTGAGCGCGAAGGCCACGATGGCAATGCCTGGCAGGTCTAGGCCGACGCTAGGGATCAATTTATTGAGGGCAAAGAGCACAATAAATACCAGCGCTTGTGTCGCCAGCATATGCGCGATTGTGGTACCCCAAATTTGGCTCTCTAATAATTTCTTCGGTTCTAACTTTAGACCTATTGTGAACAGCATCAAGGTAATGCCCAGTTCAGAGAGAGAGTCCAGCAATGGACCTGACGCAAACTGGGCCTCATGGAGCACAAATCCTGCGGCCAAGTAACCGATTAATGCGGGGGCTCCGAGAGCTCGGCTGGCGATACCGCAGATGAGCGCGATTAGTATTAAAAGCGGATCGATGCCCAGCAAAAGTTAATCCTCTATAGATGATAGTAATTGCAGTAGTAACGCTGATATCGCAAACAATAGCAGTGACACTTCCACCCACGATGTCACTGACATACTCGCTGATATCGCAATCAGATCAAGCAGACTGCCGACGCAAAAAAGGCATACAAGGATCAAGCTTAGCCTAGCGCTGCCCATTAGCCCTAAAGCGATAAGTAATAAAATCACCCCTTCTCCAGCGTCGAGTAGGGTGTCGACTGCCAATGGCGCTAACCAAAGATGCCCGACATGCAAAATGCCTGCGGTAAGAGCCAGAAGCATTGCCAAAAATTTGCTGAGGTTTAGACAGTAGATGGCCAAATGATTTTCGGTGCTATCCCCACTTTTGAATGAAGTTTTTGCACCGACATGCAGCCAGCGATGGATTAGCTGAGTGATTCGGATATGTTTTGGCTCGTTACTCATTGCGTGTATTCAAACCGTTCCGTATCGCCATGATGTAAACTCATTGTTGTCTAATCGCTATTTAATCAGATATCTGGTTGTCACCCAATCTTCGATGAGTGGTTGTAGAGGCAGAGAGGTACAGTGCGTGATCACTTCATATTCCTTATTGAAAATACTTGCGGACGGCAAGGTGCATCAGGCGTCGGCATTAAAGCTGGCGTTGGAGAGGGAAGGGCACAGCCTCGCCGAGCCATTAGCTGTGATTGATGCAATGAACTTATTAGTGCATAAAGTTCATGATACCTATCAGTTAGAGCGGTCATTGGATTTAATTGATGAGACTGTATTGCGCGCAGCGCTAGGTGAAGAGATAAACCACATCAACGCGCTGGAGATAGCACTCACCTGTGATTCAAGTAATCAGGTATTAATTGATCGGGCACGGGATTTCCGTGTTCACGGCACGGCACTTTTCGCCGAGCAACAGAATCGCGGACGTGGTCGACTAGGTCGCCATTGGGTGAGCCCCCTCGCTAATAACATCTATTTATCATTGGCCTGGCATTTTCCCGGCGGTGCGCGCGCCTTGCAGGGCTTGAGTCTTGCGGTCGGTGTTGCCGCGGCAGATGCCATCAAGGTATGTACCGGCTTAGATGTACAGTTAAAGTGGCCCAATGATATCTATTTGGCGGGTAAGAAATGCGGTGGCATTCTGATTGATATGGCCGGTGATACGGTTGCCGTCATTGGGGTCGGTTTAAATGTAGGTATGCCCATTGATGCAGCGAGTGGGATTGACCAACCTTGGAGTGATATCCGATCAGCAGCCGAGCGACCTGTGTCTCGCAGTGTATTAGCGGGTGCCTTGCTTGCCGAGCTGGTCAAGTTGGCGCGCAGCTATGAAGAAGCCGGATTTTCACAGTGGCGCCGCCGCTGGGCCGAACTGGATTATTTGCGCGGCCAGCACGTGGTGGTTGATGGTCTGGTGAAGCTTGAAGGTACGGCAGCAGGCATTAATGAGGAGGGTGCTTTGATGATTCAGACGTCGACGAGTCTAGAGGCTGTATTTGGTGGCGAAGCGTCGATTCGTAAAATGAGATCGTCGTGAGCGCTTTATTGATTGATGTTGGTAACACCGCCATTAAGTGGTGTATTGAGCGTGACGGCGTGCTGGGTGAGGTGACGCGCTGTGAGCGGTCTTTGGCGGACTTTGTGGAGTCGCTTTCGGTAATCGGTACCAATATTTCTCAGGTGGCGATTGCCAGTGTCGCCGGTGCTGACTTTGAGCAGCAGCTCGCGCAGGCGCTGGGCGATATCACGGGTGCCGCTGTGGCCTTTGCTCGAACTGCCGCTGCGGCGGGACCGCTCCACAATAGCTATGCAGAGCCTGAACGAATGGGTGTCGACCGTTGGCTGGCGATGCTGGGTGCCTTTGAGCCAGGCAAAGGGCCTGTGTGCGTGATTGATGCGGGCACGGCGATCACTGTTGATTTAGTTGATGCGCAGGGTAGGCATGTGGGCGGCTATATTATACCCGGCATTCAGATGATGACCGCGGCGTTGCTATCACAGACCGATAGAATTCGCTTTGATGATCAAGCGCCGACTACCCTTAAGCCCGGGCAATCGACAGCGGCCTGTGTCACAGCCGGGGTGTGGGCTGCGAGTTTTGGTGGGGTTCAGCAAGTTATGGCGCAGCATCCTGATTACCGCATAGTGTTGGCTGGTGGTGATGCGCATGGGTTGGTTGCACTGGGTTTTGCGGGCCAGTGGCAGCCTGATTTAGTGTTCGAGGGTCTGCGGCGATGGTTGGCGCTGCGGCTAGCCTAGGGTTATCGGTCTGAACTTCTTGGGGTGACATACTTGGCTTGGGGCGTATGCTGAGCACAAGAGACACCCTAATGCGCAACGGCCCTACATAATGAGAAGGTAAAGACCAGTGAGCCGTATAAAATTAAATTGCAATGCGCCTGTAGCCGCTTTGGCGACGGATGTTCAGATACCGGTCGTACTGTGAGTCCTGCTTTTCTTCGGCGGTTACTTACGCCATTACTTTAACCGTCAGCGGTGGTGATGGTGTAGAGGGCCGGTCCGAGGCGACAGTTAGTGTCGACATTGCTTGCTGGGACGCTCTATTCGCCAGAAGTCCAGCTATAGTGGGTTAGCTGGGCCTACCTTAGCCATTTATGGCCATAGATTAGGTGGATTATGACTGAAACGCGGGCCGCCAATTTAGCGGCTTTTTTACAGCCAGGCGATAATAAATCTTTATGAATCACAACGCTTTGGTGCAAGAGGATTGCATCGCACAGGGTCTTTGTCTAGAATCGCCGTCCCTCCGACGGTTCGACCTGATTTGCGTATCGTAGCGGAGCATGTAAGTCACATAAAGCTGGTGTAGCTCAGTAGGTAGAGCAGCTGATTTGTAATCAGCCGGTCGGGGGTTCGATTCCTCTCACCAGCTCCAATAAGTTCAATAGATGACAACCGATTCAACCCAACTGCTTCGTTATCAGTCAGTCCGACGCTAAAACGTCGTTCCCCAGGCCATTGTGGGTCGCGGAAGGCGGGTTGTGGAGGGCGACGCTGCCTTACTGGCAACCTGAGTCCTGTCCTGCCATCGGCGCTCGTTCGTCCGTTTTGCCCTTGCGAGCGCGCTCCATGCCATGAGCTGTTATACCGCTGTCATGTTTTTGGAAGCAGTTTTGTCTATTAGCGAACGCGAAGAGCACCGATAAACACAACAGGCTTTGTCATATAGCCTGTGAACTAAAAGCTACTGATATCCCATGCTTGAGGTTTAAAAGCCACCGCCCGCTAGGGATGCACGGCCGGTGGTGGTGTTAATCGGGCAATAATCAGGCAATCGCAACTAATTCGATATCAAAGGTCAGCGCTTTACCAGCCAATGGATGGTTTGCATCGACAGTGATGTGGGTGTCGGTAACCGCAGTGACTTCAAGATCCATGACCTGTCCGTCCGGCGTTTGGCTTTGCAAAGGCATACCGACCTCGGGTGTCATACCTTCGGGGAGTGCGCTCTTGGGAACTTCCTGAATTAAGTGGTCCTGTTTAACGCCGTAAGCCTCTTCTGGTTCAATGGTAAAAGACTTGCTCTCGCCAACCGTCATGCCCTCTACTGCCGTATCAAAACCTGGAATAACCATGCCGCTGCCGACCGCAAATTCTAAGGGATCACGCCCGGCTGAAGAATCAAATTGGCTGCCGTCGCTTAGGGTGCCTGTGTAGTGAATGCGGACGGTATCGCCCGATTTTGCCTGACTCATCGTGGAGCTCCTTTAGTTCATTGGCTGATGATGTGAGGGGCCACCCTAGCAAACAACATAACTATTCGTCCAAGTTTGGCTTCGTTCAATATTCATATCCGGACCAATTGCTTGGTGTCAAATTTAACGAGTTATCAGAAAGGGGTAAGGGGTCGAGTATGTGTCATGTGACGAAACACCTAGAGGCCGCTTTGTTGCAGGCCTTGTCAGTTGATGCGCTCAATTGCCGTACATATCAATATTTGGTTGACGGTGTTGACTCGCCGCGGTAGGATAAAAAAAGCCGGACGGTTTGTTTGTTTTATTAAAATCAATAACTATAACTATAAATATAAATTTCACAAAATATTAGGGAGCTACACATGTTGAAAAAAACCACGCTAAATTGCGCACTGATTGCCGCGACTGGTATGGCGACCATACCCTTTGTAGGCGTATCCCCAGCGCTTGCGCAGTCCGACACCTTAAAGCTCGAAGAGGTCGTTGTTACTGCCAGAAAGCGCAGCGAGTCACTGCAAGATGTTCCTGTCGCAGTCACTGCCTTGTCGGCTGGTCAGATCCAGAGAGGTATTATTACGAGCGTGGTCGATCTTAAAAAGTTGGCGCCCAACGTAGAACTCATTGCGCAGCCATTTGCGGGGTCAGCACTGAGCGCATCAATTCGTGGCGTGGGCCTGGATGACCTTGAAAAGACTTTTGAGCCCACGGTGGCAGTGTCAATTGATGGTGTGTTCTTAGCATCAACCGCTGGCGCCAACGTAGACTTATTTGATATTGAGTCCGTCGAAGTGCTGCGGGGGCCTCAGGGTACTTTGTTTGGCCGAAATACTATCGGCGGTGTTATCGCTCTTAATCGCACCAAGCCCACTAAAGAGTTTGGCGTCAAGCTCCAAGCAACCCTTGACGAGTTCAATCGTGAGGACTTCCAAGCAATGGTTAATCTGCCGCTTGGAGAGCGTGGTGGCATCAAAATAGGTGGGCGCTCGTTAACGAGTGACGCGTTTACGGATAACATAACTCGAGGTGAGAACCCAGATAACCGCGACTTAGTGAGTAGCACTGTGTCGGTTCTATATGACTTTACTGACAACTTCAGCGCGCAGTTCACTTGGGACAACTATAACGACAATACGCGCTTGGTAGATCAGCTAAATATCAGTGTGCTTGGATATAATGCGCTAGCCTTTTTTGGTGGAGCATTAGAGTCTGGTGACTTGTCGGCAGCGACGGATTTCACTACCACGTATTCCGCAGGTAAATTCATGAGCAAGATTCAGGGTAATAATTATGCCCTGACGCTCAATGGTTCATTGGGCAATCATGATATCAAGCTCATTACATCCAAAATGGAAACTAAGGAGGAGATGGATATCTGCTCTTGGGGCGCTCCGGGCGGGCTATTTCCATTTAGTACCGGGACAGCGGCGAACCCCACTGGTCCTTGCTTCTTCCCGGTATTACGCCAGCAGCAATTTGAGCAGGCTTCTACAGAGCTGACTATCTCATCTAATTTTGATGGCGCACTGAATTATGTCGCAGGTATTTATGTGATGAATTCAGAAGCCCCCTTTACGACCGGTCCTGTACAGGTCATTGAGTCGCTACAAGACTTAGATACGAGTGCTATATATGGTGAAGTGATCTGGGATATCGACGATAACTGGGGTCTGACAGTAGGCGCTCGTTACACCGAAGAGGAGAAAGACTTTTCTGTTACTGCAGCGGCCTTTCCTGATGGCGACCAGTTCAACTTTGAAGATGATCAAGTGACCTATCGGATCATTTTAGAGCGTAATCTAGACTTCGGCATGGCATATGCTTCATATTCGACGGGATTCCGATCAGGCGGTTTTAACTCGCGTGGTACTACTGCTAATACCGTGGGTCCATACGCCTCAGAGACAGTGAAATCATTCGAGTTAGGACTTCGTACTGAGCTTATGGACGATCGCGTGACACTGAATTTGACCTACTTTGATTCTACCTATGAAGACAAGCAGGAGGCTGTAGTTACAGCGGGTGATGGCAGTTTTATTTACAACGGAGTACCTGAGGACTGTGGTGGTCCAACTTGTACATTTGTATTTAACGCCGGTGAAGTAGCCAACAGTGGTATTGAAATTGAGGCAATGGCCCGGGCTACTAACAATCTGACTTTGCGACTGGCGGTGGGAACACTGGATTCAGAGTATGAAAAGTTTGATTACGCGGGTGTCGATATTGCAGATATCGCTGAGGTAACCTGGGCGCCGGAACTTACCGCAGCGATAGGTGCTGAGTACTTTACTAACATGATGGGTGGGGAATTAGTCTTGAACGCTAATTTTAAATATACCGATGAGGCTTGGGGTCGCACGGATTGGACACAATACTCGCTGGCAGCGCCAGACGCCCGGCCTGAGATGTTAGTCGATAGCTATGAGACGCTCGATTTGTCGGCAACTTATACTGCTGATTTAGGCAATGGTCAGGTGATGGTGCGGGTCTATGGTACTGACGTACTCGAAGACGGCGGTCGTATAGCACGTCCTTTTGATGCGGGCGCGTTTGCCTTTGCTGATATCGTTCCACGTCGTACATTGGGCGTGACGATTGGGTACGAATTTTAATCGCTGAGCGTTTTGAAAATAGTGCCAAAAAAACCACGCTTGCGTGGTTTTTTTGGCACTGATG